>CAIQIQ010000062.1 GCA_903871935.1 uncultured Phycisphaerales bacterium
AGTTCGCACGATCTTGGAGTTGCGAGCGTAGCGAGCATCCAGAATGTTGTCGGTTGTCACGTAGCCGGGCAACTTGCCTGGGCTAACGACCTCTATGCGGTCATTGTATATGCGTACCTGTACGTCATCCGAAATCGAGTAATCCCTGTGGATGAGAGCATTCACTACGATCTCCCATATAGCTTCGGGCGGATACGCAACCGTTCGTAGGCCAGTCGTCGTCCAGATATTGATCGACGACATTATCTCGGTGATCTTGTCAACCGTGCCGTGTATGAGGCTGTGAAGGGGACCTTCGATCGTCAGTACCTCTTTCATGTGCTCTCGCTCGGGGTCGTCTTCGCGTGTCTCGTAGCGGACGATCTTGACTGCGCATTTCCTGGGCACAAGCGCTGATGGATTCGGTGCAAAGAGGAGTACTCCGGCGACCCGTGGACGCCATGACACACGATCAATCAGATTCTCATTGACGATGAATTCCAGCGGATCGGTCTTGGGGGAAAAACCCGCCAGAAACTCCTTCAGAAGAGGGCTATCGACGATCTCCTCTGCTCTAAGTTCGGGCAGCACCTGATCCTCGAAGCTCGTTGCGCCCTTAGCAAAGCCAAGCTCGGTGATGCGCTGAGGGTCCGCCACCGGCAGAGATTGAGCGCCGAGTCGCTGATATACTGTCTTGTCCGAGGTGTAGTGAACGCGCGCGCTTTTCTCAATGCGCAGACTCAGCACGTATCCCGGTTGGCCGTTTGCGCTCAGGATACTGGACTCGTAATCCAGGGACGGCGATATTTCGTTGATCGCCTGCAGGTGCGAGTTGAATTCCTCTATGGTTGTGGCGCCCCTCCATCGCTTCGCCGGATCGGGCTCGTCAGCATCGTCCGCTATACCGATGGCGACCTCTCCACCGTCAGCGTTCGCGAGGGCGACGGAGATCTTCTGCACCTTCTTGCCGGACACTGCAAGAGCCTTCCGATCGAAAAAATGGTCCTCTTGTCGCTTGCAGAGCACCAAAGCATCGCTGTCGCTCAGAACCTTTACCTTCATCGTCGCTCCTCCCGGTCAACCGCGCCCCGCTCTGGGGGTCACGTAGACACCTGTTGCATAGTCCTTGTCATCAAGCAAGTGCCTGACGAATCCGTCGATTCCCCAGGCTTTGCAGCTGACTGCATCGTACAGATCGTGAGCCGCTCAATTTCGAGCTTGCACGACAATCGCAAGCCCTTCACGCAGCTGCTACGTGCAATCAATACTGTACCGCAGCAACATGCGCGGCAGCACATCGTCCAAATTCAGGATGTCATTGTCGTTCAGTTCCACAAGGTTCAGTTTGTACTTCTCATAGAGGACCTTCTTCGCGCCCTTGCGCCGCAGGTACTTCGCGTCCTTCTCCATGCCCCAGAACTCAATATAGACCTTGCCCTTGGGCAGATAGAAGTCGCAGTATATGTCCTCCTCAATCGGCAGCTTGCGCTCGACGGCGTGGACAATGCCCTGCATATACAGCCAGTTGTCGATCAGCATCTCGGCACGCGAGCGGACAAAATGTCCATCCGCCGCCCTGTGGTCGGCCGGGAATTTGCCACGGAAGTCATCCCCGCCAGCGGGCTTTGCCGCCCCCTTCTGTACCACCGCTGTCTGCTCGCCGCCCTGCTGTTCGCGCACCGATGTCACCAGCACCTTGTTCTCAAGGATCGGTCCCGGCCATACGACGTAAGGGATGCCCGTCTGCCGTGCCTCCCGGCACTGCCCGCCCAGCTTCTCGCCGTGCTCCGTCAGCCTCCATCCTTTGACGTACTTCTCGATCCATCCCAGTTCCGCCAGGATCAGGTTCACCCGCGTAGCCGAGATGCCAAAGTGTTCCCCGATCTTCGTTGACGACAATAGCGCCTCGGGCGTCTCGGCATAGACTGAGGACGGGCACATGCATGTCCCCAACTTCTCGTAGTGCTTCCCGCACTTGTCGCATTTCAGGACCCGCCCATCTCGTTCCGCCTTCCAGTGGTCATAGCACAAGAGGTGCCCGGCCTTCGACACCTTCTGTTTACACCCATATACGTTGCACTCACCCATCCGCAAGCCCTTTCCCGCAAATGCTTGAGGCTGCTAAGTTTACCATCTCCATCTGCTCGCTCAAGGCAACCTTGCACAAAAATCGTCCCAACACGCCGGCAACCCAGTTTCCCGCGCCTGCTGGGCTTCGCCCCGGCTTCTGCGGGCCTGTTTTCGCCCGCCCCGCTTCCACCACGAGTACGTGGAGCGCTTGCTGACGCTGTAGCGGTGCATTTAGAAGCACCTACGCGTCGGGCACGGCCGCCGCAGTCTATGTTCAGTCGCCTCCGGCGACGGCTTTGGGTCCGCCGTTCGGCGGCGGAGGTCGGGGGGCCTTCATCCGTGCCCGATCTGTGCCCCATCAGTGGCCAACCTTCTGCATCCGCGTCAATCTGCAGCAGATGGTGTCTGCGCCTGTTGGGCTTCGCCCCGGCTTCTGCGGGCCTGTTTTGGTCCGCCCCGCTTCCAGGGCGACGTACGCCCAGCGCTTGCTTACGCTATAGCGGCCTCCGGCCTACGCGTCGGCACGGCCGCCGCATCCTGTCCTAAGTCGCGTCCCGCGACAGCTTTGGGTCCGCCCTCCCGGGCGGGTGGGGTTGGGGGGCAATTCCCCTACGTGCCTTCGTGCCTTTGTGCCTTCGTGCCTCCAAAAATCCGCAAATATTTTTGCATTTCGTTAACCCCTTATCATTCCTTAACTTCCATTTTTGGCAGCCTCCAATTCACCCCTTATATATAGAGGGACCGCGCTTTCGCCTGGTCCTCCTCCGCCATTTTGCATTTGCCATTTGGCATTTTGCATTCCGGCGGCTTCTTTCTCAACCGAATACCGCCGCCAAGTTAGTGCCCGACGTTGAGCGCAGCGAAATCCCGGCCGCGCCGGGACTACACCCCTGCTACACTTTGCTACACTTCCGCTACTAAATGCTACACTTTGCTACACCCGTGCTACACCCAATCAATGGGCCGGGTTTGCTCTAACCTCAGCAGTTGCCAGCACTTCCAACTTCTCCGCTCACCGCCCCTGCTACACCCCCCCCGATCTCGCGCCCTCCCTACATCGCCTGGCGAACCATAAGTTACTGTAAAAGCATCGCTTAGGTTCCCCCCGGCCCATCGCTCCCTCCCTGCTACATGTAGCACGCCCCCTGGTCCCCGACCAATGACTCAGGACAAGTGACAAATGACACTCACCTAACCTGAGCATCTTCCTTGCGATCCCCCCATTTTGCATTTGCCATTTGTCATTTTGCATGAGGAGCGACCGCCTTTCCGCCATCCGCTATCCGCTATCCGCTATTCAGCAGCGGATGTCACACTTTGTCACAGATTGTCACACATTATTTCGCGGCAGTTGTTTCTGGTTCATCCTTCTGCCTTCATCCTCCTTCGTCAGATGCCCCAAACCGCCCCAAACTGCCCCACTTTATTTCCGCAAGCCCGATGTCCACCTTCTGACTTCTGACCTCCGACTGCAGTTTACCCGCTCTCCTTGAGTCACCGCGGCGATCCGTGGTGGGACTTCTGTCTTCTGACTCCTGGCTTCTCCCAAGCGAACCTGCGCACCTCCTCCCCTAATCTGCACCTAACCCATTGCCTCCACAGCACATAGCGAACAGGGGGTACCCCCGCCAACAACCTGCGCACCTGCTACTTATCCACAACCGCTCCCGCCCCTTGGCCCTTCCGACTGCAGTTTACCCGCTCTCCTTGAGTCGCCGCGGCGATCCGTGGCGGGACGTCTGACCTCTGACTTCTGACTTCCGACTTCTGTCTTCTGACTTCTGTCTTCTGGCTTCTGACTCCTGACTCCTGAGTTCCACCGTTGAGTCTGCCACACCCAGCGGCTAAGATCACGGAATAGTGAGTGGCAGCCAGGCACGAGAAGATCGGCAACTCCATCTTTACCAGCCTGGCTTTCTGAGGGTCATGAGTGTGAGCAGGCTCGCAGATCCATTGCCCCCGCCAGAATGGGAGCAACCTGGATCGCATGAGTTCGGAGGGTATTGGAATGAAGGCCATCGCGCCGTCGCCGGAATCGATCCGGAACGCTTTTTATCTCGGCCGCACGCTGGCCATGACCGATCCCAGCTTTACGCCCCTGCTTGACGATGCCGCCGCTCACCCCAATTACGTTCTGTTCATCCTGGCTCATCGGAAAAAGCTCGAAGCCCTGCCCGCGTTCTGGACCTGGGATCTGCGTTTGGAAGACATGATCGAGGATGAGATCGAGAACAACGGGATATCCCTGATCCCCGAGAACGTCGAGGTGATACTGCAATCAATCGCCATGCCGCTGCGCTGCGCCTTCTGGCTCGGCTGGGAGAACGTGCAGAATCTGCAAAAGAAGTACGAACAGGCAACGGGAAATCGTTCCATCAGCGCCACCACGGAAGTCTCCTCTTCAGACCTTCAGGCGGCCAAACGCGACCTGGGAATCCTCGATCCTTCCAGCCAGAACGCCGGCCCGGAACCCGCTATGGACCCCTCATCGCCAATCACCTGATCGGCGCTATTCTCACATCCAGGCCGGCAGCCAACCCATCGATGCGAAAACCATAATCAGAAGAAGAAAAACAGCAACCGCCAGCAGCACCATTACGGTTCGCTTCTCATGTGCCTCATGTTCCGATCCGAACGTAACCCGCCAGCGGCTTTTCCTATTACGCGATTTCCGTTCTGCCATGCAGCCCGTGCAGATTTTAATGCCTTCGTATGCAATGAGTTTCTTGATCTCCACGTAACGCCCGCACGCGTCACACGGCTTGTGATTGGCCATGCCCTCGTTCTTATCGGAGTAGTGGCAAGCCTCACACCAGTAACCCACACTATCCTTGAAGCGTTTCTTCCCAGTGAGGTCCTTTCCGCAATGGCAGCAGACCTTGGGCTTCTCAATCGGATTGGGCATCCCCGGCGGCGGCCCGGCAGGGCTGAGTTCGCACGTACAGAGCTTCACTCCCTCGGGGCTTCGGCCGCCGATCACGCCCCCACAATCAGGACAAAACACCAGCGAATCCATGACCTGACACTCTCACCATCTGTGCATACGGTTCACCATTGAACCGTACCAGACAGTATGCAGCATTCTCGTCTCAAGTAAAATAGCGGTAACCTCGGGCCTCGCATTATCCCACAAATCCGGACAGAACTGCACACCCGATCCACTAAATCAAGACCGACCTCAGCACGTCAATCGCGTGCTGAACATCGGCAATCCTCTGCGTGCCGGCCTCACGCTCGATCACCAGCGGACCGCGGTAACCACCAAACCGCAACGCCTCGATGAACGCGGGCGCGTCCACATCCCCCGTGCCAAACGGCACCTCTTCACCCCATACCACGCCTGGTTGGCTCGACCCCGTTCCATCTTTGATATGGACATGATGCACGTGCCTGCCGAGCACGCGCACCGCATCCACCGGCTTGCCGGCGCCATAGAGAATCATGTTCGCCGGGTCAAAATTCACCCCAACGTTCGGGCGTGCGACATCGTTGAGGAACTGCAGCAACTCGCTTGCTCCCTCCTGTCCGGTCTCAAAGAGAAACTCCTGGCCTTGCTCGCCAAACAAGCCTGCCGCCTCACGCACACGCGACACCATCTTGGCATAGCCCGGCTCATTGGACCCCGGCACAAATCCAATATGGGTTGTGACGATCCCCAGGCGCAGCCGCTTGCCGACTCTGGCGGCCGCTTCGATCTGCTTGCGTCGCTTCTCCCACTCACCGTCAGGCATAAGACCGCCTGTCTGCCGGATTGTAATGATCGAACTGTAGTCCTCGCCGGCAAACCCGATCATGCCCGCCGTAAGCTGTATCTGCTCCTTCTCCAGCAACCTGATCGCGTCGTCAATTGCCGCATCACCCGCATCAATAAGCCCCCCCAGCGCGAGTTGCATATGCTCCAATCCGAGGCCCTTCACTGCCGCCACGGTCTGGGCAATGCTGCTGCACCGCAACGACCAACTGCACACGCCAATCACATGACCCGCAATCTTCATAGTTCGTTCGCTCCTTCCAACCTGCCCCTCGTTGAGATGGGGCAGCCACATGGATAGTAATCGCCTTTACGAACCTCGGCCATGGAAGTAACTTGGCCGAACTATGTCACTATGCAATATGCAGTGGTTTTCTCCCACGCTCGGCAAACAGGTACAAAGCTATGTCATTCTGCCGGATAGCGGCAAAGGCCCCTATGCCACCTTCTACCTGCTGCACGGTCTATCCGACGATTATTCCATCTGGCAGCGTCGGACCCGCATCGAATCCTATGTCGAAGGCAAGCCCCTCATCGTAGTCATGCCCGACGGGTTCCGCGGGTGGTACACCAATAATGACCGTGGACCGGCTTACTTCGACTACGTAACCAAGGATTTGGTCGATTTCATGGACCGAACCTTCCCAACGAAAAAGACCCGCGCCGGCCGATGCGTTGGCGGACTCTCGATGGGCGGATACGGCGCACTGCGGATAGCCCTGGGCCGGCCCGATCTTTTCGCAAGCTGCAATAGCCATTCGGGCGCCGTAATGCACGGAACTATGAAGCACCCCGGGAAGAAAGAGCCGCGTGAGTTCATGGACGTCTTCGGCCGCGACCCGCGTGGCACCGATCATGATCTGACCGAACTCGTCAGGCGCGCCAAGAAAGCCGGCCAACTTCCCAAGATCCGCATCGACTGCGGCACCGAAGACTTCCTGATCCAACATAACCGCGAATACCACGCTGTCCTGAACAAGCTGAGAATTGCCCACGAGTACGAGGAATTCCCCGGAGTCCACTCTTGGGACTACTGGGACATCCACATCCGCGAGGCTCTGGCCTTCCACATGAAGAACCTGAAGATCGGCTAGGCAGTGCCGACCAACGGAGCAGCAATGAAAGCCGCTAACCCCAACACGATGGTGCAGAAGTGGGTTACGACTTTTGTCTCGACCTCTGAACACAATACGCTTTCTGACGGCACGGGCGCACGGGCGTGGGAAGCGCCACTGGTGGGATTTGCCCGTGGTGATGACCCGCTGTTTGCATTTCTGCACGAGGATATCGGCAGCTTCTACTGGACTCCGCTGCAAGCGTTCCATGCCGCCTTCCCCGACCATTCCGCAACGGCCGGGGACGTCGCGGTGATCTGCTGGGTGCTTCCGCAGACTTCCCGCGCCAAAGATGACAACGCCCGTGCGAGCGATGGACCATCGGAAACCTGGGCCCGTTCTCGTCACTTCGGCGAGATCTGCAACGATGAACTGCGGCGGCATATGGCCGCACAGTTTGCCCAGATCGGCATTCCGGCGGCCGCACCGGTGCTGACGTCGGGCTGGGGCTGGGGGAACTCACCCAAATATGGCCGAGCCTCGAACTGGTCCGAGCGCCATGCGGCCTATGTCGCAGGCCTGGGCACCTTCGGACTCTCCGATGGCCTGATCACCCGCGCTGGCAAAGCGCATCGCTGCGGGTCGGTTGTCGCGCGAATGCAGCTCAAGCCCACGCCCCGTCCATACCACGACATCCACGAGTACTGCCTCTTCTACAACGGCGGCAAATGCCAGGCCTGCGTAAACCGCTGCCCTGTCAACGCCATCAGCCCGGCCGGCCACAACAAGAAGCTGTGCGAAGCCTTCGTCACCGGCGCCGCTGCCGCAATCTCGCAAGACCGCTATAATATCCCCACCACTCCCTGCGGCCTATGCCAAACCGCTGTCCCCTGCGCATCGGGCATCCCGCGCCGATGACTCCAACGGGGAGTGCCCCGTTCATGACACACGTTCGCATTCTTGCTTTCGGGTTTCTCTAGTGGGCCGCGCGGGCGGTCACCATGAGCCAAACGATCGTTACCACAGCGCTGACACCCAGCCCGATCACGGCGGGCACCACCAGTTGCTCCGGCCCGCGCCGCCTCACGCCTACTAGTGCCACCGCACCCGATCCCACTCCCAGCACCATCACCATTCCGCATATCGCGCGGGTTGCCAGCCACGCACCGGCCGACGCAGGCCCGATGCTCCGTACCGACATGCCTACGACAAACGCAATCACTGGCGCCACCCACGATGCCCGCGCAGCGACCTGCATCAGGTCTGCGCCGCGTCGTTTCGGCGGCTTCTCCGGCACCGTCGCCGTCAACTCTTCCCGCATTGACCGATCCACCTTTCCCAGCATCAGTCTGTCAGGCAAACGACGACAACGCAAGGATAAAGGGTAGTTCTTTTCGCCACCCAGACGTCTCCAGGAGGTATACTGCAGGTGAGTCGCCCGCGACGGTCACGGGCCGCCATTCATCTCGGAAAGTCCGGATCGAGAAAGAGACCCCATGTTGCGTTTTCTGGCCGGGAGTTTCCTGGCGAAGTACCTGTTGAGACTTCTGGCTTTAGGAGTGACCTGCATGCCTTCCATCCTCTGCGCTCAGACCGCCACTATCGAGGAACCCACCCATTTCAGCCAGGTATTCCACGAGGAAAAGGGATATCGGGTCTATCTCCCGCCGGCCTATGCCACTTCGGGCAAGAGATACCCGGTCCTCTATTGGTTCCACGGCCATTTCGGCTCATACAAGCAGAACACCTACCGAGAGGACTTTGCCCACTACGTCGGCTCCCATGACTTGATCGTGGTCGCGGTCGATGGGAATAACACAGACGGCAGCACCTGGGACTACTGCAACGCGTATGAACCTGGCTTCTACGAGGGCCGGCAGGTCGATCCCGTCCGCGATTACGCCAGGTATTTCCGCGAACTGGTGGTGGCGATCGACGCGAAATACCGCACCATCGCCGATCGGGCGCATCGCTTTACCTCCGGGCAAAGCCGTGGTGGCTACATGTCGCCCTGGATTGCCAGCCAGAACAAGGATCTCGTCAGTTCCGCGGGCATGTTCTGCGCGTCCCCGGATTCGGCCATGGTCGGTGACGCCGGCCGCAAAGTCTTTCTTCCCGGCTGCGAACTGTACCGGGCATTTAACGGCTTAAACATCTATTGCACTTCTCCCATTGGCGACCGCTACCGCCACTACAGCATGGAGCAGGCCACGTTGAACCAGGCATCGGGCCTGTTTCCTTTTGTGTTTCACTCGGCGTACTTTCCTGATCACCGTGCATGGGATATCCCCGGGCAACTGGACTATTTCCTGGAGCAGGCAGGCAAGCCACAGTCCGCTTTGTCTGCCTGGTATCACGCCACGCCGTATACGGACTTTTCTCTCTGGGACTACCGATTCGCCATCGAGCGCCAGGTGCCCGCCCTCACCATCGTCGAACAGGCCTCTATCGACGGCATGCGGATCCTCGCGCGGACCTGGGTGCCCGACGGACCACTGGTGCAGGATGAACAGGTTCGGCTGACCACCGCGCCGCTCTACCAGAAGGGCGCAAGCTATCGTCTGGTGGATTACAACCTCACCAAGGGCACCTTCAACTCCACCGCCATTAAAGCAGGCGACGATGGACGCCTGCAATTGGCCGTCGATGGCGGCGGCCATGCCTTGGGCATCAATGGGAGCACCGGCAAGGCAATACTGCACATCATCCTCCGCCACTGCAAAGAACGGCTCTATGTGGAAACCGGCCAGGATGCGGCGTTGGATTTCGATCTGGTGAACGTCGGCGCCGCCCCGGCAACGAACATTACCATCCGCGCTTCTTCGGCGTATCCCTGGCTGACCTTGAAGGAAAACACCTGGAGCCTCGCCCAGCTAAAAGAGCAAGACAAGGTGGCAGTGCAAAAAGCCTTCCCGTTCCGAGTAGAAACCGGCGGTTACACCGACTCCGGATTTGCCGGCAGCTTAACGCTGGAAATCCAAGTTGACGGCCACACCGTTGCCACCCAACAGGTGATGGTCTTCCCGATTCCGGTGACGCCGCACTTGACCGACAAGTCTGACCTCGCGGTCCTGGATGGTCGCACGCTGAAGGTACCGATTTACGACAACGCCAAGTACACGATCGGAGAGCAAAGCATCGAGGGTGGCCGCGGCAACGGTAATGGCATCATCGAACCCGGAGAGCAGGTGCTTCTCTATGTGCGCCTGCGCCAGGGGTTGGGCCAAATCGACGTCAACACTTTCCACCCGGCGTATGTACTGAATCCCGAGGATTGCCCCTTGATCGACGTCACTGCCGTGCGCCCCAACGGTAAGGGCGCGGAGATGGGCTACAGCGATGCGGCCAACCTGCAATCCATCTTGACAGTGCGCAACAGCGCCCGGCGCGGAGATGTCTGCGATTTGTGGCTCAAGATCGAGTCGTACCATTTCTCCGTGGAAGGGTTTAACCGACCCATTCAGCGGCACCGTTTCGATTACCGGAAGGTTCGGTGTGTCATTGGCGAGGATCGGCTACTCGTGCCCGCGAACCCATGAACCTCCGCGGCCCATTCCACGCATCCCTGCCGTCAGGTACGATCAAGAGAATGGCATCTCGCCTGCGGAAAGCCAAAGCCATCTAAGAAACAGGAAGAACAATGATTGCGCAACGATTTCTGATTGCAACGGCACTGATGATCTTTGTCGGCTCGGCAGCGCGAGCTGAGGTCAAGTCTGCGCCGATCTTTGCCGACAACATGATGCTGCAGGCGGATCTGGCCGACCCGATCTGGGGAACTGCCACCGCCGGCGAAGATGTCACCGTTCAGATCAATGGCCAATCCAGATCGACCAAAGCCAACGCCGATGGCAAATGGATGGTGAAGATCGACCCGATCAAGGCAGGTGGGCCTTTCGAATTGAAGATCAACTCTCGCACGATCAAGAACGTGCTTGTCGGCGAGGTATGGCATGCATCAGGCCAATCCAACATGCGCTATCCCCTGCTGAATGCCGAAAACGGCAAAGCCGACATGGCCACCGCCACCGATTCGAGCATCCGCTACTACCTGGCAGACTTCTGGCAGCCAGCTAACAGCCGCTGGATCATCTGCAGCCCCGGCGAATGTGCGCAGTTTTCCGCCGTCGCCTATTACTTCGCCAAGGACTTGCGCGAAAAGCTCAATACGCCGATTGGCATTGTCGACACATCCATCAGCGGTGCCTGCTGCGAGCAATTCGTCAACCCCGATTTCCTGGCTGCCGATAAGGAACTGACCACGTTGCTTGCCGCACGCCACGGCGATCCCAAACCGGGCGACTATTACCTCGGCATCATCAAACCGATCGTCTCGTTCGGGATCAAGGGTGTGATCTGGTATCAGGGTGAAGGTAACCGCGATTTCCCCGTCACGTATCGCAAACTGTTCCCCGCGTTGATCTCCGATTGGCGCGGCGAATGGGGCCAGGGCGATTTCCCGTTCATCTACATCCAACTGGCCAATTACGGCAAATCATCGCCTGCGCCCAAAGAAGACAAGAACGCGGCGCTGCGCGATGCCCAACTATCGGCGCTATCGGTACCCAACACCGCCATGGTCGTCACCATCGACTGCGCCCCTCCCGGCAACGTCGAACCGCAGAACGTTCACTACCCCAACAAGAAACCTGTCGGCCAGCGCACCGCACTGGCGGTACTGGCGCTGGCGTATGGCCAGAAGATCGAAGCTTCCGGCCCGATATTCAAAGAGGCAACATTTGCAGGCGGCAAGGTGACCGTTACGTTCACCCATCTCGGCCAGGGACTTGCGATACATGGCGAGAAACTCCTGGGCTTTGTTATCGCCGGCGAGGATCATAAGTGGGTTCGCGCTGAGGCGAGCATTGAAGGCGACAAGGTGATTGCTCAGAGCGATCAGGTGCCCAGCCCCGTGGCCGTTCGCTACGCTTTCGAGGCCAATCCGCAATGCAACCTCTACAACAAGGATGGCCTGCCCGCCTCGCCATTCCGCAGCGACACGTTCGTGACCTTCGCGACCAAAGATGCCGGCCGGTAAGTTCGAGGCGAGACCCGTCCTCAACCGAAGTTCGCAACGGTGATGTACTGGGACCCGCCGGCCGACAAGACGCTTTGCATCAACTGGAAGGAAGTTACCTGGAACTCCGGTAACTCGCCGATCTTCTGCCATGATTCCTCAACCGGCGGCCGGTGCCGGTTGTGCAGCCCATCGCGAAACCGCGCGAGCGTCGCATGCGGCGTGTATGCCCGATTCTCAACAGGCAGCCCGCGCCCCCGACAGAACGACTCGAGATCTGCCTGCAATCGGCAAAGCGGCTCAACATCCCCGCGAAAGCCAACGCCAAGCACCCGAGCGGACCCCGCTGACGGAAAGAAGACAACATGATCAGGACGAAGATGCAGTAGGCCGCCCAGGCGCACTGTCGCGGCGACCTCTGTGGCGAGGTCGGCCGCCTCGGCATGCGCCAACTCGCCGAGGAATTTCAGCGTGATGTGCAGATTCCGTTGTGCGGTATAGCTCGGCCGGACGGGTAGCCACTGGAGTTCCCCGCGCAAGCGATAGATAGCTGCCTGCACATCGGGAGGAAGCATGATGGCGAAGAACAGTCGCACAATTGTTCGCCGAGTGATTCTACCACTCATATTGCCGATCAACACCCAGGCGGAGCCACCATTCTCCGTCGAGCCGACTGATGAACCCCTCGCCTTGCAGCACAGCGCCCAGTAGATCGGCATTCCGTGATTGCACCAGAACGCCAAACCCAGGGCAGCGGAATTGACAGTGACTGTCCGAGAACTCGGTAATCAATATCGGATCAAGCGGACCAGAAACGGCCGCCGCTCCACGTTCCCAGGCATCGCGGAACAGTTCGCCAAGCACTGCCAGCCCATGCCTCGGCCGCGCGCCGGTCTGCAGCACCTGCGCGGTCCCACCCTTGTTGGCAAAGTAGATGAACCAGCCAATCGTTTCTATCCCGTCCAATACGATCACGGTCCGCAGTTCACCAAGACTGCACGACTCGCCCGCCTTGCGCAGCAGCCACGATAAGCTATCTTCCGGGTACTCTGGATACAACGCTGCCGTCGAGGCCAGACTCCGCGCGACCGGAAGGATCTCCTCGGCAGTGGCATCTTGGCGCCTGAGTTTCCCCATCGGTTTGTGGCAAAGACGCGGAAACAGTGCCGCGGCCGTGCCATCGATCGCACCCGATGTCGGGTGCATCACCCCGGCCAGCCTTCCCATCCGGCCACGGCCACGCAACCGGTAGCAAAGGTTCTGCATCGGCCGAAGCGTCCGCGTCCACTCGAAACTCAGCAGCCGCGATGCCTGCCCGCCACACCGTTTCCAGGTCGGCACCGAGTGCTCGTTGGCCCCATCGCTATAGCAGAGGTCGTGCGGCCCGGAAAACAATGCTCTTACCAGTTGCATCGCGCCAAACGGAAGCTGGCGATCAGAATCAACCATCAGTTGCGTTGCCACGGCACAGCGGATCCGCTGGCCATGGAAGACCATGGGCCTGGCCATCCGTCCGATAAACCCGACAACCTCACCATGCAGATCCAGCACCAGTGGCGCAAGGTCCGCCTCGAACCATGGGTGGTTCAGAAAGACGTCAGTGAAATACTGCTCGACTGCTGGCGAGGGCGGTGCCGTGGTATGACGAAAACACTTCTGCCACAGGATGGCAACCTGCAGCGCATCCTGGGCGCCGAAATCGCGGACCACAGGCGATTCAGGCTTGGACAACTTCGTCGACGTCTTCGACGAGGAGCGGCCGGGCATGCTGGTAGGCTGTGGCTCGGCGCTTGGAGCGGATATCCTCGAAGGCCCGCTCAACCTGGCCGATGCTGAGTCCCGTCGCAATCGCCACGTCGGCAGATGGAATTCCATGATTCACCCCCCACAGGCAAAGATCCATCCGGTCATACGGCAATGCGAAATAAAACTCCTCCTGCGACTGCGGAAGGGAGTATGTATCGGTTGTGGGGGGCCGGCGGCGGATCTCCTCTGGCACTCCCAGCGCTTCGGCCAACTGGTATACCTGCGTCTTGTAGAGGTGGGCGATCGGCTTCACGTCGGCCGCTCCATCACCATTCTTTACGAAGAAGCCCTGGTCATACTCCAGGCGATTCGGCGTCCCGACCACCGCATAGTTCAGCCGGTCGGCATGGTAATACTCGATCTGCTTGCGGGTCCGCTGCTTCATGCTTGTGGCCGCAACAATCCCCAGGTACGGCTCCAGCGGCAGCCGTACGGTCCGCTGCACGCCATCGGGCGACTGCACAACCAGGGTGAAGACGCTGTATCCCTGGCTGCCGCCCTGACGGAGGATGATCTTGCATTTCCAGTCGTCAGCGAACTCGGGAACCACCTTGCGAATGAACAGGTTGCGGCGGGCATAGCAGCCAGCCCCTTTGAGAGCCGGGGCAATGTCTTCCACGATGTTCTGTACACCGAAAGTATCGGTGATCAACCGGCCCAGCCGCAGACTTTCCGGATCCGAATCGGCCTCAGGCATCATCAGCGCCACCACTCGTTCAGGCTCAAAAGCCCTGGCACACAACGCCAGGCACACACTCGAATCGATGCCCCCCGACACCCCGAGCACCACACCGCGGCGCCGAAGGCGTCGCAGGATCTGGTCTTTCAGCGCCTCGGTTATCCGCCGAATCTCGGTGCCCGCATCCAGATGCAATACCTCCGGCCCAAACGTCAACCCCTTCGTCTCAGCGGTGTCCACTTGCGTCATATACCTCCCTTATTACTGCTGCGTCAGCCGCAGCGCTTCGGACTGCACTTCGCTCCGACGGATCTTGCCGGTTGAGGTCTTGGGCAGTTCGCTTCTGAATTCCACGGTCTTAGGCACCATGAAATCCTCCAGATGACCGGCACAGTGGCGGATGACCTGCTGGGCATCAATCGCCGATCCGTCGGCCAGCACGACAACCGCCTTGATCGCCATGCCCAGGATGGGATCGGGCACACCGATCACGGCCGCCTCGCGGATCCCCTCGAGCATGTAGAGCACGTTCTCCACTTCCTTGGGCGCCACCTTCTCACCGCGGCTCTTGATGATGTCGTCCTTTCGGCCGACGAAGTACAGGTATCCCTCCTGGTCGGTGCGGAACAGATCGCCGGTATAGAGGACTTTCTCCCACGGGTAGCGGCCGGGCTTCAGGACACGGTCGGTGGCTTCCTGGTTCTCCCAGTAGCCCTGCATCACGTGGCCACCGCGGATCACCAACTCGCCTACATCGCCGGGCTTGCACGGCTGGCCCTGTTCGTTCACTACCCACGCCTCCGAATTGGGAATCGCTTTGCCAACCGACGATGGGTGCGCGGCCAGTTGCTCGGGTTCCAGATAGGTGCAGCGTTTGCATTCGGTCAGCCCGTACATCGAGAAGATCAGCGTCGTTGGAAAGAGTTCCTGCAGACGCTGGATATGGGCAGGTGGAAGCGCTGCCGCGGTATTGGTGATATAGCGCAGATTTGGGAACATGCCCGGTTTGAGGATCTGCAACTGCAGCAGAATGGCTGCAATCGTGGGCACCAGCGGCAACCCGGTAACCTTCTCCTGGATAAGCTTGTTCAGCACCACCTGCGGGAAGACAAACGCCTTCTCCACAATCAGGGTCATCCCGAGTTTGATGGTCATCAGCACCTGATAGAGTCCATAGTCGAACGACATGGGCAACACCGAAAGAATGATGTCGTCGGGCGTGTTGCGGAGATAGGTGCTGATGGAGGTCGCCGCATGGACGATGTTCCGATGCGTCATCATTACACCCTTGGGAAACCCGGTGGATCCCGAAGTGTAGATGAGCATGGCCAGATCGATATCGATGCCGGGATCAAAGCTGGGCAGCGCGGGCGGCGTCTCACCTGCGGCCGACTCGAGCCCGACAGCGCCGGGAAGATCGGCCGGGGCCTCACCATCGACGATGATGCAGGTACGGATCGAGGGGCTCTGCGCCACGGCATCGCGAGCCTGGTCGAGCAGGCGGGTCTGGGTAACCAGGACCTCCGCCCTGCAGTTGCCGATGATGAACGCGAGTTTGTCAGCCTTCGTTGTGGGGTTCACCGGCGAGAACACGCCACCAGCGCGAAGCGTCCCAAATATGGCGACGACGGTCTCCACCGAGTTCTCGGTACAGATCACCACACGATCGCCCCGCTGCATGCCGCGGGCTCGCAGCACCTCCGCGAAGCGCGTGACCTGCTCATCCAGATCGCGATAGCTGCATCGCCGCTGGCCCTCAACCAAGGCGATCTTGCCGGGATACCTCGCTGCACTGTTCGACAAGAACTGTTCAACGCGCAAGGCTTTCTCCCTTCATTTGCCAACGAATCTGCATAGCCTCATGGTGCTATGCCACACGCACCTGGCTGGCGGGCGTCAGCTTCCGGCGAAGGTAACTCGAGATCTGCTGCACGGAATCCAAGTTCTCCGGAATCACCTCGTCATCGCCGACTGTGATTGCGAAAGTCTTCTCAAGGTAGAACACCAATTCCAGCACCCCGGTCGAGTCGATCAGCCCCTGCTCAAGCAGCGACTGGTTGTCCCTAAGCGACTGAATTCCCTCCCGATACATAAAGTTCTGCGCAATGAACTGCCGAATTGCCGGTTCGATAGATTCTGCCATAGACACACCAATCCTTTTCTGTAACTCTACCCCGCTGCATGCGCGACCTGTCGGGCGCCCTGCGCAGCTTTACCGACCATGCTCATGTGCAATAGCTGTGCCGACAGGACCCCAACCAGCGCCATGTTGTCCCGGAAGCCAGATGCCCGGCCGGCCTCGCATTTTTCAACCAGTTTTGCCACAGCCGGTACGTCAAACAGTCCGGTTTGCCTGATGGCATCCTCACTGAGCATCTCCCTTACATACTCGGGTTGTGCCTTGCCGAAAAAGCTCTCGGCATCAGGAGAACGGTACGGCTGTTTGGGCCGGTTGGCGATGGTCTCTGGAAGATGCCGACTCATCGCAACGCGGAGAATGTGTTTCTCACGCAGTCCGCGAAGCTTCAGCCTCGCCGGCAGCATGTTGGCATATTCCACCACGCGGTGATCCAGGAAGGGGAATCGCCCCTCGACGGCATGCGCCATCGCCATGCGGTCACCCTGCGAACTGAGGATATATCCGGGCAACAGAAGCGATGTCTCCAAGTACTGCGCCTGCGACAGCGGGCCCCATTGACCGAACTCAGCCGGCAACTGCCCGCTCAGATCCTCCAAGGCGTTGTAGTCAGAGATCGCGTCGCGCACGTCGTCGCTAAAGAGCTGCTTCAACCGCGAAGTCATCCGCCAACGGGGCAAATGAGAGAAGAACGGGTTGCCAGGATCGTCCAGCCCGGCACGGAAGAATGCTTCCAGATATGGCTGAGGCTGTCCCTGCAGACCCACGAGATACGGATATAACTTCCGCAGCAGTCGTGGGCGCATCGGGCTGCCAGGCGATCCCGCCCAGAACCGCCGGATCTTTGCCTCTTTGAAGATGTCATACCCCGCCAGGATCTCATCGGCGCCTTCGCCGGTCATGACTACCTTGAAGCCGTTCTCGCGCACGTGTTGCGACAGTAACATCAGTGGCGCAGGCGCGGTACGCAGGATGGGACGTTCGGCATGACGGATCACCTGTGGCAACAGTCGGCCGATATCATCGCGCGTGCACAGTACGGAGGAGTGCTCCGTTCCCAGTGCCCGGACCAGTTCCTGCTGATATTCCGATTCATCGAACTCCGAGCTCTCAAACGTGACTGAAAAAGTACGCAGGTGCGATTTGGTGTAGTTGCGGATCAAAGCTGTGGTCACCGAAGAATCGAGACCGCCGCTGAGGTAGGCTCCCACGGGAACATCTGCCCGCAGACGCAGACGCGTGGCATCGACCAGCAGATCGTGCAGTTCTTCGGCTGCGACAGACTCCGAGATCGGCTTGGCATCGCCGCGCTTGGGATACTGTAGAGACCAGTAACGTCGAACGGCTATCCGGCCATCCTGATATGTCAGCATATGGCCTGGCGGCAGTTCGCTGACACCGCGAAAGATCGTTCGCGGCGCAATTGGAGACCAGAATGTGAATGTCTGATCCAGCGCAATCGGGTCGATCTCCAGATCCACTCCGGGGATCGCCGCTAGCGCCTTGACCTCTGATGCGAAGGCGAACGTCTGCCCGATCTGCATGTAGTAGACCGGCCGGACGCCCATTCGGTCGCGTGCCAGCACCAGTCGTCGCCGGCGGCTATCCCAGATCGCGAAGGCGAAATCGCCGTTGAAGTCGTCGACGCACTGTTCCTGGTTCTGCTCGTAGCTATGGACGATCACCTCTGTGTCGCTGTGCGTACGGAAGCGATGGCCAGTGGCACGCAAACGCTCTGCCAATTCGACGTAGTTGAAGATCTCACCATTGAAGGTGACCCAGATGCTGCCATCTTCGTTTGCCATGGGTTGCTGGCCAGATGACAGATCGATGATCGAGAGCCGCGCGTGGGCCAGTCCCACACCAGGATCTATGTGTATCCCCTGCTCATCAGGGCCGCGGTGGCCGATGGCATCAATCATCCTCTTTAGTAAGACAGTGGCCGACAGATCACCCGGCACTGGTCCGACAAAGCCAGCTATTCCGCACATTTAACGATCCTTCTGCTCTTCAGGCCGCTATCCGATGCTCCCCACGCTCTTCGCACCGGCGGGCATCTCCTGCCCGTCAACACGATATCGCACCTTCTTCCACGACGTGCCCGATCGGCCTGCTGCATACACATACCATGCCACAGCGGCCGCGGCATTGAGCATCATCAGCGATGCAATGGCGTTGGCCACTCGATTGCGGCCGACCGGCCGCCAGACCAGCGCCAATACTCCCACACCATACAGCAGCAGTTGAGCCAGCAATGCCTCTCGCAGGAGCAGCTCGGCGGAGACCGTGCACGCGAACAGTGCGCCAAGCATTGCCCACGGAACCACCAACCGCAGCAGCTTGTGGTTCACCAACGCAAACCACGACGGGTTGCGCAACGGCAGGAGAAGCGTCGGCCGAAGCATCACCAATTGCAGATTCCCGCTGAGCGTGCGCACCTTGCGCCGAAACTCATCGCGCGACTTCTCGGGTAACCGGTCATACGCGTACGCGCGCGGCTCATGGATAACCCGATAGCCGCGCATCGCCACACCCAGTGGCCAGTACATGTCATCGAGGATCGTCCCTGGAGGAATCGACTCATAGAGGCCCTTGCGCACGGCGGAAATCGACCCCGAGACCTGCACAGTGGAAAACCGGCGGCTTTCATTGTGGCGGATGAACTTTTCCAGTTTCCAGTACAACCCGACGCCCGCAAGCGTGCCATCGTGATTCTCCAGCACCATGTTGCCGCTCACAGCGCCGACCGTCTGGTCGGCGAAGTTCCCGAGCATGCACAAGATCGCATCAGGTGCCCATCGCTGCCGGGCGTCGGCAAAGACGATGATGTGGTTGCTCGCGGCCGCTACACCGGTATTCAGGGCTGTTGCCTTTCCCATATTGCGCGGCTGCTCGATCACGCGCAACTGCGGATGCTTCATCCGTCGGGCCACGACCTCGGTGCCATCGGTAGACCCATCAGAGACGACGATCAACTCACTTTCGGGGTCGAAACGTGCCAAGAGCTCCAGAAGTTCGTGGATTCGCCGCTCGATGTTGGCAACCTCGTTGTATGCGGCAACCACGATGCTGATGGCCGTGGGTGCGGCGGTGCAACGTCGAACCGGCCGCGGAAACACTCTCGCCAGGACCCACGCCAACATGGCATAGCCCGCCCAGGCATACGCGATCAGAGCCGTGCAGAATATGAAAGTCCACGCTTGCCACGACATGTTCATGCCCTCGCCATGGCCAATGGGGGGTACTCGATCGCCGTTTTCGTCTGAGGCAGATCAAGGGTCGCGAGCAGATGCTCATAAGACAAGGCTTGGGCGGCAAAGCTGAAGTGCTCCTCGACGCGTCTACGCGCAGCGATGCCCATGGGCGCGATGAGGGTACTGCCGGCCAGAATTCTCAGCACTCGGTTGGCAATCGCCTCCGGGTTTGCTGGCGGCACCAACCAGCCGGTCTTTCCATCCACCACCAACTCCGGGGTCCCGCCAACGGCAGTGGCAACAACGGGGATCGCGGCGGCCATCGCTTCCAAGACGACATTTGGCATCCCCTCCGTGTGAGAGGACTGGACAAGACAGGCCGCATGCGGAAGCAGTTGATCCACATCCCCGCGGAACCCGGCGAGCACAAAGCGATCTTTCAGACCCATGGCGTCGATCTGCGCCCGCAATACCTCGGATAAAGGGCCATCTCCGATCAATACGAAGCCCACATCATCCCGCTGATGGCAGACAATATCTGCGGCCTGCACAAGCTGGTCGAATCCCTTCTCCGGACTTAGCCTGCCCACTGCCACCACGATACGCCGCATGCGACGATGGAACAGCGATCGCAGGAATACTCGGGCCGCAGGGTCAGCCTTGGCAAACCGCGACGTGTCGACCGCATTGCAGATCACGGCGATTCGGTCTTCGACGACCCCGGCGTTGCGAACCTTGTGTGCCTGGCCTTCTGAGACACAGACCACCCGATCGGCGCAACGCAACACCATGCGATCAACCTGCTCATACAGACGCACTTTGCGGGTGGTCCCGGTCCAGCCTCGGGAAACCATGATCACAGGAACCCGCGCCAGACGAGCCGCCGCCAACCCAATGATGTCCGCCTTGTATCCGTGCGTCAGCAGGACATCGCAACCCAACGAGCGAATCGCGCCAGCCACTTCCGATATGACGCGAGGCAGATTGGGATAGTTGTGGGCAAGGCGTACCGCCGGCAGCCCACGATTCTCAACCTGCTGCACGAATGGTTCGGCATTGCCTCGCTCCATCAGGCAGAGAAACGTCGTGGTCAGGTGTGCGGGAATTGCATGAGCCAGTCCCAGCATCTGGCGTTCAGGGCCGCCATAGAAGGGCGAAGCTGTGAGTTGACCCACGTGCAAGCGCGGCGCATTCCTACCCATCATGTCTGCCACCAGTCCCTTGCATGCCTGAGCATGCTTGACTTAACGCTACGTGTCGACATCCACAGCTACGTCCAGCGGCACGTCCATGCGTATGACTTTTTGACCGACCTCATCGGCATCTTGCCGCAGCAGCTTCTCCCAGACACACTCCAGCCGGTCTGCCAACACATCCCAGTCATACTGCTGCAGGGCTAGCCTCTTGGCCGTCTGCGCCATCTGCTGCATTGCGCCGGGATTCCCTATGGCCCACAGTAGTGCGGGCGCGAACCGCGGAACTTCCCGCACCAGCAGGTCGCGTCCAGACTGAACGGTCAAACCTTCACAGCCGAC
This sequence comes from uncultured Phycisphaerales bacterium, assembly GCA_903871935.1. GTDB lineage: Bacteria > Planctomycetota > Phycisphaerae > Tepidisphaerales > Tepidisphaeraceae > CAIQIQ01. The sequence goes on from CAIQIQ010000062.1 coordinate 21,224, forward strand.
CTCGGTGGACACCACAGGCAAACCACAGGCCATCGCCTCAAGAATCTTTAGACGCGATCCTCCCCCGATCCGCAGCGGAACTGCCATAACCGTCGCCGAAGCCAGGTACGGCCGAACATCAGGAACATCGGCGAAAAGGTGCACGCCGGGCGATTCAATTGCCGCTCGGCGCAGCCAGTCTGGCGGCTTTCGCCCAACCAGCCACAACTTTGCCTGGGGACGTTGCCGCCTCAATTCTGGAAACAATTGCGTGAGCAGCAAGCGAATCGCATCCTGATTCGGGCGCCAATCGAGGCTGCCCAGGAACAGGATGGTCTGCTCTTCCCGAGGCCCCTTTGCCTGCTCGAAAAATGGTCGATCAATTCCATTTTCAACCACCCAGGTCTGGCGGAGATCGAATAGCTCACTGGCCAACCGAGCATCCTCACGGCTGACACATACCACGCCATCTGCCCGGCGCAGTAGGGACCGTTCATAGGACATGAACTTTCGCCACTGCTGCCGCAGGTAGAGTCGACGCAGGGCGTTTGGTTCGTTTTCGCAATACCGCTGCCAGATCAACGACTCAATGTTGTGCGCCATCACCAGCGAACGACATTTCGCGCCGGGCGGCAGAGCATCGGCATAGGCCAGCCACTCGAACTGGAACAGGTCGGCCCTCTGTTCGCGCGCCAAAGTTTGCACCATGGTGCGCACCGCGAAGCTGTTATGGGAAGCCGCCGCGTAAGGCACTGATGAGAACACGTTTGCCGCCAGACGCGCGCAGAATCTTACACCTCGTTTGCGCTGCGATGCGCGGTCGGCTACTACAACCTTGATGTGATGATCCTGCAGGTATTCAGTCGCCGCTGCCGTTCCGGGGGCGTCGTCATGGCCGCGACAGACGTAGACGATTTCATGTCGCGCCGCCAGTCGCAGCATCAGGTTCAGGGTGCGGATCCGATTTCCGGCATCGGCCGGGTACGGCAGCGACTCATTGACGATCACAACACGCATTAAGGCTCCTCAATTGGAACAGTTCCGGTCTCAGCCGTAGAGTTTCGTGTGATCATGAAGCATCCCGGCAAGGTTGTATTCGCTCTCCACAAGTCGCCTCCCTTGTTGTCCAAGTTGGCGTGCCCGAGTCCTGTCGCACAGAAGCGATGCAATTGCGTCGGCCAGAGCCTTTGTGTCGCCTGCATCGACCAACAGTCCGGTCCTTCCATCGTTCACGACCAGCGGCAGATCGCCGACACGCGTTGCCACCACCGGGCGCGAGGCGGCCATCGCCTCAAGCACCGCGATCGGCAGTCCCTCCCGGTCTGAGCACAGCACAAACACATCGCATGCGGCCAGAATCGAAGGGATATCACGCCGGACACCCAACATCCGCACCCGTTGCCGCAGGCCAAGTTCACTAACGTGGCTTTCGATGGTCTTTTGCTCAATTCCCTCACCGACGATCAGCAGGCGGGCATCCGGCAGCTTCGCCGCCACCTGCCCAAATGCGCCCAGCAGAAGGCGATGGTTCTTCTCCGGATAGAGCCGGGCAACAATGACCGCCACCTGATCTTCCGGCCTCAGCTCGAGTTGCTCCCTTGCGGCTGCGGCATCCAACTCGAAGCGCGACAGGTCGACGGCTGCGCGAATGACCTGCAATTTGCGCTGCGATATCCCGACCTTCTTGCTGAGCACCTGCTGGCCATCGCTGCCTATCGCCGTAACGCGATAGCATAGGCGCGACATCGCCTTCAGCGCCGCGCGAAGATGCCATCGTTTGTACACTTCGATGGAGTGCTCGGTATGAATAATCCGGATTCGCAGCAGTTTGGCGGCAATGAGGCTGTAGAAGAGCTGGTTGAAGTGGTGCGTGTGAATGACATCAACCTTCTCCCGTCTGAAAAGCTCGAACATCCTCCACATCAACCGCCAGTCGATCCCCGGGTGGCGATTCATCACGGTCCAGGGGATGCCGCGTCGCGAGATCTCGCTTTCCAATGCACCGCCCTGGTCCAAGCCGCACATCACCGACCGGTATCTGCCGGAATCCAAGCCTGATGCGATGGTCAACGCATAGGTCTCGGCCCCCCCGGCGACCAGCGACCATGTCACCTGCATCACGCACCGTCGTGGTTGCTCGGCTGCGTCCGAGGTACCGGTCATCACACCCGGCAATGTGGAAAGGGTTGTCATTGCTCCTCTGTTCTGCTGTTCCTGACCTCAAGCTGACTTCGCTACGCCATCGCTAACGCGCTGGCAGCGTTGCGGCCGCCACCTGTCCAACCACTGCAGCCACCGCCCCGATATCCCATTGAGATCGAACCTTCCCGTAATAATCGTCCATCACGCTTTTCACCTGCTGCCCGGCTCCAATTGCGGCGCTGCTAACCGCTGGCCGGAACCGCTGGATGTCAACACCTGGTTCCGCAATGCGGGAATTGCGATCCATCCCTGTCGCCTCACGCCACTGCGCCAGCGACCAGTCGCGGTTCAGTGATGCATCGGCGCTTATCTCCCGCACGATTCGCACTTCCTTGGGTCCCCAAAACAGGTTGTGATCGGAATCGGGAAGCCCCGCGGCGTTCTTGATAAACATCGCCGGCCGCTTTCCCGAGCCGCCGATGATATTGTTTCGCAGGACCACCTTCTCAGCCGGAACCTCACGCTCATTGGTCACGATCCAGATTGACGCCTGGCCGCTCTTGGCCGTGTCCAGCAAGGTGTTGTTCACAAACGAGATGTTCTGCCCGCTGTAGGTTCCCAGCCCTGCCGTTTGCGTATCGACGATAATGTTGTTCTGCGCCGTGCAGTTGATGGCCTCAAAGCGGGCCTGATCGCGCATGTACTCAGGATCGGTGTCCTGACCCAGGAGGATGCCCCCATGGCCCGTGTGCCGGACAAGACAGCGCTCGACCAGACCATCGCGCGTGCCACCCTTGAAGTAAATGCCGTTGGTCGCCGTTTGTTCGATGACACATCCGCGGATGAGCACCTTCACCGAGGCGATGATGTCAATCCCTTCGGCGTTGTCATGCTGCTGCAGACCCGTCGGCCCGATCTGGCAGTACTCGATCTTCAGATCGTCCGCGCGATAGGACTTGACAGCATCGGCCGCCGTTGAAGAAATCGTGCAGTTGCGAATCGTCACCCCGCGCACGGGAGTGTCATCCTCGGGCTCGATCTTCACCCCGTAGAAGCCTCCCTGAAGGATCAGATCCTGTAATTGCACGCCGCTGGCCAGGATGTGAACCACGGCAGGTTTATCTGCCGGAGCGATCAGGACCGGTCGCTGCCCGGCGACTCCCGCGAGTTTCAGTGCGTGCTTGTCTAGACGCAGAGGTTCGGTGAGCTGGTAACGTCCGGCGGACACCACGATCGTGTCTCCTTCACTTGCTGCCCCGATCGCAGTCGAAACATCCGTGAAACGGCCGCTGCCGTCCGGGCTGACGATCAGAACGTCTGCGGACGAGCTCGTCGCGATTACGGCCACTACGGCAGAGGACAAGCAGCCTGACCACATTACGCGGCGATTCATGAGAACCCCCTTTTCCTTCCTCCGTTCACTTACGCAAATACCGCGCCAACCAGCCACAGCCCAAACCTTCGATCACCGCGCGAGCGCCAAGCCGGCTCAGGTGTCCGTTACCAACGTCAACGCGTCGCAGTTGCAGCAGATCGTCGCCACGATGCACCGCCCCCGGCAATGTGGTGGTCGCCGCGTAATACCCTGCGGCCCTGATCTCCTCGATCGCGTCAGCAGATATGTTCTGGAATTTGCCCCATGGGAAGCAGAAGCAACGTGGCCGCTCGCCCAGTTCCCGCTGCAGGTCCCGCATCGAACCCATCAGTTCGCGCTGGATGGTGCTCCGGTCAGCGCTGCCCAGGTCCGCATGGTCCACGGTGTGTGAGCCGATCTCCATCCCCGCCTGCTGCATCTGCCGCAGTTCATCCCATGAGAGTTTCCCCCAATCTTCGCGTGCTGATTGCCCGTGCTGCTGTGCCGCATGATCGTGCGGAAAGACGCGATCCGAACCAATGTATCCCGTGGCGACAAAGAATGTTGCCGGTACCTTGGCTTGCTCCAGCACCGGCAATGCAACCAGGTAGTTATCGCGGTAGCCATCGTCGAACGTAATCACGGCAATCTTGCCGCGAATCGGCCTCCCGCTCTGCAGCAGCTCGACCATCTGGTATGTGGTCATGCATCGGTAGTGCCGCCGTAGATACGCCACCTCGCGGCGGAATTCGCGTGCGGGTTTGCTCACAAAATCCACCCATCCGACACGATGGTAATAGAGGATCACAATCCGGCTGCGGCCCAGCAGCCATAGCACCGCATCGCGCAGCAGCACCCACCCGCAGCAGAGGTAGCAGGTGAACAGCACCTGCTTCAGCAGGTGTCGGAGGACCAGCCTGCCTCCTCTGGCCGGTGGCGGGACATCCCACTCGCCGGCAAGACGAAGCAGGCTTGAGGCTTCAAGCCCCTGATTCATTCGTTCCCTCCCTATGCGAAAATCCGCGGCAGCGTCACCATCGCTTCGAAATGCTCCAGTGGCGCTCCGGCATCAACTGATACGCGCCGCACATCGTATCGATCAAACGGCGCCGGAAGGTTCATCCCACCATAATAACTGAACGCGTATTCCACATTTGCATCAGCGAGACAGGCACGGGTATCGCAATTGAAGGCATCGGGTTTACCTCGCGGGTAGGAGAACACGCGCATCGGCACCTTGAGGTGTTGCTCCACCGCACGGGCACAGCCTGTGATCTCCCTCGCTTGCTCAGGGCGCGTCAGGAAAGAGAGAATCGGGTGATGAACCGTGTGCCCACCGACCACCATGCCGGCCTCGTGCAGGTTCCTGACCATATCCCAGTTCATCCACACCTCTTGCGCCAGCGACGCGGGCGCCCGGCCTGAACCTGTGGCTTCGGCCATAACATCCAGAAAGCGATCTACGAGATCGGGCGTTCGATGTCTGCAGATGGCCAGGAGCGAATCAATCGCCTGTTGCCGATCGGGCTCCCCGAGGGTCAGACATGCCGGCAGCATCGCTGTCGGACCGATAAACTGGCGGGCACTGGTTCGCACCATCCAGGCGATCTCATCCCACCAGGAAAGCCTGGTCCGATCCATAAATCCCGTGGCGATAAAGAACACTGCTTTCAGATTCGCCGCCCGCAGCAGCGGCAGCGCGATATCGTGATTGTCCCGATACCCATCATCAAAGGTGATCATTGCATAGTTGCCACGTCCCCACCTGGGCAAATCCTTGATATCAGCCGGAAGGATGACATCACACTCCTTCTTCAGAAACTCCAGTTGCCGTTCGAACGCCTCGGGCGTGGCACTGAAGACGCCGCGATCGAACTCGCACTCAGCGGGATAGCCGATGCGATGGTAGTTCAGCGCGACAAAGCCGCGATGGCCTCCTGTGTGGCGCAGAAGGGTACCCAATCCGCTTCGACCCAGAACGTAGCTTGCCAATACGGACTTGCTGACCACGTTATGCCTCCTGAAGCTCCGGGACCGGCATCTTGCCACGCCGGCGAACGATCGTCCGGCCAAGCTTACTGACGGCCCTGCCACCTAGATCGGCCGCAACTCCGACCGCTGTCCGCCACGTCCATAGCACCCGCCGCACCTCGACCAGCGGCTGCGCCGAGGTGGCCAGACGCTGCTTATAGTTTGACGATCCGCGCAAAAAATCGAATAATTCCACGCCCTGACTACTAAGGTAGTCCATCAACAGCAAAAACGACACGATCCCCGGACTCTTGATTGGCGAGCCCTGTTCCAGGCGAATCCCGGACTGGTAAAAGTCGTATTTCGCGCCGACACGGAAGCCATACTTCACAGAGATCACCTCTGCCCCCAGGCGAAGGCGCGAAAGAATGACCCGCCCCTGCGGGTGCCACAGGCGCACCAGGCTGGTGTGGAACTGGGTGAAACGCTCCGAGGCAAAACATCCCGGCTCGCCGGCCGACCGCCAGCGATGCTGATGCAATGCGATCATCTCGCCGAGGAACATCATTGCCTCATCGGTGCTCTGCGCAATCTCGAATGCAACCCCAACCTTCGCCGCCCCCCGCATCAGCCGCCGCGCCTGCTGCCGCGTATTTGCTGAAAGCCGCATCAGGTAGGCATCGAGCCCGCCGCTCAGGTTGGCAATCGGACAGGCCCCGCATGGCACAACTTCCAGGTTATGTTGCCCGGCGTGCTTCCTCGCCCATGTCACAAGTGCCGATTCATCCGACATATTCGCCAGCGTCAGCCGGTCATAACTCTGGCCCAACGCACCACACAGGACCGACCATGCCAGCTCAGTGCACGACGCCGTCGCATCAGGCAGACTCAGCAGGTCGAGGTAGTCCGGGCACACCTCCTCATGCTCATGCTCGCCAGTACCAATGAAGCACAGGCGCTCGCCGCCATCGCCCATCCGTAGCGGCCGGCGCTGATACAGTGGCAGCACCCCCACCAACTGTCCACCACGCCGGAAACACAATAGCCGGAGCGGTTCGCAGCCCTGGCCATATACATGACCATACTGCTCCCACCAACTCGCTATCCAATCAGGATGTAGCGGCGCCGACGCATTGTGCGCATTGTCAAACAACCCCAGCCAATCAGTGCGAAGCTCGGCCAGAGCCGCAGTCTCGCGAAGTACCTCCATGCGAATCGGAAGGCGGTGGGTCGCATCAAGCTGTTGTGTCAGTTGTGCCATAGGAATTCACATCGTTGCGCCTTCAACCCCGGCCATATCTGCACGCAGCCATGGTGCCACGGACAACGCCATGGACTTGCCAAGCACCCACCAACCTTCCGGCGAGAGCGGCTGGACTCTGAGCCTCCGAAGCGCCGGGCCAATCGCCTTTCGCGATTGGCCAACGCCCAGATACTCGGCCGCCCAGCGGCGATGGACGTAGGCCTCCCACCGCCGCACGCCCGCCGTACCCAACATATGGTGATAACGACGGATCATCTGCAGCATGCTTCGGCAATCCAGATCCACATCCGACCGCGAGAGCGAACCCTTCATTTCCACTAGCGTGGCCGTGATTTCGGATTGCAGGTAGATCGGCGTCTCCGATACCAGCCGCACCCACATGTCTCGATCTTCGGCAATCCGCAGGTGCTCGTCGAATCGATGATGCCCCAGCACTTCCCTGCGGATGATCGTGGAACTGGTCCAGATCAGCACCACGGTGTCGAAGATCGCCGGCCCGGCGGGACGCAACACCGTGTCCCAAGCGGCCTGCCGCAGCCCAGGATAGACCTCTTCGCTGCCATCCGGTGAGAGAATCAGATAGCGGCTCGCCACCAGGCCTACTTCTGGGTGTTTCTGGAACACCGCCAGTTGTGATGCGAGCTTGCCAGGGTGCCAAACGTCGTCTGAGTCCAGCAGTGCCACAAGATTCCCGCTGCAGGCATCGATGCCCATGTTGCGGGCACTGGATGCCCCCCCGTTGCTCTTGCGCAGAAGCCGCACGCGCCCTCCAAACGGCGCCAGCGCGGCTGCAATATCGTCCGGAGATCCATCATCGACGACAATGATCTCATCTGGAACCCGTGTCTGCGCGAGGATGCTGTTGATCGCCGTGCCGATGATGGCAGCACAGCGATATGCCGGAATCACCACACTGACTCGGGGTTCAGACATGGGCGTCCTCCGCGGTCTGCGCCAAGGCAACCTGTTCCGACCTTCCATACAATGCCTCAAGCTTGGTCCTCAGATACTTCCCTGCTCCCAGGAACCACACTGCCGAGCCCGCATGGGCAACCCCAAACGCTGTCGCATAAACGGCCAATTGCACCCAGGTTGTGGGCGTGTGCCACATCATCGCCAGCACCAGCAAGCCAACCGGCAATACCGCCGCCTCGATTGCCGGCATCACGGCGCCGGCCATGTACCGCATCAGCGGCACACTCAGCACGCGCGATCCATACATCAATAGAAACGCGCCTCGCAATGCAAAACTTGCCGCTGCAAAGACAACGCACACCCCCATCGCTCCGAAGTGCCGCGCCGCCCAGACACCGCCAAGCGCTGCGATCAATCCCTCGGCCAGGCTTGCCATTGCCACTGCCCTGTGACGAGCCTTCCCCAAGAGGATGCTGTAGGTCAGCCATTGCGACATGGGCAGAACTTCTCCGACCGTCAACACCAACAGCATCGGATATGCCGCCGGGACAAAGCGAGGGCCCATCCACAGTTTCAGCAGAGCCCCACCCAGTAACGCAATCGCCGCTCCGGCCAGCAGCGCCAGCGATATGCACCACTTGCCCCCCTGCACGTAGAGCTGCTGTTCACGCTCGACATCGCTGCGCGCATGCAGCGTCGTTGCCAGCGGTGTCAGCACGCCCGTGGCGGCAACAATGAACTGGCTCAAATACGTGATCAGACGCGAGGCGATAGAGTACGGCGTCACGGCAGACACCGACACGATTCCGCCAATAAGCAGCGGGCCAAGCTGTCCACCGATCTGGCGGGCGATCTGCAGCACAAACTGCCACAGCCCGTAGCCGTAGAGCTGAACCGCCGATGCGCGCTCGAAAAGGCGGAAACTCAGCCGCAAACCCGGGTTGATCCGGAAACTCATCACGACCTTTGCCAGTTCGTTGCCCGCAGTGGTCAGCAGGGTGATCCAGGCGAGTGTGACAATGTCATTGGGGCCTTGCACCAGCCAGACCGTCAGGACCAACCGGAGCAGCGACACTGGGATGTCGGCGGCATTCAGCAGGTCGAAGCGTTCATGTCCCCAGAGCACTCCGTCAAACACCGACACGGGAAACGTGATCGCCAGGTTGATCCCAATGATGATGATCGCCAGTCTTGCGGCTCCGACATAGACTTCGGGTACGTCAAAGAGATGGAAGAACACCAGCAGCACCAGCAGTGTGGCCAGCAGCGTCAGGACCGCGACCCCGGTAAGGATGGTAACCGCCGTGCTCAGCGTGACATTCATCTGCCGCTGTTCACCACGCGCACGGTAGAACGCGATGTACCGGCCGACCGACCCGCGAACTCCCAGATCCAGCAACCCGAAATACCCGGACATCGATGCGATGAGAATCCACAACCCATAGACGCTGTCGGTGAGGCGGTGCACCAGCACAGGCGCGACGATAAAGCCGGTGACCATCGTCACGGCCATGCCGCTCCAGTTCCAGATCACATTACCTGCCAGCCGTCGACTCATCGGCAAACGTCCCTTCTCTATCCACCCCACCGGACGGCAACCTTCACAAAAAGCTGCATCGTCAAGAGGAACACCATGGACCAAGCAAATGTCCTGCCGAGCAGGCTCATCCCAAAACGGATTTGTGGCTTTTGTGGATTTGTCCGCACCAAAGCCAGATATGAGCTTGCCAATCCGAGCATCAGGTACGTCGGAATTACATAGTTCCGCGTCAACGAGAGCATGCCGACGCAATAGGCCACCAGCACTGCCCCCAGACAAGGCGTCAGGTGTGCAAGCTCCTCATCCAGCACCTGGATCGTCCGCCTTCCCAAACGCAGTACGCCCCAAATCGCTGCCCAGTATGCGGCGAAGAAGAGCCAACCACCCGGCATTCCCCACTCCGCATAGGCATGCAGGAAGCTGTTATGTGCGACCTGCCCCGACTGCTCCTCCATGCCACCAGGGCCTATCCCTAGCAGCGGGCTGCCTCGGAAGGCTTCAAGGGCATCGCTCCAAAGTTGTACTCGTGAAATCGCACTGCCGTCCGATGTGGTCAGTTCAGTCTGCCGGCCAGAGAACCCCAAAAACAGCACCGGCAATGCCACTGCACCAGCGATCATCGCCCGTCGCAGGCCGAGTCGCCCGATGGCCAGAACCACAACGCCTCCAAGCAGCGCCAGTAATCCGCCTCGAGATTGCGTTCTGTAGATCCCGTAGAGCATTAACAGCATGAAAGCCGGCCAGAGCAGTCGCATCACTACCCGCCGGCTGCGCTCCCAACCGTAGACACACAGAACCACTCCTACGGCCAGGATCTGTGCCAGATCATTAGGATCCTTAAATATCCCAACCGTCTGCAGCCGTTCAAAACGCACCAGGCCGCCCGTTTCATCAGAGCGCACGTCCACCAGCTTCTGGAGGGATTCAATCTGGATGAGCTGGTGATAGCTAAGCACCGCCACCGCCGCGATCACGGCGATGATTAGCCCAAGGGCCTGACACAGCAGCTTCAACCTTTGCGGTGAGTCCACCACCGCCACCAGCACCAGGTAATAGAGCACTATTTTGATGTATTCCAGCGCGTACTCTTCAATCATGCCCGACCGGCTCTGCCACAACGCCGCCATCGTGATCACCGGTGCCAACACCAGCACACACACGGTAATCGGGGCGCGCATCAGCTCCCCCCAGCGCAGCCTCCGCAGAATCCTCGGCCAACACAACCCCAGACAGGCCAGCATCGTCAGCTCATACAGGTGCAGCACCTCCAGTCTGGGATAGAGCTCCTGCGGGCGCACTAGCAGCACGACATTCAGCACAACAAACAGGCCAAAACTGAGCCTGCCGCCCTGCCGCCGGCGCGTGCTGCCAGCGGCCGGGGTTGACATTCCTTTACATGCCAATGCAGGCGTGCTCACCTGTTTGCCACCCCATTGTTATGCCGCGCCGACATGCCATTTGTCGGCCGCGGCGATCCTTGTCTGGGCATACAACTGGGTCTCCACAACGGCTCGCTCCGACCGCACCAGGAATTCACCGATGGCCTTGATAGCCACCGCCGTGAAGTACAGCGCGGTGGCAAAAACGATTCGCACATCAAGCACCAGGCTCACCTCGCGCACATAGTGAAGGTCATAAGCAAGTTTGCGGCGTACACTTTCCAGATCGACATCGGGCGGTAGCTCTACCTGTGCCAGCCCCGTGACACCGGGCCGAACCAGCAAGCGGCCAGGATATCTCGGCATAGCTCGCTGCAGATTCACGGCGATCTCGGGCCTTTCCGGCCGCGGACCCACCAGGCTCATCTCGCCGCGCAGCACGTTCCAGAGCTGGGGCAACTCATCCAGGTGCGTGTCACGCAGAAGCCGTCCGAACCTTGTCACACGCGGATCGCCTGCGCCGCTCGACCAGACAGGTCCGGTCACGGCTTCGCAGTTGTGCGTCATTGTGCGCAGCTTAAAGATCCGGTATGGCCTGCCGCGATACCCCAGACGAACCTGGCTGTAGAATGCAGGCCCGGGCGAGGTCCATTTCACGATGAGCGCAAGCACTCCGACCATCGGCGCCAGCAACACAAGCAGCAGCAGCGCCATGCACCATTCCGCTGCCACCTTCACGGCGACATAGGACCGGTACTTAGGTCCACCCTCAACCTCGGCTGACGCCACTTGGGCGTAGCTGGTATCCCGATAATATGCGTTCCCTGCACTTGACATCTCCTACCCCCAGACTCTTTCCGCGAGTTCCCACTTCTTCCGATCACCTTGCCAACTCGACCATGCGGGCGATCGACCAAACGCGTCCTTCCCTCTTACACTCTGCGCCACCCACGCTCGTGACACAGGATCCGGCACGGTGGCTGCTTCTAAGTCCCACCCGCATCGATAAATCATTCTAAAGCTTCTTCCTTCAAAGACCTGTTTGCGCCTCAGCCGGCCGAGGGCAAGTATGTCCGCACCGAGTCAACCAGAGATCCGAAACCTGATGTGCTCGTCACGCCGACTTTCACCAGCATGCCTGTCGCGGCATTTGCTGGAATCGAACGGAGCGACGTCGCCCCGACCGAGCGCTGGAAATCCCGCCGTTCCGCCTTGTTGAACACCAGGCCCACGATATGGGCTTTGGCGGCCAGTAACTGCCGGATCGCACGATCGACCAGCGGTTTCTGCTGCTGCCGCGAAATCGTCAAAACAACGCCATCGGCAACTCCCGCAACTACCATCGCCTCCAGGCTCCCCAGAATCGGCCCGGAGTCGATCAAGACAACGTCATATTGGTCCCGTGCACGTGCCAGCATTCGTCGCATGGATTTGTGCGACACAGCGCACGCATCGCGCCCATCGGACACGCCCACGGGCAAGACCGACAAACCAGGCACACCACTGTCGCAGATCATTCCATCTTTCACACCCAACTGCATCGCTTCGCGCACCCCTGGCCGGTCTTCAAGGTGATAGCCGCGCGTCAACCGCTGCCCGATCAGGTCCGCGTCAATCACCAGAGTTCGCGATCCAGCCGTCGCAAACGACAACGCCAACGCCGCTGTCAGGCTGGTTTTGCCCTCGCCGGGACACGCGCTGGTTATCAGATAGCACACCGATCCCGTCGCCTGCGCCTGCAGCTGCAGCATTAGCCGTATCTGGTGCAGGCACTGAGCGGCATCCGCCGCCATCTCAACGTCCGTCATCCTATCGGGCAACTGCGGTAGGATGCCCATCAGGGGGATGTCGCCGACGCCATTATCCGTGGCTTCGTCCGAGTATCGGTAGCGCCGCCGCAGAGCTCCGACCATCACCAGCGATGCCGCAGGCAGGAGCAGTCCGGCCATCGCGCCGGCTGCCGCAATTTGCAGTCGCCGATCGCGAATCGGAATCAGCGGAACTTCGCCGTCGCTCAACACGCTGAGCTGGCCACTCAGGCCCGCTTCCATTCCCATTGCGCGGAGGCGTTGGTCAAGATCATTCACTTCCGTACGCGCCTTGTCCAAGTCGCCGCGAACCGCCTCCATCTTCATCTTCTTTGCGCCCAGAGCCACCATCTGGTCCTTCTCACTTGCGCACAGTTTCACCAGGTTTGTCTCGTCAATCTTCAGTTCTTCCAGGCTCTTGCCGCTCAGTCCTGGTGTCTGACCTGGCGCTGCCGGAGGCGCCGGCGCAACGTCCGCACCAGTCCGCTGCAGTTCCAGGGCATAATCCTGTATCCGCGTCGCCACCAATTCCAAGGCTTTCTTCACCCGCACCACCTCGCTGTGTTCTTCGCCCAAGCCGCGCAAGCGCAGATCCTGCAATTTCGTCTCCAGATCCTCGCGGTCGGCGGTGTATTTTGCCATTCGCGGATCGAATCGCGCCATCTGCTGCGGCGATATCCGCGGCGCGGCGGCTGGAGCTCCCGGCTGTGGACTGCGAGCCATGGCGATGGCAATCCGCACATCGATGAGCGCTGACTCAACCCGAGTCAACCGTTGTACGGCCGCATCATAGAACCGATCAAGGTTGGTTGCGCCGAATTCGGACGATTGTGGCTGCAGCGCTGCATCCAACTGCTCGACACGGGATGCCAGTTCTTTCTTCCGCTTTTCCAGAACTGCCGTTTTCTCCTGCTCAACGCCGGCATCAAGCGAGCGAGACAGGTTGGCATAGGCATGGACGACGCTCTGAACCGCCAGTGCCGCCCTCTGCGGTTCATCGCTGAGATACGATATTTTGATCGTCTCAGTACCCGCACGGTGCTCGATCTTCAGGTCCCCCGCCAAATCCTCAGTTGTCATGCTGTTTGCGCGATACCCCTTCTCGCGCCACGCAGGGTCTTGAAGAGCCAGCTCCAGCAACCGACTGCTTGCCAGCAGGGCCACTTGTGACTGCATGACCGCCTCGAACGTCTCCATCGACCTGCCATCCACCGCTGTCTGATTCAGCCGCGGGGCATCATAGGCAATCCGAATCAGCGCATCGCTCCGATACAGCGGCTTCGTCGCGCGCCATCCGACCACACCAAGCACTGCCGCCAGCACCAGCCCCAGCCCGGCTGCCAGCAGATATTGCCCGCGAAGCAACCGATGGATCATCCCGTACGGAAGAGCGGCCTCTTCGGCCGCGAGTTCAGGAGTCCTCACGGACACCTGTACCGACGTTGCCGGCGGCTGATCTGGCGGAACTATCTCTGGAAAGCCCTGATTGATCATCCAAACTCCTTACCTCGGCTGCTGCAACAAATGTGACGGGAAGACACAGTACAAACTGTGTGCCTGTGTCTGCCCCACCGCAAGACTACCTAACTTCCCAGCATGCCCAGTGCTCTATCTGCGTGAAAATCGCATGAGGCAGGTACAATTTGGCTCTACTCATTGCCAACTTGTCCGGTACGACAGAGCAACCGCGACCGCTGTCTCACGATGGGTTAATGAGATAACCGCGCTCGATTGCATCTGCTCAGGGCCCAAAGCCTGAGCGTGCTCCAACCGCGTCTGAGCCGTCGCCGTGTTCGCCGCTGTGGTTGGTTGCGCTGCGGATATACTGGGCGCAATTACACCGATATGGGGATGTGAGCTGACGCGACACCCGTGAATGCGGCGACTAAGTCGTCTCCGCCGGAATCATGTCCTGCTCCCTCGGATGCCGCACATCGCGCCCCTGGATCATGTAGATCACATCCTGGGCGATGTTTGTCGCATGGTCGGCAATCCGCTCCAGGTGCCTGGCGACAAGAATCAGCGCCAATGCCCGCTCGATGGCCGACGGATCCGCGATCATATATGTCAGCAGTTCGCGGACGACCTGGTCCTTCAGCGCATCGACCTCGTCGTCCCGCATGATCACCGCCTGGGCATGCACCGGATCCCGTGCCACAAACGCATCCAGGCTCTCGCGCACCATGCGCCGGGCCACTTCCGCCATCCGCGGAATGTCAACCAGCGGTTTCAGCGGGGGCACATGTAAAAGCACCTGAACGTTCTGGGTAATGTTGATGGCCAGGTCGCCAATGCGCTCCAGGTCGCTGTTGATCCGCGTCGCCGCCAGCAGAAACCGCAGATCGCCCGCCACCGGCTGCTGCGTCGCCAGCAACGTCATCACCGCCTCATCCACCTCAATCTGCAGACGATTCAGATCGTGCTCCTGCTGCGGAACTCTCTCGGCCAGTCTGGCGTCATTCATCACCAGTTCCCCGACCGCGCCGTCGATCATCCCCTCGGCCAATGCCGCCATGTGCATCAGCTTCTTCTTCAGATCGTCGAGGCCCTTGTCGAATGGTCGATGATGTTCCATAGCATTCTCTCACTTCTTCCCGCATCCATGTTCCGAACCCGCGGCCTGCGGCTCTATTTTACCACAATTCACCCATAGCGCCCGGTTACATAGTCTTCGGTTCTCTGATCGGATGGATTGGTGAAAATCGTCGGCGTCGGCCCAGCCTCTACCAGTTGTCCCAGCAGCATGAATCCCGCATCCTGCGACACCCGCGCTGCCTGCTGCATGTTGTGCGTCACGATGATGATCGTGTACCGCGACGCCAGTTCCTGCATCAGTTCCTCGATCCGCTCTGTTGCGATCGGATCCAGCGCTGAACAGGGCTCATCCATCAGCAGCACCTCGGGCTCAACAGCCACCAATCGTGATACGCACAGTCGCTGCTGCTGTTCGGCCGGCAGTTCCAGCGCCGACCGGTGCAGCTGATCCTTCAGCCCTTCCCACAGGTCGGTCGCCTTCAGGCTTGATTCCACGAGCTGTTCCAGCAGCGCTCGATCGGTGATCCCATGCACGCGCGGGCCGTACAATACATTGTCAGACACCGACAGCGGGAACGGATTGGGCCTTTGGAACACCATCCCCACCCGCTTGCGAAGTTGCATCAGGTCCATCCCCGACTCATAGATGTTCCTGCCATCAAGATGAATCTCTCCCTCGATCCGCACCCCTCCGATCCGTTCATTGAGACGGTTGAAGCAGCGCAGCAGCGTGCTCTTGCCGCATCCCGATGGCCCAATGATCGCCGTGATGCAGCGCGGCCGGATCGAGATGCTCACGTCTTTGAGCGCCTGGAAGCTCCCATACCACAGGTTCAGCTTCTCCGATCGGATCTTCACTTCCGCTCGAGCCGGGCGTGTTTTTTGGATCGCTGTCATTGTTCTATCCAAAATGCCCCGTGATATAGTCGCTGGTCCGCTGGTGCTTCGGATTCGTGAACAGTTCCACCGTCGGTCCGCATTCAATCAGCTCTCCCATCAGGAAGAACGCCGTCCGATCCGACGCCCGCGCTGCCTGTTTGGTATTGTTCGTCACCAGGACGATCGAGTATTTGCGCTTCAGTTCCACCATCGCCTCCTCGATCCGCGCCGTTGAGATCGGGTCCAGCCCCGAACATGGTTCATCCAGCAGCAGCACCTCCGGTTCCAGCGCCAGCACCCGCGACAGACACAACCGCTGCTGTTGCCCGCCGGAGAGGTCCGTCCCCGGCATGTCGAGGCGATCCTTCACCTCATCCCACAGGAACGATGCCCGCAGCGATGATTCCACCAGAGCATCCAGCCGCTGACGGGAAGTTACTCCCGCCAGCCTCGGCCCGTAGGTGATGTTCTCATAGATCGACCAGGGCAGCGGCGTTGGCACGGCATACACCATTCCCACTCGTCGCCGCAGCGCCGGCACATCCGTCTGTGGGTGGTAGATGTCATGTCCATCGAGCTGGATCCGTCCCTCGCGAGAGAACTGCGGCTCCATATCGTTCAGGCGGTTCAGGCTGCGCATGAGCGTTGTCTTGCCGCTCGATGCCGGTCCGATGATCGCCAGCCGCTCGCATGGCATGATCTGCAGGTTCACCCGCTTTAGCACCTGCATCTCGCCGAAGCTGGCGGAGAAATCCTCCACGACCATCTTCGCTGGCACAGGCCCAGCCGGCTGCGGCACGCTCTGCACGATCTGTTCCATCACCTGTGTCATGCGTCCTGCCTCCCCTATGCCTTGCCCACAAACCGGCGCATCAGCCAGTACGCCGACAGGTTAATCGCCATGATCGCGATGATCAGCACCGACGCCGTCGCATAGGCGTTGGTCATCGAGATTCCCTCGCGCGACAGGATGTAAAAGTGTAGCGACAAGGTTCGCGAGCTCTGGAAGATCGACTGCGGCAGCCCCAGCGCAGAGCCCGCCGTCAGCATAACGGCTGCTGTCTCGCTGATGCTCCGCCCCACCGACAGCACGACCCCGGTTGCAATCCCTGGTAGCGCTGAGCGCACCACCACCCGTGTCACCATCTGCCAGCGCGTTGATCCCAGCCCGTACGCCACATCCCGATAGGCCCTGGGAACGGCCCGAATCGCCTCTTCGCTGGTGCGGATAATCGTCGGCAAGACCATCAGCGCCACCGTCAGTGCCCCCGATATAACCGACAAGCCCATTCCCAATGTGATCACGAAGAAGACGAAGCCGAACAGCCCGAAAATGATCGACGGAATCCCAGCCAGGCAGTCGGCCCCGAAGCGAATCGCCGCCGTCATCTTCCCTTCGTGCGTGTACTCCGTCAGGTAGATCGCCGTCGCTACCCCTACCGGTGCCGCGATCACCACCGCCAGCATCGTCACCCACAGCGTCCCCACGATCATCGGAAACACGCCCCCCTCTCGCCCCATCGACTTGGGTGATTCCGTCAGGAACGCCCAACTCAGGTGCGGCAGACCATGCCACAGGATATATGTGATGATGAACGCCAGAACTCCCATGGCCACTGCCGCCAGCGTCCACATGATGCTCACCGCAATCCGCTGCGTAATCGATGGCGCTATTCTCATTTCGCCAGCACCTTCACTTTCGACCGCCGCCGCGAAACACGCAATGCAATCGTGTTCAGAACCATGATGATGACAAACAGCACAACACCCGTTGCGAATAGCGCCTTGCGATGATCGCCTGCGGCATATCCCATCTCCAAGGCAATGTTGCTTGTCAGCGTCCGCACCGGATCCAGTATGCTGTGCGGCAATTCCAGTGTGTTCCCCGCCACCATAATCACCGCCATCGTCTCGCCCACCGCCCGGCCCATGCCCAGGATGACGGCCGCCACGATTCCAGAACGCGCCGCCTTCAGCACCACCATGTGCGTCGTCTGCCATTCGGTAGCGCCCAGCGCGATCGATCCCTCGATATAGCTCTTGGGAACCGCACGCAGGGCATCAACCGAAATGCTCGTGATCGTTGGAAGCATCATCACCCCCAGCACGATTGAACTCGCCAGCACCGACAACCCCGGCCCACCCAGATAGTCCCTGATGAATGGCACCAGGATCGCCACGCCAATGAACCCGTACACCACGGACGGAATGCCCGCCAGCAGTTCAATCGCCGGCTTGATGATCGACACCATCCGAGGCGGACAATACTGAGTCAGCAGGATGGCACACCCCAGCCCGAATACCATCCCGATCACCATCGCGCCGGCCGTTACCATCAGCGACCCGACAATCATCGGCAGAATCCCAAACTCGCCCTCCAGCGGATACCAATGGCTCGAGAAAATGAATCTCCTCAGGCCCACTTTCGCAATGATCGGTATCCCCTCCTTGAAGATGAAGGCCGTGATCACCGCCAGGCCCGACAACGCCGACAATGCCATCAGGAACAGCACCCAACTGATCACCCGCTCGGAATCCAGCCGCCGCCGCGCCAACAGCGGCCGTCGCGCTGCGGATTGCACCGGTATTTGCGCCCTCATCGTGCTCATTGCACTCTCACCAGCCCTTCCTTCACCAGCATCTGCTGCCCTTCCACTGAGAGTACATAATCAATGAATGCCTGGGCGTCGCTGCCTGGCTTGCTCTTTGTGACGAACAGGAACGGCCGCACCAGAGGATACTTCTTCGTCATCACCTGCTCCGCCGTGGGCTCCACGCCATCCACCTTGAGCGCCTTGAGGTCCTTCCCCACCAGCCCCAGCGACATATACCCGATCGCACACGAGTCATTCCGAACCAGTTCCTTTACCGAACCGTTCGACTCCTGGGTCATCGCCTTGGGTGAGATTCGGCTCTTGCCCATCACCAGTTTCACAAACGCCTCGCGCGTGCCCGATCCCTCCTCGCGCGTGATCAGGCGGATCGGCCGATCCTCTCCACCTACCTCGGCCCAGTTCGTGATCTCGCCGGCGAATATCCGCTCAACCTGTTGCTTCGTAAGCCCGTCCACCCGATTGGATGGATGCACCACTACCGATAGCCCATCCCGTGCAATTGCCACCGACTGAAACACCTTCGCCTCATCCTCTTTCAGCGACCGCGAGCACATCCCGATGTCCGCCACTCCGTTGAGCGCCGCCTGCAGCCCCGCCGTCGATCCGCCCCCCTGCACCTCCACACGCCTGTGCCCGCCAATCCGGTTGAACTCCTCCGCGAGCATCTCAGCAAACGGCTGCACCGACGTCGACCCGATCACGTTGACGGTCGCCCCTTTCTCGCTTCCCAGCCCCGGCAACAGCAGCAGTGCCAGCAGCAGCAGAACTCCTCCCAACAGCCACTTCATATCTTCCTTTCGCTCACCTCGCAGAATCTGAACCAAATCCACAAACATTCCTAACTATCCGCTGCAATCGTATTTGGCCCACCATCCTTCACAAGTGCCTTTGCCATTCGTTAACCAAACCTTAATAATCCCCGGTCGGCAAACACCTTTGCCTTCTGCCATGCGCGAATATACCTTGCTGTTGAGCCCATTCTCCAGAAGGAGCAACCAATGAAATGCTGCGCCATGAGATACTCGGTTATCATGCTCGCCATGATCTGCACGAACTTTCTCTCCTGCACATCTGCCCAGCAGCCTGCCAAACCATCGCCCAAACCCGCGTGGGAACGAATAGGCCCAGGTGGTGGCGGCACAACCTTGTCGCCGGTATTTCATCCCACCGACCCCAATCGGATGTGGGTTCGCTGCGATATGAGCGGCGATTATGTCACCAGAGACGGCGGCAAATCCTGGGATATACACAATTTCAAAGGTGGAGGGACCCTGTTCGCCTTTGACCCGGCCAACTCCGACCGCATGTTCGTGGGCGGCGACTTCCTGCACCGCACTAGCGACGGCGGAAAGACCTGGCAGATGGTTCTGCCTCGCCTCGACCAGGTACAGAGCATGCGCCAGTACGGCGACCACGCCGACTTTGAATTCACCGTCAAGAAAGATTTTGCCCTTGGCCAGGGATCTGTTGATGCCATCTGCATCGACGCTGTCGATCCGCGCTTCATGGTGGTCGGCTGGGGCAAGCGCATCGTTTTCTCCACCGACGGCGCCGACACGTGGACCAGTGCCGGCGAGACGGATGCCAACGCCTCGTTCATCTACCAGACCCCTGAGGCGGCCGGCCAATTCCTGATATTCGCGGGCTCCTCGGTCTACAGCTTCTCCAAGACCACCCGGACTTTCACAAAGCGAGCGGTTCCCATTGAAGGCCCCTTTGCCGTAACCGGGGGATTCAACCCACAAACCAGGCAGTCCTGCCTGTACGCTCTTACCGGGAGCCCCCGTAATAGATCAGGAGTTTCCAAGGTCATGGCCTCCACTGACCGCGGCCAGACGTGGAAAGAGCCTGCCATGAAACTGCCGGAGGAGTTCAAAGGCAGCGCCCCGCGCTTCTCCAAACTCGTTGCCTGCCTCGGCGATGGTCGGACACTCTACATGATCTGCACGCGCCTGGCGGAGACCTATGGCACCCCCACGCCCTCCTACTGGCACGGCATCCTCAAATCCAGCAACGGCGGCCAGGACTGGGCCTGGGTATATAAAGCCCGGGGCGGCAACTGGGAATACGC
This sequence comes from uncultured Phycisphaerales bacterium, assembly GCA_903871935.1. GTDB lineage: Bacteria > Planctomycetota > Phycisphaerae > Tepidisphaerales > Tepidisphaeraceae > CAIQIQ01. Next base: position 41,676 of record CAIQIQ010000062.1, read on the forward strand.
CGACGCAGCGCATAACTACCGCGCCAAGCCCGGATTTGAAGCCCAGAACCTCAAGGATGGCTGGGTCGCTGAAGCCTTCAACCGAAAAGGCGACGGCGTCTGCTTTGAATACAACAGCATCTTTGACGTCGGTGTCTGTCCCGGCGATCCCAACGCCGTCGTCTTCACCGACCTCTGGCGCACCATCCGCTCAGACGATGGCGGCAAGAACTGGCACGAGGCCTATGGCGAACTTCAGCCCGATGGCTCCTCGCGCAGCAGAGGCACGGATGTCACCACCACCTACGGTGTGCATTTTGACCCGTTCGACCGCAACCACATGTTCATCAGTTGGACGGACATCGCACTCCACAGCTCGTCAAACAGCGGAAAGAACTGGCTCCGCTCCATCAACGGCATCCCGCCACACTGGGACAACACCTGCTACTGGCTCGTGTTTGATCCTGAGATCAAGGGCAAGATCTGGTCGGTGTGGTCTTCCCGTCACGATTTCCCCCGTTTCAAGATGACGCGGAATGCCAACTGGCGCGACTCGGCCGCTGGCGGAGTATGCCTCTCCACCGATGGCGGGACCAACTGGTCCGTAACCAGTCAAAGCCTCACCGATCACGCTCCCAGCACCTGCATCGTTCTGGACCCCACCAGCCCCAAGAACAATAGAACCTTGTATGTCACCGTCTATGGATTCGGCGTTGCCAAATCGACCGATGATGGCAAGACCTGGGCCTACAAGAACAAGGGCCTCCCCGAACAGCCACACGCCTTTGAAATCGTTCGCCAGCCTGATGGCCGCCTCTTCGTGGTCATCACCCCCAAACCCGCCGTAAAAGATGGCAAGCTCCTCCCCGAAGTTGTGCGCGGTTCGGTCTACACCTCCACTGATGGCGCGGAAACCTGGACGAAGGTCAACATCCCCTCGACCGTGTGTTTCCCCAACAGCATCACCTATGACCCCTCCAACCCCAAACGCCTGTATCTGGCATCTTGGGGCAGTTTCGCCATTGGAGACATACTGGGTGCAAGTGTAGCTCGCGAGATCGGTCCAGACACACCTATTCGGTCCGATGGTGGAGTGTTCATGTCGGAAGATGGCGGAAATACATGGACGCGAGTCTTCTCGGAAAAGGAATATGTCTATTCCGTGGCCGTCGATCCCCGCATCCCCGGCAGAGTCTATCTCAACGGCTTCTCTTATGGCGCCTATCAGAGTAACGACTACGGAAAGACCTGGGCGCCAATCCCCGGCTACGACTTCTATTGGGGCCAGCGCGCCATCCTCGACCCCTATGACAAGGACAAGATCTACCTGACCACCTTCGGCAGCAGCGTATGGCATGGCCCGGTGCGGTAAAGGCTTGACGCGGCCGGCTGAGCAATGGACTATCACATGCGATGAAGATTCCAACACCCCAGCAGATCAAGTCCGAGTTCCAACGAGATGTTCAACTCCCAGCGTGGCGCGGGCGCGGGAGCAAGCTGCAACCGCAGCAGGCGCCGGTCTATGAAGGACGTAACCGTGAACTTCAGGACTACATTGCGGATTTGGCAAAGGCGAATCTCGTCGAGCACCGCAGGGCCGTCGCTCAGTTGCGCGATGCCGATGCCATCCTCGCCCGCGGCCGAAAAGTCCGGCGCATCCTGGCGCAGGTGATGGGATTGAGCAAACTCCCGCCGCGCACGCCGCTCAAGGCAAAAACGGTCCGGACCCTTCATCGCGAAGGGTACGAGATTGAGCATGTGATCTTTGAGTCGCGCCCGCAGGTGTTCGTCACCGCGAATCTCTACCTGCCAACGGGTGTTGCCCGGCCAGTTCCCGCCGTCACGTGGCTATGCGGACATTCACTGAATGGCAAAGCCTACAAGAACTACCAGAATGGCGCTGTCCAGCTCGCGCGCAAAGGCTTGGCCGTCCTCATTGCCGACCCCGCCGGCCAGGGCGAGCGCGATGAATATGTAGATATCGCCACCGGCCGCAGAACCATCGACCGGGCATGCCGGATGCACGCCGTCGCCGGGGAGCCCACGTATCTGCTGGGATCGAACTTCGGCGCGCTGCGCCTCTGGGATGCGATGCGGGGCGTCGATTACCTGCAGAGCCGCCGCGATATCCTGCCGGATCGTATCGGCGCTGTCGGCGGCAGCGGCGGCGGTTGGGAATCCATCTGGCTGACAGCGCTCGATCAGCGCATCCGCGCTCTGGCTAGCAATGTCTATCTGACAACCTGGCATCGGCGCATTGAATCGCGCGCTGGCGATGCCGAACCCGATCCGGAGCAGGATCCGTTTGGCATCTGCGTGGACGGCATCGAGGCGGCCGACCTGATCATCGCCTGCTTCCCCCGCCCTGTCGCCCTGGGCACCACGTTGCGCGACATTTTCCCCGTCGATGGCACGATCGAGTGCTACAACGAAGGCCGGGCGCTCTATCAGCGCGCCGGCATGGTTGAGCGCGTCTCCATCGCCATCGGCGATGATGGCCACAACCTGACCCCCGAAATCCGGCGCCAGACCTATCGCTGGATGCGCCGCTGGCTTGCCGATGATCCGGCGCCCGACGAGAACGAGACGCCATTCAAGCCAGAACCCGAAGCCAACACCTACTGCACACGCCACGGGATCGTTCTGCGTGATCTAGGCGGCCTGACTACCGCAGAACTCAATGCTCAATGGGCCAGGGAACTTGCCCAGCAGCGCCAAGCCCGGCAGCGCCGCCGCACCTGGCCGGCCGATGTACCTGCAATGCTCCGCTCCCTCCTGCAATTGCCGGAGCCCCAGGGCATCTGCGCCATCCTTGGCCAGCCGCACGCCATGGGAAAGGTCACCGTACAGTCGCTGACGACTACCTGCGCCAACGGCGTAGGCGTGGATGGCAAACTCTGGCTGCCACAGCAACCCGGCAAGCAACCGCCCACGATCTACCTTGCCGACTTGCAGGTGGGCGACCAGCCTTCGATCGACAAGAAATGTCGGCAGATGGCCGAGTCCGGGTCGGTCGTGCTCGAGCTTGCCCCCTGTGGCCGGGCCGGACTGCGTGAATGCTATACCGATTTCGTACCGCTGGTTGAGACGACCCTGACATACAACGCATATCTCCTCGGCCGGCAAGTCCTGTCCATGCGCGTGGCAGATGTATTATGGGCGGCAAGCTGGCTTCGTAGACAACCGGCCGTCAACGGCCATGCGGTCAGGCTGCACGGCGTAGGCTATGGAGCACTCCTGGGACTGCTGGCTGGCGCCGTAGACCGCGATATCGCCAGCGTTGTCGAAGAGCAGCCCCTGACCAGTCTCAGTTCGCTTGCCTGGAATCGCTGCTACGACTGGCCGGTAAGCGTGATCATTCCCGGCATCCTTCAGAAGATGGACCTGGAGGACATTCGTGCTTCCCTGGCCCCGCGACCACTGACCATCATCAATCCGCTGAACCATCTGCGGCAGTCGCTCGCACCGGTGGCGGCACGCGACGAATTCGCAGTCGTCCGCAAGGCATATCAAGCCGTTCGAGCCACGAACGTGCTGATCACCAGATTCAAGAAACCCTGATCCTATGGAACCGATTCGCTTTCTCTCGGCCGCCGACATGATGAAGATCCACAACACCGCCAAGCGCGTGCTGGAACGCACGGGCATGGAGGTGGAGAGTCCGCAGGCGCGGGAGTATCTCCGCAAAGCCGGCTGCCATGTGGACCATGACACCAGGCGAGTGCGCTTTCCCGAGTCCGTGGTTGAGCAGAGCGTGGCAACCATGCGACGGCAATATGCCGACCCCAATCGTCTGGCCAAGCGCATGAGCGTGCGCTACTCGCAGATACGCTTTTGCAGCCAGAAGTTGGGCGTTCATCCCGATTTCTCCCTCAACACCGGCGGCTTTTGCGTCTTTACCACCGGGCTGGAAGGCAAGAAACACACCGCAACTCTCGCCGACACCCGCGCCTCGATCCGCCTGGCCGACGCACTGCCTCAGATCACCTACCTGGGCCTGCCCTGTGCCGCTCAGGATATCCCCGTGAACCTCCGGCCGGTGATGATGGCCGCCGAACTGGCCAAAGCCACCGATAAGCTCGGCGGAATCGAAGTCTTCAACCTGCGCGACCTCGACTGGGTAACGCACATCGCCGAAATCGTCGCCGGCGGCAAAGAGCAGCTTCGCCGCAACCCCGTCCTGATCGGCTATGGCGAAGCGCGCACTCCGCTGTGCCTCGACGAGGTGATGTCCGACATCTTCATCGAATATATCCGCCGGGGCCTGCCGCAATCGCTGGACACCATGCCCTGCACGGGCACAACCGCCCCGGGAACACTCGCCGGCACGCTGGCACTTGGCTGTGCTGAGACCCTGGCCGGCCTTTGCCTTGGCTATGCCGTCGACCCCGATGCCTGTCTCACCGTCGACTTCACTCCCAGTTTCGCCGATTCGCGCACCATGGCCTTCAGCTATGGCAGCATCTTCCGCCAGCGATGGATCGCCTGCCGCGTGCAGATGATCAGCGAGTTTTACGGCTGCCCCAGCGGTGTCCACGGCTCCAAGACCGACTCCTGCTACAGCGATATCCAGGCCGGCGTCGAAAAAGCCATGTCCATGGTCTTCCCCGTCCTCGCCGGCGCCATCGGCATCGGCACGGCCGGCCACGTCGAAAACGCCCTCACCTTCTCTCCTCTGCAGCTTGTCATCGACGCCCAGATCGCCGAGCAACTGCGCTGTGTCCTGCGCACTGTCGAGGTCAACGATGACGCACTGGCCGCCGATGTCATCGACCGCATCGGCCCCGGCGGCAACTTCCTCATGGACGACCACACCCTCGACCACCTGCCCCATGAACTCACCAGCAGTGAACTATTCAACTGCCTGAGTTGGGACACAGCCCACGGACCCGACCACGTCAGCATCGTCGAACAGGCCCGCGCCAAGGCGGCCAAACTGATGAGCCAGTCCGCCCGCTCGGTGCTCTCCGCTTCACAGATCTCCGCCATCGACCATATCGTCCGCGACGCCGCCGGCCAGTTGGGCCATACCGAAATCGCCCGGCGCTATCCCAACCTCTGATCTGCCTCCTACCCCAGCCGCCCATACTGCTCCGCCACCGGCGCAGTCGTATACGGCCGGTCATCCGTCCGAAACGGCATCATCGGCAGCCCCTCCGCGTTGAACAGATTCCCCACTGGACAATCCGACCAGTTATAGCGCACCTGCTCAATCCGCCCCACCGCATCACAGCTCAACACCACCGTATTTCCCTGCACCTCCGCCTTCGCCCAATGGAACTCCCCTTGCGCACCGGCCACCGCAAACCCCTTGGCCTCTTCCCCCACCACATGCAGCCCCTCCGCATGCTTAAAGTGCAGCACCGCACTCTGCCCGTGCTCCTCCATCGTCGTCAGCACCGGCCCGGTCCACTCGCACTTCTGGCCGTAACACCGCCCCAGGGCGGCCGCCGCCAACCGCTCCCCCACATCCTTCTTATTCTTCGGGTGTATATCCCCAGGGTCTCCAAGATCGATCGCACTCGCCGCCGCCGTCCGCGGCAACGTTAGCGTCGCTACCTGCGCATCGCGCAGCTCGGCAATCTTGCTCTCGCCCGGCTTGTCGACGAGCCCGTTGTACCCCGCCAGCAGCACAAACAGGAACCAGAACTCGTCGCCCCAGGCCTCGCGCCACGAGCGGATCATCGCCGGGAATAGCGTCCGATACTCAAACGCCCGGCTGACATTCCCCTCCCCTTGATACCAGATCGCTCCTGCCAGCGCAAATGGCGCCAGCGGATGGATCATCCCGTTGTACAGGCTCATGGCATTAAGCGCATTCATCGGCGCCCGGATCGGCAACGCCAGCTCCACCCGATACACCCACTCCCCCGCAAGCTCGATCCGCTGCCCCTCATCGTCCTGCAGCGCCACAAACATTTTCTGTGCATTGCCCAGCATCCCCCCCTCAAGACCCCAGTGATCAAAAACCCGAACGGCAATGACATTCTTCCCCGCCTTCACCAGGTCACCCGGCAAAGTGTACCGTCGCGGCAGACTCCAGAATGAAGGCGTCTCCAGCCCCGTACTGCCAACCTTCACGCCATTGAAAAACGTCTGATCAAAATCATCGATAACATCCAGCGACAGCACCAGCGATTTCCCCGCCCATCGCTCCGGGACATCGATCGTCTTACGGAACCACACCGCGCCATTGATCTCCAACCCCCCGCTCTTGAGCGTCTGCGGAATCGCCATCGTCTTCCACTCGCTCTCATCAAGCTGCGCCTCAGACCAACTCGCCGCTTCGGGCGCAATCCCCGCATCCACGTACGGCACCGGGATCTCGGCCACATCCACAAGATGTGCCAGATCCGGATCGGCTTCCAGCGCCTGTCTGCTTGTCCAATTCTCGGCCGTCGTACCGCCCACCGCGCAAAAAATCAGACCCACCGGCACGCTCAGGCTTTGATGCAGGCGCTTGCCAAAGTGATACCCAACCCCCGAAAACACCGCCGCCGACTCCGGCGTGCAACACTTCCATTGGCCCAAGACCTTGGACTGCGGCTGATTCGCCGTCGTCCCCTGGATCGTCATCAGTCGCAGCTTGCTGTGCCGCGCCTGGGCAATCTCATCCTCCGCGCCCGTGCTGTCGCGCAAAAGGAATGCCATATTCGACTGCCCCGAGCACAGCCAGACCTCGCCCACCAGGACATCGCTCACCGTGATCGTTTCCTCACCCACCTGGAAAACCAGGTCAAACGGCCCGCCCGGCGAGCCGCTGGCAATCCGCACCGAGAACCGCCCATCCGCTTCCGCTGTCGCGCTGGCCGACTGGTCGCGAAACAGCACCGTCACCCGCTGCCCTGCCTCCGCCCACCCCCAAACCGACATGGTGCGCGAGTGCTGAAGAACGGCATGATTGGCAAAGACGCAGGGCAGTTTGAGCATGGGCAATGATCCTCATTCAGGGACAAACCCAAAGGTATCACCCCATGCGCTTCGCAGCAACGGACGTACTGCCGCAACCCTTAGCGCATCACTCGTTTACGGAACTCTTCCACCGGGAAGCGTTTGCCGATCCCCACCGGCGAATCTCCCACATTCATCCAGAACACGCCCTGCCCCGGTATGCGGTGCTGAGCCTGCAGTGAATTGACCAGTTCCGCCAGACGTTGCACTTGCCCATACGCAGGCTGGCCGCGGTCAAAATCGCCGACCAGGCAGATACTGATGCAGTCGGCCGGGAGCGACTTGGCCCCGCGCGGCGGCAATGCCGCGACTTGGGATTTCCAGCGCGGGCTGATCAGCACCTCGCACTCGCCATTGGGCGCTGTGGTGATCATGAAATGATCCGTGATCTCATCACCCGCGATCATTGACGTGTCGCCGGCGGTCTTGCTCTGGCGAACGTAGATCGATTTCCAGGCCTTTTGCGCATTGAGCACCGGCGTCGCCTGCGCGATCGGCTGCGTTGAGAATAGACGTTCGGGCGCGGACACCGGCGGAGGTGAGAGCACCTTGAGCCCCAAACCGGTCAATGTCAGTGATCCCGCCAACGCAGCGAGCACAAAGAAGTTGCGCCGGGAGTCTGATGCCGTGGATCTGGACGATGGGATTGATGCAGCTTTGCCCGCCATGGCAGCTCTGCTCCGGCGGCCGCAACTAGTGCATCTGTCCGACTTCACACATCCGGCACTACCCATCCATGAGCACTACCGAAGAGGACATGGCCACCTATACAAATCCGAATTTACAGCACAGCCCGCCACGATGCAATGGAAACTCCGCCGATTTCCCAAAGCGACTACTTCCCGCCCGCACCCGCGCCCGCCATCGCCGCCTTCTTCTTCTTCAGATCGGCAACCGCCGCTTTGATCGCCTCCTCCGCCAGCACCGAGCAATGCATCTTTACCGGCGGCAATGCTAATTCCCCGGCAATCTCCGTATTGCGGATCGCCAACGCCTGATCCACCGTCCGCCCCTTGACCCATTCTGTCGCCAGCGACGATGCGGCGATCGCCGACCCGCAGCCGTACGTCTTGAACTTCGCATCGACGATATTGCCCGCCGTATCCACCCGAATCTGCAGTTTCATCACATCGCCGCACTCCGGAGCACCGACAATACCGGTGCCAACGGCCGGATCGGCCTTGTCCATCGAACCAACGTTGCGCGGGTTGTTGAAATGATCCACAACCTTATCGCTATAGCTGCCAGTATCCGCCATGAGTGATGATAGACGTACCGGCAATATGTCAGTTCTGCAAGCATACTGCTGGCCTGGGTTCAGCAACCCGTCCTACCATTGCTTCGAGCCCAAGGAGGTCCGCGTGAGCACAACCACCGATCCTGCCACACTGCGTGACGAACTCGACCGCCCGTTTTCCCTCTCTCCCGATCAGATCCAGTTCTTCCGAACCAACGGCTACATCAAACTCAAACAGGTCCTTTCGCCCGAACTGCTCGAGTATTACGGCACCGAGATCACCAACCAGGTAATCCAGCTCAATACGCTCAAGAAGCCGATGAGCCAGCGGAACACCTACGAGCGCGCCTTCCTGCAGATCACCAACCTCTGGACGAAAAGCTCCATTGTCCGGGAATTTGTCTTCTCCAAACGCCTTGCCCGCGTCGCCACCGAGCTGATGGGCACGCGCGGCGTGCGTCTCTACCACGACCAGGCCCTCTACAAGGAAGCTTCCGGTGGAATCACTCCCTGGCACGCCGACCAATACTACTGGCCACTCTCGAATGCTAACACCTGCACCGTCTGGGTACCCCTGCAACAAACGCCCCGGGAGATGGGCCCACTGGCATTTGCCGTTGGTTCGCAGCATTTCACCTTCGGCCGCGACCTGGTGATCTCCGACGAGAGCGAAGAAAAGCTTCAAGCCGCCCTGAAACAGCAAAACTTCCCCCACGAAGAGTCCCCCTTCGATCTCGGCGAGGTCTCCTATCACTATGGCTGGACCTATCACCACGCCGGTCCGAACACCTCAGGGACAGCGCGCAGGGTAATGACCGTCATCTATATGGACAGCGACATGCGTCTGGTCGCCCCACAGAACAACGCCCAGGAGAACGACCGCAAAGCATGGATGCCCGACACTCCCGTCGGAGACATCATCGATGCGCCGTTGACACCCATCTTGTGGCACGAGTGAGTTAACCTATGAGCCAACCACCTCCCGCCGATGTCAGCCCGGGTAGTGCCCGCACTGCCCACCACGCCCGCATTGGCATCGTGTTGTTCGCGATCTATGTCGTCCTCTACGCCGGCTTCATGTTTCTCGCGGCGTTCCGGCCAGAGTTGATGGATACTCCCACGCCGTTTGGTTCAGTGAACCTCGCCATCATGTATGGCATGGGCCTGATCCTCGCAGCGCTGGTGCTCGCGGTCGTCTACATCTTCCTGTGTCGCATGGAGTCGCGGGAGCCGCGGGAGCCCAAACCATGATCTACTCCACCTCGCCCGGCGCTATCGCCATCTTCGCATTCTTCGTCCTGAGCGTGCTCGCGCTGTCGTTCTTCCTGGGCAAACGTGCCCGATCGGTCTCCGGCTACTTCGCCGCTCATGGACAGATTCCCTGGGCCGTCAACGGCATTGCCTTCGCCGGAGACTATCTGTCGGCCGCCTCCTTCCTGGGGATCTGCGGGTTGATCGCGTTTTACGGCTACGATGGTTTCCTCTATTCCATCGGCTATCTGGCCGGCTGGATCGTCGCCCTGTTCGTCATCGCCGAACCGATCAAGCGGCTAGGCAAATACACCTTCGCCGATGCCCTCGATGCGAAATTCAACTCTCGCGGTATAAAACTCACGGCCGCGATTTCGACCCTGATCGTCTCAGTCTTCTACCTCATCCCGCAGATGGTCGGCGCTGGCGCCCTGATCACGCCGCTGCTTGGTCTGCCGCATTGGATGGGCGTGATCATGGTAGGCGTCACCGTCACCTTGATCGTTGTGACGGCCGGCATGGTCTCGACCACCTGGGTGCAGTTCATCAAGGGCTCGCTGCTCGTGCTCTTCTGCGCGGTGCTCACGCTGATGATCCTGAACCGCGGATTCCACACCACCGCCACGAACAACGACCCGGCCAATCGCCCCTTCCGCATCCTCAGCGAAGCCGAGGTCCTGGCCACCGGCGAACCGGTGGCCGCGCTGGGCGAGTGGGCCGGCCGGCCGTATATCCGCATGCACAGCCCCGATGGCACCATCACCGCCTGGCGGAAGATAGTCGGCCCGTCGGGCAAGTACTCTGAGGCCCAGATGCTGGTCAACACTGCCAAAGGTGTGCTGGTCAACGGCAAGCCGCAGACCCTGGACAACGACCTCCACTCCGTTGGCACCCTTGCATCACTGCCGGATGGCAAGACTGATACCGGCCCGCTTGGCCCGCTGAGTTTTCTGCACACGCTCAATGAATCCACCGTCGTTACCTGGACGAAAGAGACCATCAAAGATGCCGACGGCAGCACGACGACCGTCTTCTACCAGGTCCCACGCAAGGGCTCCGATCTGCTCACCCCCGGCGCTTCGCCGACCTTCAGCGGTGTCCGCTCCAAAGACCCGTGGAAGAAACTCGACTTTCTCTCACTGATGCTGGCACTTTTCGCCGGCACCGCATCGCTGCCGCATATCCTGATCCGCTACTACACCGTGAAGGATGCGGCCGCCGCCCGCAAGTCGACCCTGATGGGCATCGCCGCCATCGGTTTCTTCTATATCCTGACGCTCTACCTGGGCTTGGGCGCAATGACCTCGGGTTCACTCGACCCGGGCGACTCGAACATGTCCGCCCCGCTGCTGGCCAAGAGTTTCAACCCCACCCTCTTTGCCATCATCTCCGCGATCGCCTTCACCACCGTGCTGGGCACGGTTTCCGGCCTGATGATGGCCGGCGCCGGCGCAGTGGCACACGACCTGATGGAGACGCTATTCAAGGTGAAGATGGACGAGCGCTCCAAGGTACGCCACGCCAAGTCGGCCGCCATCGGCCTGGGCATCGGCGCCATGGTGCTGGGCATCCTCTTCAAAAGTCTGAACGTCTCGTTCCTTGTCGGCTGGGCCTTCAACATCGCCGCCTCGGCCAATCTGCCGGCCTTGGTCATGCTGCTCTTCTGGAAGCGCACGACAGCGAAGGGCATCTCCGCCGCCGTATTCGTGGGCATGCTCTCCAGTCTCACCTGGATCCTGCTCTCCGCGCAATGCTTCAAGGATGTCTACGGCCTCGATCCCAAGAGTTCCCCCGTCCCATTCTCCCAGCCAGCGCTAGTCACGATCCCGCTGGGATTCATCGTTCTGATCGTCGTGTCACTGGTTACCTCGAAGCCGCGGGCGGAATGAAAGGCCGTGTGCGCATAAGAGTGCCATGCGGTCTCTGAGCGAAGTTCCAGTCGTCTGCACCGTTGATGCCCATCTTAATCACATGAAGCGGTAGGCATCTCTCAGGTAGCAGACCCAGAGGAACAGGGCAATGTGCAGAGTCCCTGCCAGTGCAATCCAGAGCCACCTCCGCCGCATTGCCGGCAAGAGAGCGTACCAACCGAACAATAGTGGCCCAAGCACGAAGCAGACGGTGATGTTGATTGTCATCTCGAGCCATCCGGGCAATGCATGCACAATATCAGGGCAAACCTCGACAAGAACGAAAAGATGTGGGTACACCACGGTCAGGGGAAATATCGGGCCACCTGAAATGAGGATATGGACCAGCAGTGCGGACACCGCCTCGCCACACGCCACGCCGACGCAGATTCGGACATACATTCTGCGGCTCGCCCGTCGTGGCGACGGTTGGTAGTCGATGACAAGCCTGTCGTCGCCGTGCATTGCTGACGGGACTGTTGCATGATCCGCGGCCATCCTGTGAATCGTCGGATCAACCTGCATCCTGTCTACTCCTGCATCCATTCTCACGTCACGCAATCCAGACACAAGGACATATAAGCCAGATTCGCGGCGTTGCTGCTCTGTCTACCAGATTCCCGTTCGGCGGCTCAAGATGCCACCCGAGGCGGGTGGCCTGCTGACGCGCCACCGGGGATGGCCCATGATCCGGCCATATCCCTAACTCCTTGCCCCTCAACTACTTCCATCCGTCCCCGAAATACGCGATATTTCACTTGACATCAAATACTATAGTTGTGTATCTTATTCGGAAAACATTAACCTAGAATGGAACCTTAACACTTTAGCCCTATCGGGAGGAACCCATGCACTCTGCTGCCGCATCCGCGTCTGTCTCTGCCGCCGCTTACGCTGCTCGCCCGGCCATCCCACCAATGTCCCAGAATGTCCCGAAACGTCCCACTTTAATTCCGCAGCCGACCGCTCAGAACCTCAACTGCGATGCCACCGACAACGTCACCACCCGCCACCCGCACCTTGCCACCCTGACGCCAACACAGAACCAGGCCATCGACCTGCTGATCCGCGGCCATTGTGACACCTCTGTCGCCGCCAAAGTCGGCGTCGATCGCCGCACCCTCTACCGTTGGCGCAACCATCACCCCGCCTTCATCGCCGAACTGAACTTCCGCCAGCAGCAACTCCTCGCCCACTCCGCCCTGCTCTATTCCCGTTCACTGCGCCGAAGTTTCAAGGTCGTCAACAAGACGCTCAAAACTCCCGATTCCTCTGACGCCATCCGCGTCGCCCTCGCCCTGATCAACGGAACCGCCGGCCGCAAAGCCCTCAACCAGCAGATCGGCCCCACCAACCCCATCGCCGTCGTCAACGCCATGGCCGCCGAAGAAGAGCGCCTCCTCGCAGACACCAACTCCGACCCCTACGTCCACCAGGACATGGCCGACCGGCTCGCCCAACTCGACCAGTTCCTCCAAACCGAAGAAGCCCAACAGTAGGCCACCCGCCTCGGGTGGCGCCTCAAACCGCCGAACGGAAACTTGGTGGATCGAACGAAGGAGATGAGATCGGAGACTAACACAAAAAAGAACGCTCCTAGGCTAGAGCCTTGGAGACGGCCCGAGCGGTGATCGCGGTCAGCACGATCGCGCCGCCGGCCAGTGCCCACGGACCCGGAGTCTCGTTAAGCAGCAGCATCACCCAGATAGGGTTGAGGATCGGCTCGATGGTGGGCACTAAAAGCCCTTCCAAGGCGGTAATGTGCTTCATCGCCTCAGCGTACAAGACATACGCGAGACCGAGTTGGAAGATGCCCAGCAGCAAGATGCCAGGGACCACGGCTAACGTGGGCGGCGACGCCACCATGGCAGGTATGCCGATAAGGAACGTCAGGACGTTGCCCAGCAGCACGGATTCGGCCGGCGACCCATGGCGCTGCTTGCGCAGGAGCGTCACCATGATGGCCCAGGTGACGCCGGAGAGCATGGCCAGCAGGTTTCCCCACATGCCGCCCAGGGACAGTTTGTCGATGAAGAACAGAGCCATGCCGCCGCTGACCACGCCCATGGTCAGCCAGTCGCGCCAGGTGACTCTTTCTCGGAGGAACCACCAGCCCAGCAGTGCTGCGTAGATCGGAGCGGTGTACTGCAGCAGGATGGCATTGGCGGCCGTGGTGAGCTTGTTGGCGACGACGAAGGTGATGACCGTAGCGCTGTAGGCCACGGCCGCGCCGAGTTGAACCGGAGACCAGGTGAAACGCGGGCGGCGCAGATACGCCAGGAACACCAGTGCGGCGATGCCGCTTCGGCCCCCCGAGATGGCAAGAGGTGACCAGTCGACCCATTTGATGAGCAACCCGCCGAAGCTCCAGAGGATGCCCGCGGCGAAAGCCAAGGCAATGCCGCGCGTCTGGTGGGATGGATGTGTCTCTGGGTTCAGGGCGAATTATCCTCTTGAGGCGATGCAGGATTAGTTGCCCCGCCGCGAGGAAGCTAACCGCCCGGAAAGGAGTGGACAAGGGCAGAAGATGGTTTCGGGCAGCAACGGCTTGCCTGTTGCCTATCCCGTATACCGATATACAATATAGAGTGTGATACGTTCGTTTCGCGACCGTGACGCACTTTCGCTGTTCGAGGGACATTGCCCTCGATTCTTGATGTCTATCCGCCGGGTTGCTGAGCGAAAGCTTGCACAACTGGACGCCGCTGCGACGTTGGAATTCCTGCGTACTCCGCCGGGCAACCATCTGGAGATGCTCAAGGGCGATCGCGCGGGGCAATGGAGCATCCGTATCAATGATCAGTGGCGAATCTGCTTCGTGTGGCGTGATGGGCATGCGTGCGAGGTAGAGATCGTTGACTACCACTAAGGAAGATCATCATGGCTAAGAACCGTATGCGGCCGATTCATCCGGGCGAAATACTCAAAGAGGAGTACATGGTTCCACTTGGGCTTTCTGCCAATGCGCTTGCGATTGCGCTCGGGGTGACGCCCGCACGCGTCAATGACATCGTGCGCGAGCGGCGTGGCATTACCGGTGATACGGCACTGCGCCTGGCTCGATACTTTGGCGCTGACGCTCAGTCATGGCTGAATCTCCAGGCTGCGTATGACCTGCGCGTGGCCGAGATTGCCTCGGGCGACGCGATCGAACGCCAGGTAAAACCTCGGGCTGCGTAGCGTAGGCATGCCGTGCCCACGGTATCTGACAAATCGCGGCACGCCAAACATTTGATCGTGCTCTGACCGGTGGTATCCTCCGAGGACATATGCAATCAACTTGCGCAATACTCGTGGCGATCACTCTGCTGGCGAGCGTCGCATGCACTGATGCATTCGCCCAGGCGACGTATTCAGTGCGGAAGACCGCCAACCCGGAGTTCCGGCCGAGCCAGGTTTTTTATCGGTTCGAGGACATCGCTTCGCCGCCGTTCGATGAACTGCGCCGGCGCTTCGCGCTGGCTGACGTGGTGAAGGGCACGGACGATGAGTTCGCGCGGATTCTGCTTCTGCGCCATTGGATCTTCACAACATTGAAGGTGGATGCATCCAAGCCCCAGCCGCCGATGGATGCCATCTCCATCCTTGCCCAGGGCCCTTCGGGCGGGCCGTTTGAGTGCTCGCACTGCATGATCGTGCAAAACGCAGTCATGAACTCCATGGGATACCTGACGCGCTGCCTGCAGCCGGGACCGGGACAGCAGGAGAATACGTACCTGGCGGCGGGAAACCACGGCGTCAACGAGATCTGGTCGAACACGTATAAAAAGTGGTTCGTGTCCGATTCGGAGTTTGACGGGCACTTCGAGAAAGCAGGCGTGCCACTGTCAGCACTGGAGATCCGCGATGAGTTTCTGAAGGATGGGGCCAAGAGTGTGGATCTCGTGACCGGCCCGGAGCGAAAGAAGGTGCAACCGAGCCTGCTGTTCTCGCCGCACTGCTACTGCTTCGTCGCCTACGAAGTGGCGGGCGACCGCCACACACAGACCCAATGGTCTCAAGGCGCTCTGGTTGTCTTTGAGGATGAGTACTTCAAGACCCACACCTGGTATCGCTGGGGAGCACCGTTGAGTTCAAAGGTGGCGCCCGAGCATTGGGCATCCAAGTACAACGCCTTTCTGCGCGTGGCACACCGCGAGTGGATCGAGTGGACTCCGAACGTCGTTAAGGTCGACACCAGCGTGCAGGGCAATCTGGCGCGGGTGCAATTGTGTTCCAATACGCCGAATTTCGCCCGTTACGAAATGCGCCGGCCTGGTGAGCCGTGGGTGAAGGCCGAGGCCCAGACGAGCGTCAAACTTGAGGGACGCCGGATCGAACTGGAGTTCAGAGCCGTGAACGTGGCGGGAGTTGCCGGACCGACGTCCAGCGCCCTGATCGAGCAGCAATAGGCCGAAGTCTTCAGGATCGGCAGCATTGCTGCGAGAGCTTTCCGGCCTTCCAGGCGTATTCCTCGAAGAGCTTGAGGTAGACGCTGTACTGTTGCAGGCTCACGCCGGGCGGGGTCTGGTGATCGACCGAAGGGAGGAAGCCGCCCTGGGCGGCGATGGGGAGCAGGCGCTCGAACTCAGCGCGCATGGCGGATTCGCCGCGGGGCATAACCATCTTGTCGTAGTGGCCGATGAAACACATGGCCGGGTAGCGTCTGCGCATATCGGCCATATCGACGCCGGCCTGGCGCTCCAGGGGAAGCAGGCCATCGCACCCGGCATCGCGGAACCAGGCGGTGGGGACGCTGATATCGCCATCGGAGTCGACGATCACTATGATCCCGCGCTTGTGCAGTTCGGGGACGATGCGGCGATAAAAGGGGGCGATGAACTGCTGGAAGAGTTCCTGCGAGAGCATCGGCCCGTGGTTGTAGCTCATATCCTCGGCGAAGGTCATGAAGTCGGGAGTCGTCACCGAGCAGATCTGGTCGATGACGCCCAGGTTGAAGTCGAGGATGTCTTCATTGATGCGGTTCATCAACTCGGGCTGATCGTAGAAGGCGTAGAGATGCGGCTCGATGCCGAGGATGGTGCGCGGATACCAGAAGAAGCCCTGGAGCGTGAACCAGAGCACGGCATCGCCGGCCTGCTGCTGCCTGGCCCAGGATTCCCAGCGGCGTTTGTCCACGGGTTCGGACGGATAGATTGTCTGGCGCAGCTTCTCGTAGTCGGCGCTCGAGGCGACCAGGGGGCCGCCGTGTACCTTTGGCGCTGGGCAACGAGGTGAAACCCAGTCCTGGTAGTACACATCCAGCCCGAAATGGCGATAGAGGTCGTACCGATCGGACAGGCCGCCCAAGCCTTCTCCCTGCCAGCGTTGGATCGTCTTGTCCCACCACATGGCCCACTCGATCATGGGCAGACGGTCAAATGGCTTGAAGTTCATTGCCGCCTGGAATCGCTGGCGTGTATTCATGGGTATCGTCACGATGGTGGAGCGATCTGGCAATGGCTGCGCTGTCGCATATCAACCCGGGAACGGCTGCTGCGTCTTCGTCAGATAATCCAGCCATGCGGCGGCGTCATACTTGTAGTCTTTGCCGGTCATGAGATTCAGGCTGATGCGTGCCTGCCAGGCGACGCCAAAGTCTCGTTCGCCCAATACGCGGATCAGCGACTGCGCCACATCCGACTGGCGATACTCGCGCAGGGCATCGGCCGCCGCGATGCGGATATCGCGCTGCTGCTGGTCATCGCTCAGGAGCTTGGTTAGGCCGGCCACGGCCTTGTCGCTGGGGATATTCGCCAGCGCCTTGGCCGCCTCGAGCCGCACCCACTCGCTGCTATCCGCGAGCGCTGTGACATATGCATCTGTGAACTGGCCGGCCCGCGAACGGTTGAGCGCCCGAATGGCCGCCGCCCTTACGGTGGGGTCGGCATCATCCGTCGCCATATGGGCATAGTACTTGGTGTAGGGCTCATTGCGTCCCCAGCTCTGGTCGGACACGATATAGATGGCCTCGCGCCGGGTATCGGGATTGTGGTCAAATAGCTGCTTGGCGTACTTGTAGGGCGAGTTTCCGGTACTGATGTTCCAGGTCCATTCGACGCCCTGCCACAGCTTGCGCGGCACGTAGGTCAGATAATCGCCGGCATCGGACTGGGATCGGTCCTCGCCCAGACGACGTTGCTGATCATCCTCGCGCGCTTCACGAAAACGGCTCGGGGTCCATGTCTTGGGCGGATTGGTCTCCGTCAGATAAGACGTACAGCCGCTGGCGAGCAGGGAGGCGATGAACAGTGCAGCAATAGCGAGTCGACGCAGAAGCACCTGTGGTCCTCGTTAAAACGGCGAGGCACTTGCGGCCGCAATATTCATATTCGCGTACAGCAGGTCCGGAAGGACAACCTCCGGCTGCCGCACGGCGATGCCGAGGAATCGCGACGCGAGCGTCGCAAACCTTGGCGAATCATCGGTCACATAGCAGCGGAGCCACGGATGCGGCGAGAGCTCCAAAGGCGGCAGCGCCGCCGGACGAAGCATCTCCGCCAGATCCATCTCCGCATGGCGCAGTTTTCCCGCGCTGCCGAGCCGTAGGCGTACATCTTGAGCGGATTGATCGGCAGAGTCAATCACGGCCACTTGATCGCCGACGATCTGGCTGATCAGGTCGCGAAGAATCGGATAATGGGTACAGCCCAGCACCAGGGCGCAGGGTCTCTGGTCGAGGACTGGGCGGAGATACTGCTCCAGGCACATGCGCACCAGCGGATCGGCTGCCGTGCGTCCCTCTTCAATGATGGGGACGAGCAGCGGCGTCGCCCGGCAGATGACTTTGGCGCTGGGACGATGGCGCTGGATGGCCAACACATATGCGCGGGAGCGGACGGTCGCTTCGGTAGCGATGACGCCGATCACCGGCGCTGCACCGGGCGCCGCAGTGATGGCAGCCTTCGCCCCCGGCTCGACGACGCCCGTGATCTCCAGCTCTGGGAACAATTCCCGCACGGCCGGCAACGCCAGTGCCGAAGCGGTGTTGCAGGCGATCACGACATGTTTGGGGGCCAGAGGCAACAGATACTCGATAATCTGGCGGACAAACTGTGTGACGACCTTCGCCGTTTTTGAGCCATACGGCAGCCGCGCGGTATCGCCGAAGTAGACAATCTGCTCGTACGGCAGCGCCCGGTGAATGGACTGCACCACCGTCAGGCCACCCAAGCCACTGTCCAGCACCACGATGGGAGCGTCACTGCCGGCCATGATTTATCAGCATACTCCGTTCCAAGGGTCCGGACAGGCCACTGATCCGGATCGTCATAAATCAAGCGGTTCCACCGCTTTATGACTGTATCATGCGCACAGGGATCATATGGGTCAATACCGTGGGTGATTGTGCGCCAGAAGAGATGAGTAGCAGCCTTAACGGCGATGTCGCCGCGAAGCGCTCTCTGCATTGCGGATAACACAACTTGGATTTGGCACATTGTCTTTGCCGGGTAGTTGTGCCCTACTGTCATATGTGGTCCGTCACGGCGGACGAGGGGGCGTTATGCAGTACCAAGGACTGACTGCCACGGGGGTGTTTCTCCTGGCAGCTTCGCAGCTTCTGGCGCAAGGTCGCCCGGCCGATACGACCCAAGGCCAGCCGATCCACGATCCATCGCGCCCAGGCGTGCAACTGGAGCCCATTCTGCGCGGCCGCCAACCCGGCTGGGTAGACGAATCCGCCATTACCGCAGGCGCCGCACTGGAGCCCGCCAAGAGTCCAGCGGACGTGACGGACCAGGCGTCACCCAGTGCCGCCGAGATCCGCGTCTATGTTGCCAACTTCATTAACGCCGCCTTCTCGCCTGATGGCATGCACAAAGCTTTGGGCATGCTCAGCGATGAAGACCATTTGCGGCTGCAGAAGGACATTCGCGCCGAGGACATCCAGGCCTATGAGGAACTGGTGCAACGGCTTCGTGGCCAATGGAAGAGCCGATACGATGAGGAGTTCGACCTGGCCCGGTACGGTTCAGTCATATCCGAGTATTACGTGCTTCGCGGCGCACAAGTGGATGATCCCATCGCCGTCGGGGCCACCATCAATGCCAACCAGGGCCATGGAGACAAACCCCCCGCCAGGGGTCCGCAGGCGCCTTCGGTGCATCAGACCGGCGAAGAGCGCATCGCAACGATGCTGGTTCCGCCCAACCCCCAGACGCAGGGATCTGCGATGTTGCTTCAGTTCCGCAATGTGCCAGATGGCAAAGTGTCCAGGTGGCACCTCAGCACACCGCAGAGCCTTACGGGAGCTCGCCTGCAGGGGAATCTGACAGGGAGGATAAAGAAACTGCTCGATGGGCAGGACACCTGGCCCGCTGACCCCCGCGTGGCATATCGCCTGATCACATACGATGTGCTGGCGTCGATGGCTGACCAACCATTGGATCGGCCCCGGCAAAATCCCGGCAAGCCCCAACCTCCGGTGAACCCGAACAACCCTTCGCTGGAGAGCTGAGCCTGCTACTTCTTTGCCGAAAAATATTGGACATTCTTCTCGACAAACGAGGCCCACTCGGCCGGCAAGTCATCCTGTGGAAAGATGGCCTTGACCGGGCACTCATCAACACAAAGCCCGCAGTCAATGCAGGTGTCCGGGTCAATATAGAGCATTTCCGCCGTGGTAAAATCGGGCTCATCCTTGGTAGGATGGATGCAATCAAC
The DNA here is from genome assembly GCA_903871935.1 of uncultured Phycisphaerales bacterium. Taxonomy (GTDB): domain Bacteria; phylum Planctomycetota; class Phycisphaerae; order Tepidisphaerales; family Tepidisphaeraceae; genus CAIQIQ01. The sequence continues at coordinate 61,647 of CAIQIQ010000062.1, forward strand.
CGGACAGACCGCCACGCAAGCGGTGTCCTTCGTGCCGATGCAGGGCTGTGCGATAATGTGTGCCATCGCAGCGCAAACTCCTTTGCCTGTTGCAGACCGGCAAGCCCATGTGGCTCGCCTCATGCGTCCGCATTTGCCATTATAGTATGGCATACGCTGCTGTGGAAATGGGCAGTGGGTGAATCAGTTGCGTCGGGTTGATTCTCAGGGCATAATTGCGGTTCTACATCCCAATTTGTTTTCTGGAGTATTCATCATGAGTGACGTTGGGCCAACCCCGGTAGCGACAGATGATAATACAGATGTGGTGATCCCGGACATCACCGTGGAAGAGCGCAAGCTCTCGCTGCAGGATTTCCTGAAGGCCGTCATCAAGTTTGGCGGCTCCGATCTGCACCTGCAGGCCGACTCGGTGCCGATGATCCGCGTCGACGGCAAACCCAAGTTTCTCGATGCCCCTTCGCCGTCTAATGAGACGATGCTGGAGTACATCAGCCAGCTCATACGCGAAGAAGATCACTGGAAGGCCCTCAAGGATCGCGGCGCTGTCGACCTCTCCTACGCCATGCCCGACAAGTCCGCCCGCTTCCGCGTCAATGTCTTCCACTCACGCCAGAAGTACGCGGTCGTGATGCGGCGAATCATCACCAAGATTCCCAACTTCGCGGAATTGAATCTTCCCCCGCAGATTGAGGCCATGGCCGACCACTACCGCGGCCTGGTCATCGTTTCGGGAACCACCGGCTCGGGCAAGACCACGACGCTTGCGGCCGTCATCGGCAAGATCAACCGTCTGCGCGCCGAGCGCATCATCACCATCGAAGATCCCATCGAATACCAGCATGAGAACATCAAGTCGCTGGTCTCTCAGGTGGAGGTTGGCGTCGATACCGAAAGCTACGAATTCGGCCTGCGGGAGATGATGCGTCAGGATCCTGACGTCATCCAGATCGGCGAGATTCGCGACACGTTCTCGCTCACCACGGCCCTGCGCGCCGCCGATACCGGACACCTGGTCTATTCCACCGTGCATGCGACCAACGCGTCAATGACGGTCGAGCGTATGGTCTCACTGTTCGATCCCTCCCAGAAGGAACTGCAGCAGACGCAGCTCGCACAGAACCTGATCGGAGTCTGCTGCCAGCGTCTGGCCCGCCGCCGCGGGGGCGAAGGCCGCTTACCTGTGGTAGAGGTGATGACCTCAACGCCACTGGTAAAGAAATACATGCTCGACGGTGAGTATGACAAACTCAAAGGCTGCGTCGGAAACCGCGAAGCGGGCAACCAGAGTTTTGACCAGCACCTGACGGAACTGTTCCAGAAACAGATCATCGACGTCGCCGAAGCCAAGCGGCTATCAACCAACGTCGATGCCCTGAACCTTGCCCTGCGCGGCATCACCAACAGCGATACCCGCCTGCGATAGTCGTCCTTTGGCAATGCCCTGAAGCGGAAACGGGACGCCAGGGGCTCTGGTGCGCCGGGATTCACCCCCCTGCACTTTCAGGCACTCGCCGGCTCGCCGGGCTTCACCATCAGGCGGCTGGTGAGCAGTCCCAATTCAAACAGGCCCCAGAGCAGAATCGGGAAGATGATGTTGCTGACGATATCCTGATTGGGAGTGACGATGATCCCGACAAAAAAACACCCGAAGATGATGTACTTGCGGCGGCGGGCCAGCGAGGCCGGCTCAAACAGGCCCATTGCGGCCGCGATCGTCATGGCCACCGGCAACTGAAACGCAATCACCAGAACCAGACCTACCCAGAGCACAAATCCCAGATATTCGTTGATCTCCACCAGCGGCACCATCAGCGACGGCGCCGCCAGCGACACTACGTGAACCTTCCCCTGATCCTGGAAACGCAGTTCCCCCCGCGTGCGGTTGAACCAGATATCGCCATCTTTGGCATCAATCGGGTCCTGGTTGAGGGTGGGCAGGCGCATTGCGGGCACGGAGGGAGCGGAGGGAGAGGAGGGAGCATCGCTCGAGGGCGATGGCGTCGACAACATTTGCGAAGCACCGGGGATAAGCATGGCATTGAGTCGGTTGCACCATGCTGTGACGCGCTCAAGCGAAGTCGGGCTACCTGTATCCGGAGTGGGCTGTGGGTAGTTCACCGAGAACAGGAGCAGAAAGGAGATCGCGGCCGGCAGGAAGAGGTAGTACAGAAAGCAAAGGGACAGCGCGGTCATCACGACGCTATATGGCACCAATAGCCTAAAGACGCGCCGCTCAGCAGCATGCAGGCCTGGCGCGACAAATCTCCACATCTGGTACACGGCCCATGGCGCGCCCACGGCCAGGCTCGCGACCAGGCTGACTTTGACATAAACCGCAAACCCTCCGGCCACAGAGAAGTTCACGGTCTGCATGGGCAAACCAAGCTGACGCTGAGCAACGAACAGGGGCTGGCAAAGCCACCAGACGATCCCGCGCCCCTGCCAGAACATAACCACGCAGACCAGCCCGATGCCCAGCAAGGCACGAATCAAGCATTCCCGCAGGGCCTGCACATGATCGCCCAGGCTCATGACAGCGCTGTGGTCGGCATCTTCGAGATCCTTTTCGGGATTCATGGGGTGCTTGTCCCGGGAATGGCAGTTTGTCCAACTCGTATGAGCCAGTTACAGCCAGTTAATCCACCTGGCGGCCGTAGCCTGCCGACAGGGACACGCAGCGGTCATGAGCAGACTCATCAGGTCGATTGCGCCGGTTTGTCAGACGACGACTTCTGGGCGATTTGCTCCTTCAATTGCCGCAGTTCCTCGCCGAGTCGCTTGATCTCCTCCTGCTGCTTGCGGCTCTGCTCGTCGGCCAAACCTGGCGGCAGAGCGGCGGGCTGAACTGGCGTCGAGACCCCGTTTTGACTGGTAGTGTCGATGGATAGGGATTCGCCTGCACCAGAGAGGCCCTTCTTGAATTCCACGATGCTTCGTCCCAGGTTCTTGCCGACTTCAGGCAGGCGTTTGCCGAAGACCAGCACGCCGATAATCGCCAGGATTGCGAACTCGAGGAATCCCCATCCACCCAGAATATTCGCTATTACGATTGGCATGTGCATATCACCACTTCCTTTCATCGGATCGTTGCGCAGAGCTCGCAGCCAGTATACAGCGCTGGCCGTCCCTCGGACAGCCCGACCCAATCACAGGGAAGCAGTTGCGGCGTTCACTTGGCCACACTTTTCGCCCCGACTGGCAGAGCGGATGCCATATCGGAGGTGAGTTGCTGCAGGATGGCGACCATTCCTTTGTTCCAGCCATCGACCAGCGCGGCTGGATCGGCCGAACTCAAGGGCTCGGAGCGTTCATATTGCCTGACAAACAGCATCGTGGCCGCAGCGTCGGCATCGTCGATGAAAAAGAAGCGGGTTTTGATTACGGCCACCGGTTTACTGCGGTCGGTGTAATCGCCATACAGGCCCAGCACATCGCCTTCGAGCATGTAGCGGCAGTTGCTGCTGGTTTCGTTGCGAAAGACACCGGCAAAAACACCCGACTGCGAGAGGAACTGGTCAATTGCACCGGTCAGCAGGCGATCAGGCGGGGCAACGAATGTGTTGTAGTAATCGGTCTCAAAACTCGCCGGGCCGGTGCGGTAGACCAGCGAAAGACCATCAAAGGGCTCATTGACGACCAGAGCGCGAACGCACAGCGAGTCGGTTGTGCGCGGAGGCACGGTGGAAGGCGCGGGCGCCGTAGAAGGCGGAAGCATAATGGCGTAGCGTGTCTTTTGCGGGTACGGCTTCGACAAAGCGCCGCATCCTGCCAGGATGCCGGTGGCCACGAGAACGGCGGTGATCAGGATTCGGGCGAGCATGGTTTCTCCTCGAATAGGTCGGTCTGCTTACTTGGACGAATTCTTTAAGGGCGACGGCGGTTCGCCAAACAGGACTCGAGCCGGATTGGACGCGGCATCTTCGGTGACCTTGGCGGCGTTCTCCGACGCCCGCTGCAGGTTGGCGATCAGCGAGTCGATCTGATTGCGCCGCGAAGCCAGGACACCGTTGAGTTCGCGCAACACGCGGCGGAGGTCGGCAATGGCCGGCCCGACGTTGGCAGTGCCCTGCAGTGTCTTGGCGATGGCCGGATCGCTAACCACAGCATCAATGTGCTCGATGGTTACGCGGAGTTGCTCCGAGATCGTGGGCAATTGAGCAACAAACTTATTCAGGTCTTCGCTGTTGGTCAGTTTGCGTGCGCCGCTGGCGGTACTGGCAGCATCCTTCAGGATGCCGGCCACCTCCGGGCCATCCAGTATCTCATGGATGCGGGCGGCCGACGCCTGGGCGTGATCCATCGTCGCAACGAGTTTCTCGCCCACGACCTTGCTCTGGAAATCGGCAAGCGTCTTCTGCATATCGAGCAGCAGCTTGTTGGCATTATTGACTGTGTCGGCCAGATGCATCTCCTTGAACTGCTCCGCAAGAGACTCAATTCCCGAGGTCACGGTTGAGGAGAAACTGGGAGTGGAAGGGATGTAGGTGTTCTTCGGCGTGTATCCCAGGGGCTCCTGCGGGTACTTTGCCGGGTCGAGCAGCACCAGTTCGAGGTAGTTAGGCCCTGTCAATCCGCCCTTGGCCATACGCACACGAAGGCCTGCGGCAACTGCCTGCTCAATCTGCTGCGCCCGTCGCATCCCGGCTCGGGATGGAACCTGATCGTCAAACATCTCCATCACCAGGATCACCCTCTTGGCCAGGGACTGTCTGGCACTGGCGTCGCCGTCGGTGGTCAGCGAGGCTCCGAGCTGCACGCGCTTCAGGCGGCCCATCTGCACACCCTGGAATCGGACATCGGCTCCAACATCCAGGCCCTGGATCGACTCGGTAACGCTGGTCTCGACGTCGAACTTCGGCTGGAAGAAGACGCCGGCGCCAAAGACGATGACGCCCGCCACGATCAGGGCGATACCGACCACGACAAACAGCCCGAGCCGGAAGTAGCTCTTCTCGGAACTCATATCTTACCTCCCGCGCTTTTCGCGGTTGCAGTTTCGTTGCTGGCCGATGTGGCTTCACCGGTCGCCTGGCGGTTAAAGAACTGCCGCACCCACGCATCGGGGCTGGAATCGCGTAGCGTGTCAGGCGCATCAAGCGCCACCATTGTCTTCCGAGCCGCGTCGAGAACCAGAACGCGGTCGGCGATGCGGAAGATGCTGGGCAGTTCATGGGTCACGACGACAAAGGTCATGTTCAGACTGCGATTCAGGTCGAGGATCAGCTCATCCAGGTCGGCGGAGGTGATCGGATCCAGACCGGCCGAGGGCTCATCCAGAAACACGATCTGCGGATCCAGTGACATGGCCCGGGCAATGGCCGCGCGCTTCTGCATTCCGCCGGAGAGTTCGGAGGGGAGCTTGCCGGCCGCTTGTTCCAGGCTGACCTGACGCAGCTTTGTCAGGGCGATGATGTCCATCTGGGCATCGGAGAACGCCGTGTACTCCTCCAGAGGCAGACGGACATTCTCCAGCACGGTCATGTTGCCAAAGAGCGCCCCCGACTGATATGCCACGCCGAACTTCCTGAGGATTCCCAGGCGGTCCTCACCCTGCGCTGCGGTGATGTCCTGACCATCCACCAGGATCCTGCCGGCGGCCGGATCGTAGAGCCCGATAATGTGCTTGAGCACGGTGCTTTTACCACATCCCGAGCCGCCACCAATAATGAACACCTCGCCCTGGTTGATGTCGAAGGTCAGGTCCTTCAGAACGGTCCTGCCACCGTAGGCGGCAGCGAACCCCTGCACCTGAATGATCGGTCTGGACTTGGACGGATCCTGCTTCATCGCTTGTATACGTTCCTAGATATGAAGGTAGTAGAAGAGCACTCCCAGGACAGCATCGGCCACGATGGTAAGAACTATGCCGGAAACGACCGCGCGGGTGGTGGAGTCACCGACAGCGCCCGGGCCGCTTCGGGTCTGCATGCCGCGAAGGCAACCGATGCCGGCGACGATCAACCCGAAGATCAATCCCTTGAAGATGCCGCTGATGAAATCGCCAAGCCCGACCGCACCCATCACCTGATTGATGTAAAACGACAGTGAATAACCCAGGGCGGCCATCACGATGTAAGCCCCGATAATGCTCATCAGGATGTTGAAGGCCGTCAGGACGGGAGTCACGATCAACGCCGCCAGCACGCGCGGAACCACCAGAAACTGCACCGGCTCCAGGCCCAGAGTCTTAAGGGCATTGAGTTCCTCGGTCACCTTCATGGTGCCGATTTCAGCGGCGAACGCCGACCCGGAACGTCCGGCGAGGATGATCGCGGTGATCAGCGGCCCCATCTCGCGCACCACGGCAATGGAAACGATCGTCGGGATCATGGGCTGAACACCGTACACCGCCAGCGGCCCGGCGGTCTGGAACGCCAGAATCAGGCCCACCAGAAAGCCCAGGAGGCAGACCACGCCAGTGGCATTGGCACCGGCTTTCTCGGCCGTTGCCAGCATATCGCCCAGCCGCAGCCGTCGCGGATGCCGGGCCATCCAAACCAGCGTCGCCAGCAGTTCGCCGATGAAGGTGATGATCTGGCGAATATCGCCCATAACCTCCGCGGCGAATCGGCCAAGAGTGAGGATGATCCCTTCGCGGGCCGGCCGGCGCAGCGCTGCGTCCGGGTCGGTCAGTTCCGACATTGCCAGCAGACGGCGGTGTTCCTCACGGACTCCGGCGAGTTCGAACTTGCCATGGGAGGATGCAACAATCCGGCGCAGTTCAGAGAGCAGCCCCAATCCCGCACCATCGCAATAGTCCATGGCCGACACATCCACCAGCAGCTTCCGCGGCACGTTCCTGCGGCAGGGCTCGACCGACTGCTCCCACGCCTGCAGGAATGATCCGGAATCGAGCCGGCCGGCGATAGTCAGCACCGACGCCTGAACATCACCGCTCAGAGAAATGCGGGCAGACTCGGCAGGTGCGGAGGGTGTTGAGGGTGGCGAGGGTCGCGAGGTTTGTTGCTGGTCTGAAGCCATGACTTTGTCTATGAGGCCGGAACAATCCAGCCACGGGTTGGAAAGGCAGATAGCCTTCACGAAGCAGACGCAACATTACTGTACTCGGCTATCAGGCGAACACACAACGGTAATTCCTCGCGCAATGCGGGCAGGAACAATGATTCCGGAATGGCGTGGCTATTCTGCCATGGATGCCGTCAGGCGGTGCAGGGGCCAGTCATCGACGCGGATCAGGCCACGCGAAGGCTGGTTCAAATCGAGGATGACGCATACGGCAAAGGACACCAGAACGATGTAGCTGACGGTTTCGAAGACATGGGGCTTTTGCCGCGCGCCATGATAGCGGCCAACCAGGCACGTGGAGATCACCGCAGCGCCGAATAGCAGCATCAGTACTGCGGCACTGAGCCGATCACGTAGCGCTGCCATCCGGGCAGCGTCAGCACTGACCAGCGCGTTGAGGGTATTGACCAGCGGTACGGCGATAGGCGTTCCCGAATCAATAGACTGGGAAACGATCCCAGTCAGTCGCTGGTGCAGTTGATCGGTCTTCTGAATGGCCACGTTCATCTCGGGATCGGCCAAACGTATGTCGCCCATGCGAAGACGCAGTTGGACGTATTCGCGGAGCACAGGCCTGAGTTGGTCGCGGGCCGGCTCCTTCAGCATGGCGACACAAGTGGCAAAATCGCCGATGCTATTGGCTTCGATCACCACCATATCACGCCGCTGATCATGTTTGCTCAGTGCCATTGCAAACGTAAATCCCAGCAGAAGGCCCAGCAACGCCATACTGCCATCCACAAAACGTGCGCCCGAAGTATCATCGGCATCGACAGGGTGACGCCGACCCAGTTTCCACGCTATTCCCCATCCGCCGAGCATGGCGACGGCCAGTGCCGCCGCCACCACCCATGAGTCAAAGGATGCAATGAACTCGTCCATTCACCTCAGTATGGCACGGTCCCGCCGCTGACGCCAGTCAGGATATCACGGCATTCAATTACCCTTTTGCTTGGTGTCGTCCTTGGCATCAGGCTTGTCTTGGCGCTCGTCAGCCGGCCGCGGAGGTGGACCTTTCTCCGCTGCTGCGGGGGCCGGTCTGTTCATGGTCGGCGGATGCGGTATCTTTACCCGGTCAGCTTTCAGACGCCTGCTTCGTGACCCTCTGCCGGTCCTCGGCTTTCAAAGGCTCGTATTTCACCGGACCCGTCTTGCTGGCCGCGATCGCATCCAGCGGTCTGGCCATTTCCACTTTCCGGCGCTCTGGTTCGGGCATCTTGGCTACGCGGGACTCCATCTCCCTGTACGTGCGCGCCGGACGAAGGTCCTTGTCAGCACGGCGGCGATCATATACCTGGCGCAGATTGTCCTCCCACCGCTTGTCATCATGGCCGTAACGCCAGCGATCATGCGTGTAGATGGGATCGTAGTAAGTGTGGTCTCGCTCGCCCTGGAACTGTGGGAAGATGCCGATCCGCACGTAAGCATCATCGTAGTGATCGCCAAAGTAGTAGTGAGAGTGTTGCGGATAGATGAACAGACTTCCCTGCAGCATGTCGATATCAATGGCAATGGTTGACGAGTACGAGTAGCCCACCTGCGCGTAGATGAGCGGAGGGAAATACACCGGCGCGAACAGCATACCGCGGCGATCCAGCGAGTAGTCCCAGTGCCCATCAACGAAGACATAGCCCCGAGGCGTCCAGCGATAGTGGGAAGGATCCCAGATCCAGTCGGACTCCTGTCGCAGCCAGTAGCCAGGCCGGCGGACGTACTGGCCATCACACCAGTACCAGCAGCCGGGAACCCACGTGGTGTCGGGCGCGGGTGGCGCCCCCGGTGGTTCAAGATCTATGGGCGCCGGCGGGGCGGGGAGATACTCAATCTCCTGGGCTTCCTGGGAACTGGCTGAAGCCCAGAAGCCGGGTATCCATTCCCACCCGGCACGCCCGGCCGCCGGGGCTCAGTAACCTGGTACCCAGTATCGGCTCGGCGGAGCAGCGCGCCAGCAGGCGCTGACCCAGATGAAGTCGTTGCGAACCGCATCCCAGCTCCAGTAGCCGGGAACCCAGACGAAGTTGTCACCCGCCGGTCGCTCTGCCGGCGGTACCTCGAAAAGTTGGCGGGTGGCTGGTTTGGCACGACCAGACCGGCCTGCGCCTGCAGCGTGACTGGCTCAGCAAATGCTTCATGGACCGGCCTGCTGGTCAGCACCTCGGGTTGCTCCTGTGACGGCACCGGCGGCGGCTGGACCTGTGCACGCACACCGCGGCTCAGCAGTACGGTCATCGGCACGATCAACGCAATGATCATTCCTCGCATTCGAAGTCGTTTCATGGCGCAGATCTCCATGGCATAACACCGGTTCCCATCGGCGGTCTTGCGGGATCACTTCTGCGCTAAGAACGAGTCAGACCAATATCCCTGCCGATCGTAGTGATGGTGCAGTTCGGTTTCGTAGTCTCGATTGAGGGACTCAGGTCTGTATTCCGGCGCCTGCCTGATGAGTTCGCACGACAGGCTGACGAAAACCTTCGACTCCTCCCAACTCAACCTTCCAATCCATTGGGGCGACACGAGCACGCGCCTCCCGGAGAGCCAGTTCTTTGTGTCCACAACCAGATATCGAATCGACCACGTCCTGTCGTCGATGATGAAGTCCTCCACATGGCCAATCTCACCGTCCATGGCCTGAATGTGGTGCCCTGTGACGTCGCGGGTGCTGCACAGATTGGGATCCCAGGCATCCTCCCGGCGGGCCGCTGCGTCCCGTGCTTTCGGGTCGAGCATGCTCAGTGGATTGTTGTCCCACGGGTACTGGCTGGCGCCCCAAATGAACGGACCGTTCCAATACATCGGCCAGCCGTAATAATCGTAATAGTGGTTCTCGTATTGGCGGGAGACAGGTTGGTCAGTAGCCAGGGATGGGCTCTGCTCGATCTGCCTTTTGGTCAGTGCCACCGGAACGACGCGCTCGGACTCGTTCGCACTGCCCAAGGCGTGAGGCGAAATGAGAACTTGCCGGCCGGTTAACCAGCCACCGGTGTCGGCAACCAGGTAGCGAACCGTCCAATGACGGTCGTCAAAGTAGAACTCCCGGGCTTTGCCGATGTCGCCATCGAGAGCACGGAGCTTGAAATGTCTAAAGTCTTTGGCTCGTATCAGCACGATTACCACCTTCCTCTCTACCCGGGAGACACCATGGCATCCGCTCACGAGGCGATACACGCAACCACGGCTGAGCCAGGACATATCTGCCTGCGGCTGTGAATATGACAGTGCACCTCGGTTGCTGAATGGTATGGATGCGTGCTCAGCTTCTGCCACCATTGCAGTCCGGATTCGAAGTAGGATTGCACGTCCGGCTTGTTCGTGCCGTGCGTCCGGCATCGTGGCGGTCTCTTGCCCCTGGCGCAACCTGCAACTCCGGATTTACCTGTTTCCGTGATCCCCGTCATGCTGATTGCTGCCCTGCCGGTCATGGTCCGACGAGTGGTTATTCCCGTGACCGCCGTCGTGATGGTCGTGATCGCATCCGGCCAATGCCATCAGGATCGCCGCAGCCATCACAACTACCACCGAAATGCTTCGTGCTCTTGCTTTCGTTCTTTGCTTTCACAGTCAGCGCTGTATGCGCATAGAAGTCCATCGAGGTCGCGAGAAACAGATCAGGCGACACGCCGGAAGCGACCGGCCGCATGGGCATGGACCACGCGGATCCATGCCCATGCGGCCTTATGTCATCACTTGGTGCTCCACGCTCCACCCTCCGCCGCCGCGATTACTGCATCCAAGGCTGCGCCGGATGGCTGGGCCAATGTGCTTTGTCGAACCCAGAGGCCCTCTTGAGCTGCTCCTTGTCGGCATCCAGCACCAGGCCGGATACGCCCGGCTGAATCTTGAAGTCGTCGATCGGAATCGCAAAGTACTTGTCACCGACGCCCAGCATGCCGCCAAATGACAGGACGCCGTAGAGCGTGGCGCCAGTCTTTTCATCCATGACAATATCCTTCAGATCGCCGAGGCCTTCGCCCCTGGCGTTCTGTACGGGCCTGCCCAGCAGGTCACCGGCTCGCTGCGTCCAGGTAGCCTCCTTGCCAATCTCGGCTGCAGCAGGCTGGGCGTTCCCGGCATTCGACTCAACCTTGGCCTGCTTCTGGTAGTAGTTGTCGGCCGTGGAATACGTGTCGGCAGCCACCCCGGCCGGCCACTGTCCTCGGGCGAAGGTAGGACCACTCTTGATCGTCTGAAGATCTACGGTCAGCCGCGCCTCATCCCCACCGGTGAATTGCAGTGTCTGATAGGGAATCGCCGCCAACCTGTCGGCCAAGCCGGGAACCTTGTCGCAGGAGATGATGACGTACCCGGCCTGGTGCCGGGCGCCATCAAACACAATGTCTTTCACATTGCCCAGCGCCTGAGTGTCACTGCTGAACACGGCCGCCCCCATCAGCTTGCTGAGCCGACGCGAGGCAAGTTCCTGTTGCGCCTGTTGCGCCGGCATCGCCTGCGCAGGCGTGTTCTGAGCCGGAGGCGTGGTCATAGTGTCGTCCGCGGCAAACACGACTGTTCCGATCGCCATGGGAATCATCCAAATGCACTTCGATAGTTGTCTGGTCATAGAAAAACCTCGTTTGTTGTGTCGAAATACTACTGATGCCAACTCGACGCCTGACGCCTGTTGCGCACCAGCGTTCATGTGAGTCTCAACCGTTCACCGCCGTCTGCAAATCGTCTTCGCCAAGTCCCTCATCAGCCCCCGCTGATGGTGGATCCTTGACCCATTCTGATCCCCCTCTTCACAATGTAAGCTTCCCTAGAAGCACGCTGCCGTGAACACCACGACAGCGGAAGGTTCAGCGGGCCGCTGGACCTTCCTGCCCTACCGATAGGCCTGTTGTTCGATCTGATGCCAGCGTTGCGTAAAACTCTCGGGCTTTGGCCAGCAACTGGCCATCGCTCAAGTGGTGCTCATCCACCGCAACGGAACCAACCACGCGATTGGCCACTCCGGGGTGATGGCGATGCAACTCCGCCAGCAACTGCTCCATGGCACTGCTCGCCCCAGTGCTGCTGCCGAAGATCAGGATCTTCTCTGCTCCATGCAAAGCCCGGGCCACCGCCTCATAGAACGTCTTGCGTTCCGGTTTGCGCTGGCCGTTGGCATCATCCTGCACGTTATGGAGATACCGGCCATAGCCGTGTGGGTCATACGGCGTGATCCGCTCGGGCACCGACCCGTGCAGTTCGGCTTTGTAGATGCGCGCCTCGCGATGATCGATCACAACCAGAAAATGTGAACCAGCCGGGTGTGTTGTCATGGCATCTTTCCGTATCAATGAAATGGGGCGTTGATGATGTCCTTTGCGCCACGTACGGATTTCGAGAGCACATCGGAAATCGTCCTGGCAGTGTTGCCGCCGATGTCACTGGCGGCCTCCAATGCTCCATTCACTGCATGCTCCACGGCTCTGCTGGTGTCGGCGCCGATCTCTCCCGTCGCGGCGATGGCTGATTGCGTTGCGGCCACTGCCACCTTCGCAACGTCGCCGCCAACTTCGGCGGCGGCCTTGATCGTCCCGCACACGGCCGATTTCGTCACCATGCCAACATCCTCACCCGTGCTGGATGCGGCTCGAATCGCTCCGCGGACGATAGCGGCGGCGGCCTCCTCAGCCGCGATGCCAACTTTCGACGCTCCGCCAACTGCGGTCAGAAGCACATCTCGGGCGGCATCAATCACCGCCTGGGCAAGATTGCTTCCGATGTGAATCCCCCCGATAATCGCCATTTCCGTGGTTCTGCCAATGGCAGATGATGTAACCTGATTCTCCATGAGCTGGTCTCCCCTTTTAGAAGGAATGATTCACGCGGTGCAACTACCTCTTTGGTCGAGAACACCGATTCTCCTCGCGGTTGCGCCGCATGAACTGTCGCAGTGGTGATCTCGCCGACGGCAATCTGACAATACTGCAGCGCGACAGCTTCTGGCAACGCCCAAACGGCGCAGTTCGTTAAGTGATCAGGTGCCAGACCCATGCATGGCTACTGACAGACCCGTCACATTTTTTAGGAGCGATACGTTCATGCCTGTCGCAGAACAACGTGATGGATACCCACTGACCCGTTCCAGCGCTGCATCCAGGCAGGACGATCCCCATCTTGAGAGCCCTGAACCGTTTTGACAGCGGGCATGGCAGGAGCGACAATTCGATGCAGTTAAGCCGGTTCCCTAACCCCGTGAAGGAGATCCACATGTCAGACACCAGGACGAATCTGAAAGAGGCTTTCGCCGGTGAAAGCCAGGCAAACCGCAAATACCTCGCCTTCGCCAAGAAGGCGGAACAGGAGGGCTTCCCGGTCGTCGCCCGGCTCTTCCGGGCGGCCGCTGAAGCTGAGACGATCCATGCGCTGGGCCACCTTGCCGCGTTGGATGGCGTCGGTGCCACCGCTGAGAACCTGAAAGCCGCCGTCGATGGCGAAACCTACGAATTCGAGAAGATGTACCCGCCGATGATCGCTCAGGCAGAGGCTGAGAAACACAAAGGCAAACGGATGTTTGACCTCGCCGCCAGGGCCGAAGCGGTGCACGCAAAGCTCTATGCCATGGCGCTCGATGCCGTCAAAGGCGGCAAAGACCTTGCGGCCGAGGCATTCTACCTCTGTCCGGTCTGCGGCAATGTCGAGCTTGGAAAAGCGCCGGCCGCCTGCCCCATCTGCGGATGCAGGGGCGATCGTTTCCAGAAGATCTAGCAACCGAAGGCAAATGGTCGTCCTCAGGCACGGCATCACCGTGCCTGAGGATAGACTCTTGCTCTATGCCAGAACTTCCCGAAGTCCAGACTGTGGTGAACTCGCTGCTCCCGCACGTTGTGGGCGCGCGATTCATTCGCGTCACAACCCTCCGTCCGGACTTCATCGTTCCACCAGGCACCGACCTGCCGGCCCTTCTCACCGGTCGGACAGTCACCTCGATTCACCGCCGGGCCAAGCGCATCATCTTCACCCTCGACACACACCAGCGTTTCCTCATTCACCTGGGTATGACGGGCCGAGTTACCTTGCATCCCGTCGGTTCACCGCCGGTCCGTCACACACATGTTGTCCTCGCCGTTGCGTCGCCGGTTCGCAAATCCATTGAGATCCATCTCTGCGACCCGCGCCGATTCGGCGAACTGCGCTGGTTAGGCGATGACACCGGCGAGGATGGGTTGGGCTATGAGCCCCTGGCCCTTCGTCCCCGCGCTCTGGCGGCTCTTCTTGCCACCAGCCGCCGGCCGGTGAAGAGTTTCCTCCTCGATCAAGCTGCGGTTGCCGGCTTAGGAAACATCTACGCCGATGAGTCGCTCTTTGCCGCAGGTTTGCATCCACTCACGCCCTGCAACCGGATTACCCGTGATCAGGCAGCCCGCCTCTGTCGCTGCATCAAAGCCGTGATCCGCAAGGCACTGTACCATCGCGGCAGTTCGCTGCGCGACTACGTCGATGCCGAAGGCGGCAAAGGCGCATTCCAGAAACTCCATCAGGTCTATGGCCGCGCAGGCAAGCCTTGCCGCCGGTGCCGCACCCCCATCGAACGCATTGTCCTATCTGGTCGATCCACCTGCTTTTGCCCGAAGTGCCAGAGCGCTGCCTGATCCCCAGGCAAACGGCTCGCGGATGGCGACAGGCACCGGCTTGCGTCTCTTCTCAAGTGCAATTGCCTAATTACCAGGCACACGCAATTGCGTATTAACTGTGCAATGTCTATACTGGAGGCATGAATGGCGCGCCTGAAGCCCCCCTGCCCACGACTGCAAAGGCCGATCTTGGCATAATCCTGGACCTGTGCCAGACCCTCTGCAGCGCCGCGGGGTTGGTCGAGGCCTTCTCGCGGATCATGCAGGTTCTCGCGGCGCAGCGTCAGTATAAGCATGCCTGCCTGCTCCTTTTGGATGATGCCAGCGGCAAACTCAGCACCCATGCCGCTTTCGGCCTTACCCCCGATGAGATGGAGAAGAGCACTTACTTCGTCGGCGAAGGTGTCAGCGGGCACGTGCTTGCCACCGGCCGTTCGCGCATCACCCCCGATGTCCGCCAGGAATCGGATTTCCTCAACCGCACCGGCCGCTACTCGCTCGAACACATGACCTCGGCGATCAGCTTCCTTTGCATACCGCTGCGCGTCGATGGCCGGGTCGTCGGCACGATCTGGGCCGACAAACAGTTCCCCGGCGATGCCGAACTCCGCACCGACCATGCGATCATGGAGATTCTCGCTTCGATGGTCTCACAGAGCATACGCCTCGATCGGCTGGTGTTCCGGCAGAAGGAAGAGCTGCTCGTACAGGTCAACCAGCTCCGCTCCGCCGCCCGCGAACGCTATCAATTCGACGCCATCATCGGCGACGCTCCCGCCATGCAGGAGGTATTCGCCACCGTCGGCCAGGTCGCCAATTCCCGCGCCACCGTCCTGCTGCTGGGCGAGACCGGCACCGGCAAGGAGATGATCGCCAAGGCGATCCACCATAACTCTCCTCGCCGCAACAACTCTTTCGTGCGCGTTAACTGCGGCGCGCTCACCGGCACACTGCTTGAGTCCGAACTCTTCGGCCACGTGCGCGGCTCCTTCACCGGCGCGATCAAAGACAAGATCGGACGCTTTGGTATCGCCGATGGCGGCACCATCTTTCTCGATGAAATCGGCACCCTTGAGCCCGAACTGCAGGTCAAGCTGCTGCGCGTGCTCCAGGAGCGCGAATTCGAACGCGTCGGCGATACCCACACCGTCAAGATTGATGTCCGCGTCATCGCCGCCACCAACGTCGACCTGCAGGAAGAGGTCGCCAAGAACAACTTCCGCGAGGACCTTTTCTACCGCCTCAACGTCGTCAGCATCTATCTCCCGCCCCTGCGCAATCGCCGGGAAGACATCGGCAAGCTGATCGACCATTTCCTTGACAAGTACAACACGGTGAATGACCGCAAGCTGCGAAAGATCAGCAAGGACATGATGGCCACGCTGCTTCGCTATCCATGGCCTGGCAACGTCCGCGAACTGGAAAACGCCATCGAGCGGGCTGTGGTGCTCAGCCGCAACGAAGATTTCACCGAGGATCTGCTGCCATTAAGCGTTCGCATGTTCGCCGCGCAGCGAAAGAACACCCCCTCGACCGAGTCGATCCAGACCCTCACCCGGCGTCTCGCCGACCAGGCGATTGCCGATCTCGATGTCCGTGAAGGCGAGATCTACCAGATTGTCATCGACCAGGTGGAACGTGCCCTCCTCGACCGCGCCCTCGCCAAGTGCAATGGCGTCAAGATCAAGGCCGCCGACTACCTTGGCATCAACCGCAACACGCTCAACAAGAAGGTCAAGGATCTGGGCATCGAATCCGACGGCTAGAGCGGGCTCCCTGGCAATCCGCGCGTCGACTTTTTCCCCTACGTTGACGCAGGCAGGCGGAGTTTCACCCGTTGACTATCGGTCATAAATCGTCTTAATCACCATACATGGCTTGGCCTCTTGCCCAGACAACTCCGGACGCAGCCACGATCTTCTACATCTCGCTGGCGCTGATCTTCCTGACTGGCGTGATCACCACCATCGCCACCAAGTGGATGCGCGACAAGTGCCTGAAGCTTTTCGATGGCTATCACGTCACCCTCGAAGGCCTCCGCGGCTCGACCGACTGGGGCCGATTCAAGGCCCTCTCCAGCGGCATCGAACTGCTCTACGACCATCCCTACACGGACACCCACGGCCGCAAGAAGACTTCGCTGCTCATCTACGGCCAGGAGATCGAGCCGCGCATGCTCACACTCTTCCGCTACCATGATGAGCTTACCCCCGAAAAGCAGAAGGTTCGCCTGGAGCAGGTCCGCCACACCTTCAATCCGGGATTTCGCCGCCGCATTGGCCGCGGCATCCGCAACATGCTCAACACGCTCCGCGATGCCTTCGGCGCCGCCATCGGGGCGGCCGTAGGACAGGCCCAGCGCATGAACCCCGGCAATGTCGTCCTCAGTACTCAGGCCAGCCAGGTCACCCAGATCGGCCAAACCATTCTCGGCCGCGCCGCTGCCAATGCCTACGAACCCCTGCTCGAGCAGTACATCGGCCAGCCGGTCATTCTTGAAGTCCTTGATCCCATCAACCCCAACAATGTCACGCAGCAGTATGCTGGCTATCTCGCCGATTACACCCAGCAGTTCATCGCAGTCCTCAACATCGATCACGCCACCTCGCAGTGGATAGAGATCACCCTTCCCGATGTGGCCGAAGGTGAATTGCTCCCGCCGTTAGCCCCCCCACCCGCTGCCGGCGGCCCTGCCCCCATTCTCCCCGCACCTGCGAAAATCGAGAACGAGATTGCCGTCCGCATCGATGGCAGGCGTTTTCGCCTGCACAACACCCGCAGTGAACCTGTTGTGGTTCGTCGCCTCGAGCGGGAAGGCTACGAGCCACTGGAGATTGGCTCTGTCATCCCGCCCAATGGCACCATGAGCCTGCCCGCCCGCGACGCCCGCGGTGCCAGGGTCATCATGGAAGTCATCCGCTGCATGGACATCATCGCCCCGCGCAAATACGCGACCGTTCGCCATGCCGGCGAACTGGTGGAACGCCCCGGCCTGATCGAAGACCTGGGTCTGGGCCATCTGCCGCTGGTTCCTGCCCTTCCGGAGCTGGTGAAGATCTCGCGCCTGCACGGGTCCGAACCGCCCCGCAACACCTAGACCCAGTCACTGCAGGTGTTGGAGCAGTCCCATCTCCATACGTTCCTGCGCCTCGGGTTTGCGAATATAGAGCGGCGTGAGTTTGAAAGGATCGGCATAGGCTCCCTGCTCACGCAGTTGCAGCGCCAGATGCGCTACGGTTGCGGCCTTCGGCCACCATAGCTCCTCTGCGGCTATGCGAATCTCCTTCTCGACCGCGCCGATCAGATGCTGCTGGTGGTACTTTACGCCCTCGCCGAGAATGACCACCGGCCGGGGAACTCGCGCCAGCAGGTCCGGCAGATGGACCAGTTGCGGCGGTTCAATCTCATCCAGTGCGTGGCCAGCCCGGCGATACAGGCCCGCGTAGACCTGATCGCGCTTGGCATCGAGGATGGGCATCACCCACTGGGCATCGGCCGGGGCGTTGCTGGCGATCACAGGCAATGTGGGAACCGCCAGCAGCTTGGCGCCAGTCGCAAATGCCAGTGTCTTGGCCAGCGTGACGCCAATTCGAAGCCCGGTGAACGATCCCGGCCCGATCGACACCGCAACATCAGTGATATCCTTCGCTGTGATCCCCTGCTCTCGGCACACTTCGTCAATCAGCGGCAGCACTCTGGCCGCATTCTGCAGACCATGTGAGAAGGTTCGCTGCGCCCGCAGAACTGCCCCATCACACAGGGCAATGGACCCAACGCTTGACGATGTCTCGATGGCCAGCAACATCGGATGCGATCATACTCAGGGTACCGTGTGCGTCTATGTATCTACCCATGGCTCAGCCTTAATGCCCTGGCGAACCAGGGAAACACAATTCGTGACCGCCATCAGTGCAGTCACCTTTCCAGCGGAATCGCGGACGGGGCGGAGGTCCACATCTACAGTGAGTTGCCGACCGTCTTTTGTCTGGCAGGGAACAGCAGATAGCGACAAGGACTCGCCAGCGCGCCGTCGCTCAAGCAGTTTCGCGTACGTTTCGCGCTTATCGTCAGGCACGACTGGCATAGGCTTGCCAACCACCTCCTCCTGTGTCCAACCGAACAGTTTCGTAGCAGCATCGTTCCAGATGATGACGTTCCCCTGGAGATCCAGGACATTGATCGGGACCGGCGTAACCTGCAAGACAGCTTCGAGCAACCCGAGGATCTCTTCTCTGCTCCGCTGCGATGCCTTTGCCTCCGTTCGGTCGATCATGAAGATAGTAGCGAGATCTCTATCCTCAGGGTCCAAAGGAGCGCCACCGACCATGACCGGAATTCGCCGGCCATCTTTGCGGACATACTCTTTCTCGTAGGGGCAACGCAGGCCGTTGCGAATTCGTTCGTGTTGTTCTCTAGTAACATCTATCCAATCGGGAGGAGTCAGAGTGATCCAATTGATCCTTCCCTCTTTCAAGTCTTCACGTGTATAACCGAGAATGCGGAGATACGTATCATTGGCATCAACTATGAGGCCAGTAGTGATGTGGGCGATTGCCATACCCATCATATTGCACTCAAAGATGCCGCGGAAATGCTGCTCGCTGGCGCGCAATTCCTCTTCCATCCTCTTACGCTGGCTGACATCGCGGAAATGCACAGCCAGGCCATCTTGCCATCCGTACGCATTCAACGCGACGTGGGCCCGGGCAGCATCGCTGTAGTACTCGATGTGCAGCGTTCCGCAGGTCTGCATGCACTGCGCCAACTGGCGTGTGACATCGGCATGTGCGTTTGGCGGCAGGACGTCTTCCAGCAGCTTGCCCATGGCGGCGTCGCGGTCGATCCGTAGCATCTGGGCCGCCTTTTCGTTCATCCAGGTAACGTGATGCTCGCGATCCAGCACAACAAACCCGTCGGTGATGGAGCCCAGCACGCCGGTCAGGTACCGATTGCTGGCCTGAAGCGACTCCTCCATGCGTTTGCGCTCGCCGATGTCGTGGAAATAGACGGTCAAGCCTTGGACAGAAGCGTAGGCGTGCAGTTCCAGTGGCACACCCAGTAAAGGACTGAAAGCCTCGAAGTGTTCAGTTCGAGATTGCTCCAAACATGACTTCAGTCGATCGTATATCGGGGTATCGATCACGCCCGGAAAGACGTCTTTGAGCGTGCGCCCGACGATGGACTCACGCTCGCGGCCGAACATCCGTGCGCTTTCCTGGTTCATCCAGGTCACGGTGCCATTTTGGTCGAACGCTATAAACGCATCGGTGATCGACTCAAGGATGTTTGTGATGCGCTGGTTGGTATCCCACAGTGCCGATTGGAGGCGATGCCGCTCGCTGACGTCGGTGGCCGTTCGCATCAGCCCCTGCCGTCCGCCGGTAAGCTTGCCGATCGCCATGGTAGTAAAATCCCAGATCCGCGTCTGGCCGGATGCGGTGTGGATCGTGTACTCGCCCTCTTCAACCGGTTCCGGCCAGTCGTACAGTACTTCGACATCGGTCGGCTCCCAGCGGTTCTGGTCGTGCTCGCCCTTGTCAAACCAGTCGCCCATCGTAGGCACATCTCTCAAGTGCCACCCGCTCTGCTGCGTCCAGGCGCGATTGACCATGACGACTTCGCCATCCGCCGCATAGACCATGACCGGAAACGGCATGTTCTCGACGACAGTTCGGAAGCGACGCTCGCTGTCGCGCAGCGCCTCACGGATACGGTCCTGTTTGGCAATCTCGACCAGCAGTTTCCGTTCGCGCGGCCCGGGATTGCGGGTGGTGGAGCGCTTGCGGGCACTGTCCCAAACCTGTGCAAATTCCGGTGTTTCCTTCAGAAGTGCCTTGTGTACGGCCATCACGCGCCCATCCTGCATGGCATCAGCGTCGGGATGAGCGTCGATCCAAACTCGCTGCATGGCGGCAAAGGTCGAGAGCACCACCACCTTGTTGAAGAGTTCATCACCCAACGCATCATGGGCGGCGTTACGGCAACGGCCGCCGGGATCTTTTCGAACCGTCATGCGGGCGACCGCCCAAAGTATCCACAGGTCAAGCCCTTCGGGCATGCTCGCCCAGCCGGAGTGCAGCACCCACGTGGCGGAGAGGGTGCGAATCTGCTCGGCGATCAATCGCTGAGGCGGGAGTTTCATCCGCAGGAATTCCAGAATCTGCTGGCCGGTCATCCCCATCTGCCGCAGCGAACAGCTTCGCACGATCAGCGAATACGGCGTCAGATTGAACTTCGCCATCACCGTCAGGAACCGCTCCTTAAAGAGCCGCGGCAGTGTGTTCTGGACATACCCGGCCTGAGTGATGAGCCACGCAGCGCGCAGCGAAACCGGGTCTTGCGCCAAACTAACCATGGCTGGCGGGATGAACCCGAAAACCTGGTGGATCTCAGCCAGAATCGGCTGTGACTCAGGCGGCATGCCCGCGAAATCAGGTGTGGCCCCTGCACTCATATCCAGCCCACTGCCTCTTAACAGAGTTAAACAGTATCGGTGAAATGCTTACCCATCCAGAGAAGCATTGCTCAACACACCATGCTCGCCTCAATTCGATCAATTTAACCAAATCCCACGGCAATTCCACAACCAAATATGAATCCGCTCGCAGCTCTCCTTTTAGCTCGCTACCGCTGGGCGTAGATACTCAGCAAATGAAAACCCCCGGCGATCAACATCGCCGGGGGATGGGGTCACTCATGATGAGAAACTGCCTACTTCGCTTCGGCCTTCTGCGGCGTAGGCGGGAGTTCGCCAAGCAACGCCGCGCGGGCAGCACGGATCTTGGCCTCTTCCTCGGCACGAGCGCCGGAGATCTCCGCCTCGACCTCGTCGCCAGGCAGCGACGGCGGCTCGGCGAGGTGCTTGATCTTCAGGCTGTTGTATGTGCCGAAGGCGGTGCCGGCCGGGATCAGGTGACCCAGGATCACGTTCTCCTTCAGGCCCTGCAGCGTGTCGGTAGCACCGGCCAGGGCGGCTTCGGTGAGAACCTTGGTGGTCTCCTGGAAGCTGGCGGCCGAGATGAACGACTCCGACTGCAGCGATGCCTTGGTGATACCCAGCAGCAGCGTCTTGCCGCGAGCCGGACGGCTCTTTTTGGTCTTGGCGGGCTCACCCGCGGTAGACTGGGCAAGTTCATTGGCTTCGCGCACCTGCGATCGAAGCACGATGTCGCCTTCCTTGAAGGTCGTCCCGCCCGGATCCACGATGCGCACGCTGTCGGTGACAAGGTCGTTGCCGGCACGGAAGCGGGAACGGTCCACCACTTCGCCGGGCAGGAACTTCGTGTCACCCGGGTCATCCACCTTCACCTTGCGGAGCATCTGGTTCAGGATGGTCTCAATGTGCTTGTCATTGATCTTCACACCCTGAGATCGATACACGTTCTGCACTTCCTTCAGCAGGTAGGTATGCAGGGCCTCTTCGCCGTTAATGCGAAGGATGTCGTGGGGGATAATCGGGCCGCGCACCAGCGGCTCACCGGCCTCGACATAGTCGCCGGCGTGAACCTGCAGTTCCTTGTCCTGCGGCACGTGGTGCTCGCGTTCCATGCCCGTCTCGTTCTTGACCATGATGGTCATCTTGCCCCGACGCTTCTCGGAGCGAATCTCGACGGTGCCGGAAATCTCAGCCAGGGTTGCCGGGTCCTTGGGCTTGCGAGCCTCAAAAATCTCGGTGACACGGGGCAGACCGCCGGTGATGTCCATCGTGCCGCCTGCCTCCTTGGGCAAACGGGCGATGAGCTGACCGGCTACCACCTGATCGCCATCCTTGATCTCGATACGGGCCTTGGCGGGCAAATAGTGGAAGTCGAGGATCTTGCCGTCCGTGCCGACGATGGTCAGACGTGGATGACGTTCACCCTTGTGCTCGATGACGACCAGCTTGGCCTCGCCAGAGCCCTTTTTCTCTTCCTCAAGCCGGACGGTTTCGCCCGACTCGATATCTTCGTACTTCACAGCACCCGACTTCTCCGCCAGGATGGGCGAGATGTGCGGATCCCAGACCACAAGCTGCTGCTTGGCCTTGACTTTTTCGCCATGGCCAACCATCACCGTGGCGCCGTAAGGAACCTTGTACTTCTCCAGCTCGCGACCCTTGGCATCGACAATCGCGACTTCGCCGTTGCGCTTCAAGGCGACGGTGCGAACGGTGCCATCGACATCCTTGATCGTCACCGCACTGACATCGCGGTGCTCAACCGTTCCGGCCGTCACGGCCTTGATGTCACTCTCAACCAGCGATCCGGTCGCGACGCCGCCGGTATGGAACGTACGCATGGTGAGCTGGGTACCGGGCTCGCCGATCGACTGGGCCGCGATGATGCCCACCGCCAGGCCTTCTTCGACGAGCTGGTTGGTGCTCATGTCCACGCCGTAGCAGCGGGCACAGATGCCGCGCGGGCTCTCACAGGTCAGCGGCGAACGGACGCGGACGGTCTCGATTTTCAGGTCCTTGAGTTTATCGGCAATCTCAGGGGTGACCGACTGATTCTCGGCGATGATCGTCTCATCGTTGATCGGGTTGCGGATAGTATCGCGGGCCGTCCGGCCGACGATCAGCTCCTTCAACTCGACCTCAACCGTCTCGCCCTTGTAAATCGTGCTCTTGCTGATGCCATTGAGCGTCCCGCAATCGCGCAGCGACACGATCACGTTCTGGGCCACATCGGCCAGCTTACGGGTCAGGTAACCCGAGTCGGCCGTCTTCAGAGCCGTATCGGCCAGACCCTTGCGCGCGCCGTGGGTCGAGCTGAAGTATTCCAGCACCGACAGGCCTTCGCGGAAATTTGATTTGATCGGCGTCTCGATGATCTCGCCCGAGGGCTTGGCCATCAGACCACGCATGCCGCCAAGCTGACGGATCTGGTCCACGTTACCGCGGGCGCCGGACACCGCCATCATGGCGATCGGGTTCAGATAGCGCAGGACGCCCTTGGACTTCGCGTCTTCCTTGTGCATCGGCCTGCCGCTCTCGTCGCGATAGTCGGTCTGCAGACCGGCCATCAGGTCATCGGTCACCTGCTTGCGGGCATGGCCCCACAGGTCGATCAACTGAGCCTTTCGCTCCTGATCGGTGATGGCGCCCATGCGGAAGTTCTTCTCGATCTTGTCGGCCTTCTTCTGGCCTTCCTCCAGGATCGTCTCGCGCGAATCAGGCGAGCGGATGTCGGTGATGCCGAAGCTCATGCCCGACAGAGTCGAACGCTTGAAGCCAAGCGTCTTCAGATCATCCAGCAGTTTGATGGTCGCCGGCCGACCCAGTATCGCATAGCAGTCGGCGATGACGCGGCTGATGCCCTTGGCAGTCAGGGCAAAGTTGTAGAACGGCATGCCCTCGGGCAGCACATCGTTCAGGATGCAGCGGCCGGCGGTGGTCAGGATGACCTGGCCCTCGTAATCCGCAGGCTTGGGCTTCACCTGGTAGCCGGCCTTGTTCTTAAGGAGGCGCTGGGCCTCCATATCCTTCCAACTGATCTCGCTGGTGGGCGAGGGACCGCCTGACTTGTCGCTGGGGACGACTTCCGGCCGGGTGATGCGAACGAAGACCTTGGCATGCATCGAGATCGTCTTCAGGTCATAGGCAAGCATCGCCTCCTCAGGCGAATTAAAGAGCATGTACTCGCCCTTGTCCCCGTCGCGGTCGTTGGTGATGTAATAGGTGCCCAGCACGATATCCTGTGAAGCCGAGATGATCGGCGCGCCGTTGGCGGGCGAGAAAATGTTGTGCGGGGAAAGCATGAGCACGTGCGCCTCAACCTGGGCCTCGATGGACAGAGGAAGATGCACGGCCATCTGGTCACCGTCGAAGTCGGCATTAAAGCCTTTGCACACCAGCGGGTGGATCTTGATGGCGTTGCCTTCGACAAGCACCGGTTCAAACGCCTGGATGCCCATGCGATGCAGGGTCGGGGCGCGATTCAGAAGCACGGGATGCTGGTAGATGACCTCTTCCAGGATATCCCACACCTCGGGGTCGCGCCGTTCCAGCATCTTCTTGGCGCTCTTGATGGTGTCGGCAAGACCATGCTCCTTGAGCTTGCGGATGATGAACGGCTGATAGAGCTCCAGAGCGATCTTCTTGGGCAGACCGCACTGATGAAGCTTCAGTTCCGGACCCACCACGATGACCGAGCGGGCGGAATAGTCCACGCGCTTGCCCAGCAGGTTCTCGCGGAAGCGGCCCTGCTTGCCCTTGATCATGTCGGTCAGGGACTTCAGCGGCCGGTTGGACGAGCCCAACACCGGCCGGCGGCACCGGCCATTGTCAAACAGCGCATCGACTGCCTGCTGCAGCATGCGCTTCTCATTGCGGATGATGACCTCGGGAGCGTTGAGGTCCACCAGCTTCCGCAGGCGGTTATTGCGATTGATAATGCGGCGGTAGAGATCATTCAGATCGCTGGTGGCGAAGTTGCCTGATTCCAGCAGAACCAGCGGGCGCAGATCCGGCGGAATCACTGGAACTACATCCATCACCATCCACTCGGCCTGATTCTCCGAGTTGCGGACAGCTTCGATCATCTTCAGCCGCTTGGTCAGATCCTTGATCTTCTGCTTCGAGTTGGTCTTCTCGATGTCCTCGCGGACCTTGACGCCCTCGGTGGGCAGATCGATCTGGCCCAGGAGCTTCTTGACGGCCTCAGCGCCCATCTCGGCGACGAAACGATCGCCGTGCTTCTCGCGTGCTTCGCGATACTCTTCTTCGGTCAGGATCTGCTTGCGCTTCAGGGGCGCATCGCCGGGATCGGTGACCACGTAGTCCTGGAAGTAGATTACCTTCTCCAGGTCGCTGGTCTTCATATCCAAGAGAGCGCCCAGCCGGCTGGGCAGCGCCTTGAAGAACCAGATATGAACGATCGGGGCGGCCAGATTGATATGGCCCATGCGCTTACGACGAACGCGGCTGTGCGTCACCTTGACGCCGCAACGGTCGCATATGATGCCTTTGTACTTGGTGCCCTTGTACTTGCCGCAGGAGCACTCCCAGTCCCTTTCCGGGCCAAAGATGCGCTCGCAGAACAGACCGTCCTTTTCGGCACGGTAGGTACGATAGTTGATCGTCTCGGGCTTCTTCACCTCGCCAAAGCTCCACGAGCGAATGTCGTTGGGGCTGGCAAGCTGAATCTTCACCGAACCGAAATCGTTAATCCGATCGTATACGTTTTCAGCCATGACCTAATCTTTCTTGGCTTCCGGAAGCTCTTCGCTTCCCCGTTTCATCACTACTTCAAATCCGCCCTGCTCCAGCTTTCTCCGACGTCTGATCTGGATCATCACCAGATTAGCAATCGCGAGCACCCACATCACCGCCATGAGCAATGCAATCATGAGCACTGCAATCCGGCTTATGTCGAATGTTGGTGCCATCTGGGCATCCTCGGTCACATCAGATCCTGATCCTCATCCTCGCGGCCGACACCCTTCTTCTTCTCAAGCTGGATGTTCAGGCCCAGACCACGAATCTCGTTGCAGAGCACGTCGAACGAAACTGGCGTGCCTGCTTCAAGCGTGTTGGTGCCCTTAACCATGCTCTCGTAGATCTTGGTGCGACCCTCAACATCGTCGCTCTTCACCGTCAGCAGTTCCTGCAGGATGTAGGCAGCGCCGTAGGCTTCCAGGCCCCACACTTCCATCTCACCAAACCGCTGGCCACCCGTGCGGGCCTTGCCGCCCAAGGGCTGCTGCGTGATCAGGCTGTAAGGTCCGGTCGCGCGAGCGTGAATCTTGTCGTCCACGAGGTGGTGCAGCTTCATCATGTAGAGATAGCCCACCGTGGTCCGCTGCTCGAACAGCTCACCCGTTCGGCCGTCGCGAAGCTGGATCTTGCCACCGTAGGGCATGATCACGTCGAAGTCGCGAGGACCCAGCGGCTGCTTCGTCTTCTTGCGCTCTTCGCGGCGGCTCTTGACGGCCGTGTTGGCCTCTTCGATGCACGCCATGATCTGATCTTCGGTAGCACCATCGAACACCGGCGTCACCGCCTGCTGACCCAGAACCATCATCGCCCAGGCCAGGTGCGTCTCAAGGATCTGGCCCACGTTCATACGGCTGGGCACGCCCAGCGGATTGAGCACGATGTCAACCGGAGTGCCATCAGGCAGGAACGGCATATCCTCTTCGCTCACGATGCGGGCGATAACGCCCTTGTTGCCGTGCCGGCCGGCCATCTTGTCGCCGACGGACAAGGCACGCTTGGTGGCGACATACACCTTCACCATCTCCAGCACGCCCGAAGGCAGCTCATCGCCGCGCTTCATCTGATCCATCTTGCGGTTCTTCTCTTCCAGCACCGCCTGCACGCGCGGCCAGAAGCGGCTGATGGTATCCAGAGCCTTTTCCCGGATATCCTTCGTGCCCTTGATCCAGTCCGTCGTGAAGCCTTCGATCTGCTCCATGATGACTTCGGTAATCTCGCTCTGACCCACCTTCTGGCGCGTGCCCGGGTCAACCAGTGTCGAACCGATCACTTCGTTAATCTCGGCGACCATCTGCTTGAAGATGCCGATCGCCTTCTGGTTCTGATCTTTCTCGTATTTGTCGATGTCCTTCTTGAGCTGTTTCTTCTGATCGTCGGTCATGTGCATCCGGCGGCTGAAGCGCTTGGCGTTGATCACCACGCCCTCTTCACCGGCGGGCATCTCCAGCGAGTCGTTCTTCACATCTTCGCCGGCCCGTCCGAAGATCGCATGCAGCAGCTTCTCTTCGGGGGTCAGTTCGCTCTTGCTCTTGGGAGCGACCTTGCCCACGAGGATGTCGCCGGGGCCAACCCGGGTGCCGACACGAACCACACCGGCCTCATCCAGATTTGCCAGCGCCCGCTCCGAGACGTTGGGGATATCGCGGGTGAACTCCTCGCGCCCAAGCTTGGTCTCGCGGATCTCAACGTCATACTCCTCAATGTGGATCGAGGTGAACACATCATCCTTCACCAGACGTTCGCTGATGACGATGGCATCTTCAAAGTTGTAGCCGTCAAAGGTCATGAACGCGACCAGCACGTTCTGGCCCAAGGCCAACTCGCCCTGCAGCGTGGCCGGTCCATCGGCGATGATCTGGCCCTTCTTGACCCTCTGGCCCTTCTTCACGATCGGCTTCTGGTTCAGGCAGGTCCGCTCGTTCAGGCCATGGAACTTGCGAAGTTCATAGTCATCGGCATCGTCCACCAGAATGCGCATGGCATCGACGAACGTGACGGTTCCGCTGCGCTCGGCCTTGACCAGCATGCCGCTGTTCTGCGCCACCGGCTTTTCCATGCCCGTGGAGATAATCGGCGGATCGGTCCTGATCAGCGGCACCGCCTGCCGCTGCATGTTCGATCCCATCAAGGCGCGGTTGGCATCGTCATGCTCAAGGAACGGGATTAAAGCGGCCGAGACAGACACCGTCTGCCGCGGGCTGATATCGATGTACTGCACTTCCTTCGAGGGCACGGTGGCCAGGTCGCCGTTCACGCGCGCCAGCACCAGGCCTTTGCGCAGGTGCAGATCCTTCTCCACCACTTCCGGCGGCGCCAGGACGCTGCTCATTTCCTCATCGGCACGCAGATACTTCGTCTCGCCGGAAACCTTGCCATCCCTCACCACGCGATAGGGTGTGATCAGGAAGCCGTAGTCATCCAGGTCGGCATAGATCGACAGCGAAGCGATCAGACCGATGTTCGTGCCTTCGGGCGTCTCAATCGGGCAGATGCGGCCGTAGTGCGAGATGTGCACGTCGCGCACTTCAAAGCCCGCACGCTTGCGGTTCAAACCGCCAGGACCCAGTGCCGACAACCGCCGCTCATGGGTGAGCTGCGAAAGCGGATTGGTCTGGTCCACCACCTGCGAGAGTTCGCCCCGGCCGAAGAAGAAGTCGATGGCGCTGCTGATGCTCTTGGAGTTCACCAGCTCGGCGATCTTGCCGATCTCGTTCGGGTCCTTCAGGCTCATACGCTCCTGCACCGTGCGGCGGAGCTTCAGAAAACCCTTGCGCAGCTCGTCGGCCGCCAGCTCGTCAATCGTGCGCAGCCGGCGATTGCCCAAGTGGTCGATATCGTCAGTATAGCCTTCGTTGTTGCGCAGCTTGATCATGTACTTCATGGAGTTCACGAAGTCTTCGCTGCGCAGAATCATCTCATCTTCCGAGACGTTCTGATCGAATTTGCGGTTAATCCGGAACCGGCCAACCCGACCGAGCCGATAGCGGTTGTCGTCAAAGAATTTCTCTTCAAACAGCGTCTTGGCCTTATCAAGCTGGGGCGGGTTGCCCGGCCGCAGACGTGCGTAGATGCGAAGCAACGCATCCTCATGGCTGCTGGAATTGTCATCGGCCAGCGTATTCAGGATCAGCGGATCGCTGACCTTGGTGATCACGACCACGCTCTTGAGGTTCGACGCCTGGATCTTCTCCAGGGCCGGCCCGATCTGAGCGCCCGACTTCACCAGTTCTTCGCCACTCTCGGTGTCAATGACCGGTGTAACCGCGTAGTAGATCGCCTGCAGTTGCGTCGTCTTGCAGGTTTCCACCGTATAGAACTCGCGAAGAATCGCCTCGCTCGTGCCATACTTCTTGTCCAGAGCACGCAGGAAGGTGGTCGCGGGGATCTTGCTGCTCTGGTCGATGCGCACGGCCAATGCATCCTTCTTCGTCACCGCGCACTCGATCCAGCTTCCGCGCTCCGGGATCACGCGGAACCCGTGCAGCGGCCGGTCGCCTTCCTGCTCTTCAATCAGGAAGTCCACGCCTGGTGATCGGTGGAGCTGGTTCACGATGCAACGCTCAGCGCCGTTGATGATGAACTCGCCGCCCCCGATCATGATGGGGATCTCGCCCAGGTAGATGGCATCCTCGACCACCTCGGGCTTGTCCTTGCGGCTGAACCGCACACTGATGCGGAACGGCATGCCGTAGGTCAGACGCAGCGCCCGGCACTCGTCAACAGTGTAGCGCGGCTTGCCCAAGTCATAACTGACGTAGTCCAGGCGAAGGTTCCCATCATAGCTTTCGATGGGGAATACCTCGCGAAGGAGTGTTTCCAAGCCCTCGTTCTTGCGCTTCGAGCTCTCCACATCCTTCTGCAGGAACTTCTTGTAGCTGTCCTGCTGAACTCGAATCAGATCGGGGATCGGAAGTGCATCGCCACGTTTGCTGAAATCACGAACTTCTCGCACCTGCATCAGCATGTCCTCTTCCAACGGGGTTTCGTTTCAGCCTGCCAAGTTCCACCGACAAAATAAGCCGCCTTACTTAAAGAAGAGCGGCTTTCGTCGCCGGACACGCGGTTTCTCTGCACGTCCGGAGTTTTCTGGAACCCAACAAGTCAGTCGCTAACCGAAGTTAGTCAAGGCTTGGCGCAAAACGCAACAAGAACCTCTCCCGCTCTCAGCATTCAGAAAGTCGAGACAGATTCTTTTCCTTACGAGTTTTGCTTCTTACGCGTCGCCAATTCGACATTCACAAGTCTACCGCGCTGGGCAGGCATGTCAAGCGATAGCCACCGCTCCCAACGCGGATTTCTGCCGTCCAACGAGATATGTTATTATCATGCTAAAATATGCGGATTTTCGTTTGCGTTAACATGCTAAAACCATCGGATTCCATATTTGTCTTATTTTGCTGAAACAGCCATTTCGTCGGCCGCCCCATGGCCCACATGTCGTGATATCCGAACTTCCTGACCACCATCATTCCGGGCGCGGCAGCAAAATACCCAATGCGCAGTTTCCCCCGCGATCTCGCTCGCCAATTGCCTTCTTGCATCCCGAAGCCCGACATGCTGCAATCTCCATCATGTGCGACAGTATCACCCGATCTCCCCAGCACCACTTCGCGACTACCCGCTGGACCGTGGTCCTCGCGGCCGGCGGCGACCCCGCTGCCCCACAGACGCGCGATGCCCTGTCATCGCTCGCCCAGACCTACTGGTATCCCCTCTACAGTTTCATCCGCCACCAAGGCTGCCCTGCCCAAGATGCCGAAGACCTGACACAGGAGTTCATCGCCAAGCTCATTGAAAAGCAATATCTCGCCGATGTTGATCCCGCCAAAGGTCGCTTTCGCTCCTTCCTCCTCGCCTCTTTGCGCCACTTTCTCTCCAACCAGCGCGACCATGACCGCGCTGCCAAACGCGGCGGCCACAACAAACTCATCGCCCTTGACCAGCTCGACGCCGAAGCCCGCTATCGGCTTGAGCCCTCAACCGAAATGACCCCCGAGCGCCTCTTCGACCGCCGCTGGGCGCTCGCTCTGCTTGACCGGGTTCTGCAGCGTCTCCGCGACGACTACGTCCGCAGTGGCCGGGCCAAGGTCTACGAAGCCCTCAAACCCGTCCTCCAGGCCGACCCCGATGTTCCTACGTATGCTAAGCTTGGGAAACAACTTGCAATGTCGGAGACCGCCATCAAGGTAGCAGTCCATCGCCTTCGCACCCGATATCGGCAGCTCCTGCGCGATGAAGTCGCCCAGACCGTGGCGGCCGACGCCGATCTCGATGCCGAACTGAATGATCTTCTGAATTGCCTGT
Organism: uncultured Phycisphaerales bacterium; assembly: GCA_903871935.1. Taxonomy (GTDB): domain Bacteria; phylum Planctomycetota; class Phycisphaerae; order Tepidisphaerales; family Tepidisphaeraceae; genus CAIQIQ01. The sequence continues at coordinate 92,736 of CAIQIQ010000062.1, forward strand.
AACCTTCTGCGCCATCCGCTTCTGCACGTATTGCAGAATCACCTGCAAGGAGAAGGAGACGGATCGTGACCAGCCAAGCCAATTGCCCCAGTTGCAGCACCCCCCTACCGCCAGACAGCCCCGAAGGTCTCTGCCCCTCATGCCTGATCCGCAAAGGAATGGCGCAGACCCAGCGAGCTGGCGAGCCCCAAAGCGGTTGGACACCGCCCGATGCGCAGAAGCTGGCCGAGTATTTCCCCGAACTCGATAACATCGACCTGATCGGCCGGGGCGGCATGGGCGCGGTCTACCGCGTCCGCCAGACCGCCCTCGATCGCGTGGTAGCACTCAAGATCCTCCCGCCACAACTTGCCGCCGATCCCGGCTTCGCCCAACGCTTCGCTCGCGAGGCCCAAGCCATGGCCCGCCTGAACCACCCGCACATCGTCACACTCTACGAGTCAGGCCAGCGACAGGAACTGTTCTTCTTCATCATGGAGTACATCGACGGCGCCAACCTCCGTCATGTGATCGACTCCGGTGGCGTCTCTCCGCGGGAAGCGATGGCGATCATCCCGCAGATCTGTGAAGCACTGCAGTTCGCTCACGACAACGGCATCGTTCATCGCGACATCAAGCCCGAGAACATCCTGCTCGATCACCAGGGCCGCGTGAAGATTGCAGATTTCGGCCTGGCGCGCATCACCGGCGGAGACGTGCCCCAGCACGCCACCGCAATGGTCATGGGCACCCCTTACTACATGGCGCCGGAGCAGGTCAACTCTCCGCAAGCCGTTGACCATCGCGCCGACATCTATTCACTGGGCGTCGTCTTCTACCAACTCCTCACTGGCGAACTGCCCATCGGCAAGTTCGACCCTCCTTCACGCAAAGTCGTCATCGATCTGCGCCTCGATGAAGTCGTCCTGCGCACCCTGGAGAAGGAGCCCGCTCGGCGCTACCAGCACGCCAGCGACGTCAAGACGCGTGTGGAAACGATCGCAGCCTCGCCGGCATTACAGGACCATCCCGGCATGATCCTGGGCATCCTGCTCGTCGCTCAGCGCAACGGCAAGGTAAAGGTCTGCCCCGGAGGCATCTTTCGCATGATCTTTACGCTCATCACTGTTTATATCGCCGCCACAGCCATCACCAGCATGTTCGTCTCGCTCGCCGACGCCCGCTACGACCTGCTTATCCTGTTCTTCTTCCTGTGCGGCGTGATCTTCCGCGCCATCCGCCTGCGTGCCGACCAACTGCTGGACATGGATGCCAAACCGCAGCAATACCCGAAGCAGTCTCTACTGACCGGCTGGCGCGCGCTCTTTCGCCTCGCCCGCGTGCGGCGTGAAGACAAGAGCGTGGTCTGGCCCCGGCTTATCCAATTGATCGCATACAGCCTGGGCGTGGTGATCGTCTACATAGCGGCCGTTCGCATCTATTTCGGCATTCTGGGCGTGTGGACCGGCCCATTCCTCGAACTGCTGACCACCATCGGCATGCTTGCCGGCATCCCCTTGGGCTATATCCTTGCCAGCCGGTTCTGGGACCTGCCGGCCGCACTGCCCGAACCACCGCACACTGCTCAACCAGCGCCGCAGGTCAATAGCCCCATTGTGGATCGACCTGATTCACCAGCGCCTCGCCCGCAATCAAATGGCGAAAGTTCCGCTCCATCAGCTCACCAAACCGCCGGGCATGGTATGGAGAGTGACCTGAAACATGGGGGGTGACGATGACGTTGGGCATCGCCCACAGCGGGCTGTCGGCCGGCAGCGGCTCAGGATCAAACACATCCAGCCCCGCCCCGCCAAGCCGGCCGGCTAGAAGAGCCTCGATCATCGCCTGCTGGTCGATTGCAGAACCGCGCCCGACATTATAAACGCACGCGCCCGGCATCATCAGGCCGATGCGCTCGGCACTGATGATGTACCGTGTATGCACGGTTCCAGGCAGCGCAAGAACCACATGATCCGCACGGGGAAGCAGGCTGTCCAAAGCGCCAAGCGTAGCCAGCTCATCCACGTATGAGGGCATCGCCGACACCGTCCGCTTCACGCCGATTACATGCATCCCCATTGCCCGCGCTCGCTTGGCAACCTCCGAGCCGATGTCGCCCAAACCGATGATCATGCACGTAGCGCCCAGCAACTCGCGCCGATTCTCCGGCCGGTGCCACCGCTTCTGCTCCTGGCTGCGCACCATCTCCGGCAACCGAATCGCCAGCGCAAACATCATCGCCAGCACATGCTCGGCGATCGGAACTCCAAACACCCCGCGAGCGTTCGTAAGGATCACTCCGCCGGGCATCTTCCCAGCGTAGCCATCAGCGCCCGCACTGGGCAACTGCAGCCAGCGCAACCCAGTCGCACGGTCCAGGTCCGCCTTCGCCGGCCAACCCACAATGATCTGCGCCCTGGGCAGTTCTTCATCCACGGCCCTCTCGCGGTGCTTCCCGTGCACAATCCTCAACGTCGCATCCAGCGCCTCGAGCCGCCGACATAATACTTCGGGCAATCCGAACAGATCGAGCAGAACACGTTCCATGCCGCCTTTTCTACCGGGCCGGCCGCCCTTTGGCCACTCGCCAAGCACGCGGATGCGCCCATGGTGACGCACCAGACGGACATACTGTCGCGCCTGCTGCCTTCTATCGCACAACCGAGCACATCCAGACGATTAGCTCTAACCATCAGAACAATGGGTGTTTACATCTCAACCGCTATCCCGCATGAGCATGGTTGGCCCGGGTTTTGCACCGTGGCGACACAAAGTGGGAGGTGGACATGTCAAAGGGATCGTCGCAGAAGTCGGCGTTCACGCTCATAGAACTGATGATCGTCATCATCATTGTGGCGGTGCTTGCCGCGGTCATAGTTCCCATGCTGCAGAACATGTCCCCCGCTGCCCGTGAGGCAGCACTCCGGGGCGACCTGCACAGTCTTCGCCATCAGATACTGATATATCAGATGCACCACAATGGCGACCCGCCGTCGCCAGCCCAGCTTCGCGATCAACTGCTGAATCGCACCACAGCAGATGGCCAGATCGATCCGCAGGGGAGCCTCGGTCCTTATCTGATCACTTTCCCGAGCAATCCGTTCAACAGTCGCGTTGACGTCAAGGCCCTTGCCTCCGGCGGACAACTCGCCGCCGACGACACCAGCGGGTGGCTGTACGGCGTGGAAGGATCCAACTTCACCATCGTCGCCAACTCGTCGGGACAAGACCGCTCGGGCGTACCGCTGATCCAATACTGACCTGGCGGGCGTGAGGCTGCGTGGATCTCAGGATGACTCTCGACACGGAAGCGTGCAGGGTCCGGCTGGAGGTTTGGAGGGAGCAAGGCGAGGACGGACGCATGGCATTCATGCCCGTCCTCGCCGATCTTTCCTCTGCGCAGAACTCGTCCTGCGGGCCAGCTACCGCACACTGTCCAGCACGTGTTGAATCCTCTCCACGTCGGCGCCCTTGCCGAACTCAATCACCGCCGCTTCCGGGGTGCCTATGGGGGCATGAGTATCATCCTCCAGCGTGAAAGGAATGCCGTAAGTCGCCAACAGAGTTTCCACGCGCGCGATCTCGGCCGGCGGGATCATGATGTATGGCCCGCATTCCGCATCCTGTCGAACATCAACTCGATCTTCTGCAAAACCATCCCACATGAAATCCCCCTTTCTTCTATGATATTATGGTTGCTGCACCTTTGTCCTCATCGGCTATCCAGATCACTGATCATCGCAGATTGCGCGCACGAACCTGAGCACCTTTGTCCTCTCCGGCCAATGACTTCAGGACAAGTGACCAATGACCAGAAAGAAACTTACGCACCTCCTTCTCCATCAAAACGCTAACCACTTATACCACAACCCCTTACAACGATAACAGTTATTCGCGCGACCTCGGCTATCTTCCTTCCCTTCGTGCCTCCGCGCCCCAGTGCCTTCGTGCCTGCCATTTCCGAATTGCACCAACTGCCGTTGCGGGTAGGGTAAGTACATGGCCAAGGCATTGGAGGAGAAACTGGCGCGGGTAGGTACTCTGGATGCTTCGACCGTCGAGGGATGCGAACAGTTGCGCAAGGCCTTGGGGGACAAATCGAATCTCGTGGTGGCGAAGGTCGCGAAGCGCATTCTGCGAGAGAAGATTGCGGAACTCGCGGGAGAGTTGCCGGGCGTGTTCATGCGGCTGATGGCCGGGGGAACGGCGGCCGATAAGGGATGCATGGCGAAGCTGGAGATTGCTCAGGCCATCTACCAACTCGGCGCGGCCATGGACGGAGCGGAGGAGGCGCTGGTTGCGGGGGTACATCATGTGCAAATGGGGCCGACCTTCGGCGGGATGGTCGACACTGCTCCAGAGTTGCGAGGCGTGTGCGCCTTGGGGCTGGTGCGGATGGGGTATCGGGATGTGATGATGGAGTTGGCGGACCTGCTGGCGGACAAGGAGCCGCAGGCGCGAATCATGGCCGCCCGGGCGATTGCGTATGCGGGCGTGGAAAGCGGAGCACTGCTGCTGCGACTCAAAGTGCTCAGCGGCGATCCGGATACGACGGTGATGGCGGAGTGCTTTACCGCGCTGGTGCAGCTTACGCCGGCGAAGGCGCTGCCGCTGCTGGAGCGGTTCCTGGATCGTGGCGACACAGATCTGGCCCAAGAGGCGGCAATTGCGATTGCCTCATCCAGGCGCGAGGAGGCGCTGGGAATCCTGTGCCGCCACTGGGAGAAGGATATCACGCGACGAGAATCGCTTTTGGTCCCACTGGCGATCCTGCGCCGGCCAGAGGCAGTGGAGATGCTGCTGAGCGTGATCGAGAGTGGACCCGAAGCACTGGCGCTAGCCGCCACCGACGCAATGGGAATGTACCGGTCAGATGCCACGGTGGCTCAACGCGTGCTGGCATCGGCAAAGAGCCGCGGACCCGCCGTGCAGCGGGCAGCAGTCAAGGCGTTGGGGGATTCCGATTGAAACCTGGTCCGGTGAGACCGCGTTACAGCTCGTATTCCTTGATCTTCCGGTAGAGCGTGCGTTCGCCGATGCCGAGAATCTTGGCCGCATGTTCGCGGTTGCCTTCGACCATCTTCAGCGTGTTGCGGATCAGTTCCTTTTCGGCCTGCTCGATGGAGATGCCGACCAGGTTGTTCATTCCGCCAAGAGAGTCGGCGGCGGCTTTAGGCCGAATGTCGGCGGGCAGAGCCTCCACGCCCAATCGCTTTTCTGAGGAGAGCACCACCATGTTCTCGATCACGTTCTTAAGCTGGCGGACATTGCCCGGCCAGTTAAAGCTCATCAGCGTCTGGTGGGCCTCGGGTGTAACTCCCTCCAGTTGCTTGCCATACTTCTCGGCCGCCTGGGTGAGGAAGTAGTGGATCAGCACCGGAATGTCTTCGCGGCGCTCCCGCAGCGGCGGGATCTGGATGGTCGCGCCTTTGATGCGGAAGTAGAGATCCTCCCGGAACTGTCGTTCGGAGACCATCTCTTCGATTTGGCGATTTGTCGCACTGATAAAGCGGACGTTCACTCTGATCGGATCGTTGGCGCCCAGGCGGACAACTTCGCCGTTCTCCAGGACACGCAGCAGCTTGGCCTGCATCGCCGCCGGCATGTCGCCGATTTCATCGAGGAACAGCGTGCCGGTGTCGGCGTGCTCAAACCGGCCGGCCCGGTCGCCCTGGGCACCGGTAAATGCGCCTCTGACGTGGCCAAACAGCTCATCTTCAAGGATGGATTCGGACAGCCCGGCGCAGTTCAGGTTCACCATGCGGTTCTTCCGCCGACGCGAGTGGCTGTGGATGGCCCGGGCGATGAGTTCTTTGCCGGTCCCGCTTTCGCCCAGGATCAGGATCGGAATATCGCTCATGGCAACCTGCCGTGCCATCTGCACGACGCTGCGCATCGAGGCCGAGGCGCCGATGATTCCTTCAAATCCGACCTGTTGTTCGATCTGCTCCTGGAGGAACTGGTTCTGTTTCTGCAGAACCGATTTCTCGGCAGCGCGGCCAACCTGGGCACGAAAATAGTCCAGGTCCAGCGGCTTCTCGATGTAGTCGTAGGCGCCTTCGGAGAGGGCCGTCCGGCAGGTGGGAACGTCGGCATGGGCAGTCACCAGGATAACCGGCGGAGCGGGGCTCATTTTCGTTGCCGCACGCAGCACATCCAGGCCTTCGGGTTTGCCTTCCATCATCAGGTCGGTAACGATCACATCGAAACTGCGTTTGGCCAGGCGTTCATCCGCCTCGGCCTGGTTGTACGCCACCTCACAGCGATGCCCCATGCGCTGCAACGCCTCGCACATTACCTGTGCGTGGTCCTGCTCATCGTCCACGATGAGGATGGTAGACCGGTTCACCTCATTCTGCGCCATGGCGGAAGTGGTAACACAGAATGATGCTAACGTAAATACGCGGCGTTGGTCTCCTCTACCCGAATCCGCCGGTTCGCGTGCCGAGGTTGTCCAGCACATTCATGTAGTTGATGTAACTGTCGTAGGGGCTCTCATAGGGTGAGAAGTATTTGTGCACATCGCCGTCGGCGAAGTACTTCGTGCTCATGTAGTAGAAGTGGTCGCTGGTGGTCAGGCAGCGCCAGTCGGAGAGAAGCTGCGGATCGCCGGAACTCTTCACCGCCTTCTCCAGGCTGAAGAGCCCCCGCATCGCGTGGTCCTGCATAGCATTGCCGGTCCAGGCCGACAGATCGCGTTCGGTGTCGGCCCAGGATACGGGCTCGGGCACATCATAGGTGTCGCTGGCGCTGCAGTGGGCCAGAAGATCGGAGGGGGTGGCGAAGTCGTTCCGACCGGTCTCGAGCACACGGATGGGCAGGTATCGCATGAACTCAAAGATGCCGGTCTGGGCCCACTGGTGTTCACCAAGAGTTTCAAGGTCGATGAACAGATTGCAGACACTGCCGTTGCCGTTGATCTGATCCACCCAGTGGGCGAACTTGTCTGCAGTCAGTGGCCATTGTTCCCAGGCCCGGTTCGAGAAGCGGAAGGCAATGTCATCGCTCAGGCGGAAGTTCTTCAGAAGTAGCTTGAAGTCTGGCATGCCCGGCGGATGGTATAGCACATTGGGCGTACGAGTACCCAGAAGGTGATCGGCGCCCTCGGCCAAAGCGCCGGCCAATCCTGCGTGCTGTGCGAACTGGCCCAATGCGTTGGAGTAGACAAGTTCAGTATTGCGAAACACACGCGGCTGATAGCCAAACAGGGCATGGATGGTATCGCGGTGCATCTGGACCTGTTGAGCAAACTCATCCCAGGAATGCAGAAACGCCAGCGAGTGGTAATACGTCTCCGCCAGCAGTTCAACGCAGCCAGTGGCGACCAGTTTCTTCAAGGCCTCAATGACCTCGGGCGAATAGCGTTGAAACTGCTCAATCGCACAGCCGGTAATGGAGAACGACACGCGGAAGCGGCCGTTGTGCTCACGAATCAAGTCGTGGAGCAGGTGGGTGGCCGGAAGGTAACATCGGTCGGCGACCTTGCGGCAGATCGTGCGATTAGCATGGTCATCGAAGTAGTCCCAGAGGGTATCAAACACGCTATACCGCCGCAGCCGCAGCGGTTGGTGCATTTGAAAATAAAAACATACCGATGCCATGTCCCCGTACCAATCTTCTGTAGGATTGTAAGGCACAACATGTAACCGTCCATGGCTAAACGAGATAGAATTCCCATTGCCCCTTTGCTGGGTTATAATTCAGTATTCAGGCCATGCAGATGCCACCGATCGAGAATCTTCGCATCGCTTTTGCGCAATCCATCATTGCCACAATGGCAACGCAGGTCAGCAGCTACATGCGCCTAGTCGCTCACCCGGACGTCCAGTTTGCCGACCTGCTGGACGCGTTGGAGCGCAATGCCGTGATTGGCGACGACGCGGCCCAGCGTCTGCACCGGCGACTGGCCGTGCCCGTCGGCACGAGCTCCCTCATGGTGCAGCGCGGCTACTGGGAGCAGGTGCTTGCAGAACGCAGCATTCCGCTTACCGCGCCATTCCGGACCCAGCCCGAGGCTGCCGCGCCGGCCGCCGCCCCCGAGGCAGAGTTGAAGGCGTCCTGAGCATCACCAACATGCCTGATCAACGCTGTTTCGCTGGGTTTGGGTTTGGTCCGATACAGTCGGGCTTGTTCCTCTATGAAGCATTCCGCACCGGACGGTTTTCCCGCCTGGTGGTCGCTGAAGTCGATGACCGGATCGTGGAGTTACTCCGCGCCAGCGGCGGAGAATATCATCTGAACATCGCCCATGCCCAAGGCATCGAGAAGGCGACCATACGCGGTATCGAGGTCTATAACCCTCACAGAGCCGAGGATCGGCAGAAGCTGCTGGCGGCGATTGCAGGGGCCGATGAGCTATCCACCGCTCTGCCAAGCGTCAGCTTCTTCGCCTCGGGTGGTGAGGCGTCGGTGGTTTCCGTATTGGCTGATGCACTGAAGAGTGCACCTGAAAAGCACCGCATTCTCTATGCCGCGGAAAACCACAACCACGCGGCGGAAATCCTGGCGGACCACCTTACCCAACGGCTTGGGCGCAACGCTCTCGATGGTTTCCAGATCGTCAACACGGTGATCGGCAAGATGAGCGGCGTGATCACCGACCCGGCGCAGATCCGGGAACTGCAGTTGGCAACGCTGACCCCCGCAGCCGATCGTGCGGTGTTGGTTGAGGCGTTCAACCGGATACTGATTGGCCGAATCCAGCCGGGCATCGTGCGTGGAATCGACGCCTTCATTGAAAAGGATGATCTTTTGCCGTTCGAGGAGGCAAAGCTGTATGGGCACAACGCGGTTCATGCACTGATCGGTTACCTGGCGCATCAGCGCGGATTGGCGCTGATGTCGCAGGTTGCGGCCCACCTGGAGATTCTGGCTGTTGCTCGTCGGGCGTTTATGGAGGAGTCCGGTGCTGCCTTGGTGCAGAAGTATGCCCATTTGAACGATCCATTCTTCACGGCCGAAGGATATGGTGCCTATGCCGAGGATCTGCTGCAACGGATGGTGAACCCGAATCTGCAGGATCTGGTGGCGCGGGTTATTCGTGACCCGCAGCGGAAGCTGTCGTGGAATGACCGCCTGCTCGGGACGATGCGCCTGGCGCTGCAGTACGGCATCCGGCCCGTGAACATGGCGCAAGGGGTGGCCGCGGCCCTGGCATTCGCTCTGGGCCGAACGCCAGAGTCGAAGGCAGAGGTAGGGAACGCGCTGCAGGCGATCTGGGGCGAGACAGCGCAGGAGCCCACGGCGAGCGAACTGGTGGACCTGACGTGGGACGCCGTGCGACACTGCACTTGAGCACGGTCGGGATTACAATGGGCTCAATGGCAAAGGTGAACAGGCCCGTCGAGGTGGTTGTTGCAGGTCATATCTGTCTGGATGTGATTCCAGAGTTCCCTCCACATGCTTTGGCCGGCGCGATCAGCCCGGGTGCGCTGGTGAAGGTGGGACCGGCGCTGCGCTCAACCGGCGGCGCAGTCGCCAACACGGGGCTGGCGCTGCACCGGCTTGGCATTGGCGTGCGCCTGGTGGGCAAGGTGGGGCATGACCTGTTTGGAGAAGAGATCATCAACATCTTGCGCTCACATTCCCCCGATTTGGCAGCAGGGATGATCGTGTCCGATCGTGATACGTCGAGCTACACCGTGGTGATATCGCCGCCAGGGACCGATCGCACGTTTCTCCATTGTCCCGGCGCCAATGACACGCTGAGCAGCCGGGATGTGCCAGATAGCGCCCTTGCCGGGGCGCGGCTGCTGCACTTTGGATACCCGCCACTGATGCGGCGGATGTACCTAAAGAACGGCGATGAACTGCGGAGGCTGATGAAGCGGGCCAGAACAATGGGGCTGACGACCAGCCTCGACATGGCTGAGCCGGATGCGGCGTCGGAGGCAGGGAAGGTGGATTGGGTGGCACTGCTTAAGAATGTGCTGGGCGAGGTAGACATCTTCGCTCCGAGCATCCAGGAAGTGCTTTTTATGGCCGACCGGAAGACGTACGCGAAACTGACCAGAAAGACCGGAGCCATCGAGGTCAAACGTGATGTGACGCGAGGCCTTCTGCAGTCGCTGTCGGGCAACCTGCTGGAATGGGGGGCGGCCGTGGTGATGATCAAGCTGGGAGAGCAGGGGGCGTATTTGCGCACCAGCAGTAACAGGGCCCGCCTGTTTGGGATGGGGGCCTGCACTCCACGAGACGTGTCGCCATGGATCGGGTGCGAGTTGAGGGCACCGTGCTTTAAGGCCAAGGTGGTCGGGACCACCGGCGCGGGTGATTGCGCTATTGCGGGTTTTTTGGCTGGCGTGCTCAAGGGCCTGACTCCTGAGGGCTGCCTGCGATTCGCGGTGGCTGTCGGCGCCTGCAGCGTTGAGGCGCCTGATGCGACCAGCGGCGTGCCGAACTGGAACAGGGTAAGACAGCGTATACGCGATGGTTGGCCGACGTTGCCATCTTGCATCGACGTGGCATAGAGCGGTGTCCATGCGTTCCAGTCGCTCGCGATCTTCACTACACGTACTGCATCCGTAAGACCTTTAGCGCGGTGCCACCGAGGATCTTCCGCTTCTCGTCATCGTTGATATTTGCGTAGAGTAAGGAACCCAGGGCGTGCAGAGCGGAAAACCAACCCAGGGCATCGGAACCAAAGAGGAGCTTTTCGCCTCCCAGTTCTTTGACGAAGTATTCGAGCACTCCGTTGTGAATGCTGGCGTCGGTCAGTTCCAGGTAGATGTTGGGATGCCTTTGGGCTAAGCGAACGGCACCCGCGAAATCCGGCTCGAAGCAGTGGGCGCAGCAGATTGGCACCGATGGGTATTCCGCGGCGATCTTGTCATAGATGGCGACTCCGCTCAGCGGGGAATCCCAGGTATGGCTGATGATGGGTAAGCCATGGTCGGCCGCAAAGCGGAAGACAGGCTTGTAGTTGGCGCCATCGGCCGGGTAACCATTGCCATCAGGGTGAATCTTGATGCCTTTCCAGCTCAATTCCGATGCGTAATGCTCGAGCTCCTGCTGCGTTTCTTCCGGGTATCGGGCACTGGGAAGAACAAACGGAATGAAGCGTTTGGGGCTGTGGGCGGCGAATTCTTTGACCACCTGGTTGCCCAGAACGTGATCGGAACCCATACCCGCGTTCGAGAACAGCACCGAATAGCCAATGCCGGCCGAGTCCATGACCTTGAGCATCGAAGCCGGGGAGAGATCGGGCGTGTAGAAATTGCGCCAGGGACCGACGTGGCCGTGCATATCGACCACCGGACAGTTCAAGGGCTGTCCCTTTTTCGCCATTTCCAGCAGAGAAGGTTCGCTCATTTGGTCCTCACTTGGTCCAGGAGCTGCTGTAGATTGCGGCTGGCGATATTGGCTCGATCGGCGTCCGAAATCGAAGCATAGTTGAGCATTCCCAGCGAGGCGCCCGGTGTCAACATCGGCCAGCCGGACCCCCACAATAACCGCTGACTGCCGAACTTGGCGCAGATATCTTCCAGGCAAAGATGAGTGCGCAAGAGGGAAGTCTCCAGTCGCAGCTTCGGGAACTCGGTCATCAGAGGATAGGTAAAGCGGGCGCGATCCCAGGTCGAGATATCGGTTAGAACCAGATTGAGGTCGTTATATTTGCCGAGTAGGTGGTATACCTCGCTCCAATCGGTTTCACGCAGGCTCAAGAAGACTGGAACCTTGTGTCTTGCCAGAACCTTGAACATGTCCTGGCAGCCGAATTCCAGCGGATAGCCGTGCATCTTCGGATACAGGGCGACAGCGCGAATACCGCCGGCAACCAGATTCTGCAGAAGCTGATCGATCGGCGGCAGGTGCATGGTGGCTGAAGGCCCGATGACCGCGAGGCCCTGCAGGACGGGATACGGCTGAATCTCCTTCGTTAGCAGTTCGATACCGGTGGCGGGGTCGTACTCGCTCGCCGCGGCGAGCCGGACCAGCGCCCGGTCGATGCCACAGCGAGCCATGGTCTGCACCAGATCGTCGGTCTTCCACGGTTCGTAGAACGGGCGCTGGTTGCGGCGGCCGATCTGACAGTTTGCATCAAAGAGCATTTCCACCTCCACCGTTGGCGACCGTTACACCGCTTCGGAGCCCATGGCGACGACGATTCGCTCGGCGACTTCGACGGCGGCCATGCCATCTTCGCCGCTGACCGTCGGCCGGGTGCCGTTGCGGACCGCACCAATAAAATCCTCCTGCTCCGCCAGGAGTTGATCGGTGTTTTCCACGGGCACGGCTTCGAGTTTGACCATATCAGAGAAGCTGAGCTTGGTGGGATCGGCGATTTCGCCGGATTTCACTTTGGCGAAGGTCTCGCGCAGGTGCTCCAGGTTCTGGCCGCGGCGGGCGATGACGCCCTGTTTCTTTGCATAGTCGATGGCGATCCAGGCGTCGCCGGTGGCGAGGCGCATGCGGCGGTCGGTCTTTAGCGCCAGGCGCGATCCGGTCATGGTTGCCACGCAGCCGTTCTCAAAGATCAGGCGGGCATTGCAAACATCTTCGCTCTGGCCGATCACTTTGACGCCGACGGCCTCCACGCTCTTGAGTTTTGACTTCGCCAGCGAGAGCACCACATCGATGTCGTGGACCATCATGTCGAGCACGACGCCGACATCGAGGCTGCGGAAGGTCAGCGGACTGACGCGAATGGTTTCGATGAATCGCGGCTTAAGGTTCATCTTCGCCAGGGCGCGGACGGCCGGGTTGAACCGCTCAACATGGCCCACTGCCAGTGTTACGCCCGCCTTCCTGGCCCATTCGACGATCTGCCGGCATTCCTGGCTGTTGCGCGCCAGCGGCTTCTCGATCATGCAGGCAACTCCGGCCTTAAAGCAGGTCTCGGCCATGGCGGCGTGGGCCTCGGTGGTGGTGGCAATGGTCACCGCCTTGACCTCGCGCACCATCTCATCAAGGGAGGCGAACGCCTTACAGCGATACTGCTGGGCGACGGCCGCCGCCGCGGCCGGGATGGCATCATAGACGCCGGCGAACTTCACGCCGGCCATCTGCCCATAGACGCGCGCGTGGTATTTGCCCATGCGGCCGCAACCGATCACACCGACAGGAATGGCTTCGCTCATAGTGCGGGAATGATAGTGGAAACAAACCAGAGGCGGCAATGGATGGGTGATCGTCATTGATTCCCGGCCGCGCCGGGATTTCGCTTCGCTCAACATTGGTCAATAGTCATTGGTCGGGATGGTCAGGGCGCATGGGTTGACGGTAGTGCGTATCACTATTCCGTAACGGTAGAGGATGTGGAAATAGGGTAGCAGCGACGAAGCGACGGAGCGACGAGGGGGGGAACCGGAGCAGAACAGTAGAGGCGAAGCGTTCCATGGGTGTTCCACGCGCAGGTTGTGGATAAGTAGGAGGTGCGCAAGTTCTCGGCGGGGGTACAACCATGGTGCTATCTTTCGTGGCTGCAGGCAGTTATGGCAAAACAGAGGGAGGAGATGATCAAGTTCGGTGCGCTTGTGGATGATTCCCGGCAGAAGAGCGGAACTCGAAAAGCGGAAAGCGAGAATGAAGGCAAAGAGGGCGAGGAGGCGCGTATATCTTCTTGCTTTGTAAGATGTTGTGAGATAAGTGGTTAGCGCTTTGATGGGGAAGGAGGTGCGCACGTTTCTTTCTGGTCATTGGTCACTTGTCCTGAAGTCATTGGCCGGAGAAGACAAAGGTGCTCAGGTTCGCGCGCGCAATCTGCGATGATCAGTAATCCGCATTACCGATGAGGACAAAGGGGCTCAAGATCGAGTGCGCATCTTGGGGCGGCATTGCCTACTTGTCCGGTCGGAGTTCTGGGTATTCACTTGTGAAAGAACGGCGGCCGGGGTGCAAGCCAAAGACAGCCTAGAGGCTGCACTCCGAACGCAGAACGCGAGGTCCTTCTATATATAAGGGTGGATTTGGAGGGGTCGACTTGAGGGAGATGAGTATTGACAGAGACTTACGTGCATCCAGAAATCTTTCCACATTTTGGAGCAGCAGGAAGACGTAATGCAGAAGTCAGAAGACAGAAGTCAGAAGCAGAGGGAGGAGTGGGCGATTGGCCGCTGTTGAGGCAGAGATCGGGCACGCTTTGAACACGGATATCGCCATATTCAACCTGTAGATCTGCTGGAACCTTTGCGGAAGTGTAGAGCGTTGGGTTGATCGCTGCATCCCGCTCGCCTGGCGAGGGAAACGGCCCATCCCCCACATACGGCGCTCTACACCGCTCCTGACAGACCTGCTACAAAGACGTCCCATGGCAACCGGAAACGCTTCACCGTCTCGTCGCGCAGGCAAGGATACTTGGAGGCCGGTCATCATTGCTCATCGTGGTGGTGCGGCGGGGTTTGGTCTGGCAGAGAACTCCCGCGAGGCGTTTGCTGCCGCTTCGGCCGCGGGGTTTGGCAGCGAATGCGATGCCTGGGCATCGGCGGATGGGGAACCTGTGGTCATGCACGATCAGGAGTTGGCTCGCACAACGCTCGTAACAGGTCGGGTTACGGACATGATTTCATCGGCGCTGCTGCAGGTGCATCTCAGGTCGGCAGGCACGCCCGCGATGGTTCCACTTCTGCGCGACGTGGCATGCGATGTCACGCTGGTCGAGATCAAGCAGAATAACGCGCGGGATCTGGTTGGCCGGGTGATTCAGGTCATGGAGGGAAGGGAATGGCGTTTACAGTCATTTGACCGTGCGAACCTGGTCTATGCTCGCGAGTTGGCGCCGTCGGTTCCGGTTGCTTTGCTGATGAGTGACCTTGCCGGTGCAACGGCCGCCATCGCCGGGGGCTGGCCGGCTTACATGGATCACGGTTTGTTGGATGAGGCGGTTGTGGCTCGTCTGCGGAATGGTGGGCTGGCCGTGGGCGCATGGACAGTCAATAGCGAGCAGGCTTTGCGCCGGATCGCGCCATTCCGGCCGGACGTAATCATTAGCGATGTGCCGCAACTGATCCGCGACTGGCTGGCCGATGAACTGCCGGGCGGTAGATGGTGACGGCTGTAATGGCACAGAGCCGCGCGGAGCACACGATCTGGATTTGGTGTAGAATCCGCTTCTTGAAGGCGGCATATGGGTCAGTCAATTACGCAAACGAGTCTCAGGCCGGCAGGAACGAGGCGGAAAGGCCTGGTGGGATTCGGGCTGGTCTTTGCTGCGATGGGCGGGCTGTTTCTTGTGATGATATTCGGGCCGATGGCGCTCGGCCTGATTCGCTCGCGGCACTGGGTTTCAACGCCATGCGTTATCGTCAACAGCAATGTGGAGGAGTCGCACGACTCCGAGAACGGCAGCACATATCGCGTTGCCGTCCGTTATCGGTATCAGGTGGATGACCGGCAGTACGTGGGAGATCGATACAATTGGACGGTCGGCTATTCCTCGGGCTATTCATCCAAACAGCGGGTTGTCGCCGCTCTGCCGCCGGAGGCGGATGCCACGTGCTTTGTGAATCCGGCGAATCCAGCGGAATCCGTGCTCAATCGGGACGTTGGCTGGGAAGCCGCCTTTATCCTGTTGCCCCTGGCGTTCATTGCGTTTGGCATCGTGAGCATCTATGCCGGCATCCGTTCGTATTCTCCTGCGATCTCCGATGCGGTCTCGCCTGGCGGAGAATGGTTGCGACGAAAAGTCCTTTCCGGCGGGCAGGCGGCCAACGGATTCGCGGGCGTCTGGCCGGCGCCCGCAAAGGACCGCGGACCGCGGGAACTGCGGTCCTCGACCGATCCGCGCACGCAGTTGACAGGTTTGGCCTTCGCCGCGGCAATTTGGAACGGTATCGTCGGAAGCATCCTCTATTTCGGAGGCGTCTGGTCGCATTTCAGCGATGTCTTCGACATTGTCGGCGCGGTATTCATGATCCCCTTTGTTTTGATCGGGCTGGGCCTCATTATTGGAACGATCTACTCGCTCCTGGCATTGCGAAATCCACGTCCCGTGGTGACGATTGCCAAGTCGATCCTGCGGTTGGGCGACTCGGTAGAGGTTCGATGGAGAGTCGAGGGACGCACGGACACTATCTCCATGCTGAATCTGACGATGGAGGGCCGGGAAGTGGCCACTTATCACAGCGGGACAGACAGCGATGGGAGGGCGAACACGTCTACCGACAAGCATGTATTTGAGCGAGTCAGCATCGCACATGTCAGCGACCAGATGGAGATTGCCAATGGCCGGTCCGTGCTGCATCTGCCGGAGCGTTCGATGCCAAGCTTCATCTCGGCCAACAATCGCGTGGAGTGGGTGCTGGTCGTTCACGGAGATATTCCAAATTGGCCGGATGTGAAAGAGGAATTCACACTGGACGTTTTCGGGCCAGAGGCCAAGGGGGCGAGCGATGCGGATGGCCATTGAACTGTCCGAGGGAAAGCTGAGTTATCGGCCGCGGCAATTGATGCGCGGCTCGTTTTCGTGGTCTTCACTGGATCAACTCAAGAGCCTGGAACTGCGGCTATTCTGGTACACGCAGGGAAAGGGAACGCAGGATGTGACGCTTGTTGAAATGCGTCGCATCAACTCACCGGCGTTGATGGGGCGAGAGCGATTTGAATTTCGCGTACCGGACGGTCCGTACACAATGCATGGGAAACTGATCTCGGTGCTGTGGGCATTGGAGTTGGTGAGCGAAGGTCCGAACGAGGTCACACGAGTGGACGTGGTCGTATCGCCGTGGGGAGAGCCGGTAATCCTGCGGGAAGAACTACACCGCTTCTGAGAGACCTGCTATAAAGACGCCCCATGGCCAGCGAAAACACTACCTCGTCTCGTCGCGTTCCCTTCGCCATTATCGGTGTGGGAGGCATCGCACAATCGCAGCATCTTCCCAACCTGCTGCGCGTGCCGCAGATCGACCTGCAGGTCGCCTGCGATATGCAAGCTGATCGCCTGCGCCAGGTTGCTGACAAGTACTCGATTCCGCGGCGCGTCGGCGATGCCCGTGAGGTCTTTGCCGACCCGACGATTGAGGGCGTGATCGTTGCGACGCGCGACGATTTCCAGGCGCCTCTGACGATCGCCGCATTGAACGCGGGCAAGCATGTCTATGTGGAAAAGCCCCTGGCCACCACGCCCGAACAGTGCGAAAAGGTTGTGGATGCACAGCGACGATCCGGCAAGCACGTGGCCGTAGGGTTCAACCGCCGCTTTGCCCCGGCTTACCTACAGGCCCGGGAGGTCGTCACTGGCAATGGCGGAGCCCACAACATCCATTACCGCATCGCCGATTCCTATTGCCGGACCTGGGGCGCTGGTAGCCCACCGGGGCAGCGCATTCTGCACGAGGTCTGCCACATCTTTGACATCCTGCGCTGGTTCACCGGCTCGGAAGTCGATTGGATCCACTGCCTGCGCGGCCGGCACGATGATGAGATCTGCCTGCTTCGCTTCGCCTCCGGCTGCATCGCTTCGATCACCAGTTCCGGCTATGCCACGGTGGATATGCCCAAGGAAGCGCTGGAGATCATCAGCGATTACGGCGGCATTAGCGTGATCGACTTTGTCGAACTGCGCACGTTCGGCCAGCGCGCCTATCAGAGCGTCTACAGTTATCCCGGCCACATCCACCCCGATCATGAGTACATCTACCGGCATATGTACGCGCAACTCGGTGCTCCAGCGCTCTATGCACTGCGGCGCACCGCATGGGAGATCAGGGAAGGCCTGGCGCCGGCCGAGCCGGCCGATCGCGCGGTCTTTGAGAAACACCACCGCTCGCATATGCCTGACTCCAACTACACGGGAGACAAAGGCTGGGTCCAGGCGATGGCGCACTTTGCCAAGAGTGTCGCCGCCGGCACCAAACCCTTGAACGCGAGCCCAGCCGACGCCCTGGCGGCCGCCCAGCTCGGGCAGGCGGCCATTACCAGCCGGGAGACGAATCAGGTTGTCTCTATCCACCCATAGGAGGCACCATGCCAACGAGGCGCAGAACATGCCATGCCGCCAGAGTGGACCTTCACAAGTCTGCCAACATGCGTCGGCCGGGCCACCCCCACCCCTGCCCCTCCCCCAAGGGGGAGGGAACGGTCTGGGTGAGTACCGATGAACTGGCATCGCAGCAGGAACGGGGCGATGCTCGCTCGCTGCTGAATGCTAGCTATCGTCGCCACCCCGAACCGGCCGGTCATACCGAATTGGCTCCATCGCCTCTGAACCGCAAGGCGTTTGCACGGCATGTCTGTGAGCGCCTTGCACGAAAGGCGGTAACGAATTGATGAATGTCGTCACGCACAACCGTGAAGCATGGGATCTGCAAGTGGAGAAGGGCAATCCGTGGACGATTCCCGTCTCCGCCGATGCCATCTCGCGCGCCCGTGCGGGGGATTGGCAGATCATCCTGACGCCCAACATCCCGGTTCCGCGAAGCTGGTATCCGCCGATCGTCGGTTGCCGCACGCTATGCCTTGCTTCGGGCGGCGGACAACAGGGACCAATCCTGGCGGCCGCCGGTGCTGTTGTTACTGTCTTCGACAACTCCCCTGCCCAGCTCGAACGTGACCGCCAGCTCTCCGATCAGCACCACCTCGGCATCACTGCAGTTCAGGGTGATATGGCCGACTTGGGCGCATTTGCCGATGCCAGCTTTGACCTGATCGTACACCCGGTCTCCAACGTGTTTGCCCAAGATATCCGTCCCGTATGGCGCGGGGCTGCCCGGGTATTACGCCAAGGCGGGGTCCTGATGGCCGGCTTCAACAATCCCGTTCTCTACCTCTTCGACACCGCCGCGGCCGAGCGCGGCGAATTGATCGTCTGTCACAAGCTCCCCTACTCCGACCTGCACAGCCTTCCGCCCGAAAAACGCGATGACTTGATCAGCCGGAAGGTGCCACTGGAGTTCAGCCATACCCTGGAGGACCAGATCGGCGGCCAATGCGATGCCGGCCTGGCCATCACCGCCATGTTTGAGGATCACGACTCGCCCGGTTCCCCCAACGCGTTGGACCGCTATATGCCCCTGTACATCGCCACCCGGGCAGTAAAGCTATAGCCATGGCCGACTTCCGCGACCAGACCGCGTTCGATGTCCGCTGCGAATGGGGACCTCATGGCGTGGCCGCACTCGCGCCATCGTCAGAGCTCGTCATCATCATCGACGTCCTCTCGTTCTCCACGGCGGTTGATGTGGCTGTTGCTCGTGGCGCCGAGATCTATCCACACCCCAGCAAGGGCCCGTCCGCAGAGGCACGTGCCCGTGAGCTGGGTGCCACACTCGCCACGGGCCGGGGCCAGGGCGAGTTCTCGCTTTCGCCTGCCTCGATGCTTCGCGCGCAACCAGGTCAGAAGATTGTCCTGCCCTCGCCCAATGGCTCTGCTCTATCGGTCAAGGCTCGTGCGTTTTGCCCCAATGTCCTCTGCGCGTGCTTTCGCAATGTCTCCGCGGCCGCAAGTTATGCCTCGCAGTTCAGTCCGATCGCCATCATCCCGGCCGGTGAACGTTGGCCCGATGACACTCTTCGCCCGGCTGTCGAAGACATCGCCTGCGCCGGCGCGTTGATCGAGCAACTCCCTGGCCGCCGCTCCCCCGAAGCGCTTGCCGCACTGGGTATCTGGCAGAATTTGCGCCAGAACGTTCTGGAGCATCTGCTGGCCTGCTCTTCGGGAAGACAGCTTATCGAAATGGGTTATCGCGCGGATGTGGAAATGGCCGCCCAGCTAGACGTCAGTACGGCCACCCCGATTCTCCGCGATGGCTGCTATAT
Source organism: uncultured Phycisphaerales bacterium (assembly GCA_903871935.1). Classification (GTDB taxonomy): domain Bacteria; phylum Planctomycetota; class Phycisphaerae; order Tepidisphaerales; family Tepidisphaeraceae; genus CAIQIQ01. The sequence continues at coordinate 112,407 of CAIQIQ010000062.1, forward strand.
CACTCCCGGCACCTGAACTTTCGTGATCTATTTCGCCATTCGCTCACCCAGTTCTCTCAGAAAGACAAATGAGTAGATCCCCAAATCGTGGCCGTCGGTCCAAATCAGTCTGATAGCGTAGTTTCCCACCAATTCGGCCGCCGCGAGTTTCAGATCGTCGGTATAGTTGCCGGGCAACACCCTCAGCAGCGACTTCTTCGATTGCGTTCGCTCTTCCTTGCACTTGGCACAGGGACACACGCATCTGAGCATCGCCAGGTCGAAGCTCGAGGTCACGCCATCGGCCCAGACGATGGTCAGGCTCTTGTCTTTCTTCACGTCGACCTTGGCGGGGATGACACTGGCTTCCATATGCACGATCCTACCGCGATCGCCAGAAAACAGAACCGCGGCGAGCGTTCGCCGCGGCTCACTCCACGTTCCTTTTCCACTTTGCCTAGTAGAGCCCATCCCACCGCTCTGCATCTCGTTCTTCCTCGGGGACCCCTACGGGAACGCGCAGGGCAATCGCCGGACCAGTGGGAAACCGCAGAAGACGGCTTGAAACGACCATCGGTTCGGCGGCCAGAGCAAACAGATCCGGCATCTCGCTGATCGTCCTCGCCACGGCACCTAGGCGGAACTCCTTTTCGCTGCCAGGGGTCATGATATTCACAGTAATACTCCCTTCGTGTTGCGGCCACGTCCGGTCTTCTTGTCACCGATCACAGCCCACCTCACTTCTTCCGGCCGTTCATTTATCAGTCTTATCGGTAGGATTCCTGCCTGTCCAGCCAAACTACTAGTGGTGTTTCGCGCTTTCCTTCACCGCCGCAAAAACGTCCGATAATGTAGCGCCCTCTATCCTCTCACGCGCGAAACGGGGCACTCCACCGAACAATGTTTTCCATAGCCTAAACGAGGACAGGTCAAAGGATGAAGGATGAAGGCGGAAGGATGAAACCAAGAACGCGGCCAATGCGCAGCACAACCCAACGCAGCTTGGCTACGTCTTCATCCTTCATCTTTTTGCCTTTATCCTTGGATTATCAGATCCACTGATCGCGGATGAGCTTGAGTTGCGACCAGTCACCATCGGTAAAGAAATCGGGGCGCTGCTCTCCCTGCCCCAGAATCCTGCCAAAGAAGGCCTCGGCATCATCCTCAATCAACGCACGATCCTGCCCTAGCGCGGTGCGCGCTGCCCACATGTCGTCTTCCTGACTCGCCAAGCGCAACGCCTCCGCGCCGGCATACTTTCTCACTGTGTCGGCAAGTTCTTCGTAGTACTTGAGCGTCGCCTCATCCTGTGACGGCGTCGCACAATGGTGTTTCAGGGCATGGGCGAAATACCGTTTCTTCTCCTCCCACGGAAGCTTGGGGCTGATCGCCAGGGTGATGTAGCGGGCAACCTTCAGTGCTGCCCGGAGATGGATGTCTCCCGACTGATCCGCATCGGCAATCGCCCGCATGTAATAAGGATCCGGGCGGCCGATCTCGGGCATCGGCGGAAAATTATCTTGCGCAGCATTCATCGGCGCCTCGGTAGACATGGGTGCCTCAATCTACTTCAGTTAGACTTGTGGCCTTTCTATGAAAGTCCAGCGAATCACATTATACCTGCGCCCGGCCCACAAATGGAAGGAAAACTTCTGCAAATCCTCATGGAGCGGTCACTTGCCGTCGGGCGAGGCACTTGCATCGGCATCAACCCGCGGCGGGCTGGCGGCAGGATCGCCTCGCCCGACGCTCGCGTTCTGCTCCTGCAACTCCTTGAGAATCTCGGCTAGTTTCGCCAGAATCTCCGCCTGTAATGCATCGCGCCGGGCACTGGCCGGACCATCGAGCATCTTCGATACCAGCGATGGACCCACGGTCATGATGAAAGTACCCACCAGCTTGCCGACCGGTGTCACGGGGTGGATATCGGCATAGCCAACACTGAGGCAGGTCGAACAATAGATGCTCGCATCGACGATGGTGTTGACCTTCGGATTCCTTCCCCGCTCGGCCATGAAAAACACCAGACTTGTCAACCCGACAATTGCCACCGTGTTCCGCGCTGGCATGTCGCCCAGTCCTGGCGCAACCTGGTCCAGTGCACCCAAGGGAAGAACCTTTCCAAGAGCGCTCTTCACGTCCGCCAGCGTTACAGGTTCAAAGCTCGTTGCCATATGTCACCTTCGGACGGCATGACGCATACGCAGATCCCAGTGACCAGCGTCTGGGCGGCACGTTGGCCATGGCGCATGGTTCATGCGCCATGGCCTTTGGTCATCTGGTCCACCGTTACCGATTCGCAACTTCCGGCTGCGGGGGTGCCGGCTTGGCCTCAGCAGCGGGCGTGGGCTTCACCTGGCTCATCACCGCCGAACCAAGCCGCTCGATCAGGTCGCGCCCCTCGGTCGGGATCGACTTCAGGAAGCCGTCCACGGCTACACCCATGCTGGTGGCGCGCATGAACTGGGCGCTCATCTTGGACATTGTTTCCGGGTCGCCGAAGATCTGCATATTGGCCTTGCTGAGCATGTTGCCCAGCGCCTGGGCGGCCGCGATGCGCACTTCCTTGTCCGCCTGGATGCGCAGCTTATCCAATTCAAACTGCAGGGCGGCCTCATTATACTGCTCCCGATTCGCCAGGCTCTGCCGCTCAACCTCCACGCGGACCTGCTCAACGCCCACGCGCTCGCGCTCGACGGTCACGTCCACCATCTTGATGGCGCGATCACCTTCGGACTTCTTGGTCATTGCGGCCGAGTCACCTTCGGCCAGACGCAACTTAGCTTCGTACTGCATCTCGGCGGCCAGTTTCTCACCTTCGGCCTCCTTCACGCGCGTGTACGCCAGCACATCAGCCTGGGTCTGATCGCGGAGTTTCTTCTCCGCAACCTGCTGCTGGGCCGAGATCAGCTTCTTCTGAGCCTCGCGATCGGCCTCGGCCGTCAACTGCACCATGGCGATCTTCTGTCGCGCCCCTTCTCGATCCGCCTCGGCCGCGAACATGGCTGCCTGGGCGATCGCCCGCTCACGCTCCTTCTGGGCGACGGCAACTTCCTTGGATCGCGCGGCAACATCGACGGCCGTTGTCTTGGCAATCTCCGAGGTCTCCTGTTCGCGGTTCTTTTCGATCATCGCGATCTTCTTGGCGACCTCGGCCTGCTCAATGGCCAACAGTTTTTCAACGCCGCTGGTCTCAATCATCTTCTGCTTTTCAATCTCGCGGCGAGCGACGGCCTCTTCCTGAGCCAGGCGGAACTCGGCCACCTCGCGTTCGCGGGCAGCGCGAACGTTGGCAACCTTCATCCGTTGCTCGGCCTCGAACTCGGCCTGGTCGCGCTCCATATCCAGCACTTTCTTCTTCGTGCCAACGTTCTGCTGCACGACCTGCCTCTGCGACTCCTGCTCGATGATGTTGCGCTCGACGCGCGCCTTCTGGGTAATCTCCGCGATCTTCCGCAGGCCCTGGGCATCGAACACGTTGCGTTCCTGTAGTTGCGACGGATCGGTCTGGTCGAGTGACGAGATCGTCACGCTTTCGAGCGTCAGCCCGTTGTGCGCCAGGTCGTGGATCACAATCTGCTGCACCGCAGTCGCGAACTCATCGCGCTTGGAGTGAAGCTCCACCAGATCCTTGGTGGCCGCCACCGTGCGCAGGGCCGACACCAGCTTCTCCTCAACCAGTTCACTGACGGCGTTGGCCTCCACACTGCGATTACCCAGCGAACGGGCCGCCTGGAGGATGTCTTCCTTGTTGGCCTGCACCTTGATGTAGAACTCGGCCGACAGATCCACGCGAAGATTGTCCTTGGTGATCAGTGCATGCGTGCCGCGGCGCTCGACGTTGAGGCGCATCGTCTCCAGCGACACGAGGATCACCTGGTGCAGGATGGGGAAGATAATCTTACCGCCATCCAGGATGGGCTCAGCCCCGCCCATGCCGGTCTTGACGAATGCCATATTCGCCGAGGTCTTGCGATAGAGCCGGGTGAACATGGCCAGGATCGGCGTCAGGATCACCAGCGCCAGACCCACGATGAGCATAATGCCTTGCGCCAGAGCGCTGGCCGGAGCAAACATGCTGCCCGCGATCAGTGCCGCACCGATGAGGAATAGAATCAAGAGAATCATATGCGCCCGCCTTTCCTTATGGGTTCAGCTCCGGCCGGCCCAGTTCATCCGGGACGACGCGGAAGCAATCTTCGGATTTGTCATAGTCGACCAGCAGTATACGCTGGTTCTTCTCAATCACCGGCCGATCCGAACTGACCCGGCACGACACCTGAAACACATCGCCAGCGGTGGTTCGAACCTGTCCCAGGCCGAAACTGGCATCGATCTGGCTCAGCGCCACTCCGGCCGATCCGACCAAAGCATCCTTGCGCCTGGCCGGGCTGCCGCCCATGGGCAGGAGTCGTCCGATCAGGCGCGCAATCCATCGAGTCAGCAGCGCCGCGATCAGCAACGCAGTCGGCATCGATACCAGTGGGATCACCCACTCGGCGAAGCCGGCTGATGCCATGATGCGGTTCAGGTTATAGCCTGCAACACCCCAGAACATCGCGAACAGCATCAGCAAAAGCGAGATTGGCACTCGCCCGGCGCCAAGCCAGAACAAGGTATCCATCATCGCACTGTTGGAAGGGCCGCCACCTTCGTGGTCGGCGTCATGGTCGTGGTCCGCGCCTGCCGCATCGTGATCCGCGTCGCCGTCTGCATCCACATCCCCGTCCGCGTCTGCGTCAACATCCGCATCGGCGTCAACATCTGCGTCCGCATCGACATCGGCATCAGCATCCACATCCGCGTCTACGTCTACGTCGACGTGGCCGAACGTGATCCCCGTCGAGACGTACAGCCCCAAATACAGAAGAGCCAGCCCCATAGGGATGATGAACACCAGGTTCCACCACTGCAGTATCCATGTGAGGTTCATGAGCCCGTCGCCGGCCGGGCATCAGCCCGAGTCCGCCGCCGGTGTCACCTCCTTACGCTTAACCACGCTACAACACTCAAGCCCTGCGCACAATGGGATCTGCGTTACAAACAAACGCGGGTTTAGACACGCTAAAAGGGGTCGGGAGTCTTTTAAAAAGACTCCCGACCCCTTTATGTCATCTTGACGGCTATCGGGCTCGGTACGACGATGCGGACATGAAGCGCCACCTGGTTGGCTATGCCTTCATCAGCCCGTGGCTGATTGGGTTCGCCGTGTTCACCGCCGTGCCTTTTGTCATCAGCATCTATCTCTCGTTTACCAGATACAACGTGGTAACCGAGCCGGTATGGGTAGGCGCGGTGAATTACAGGACGCTGCTGGCGCACGATCCCCTGTTCTGGAAGGCCATGGGCATCACGCTGAAGTACGCCGCTATCGCGGTGCCGCTGGGCATCTTCACGGGCGTCGCTCTGGCACTGCTGCTCAACCTGGAGATCCGGGGCATCGCCATCTACCGGACCATTTTCTACCTGCCCAGCATTGTGCCAGTAGTTGCCACCAGCGTCGTGTTCCTGTGGATTCTCAACCCGCAGATCGGTCTGGTTAACGGAATCCTCCGATCGGTCGACATCATCGGACCCAACTGGCTGGGATCGGAGGATTGGGCATTCACCTCGCTTGTACTGATGGGGCTCTGGGGCGTCGGCGGCAGCATGATCATCTATCTGGCCGGCCTGAAAGATATCCCCTACACCCTCTATGAGGCCGCAATGATCGATGGCGCCAATGCCTGGCATCGCATGCGCCACATCACCCTGCCCATGCTGACACCGGTCATCTTCTTCAATCTGGTGATGGGCGTGATCAGCGCCTTTCAGTACTTCACCCAGGCCTACGTAATCATGGACGCCACCAGTGGACCCAATGACTCAACCCTCTTCTACGCCCTGCACCTGTTCAACCGTGCCTGGCGATACCTCGACATGGGCTACGCGTCGGCCATGGCCTGGATCCTGTTTGTCCTGGTCATGACCGTCACGCTAACGATCTTCCGATCGCATCGCAGGTGGGTGCACTATGGCAATTGATCAGACTTCAGCCCGTGCCGGCCGCACCTTGCTGGTGCTGGGCATCCTCGCCTTTGTGGGTCTGGTGATCTCGTTCGCGCTGCCCAAACCGGCCGAGCGCCTGTACCCCGAGCGAATCCCCGTGCGCTTCTGGCACATGTGGACGGCCGAATGGAAGGCTGTCGTCGATGACATCGCCGACCGCTTCAACAAGAGCCAGGACAAGTACGAAGTGATCGCCCTGTCGATCCCGCCCTCGGGAGGCGAAACCAAATTCGTACTGGCCGTCGCCGGCGGCGACCCACCGGACGTCATGGCTCAATGGAATCCGGTCATCCCAAGCTGGGTGGATTCTGGCCTGCTCCAGCCGCTGGATGAAATGATGCCACCCGCGCAATGGCGGCAGCTTCACAGCGACATGTACCCGATCGCCCGCAAGATCGGCATGTACAAGGACCACCTGTACGGCGTGACAGTGGGTCTGGACCTGTGGGCTTGTTACTATCGCCCCGATGACCTGCGGGCGGCCGGCGTTCCGGATGACCGCTTACCTCCAACACTGGAGGAGCTTTTCGCTCTTGGCGCTCGGCTCGACCGCTTTGACGATCACAAGAACCTGACCCATCTGGGCTTCCTGCCGGAGGGGTACCTCCACACCACCCCCCTCTTCGGCAACGGCTTTTATGATTGGGAATCCGGCAAGCTGACCATCTACACGCCCGATAATCTGCGAGCCCTGCAAACGCTCGCCGATGCATACCAGCGACTGGGTTTTGACAACGTCTCCCGATTTCAGGCAGGCATCGACCAAAGTAGTTTCTCGGCCGGCTGGCCGTTCATCAGCGGCCATTACTCCATCTGTGTCGATGGCCAGTGGCGCGTCGAGCAGCTCGCCCAATATGCCCCAAATCTGCAATACAAGACCGCCCCACTCCCTGCTCCCACTGGCGGCCGCCCGCTAGCTAGCTTCGCCGGCGGCAACTTCATGATTATCCCCAAGGGCGCCCGCTGCCCGGCCGGCGCCTGGGAATTCGTGAAATTCTGGTCCGGTATCGAGAATCCCGAGCGCGCTGCCGAACTGTATACCAAAGGCGGCTGGCTACCCCTGATGCCCGCCATCACCAATGCGCCTGCCTATCAGGCCTACCTGAAAAAGTACCCGCAGTTCAAGACGTTCGTGGACATGCTACCGTCAGAAAACATCCAGACCACCCCGCCAGTGCCCTACACCATCTACCTGACCGATCGCGTCAGTGTCTGCGGCGACCTGGCGATGCGCGGCCTGCAGACATGCGAGGAGGCCCTGCGTGGCCTGGAAAAGGAGATCGCCCAAGAGCAAGCCCGCCGAAAGGAGTTTGGCTATGCCGACTGAAGCACTCGCGACAGCACCGGTGGAGCCCCTCCACGCTCCTGAGCGACGGCCCGCCCGGCTCCGACCCTCGGTTGGCGGGACACCCACGCTCTCTCGCACCCAGAAACTCATCACGCATGCAGTGCTTCTGCTGCTGTGCGTGCCGTTTGTCCTGCCGTTGGTATGGATGCTCTGCACCAGCCTCAAGCCCGAGACTGATATCTACTCCGAGAAGCAGCCCGCCAACGCCGTGCAGTACCTCATCAGCATGCTGCCAGCGCACGCGCGATGGCAGAACTATCCCGAGGCTCTCCAGACAGTGCCGTTCGCAACCTACCTACAGAACACCCTGTTTCTATGTATCTGCAACGTCCTATTCGCGGTGCTGTCCAGCGCCGTTGTCGCCTATGGCTTTGCCCGAATCAACTTCAAAGGCCGCGAAGCCTGGTTCATGCTGATGATCTCGACGATGGCCCTGCCCGACCAGGTGACGATGATCCCCGTCTTTGGCTTCTTCCGGAAACTGGGTCTGTACGGCACTTTCATGCCGCTGATCCTGCCCGCTTTATTTGGCAACGCGTTCTTCATCTTTCTTCTGCGCCAGTTCTTCCGCACCATCCCCGATGAACTGACCGAGGCCGCCCGCATTGACGGCGCTACCGAATGGGGCATCTTCTGGCAAATCATGCTGCCCCTGGCCAAGCCCGCCTTGGCAACCTGCGCCCTGTTCCAGTTCCTCTCCACCTGGAACGACTTCTTCGGCCCCCTGCTCTACATCAACGACCCCAACCGCTACACGCTGGCCTATGGCCTGCAGCAGTTCATGAGCAGCTACGGCGGCAAGTGGGCGCTACTAATGGCCGGTGCGTGCATCTTCACCATCCCCATCATAATCCTCTTCTTCTTCGCTCAGAAGACCTTCATCCAAGGCATCAGCACAACCGGCTCCAAAGCATAGCGTAAAAAGGGGTCGGGAGTCTTTTTAAAAGACTCCCGACCCCTTTATTCAATCCACAGCTCACTTCAATGCTGTCTCGATATCCTTCAGTTCATCCGCCGACAACGGCGCGGCCGTCGTCGCGGCGACGTTATCCTTGATCTGCTGCGGACGGCTGGCGCCGATCAGGGCACTGGTCACACCCTGGTGCCGCAGCACCCAAGCCAGCGCCATCTGCGCCAACGACTGCCCACGCCGCTGCGCGATATCGTTGAGCTTGCGGATCTTCGCGACGCGCTCTTCAGTCACCTGCTCGGCCTTAAGGAAACCGCCCTTGCTCTTGGCGCGAGAATCCTCAGGAATGCCCTTGATGTACTTATCGGTAAGCAGGCCCTGGGCTAGCGGGCAGAAGCAGATTAAGCCCAGGCCCAGCCGGTCGGCCACCGTCAATAAGTCGCCTTCAATCCACCGTTCAAACATGCTGTAAGATGGCTGATGGATGATCGGTTTGGCGAGGCCATTCTCCCGGCAGACGCCGATCGCCTCGGCCGTCATCGCACCGCGATAGCTCGATATGCCTGCGTAAAGCGCCTTGCCGCTCTTCACCGCCTGATCCAAAGCCCCCATCGTCTCTTCCAGCGGCGTGTTCGGGTCCGGCCGATGGCTATAGAAGATGTCGACATAGTCGAGTTTCATCCGCCGCAACGACTGATCCAAACTCGCCAGAAGGTTCTTACGGCTCCCCCACTCACCATACGGCCCGGGCCACATCCAGTAGCCGGCTTTGGTGGAGATGATCAACTCATCGCGATACGCGCGGAGGTCGCTCTGCATGATCCGGCCAAAGCGTTCCTCGGCCGACCCGGCCGGCGGCCCGTAGTTGTTCGCCAGATCAAAGTGAGTGATGCCGCAGTCAAACGCGGTAAAGAGCATCTGCCGGCAGTTCTCGTGGAACGAGGCCTCATCATCGTGATGCCCTGCATCCGTACCGACGCCGCCAAAGTTGTGCCACAGGCCCAGTGAGATCACAGGCAAAAGCAATCCTGACCGGCCGCAACGACGGTAAAAGCCCTTGGAATCATACCGGGATGAGTTAGCTGTATAAGACATAGTTGGCGGATCATAGCCGCACTAGGATGCACTTGGCCAGATCACCAGGATTAGAGCGTCCGCTCCAAGGCATGCACGCTATAATCGCATCACATGACCCGACTGACGCGCGAGGTGCGATTCGCCATTCCGCTGGCTGGAGAAACGCCTGCTGTGAACCCGCCCAACGGGCTGGCCGGCAATCTCACTGAGATGCCCGCCATGTACCTGACACTGCAGGTAACATTGTGTGGCACGGTGAATCCAGAGAGCAACTACGTCGAGAACATCAAGACCATCGACGAGGTCGTGCGATCGACGGTCGTTCCCACGCTCACGCGCCTCGTCCAGGATGGACACTACACGCTGATCCGCGCCACGCAGGCGGCCGGCGCGATTCTGCACGCAAGGTGGGCACAGCAGTTCGTGCGCGTGCGGCTTTCGCCTTGTATGTACTTCTGGTGCGAAGTGGCTGATCAGGAGCAAACCATGGTGCATCTGACGCAACGTTTTGAGTTCTCCGCCGCCCATCGACTAAACAATCCAGACTTGAGTGAGCAGCGCAATCACGAAGTCTTTGGCAAGTGCAATAACCCGGCCGGTCATGGGCACAACTATGAGTTTGAGGTCACGCTTGCCGGCACCGTCGGCAATGCAGAGCACCTGATCGATCTGGACGAGTTCACGGGGATTGTGAATCAACTGGTAGTCGACCGCTTTGATCACCGGAACCTGAATGTGGAGACGAGCGAGTTCGCGTCGGTCATTCCGTCGGTGGAGAACATCGCCAGGGTGATCCACGATCTGCTGGCAGATCAGTTTGCCGCTCCGGTTCGACTGCACCGCGTGCGCGTCTGGGAGACAGGGAAAACCTGGGCGGAATACGTGCCGTAGCGACTACCACATCGCCAGCAGCCAGTAGATCATGATGGGGAAGGCGAAGAAGCCGACCAAGCCGTTAAGCCACAGCGCGCCCTGGACAACGCGTTTGTCTTCTTTGCGCCAGATGAGCGAGGCGATGGCCAGGCCAGTGCCGACAGTGCAGACGGGCACGGCGGACAGAATGAGCACGCCGACCTGCCCTTTCCAGCCCATCACCTTGCCCAGACTCATGCCGACCACGATCGCCAACACCATGGCAATGCCAAACATCCAGGAGAGCACTGCCAGAACCGGCGCGTGCTGGGGTTTGACGACCGCTGCTTCTGTTTGCTGCATCATTTGCTCCATGCCATACGGTCAGGCAGCCTTCTTTACGGCCGCAACCACTTTCCTCGCTGCATCTTCCAGATCATCGGCGATAACCAGTGTGGGCAGAGCGCCCTTGGCAGCCGCGAGGATCTCGCGGGCACGCTGCACATTCGTGCCCTCAAGGCGCACGACCACCGGCAGCTTGAACCCGACCTGCTGGCCGGCCTGCACCAGCGCTTCGGCAATCAGGTCACACTTGGCAATGCCGCCAAAGATGTTCACCAACACACCCTTGACCTTCGCATCCGACAGGATAATCCGAAACGCCTCGACCGCGCCATCGGCCGTTACCGATCCGCCAACATCAAGGAAATTGGCCGGCTCAGCGCCATGCAGCTTGATGATATCCATGGTCGCCATCGCCAACCCGGCGCCATTCACGAGACAGCCAATCGTGCCATCGAGGGCGATGTAATTCAGGTTGGCTTTGCGCGCTCGCACATCCAGCGGCTTTTCCTGGCTCTCGTCGCCCATCGCCTCAACATCCCTATGCCGGAACGAGGCGTTGTCATCCACATTCACCTTCGCATCAAGAGCCAGCAGCTTGCCTTCCTTGGTCAGCACCAGCGGGTTGATCTCAGCCAGCGAGGCATCGTACTTGTAGAACGCTTTGCCCAGCGCGGTGACCAGTTTGGCAGCATCTCGCGCCAGGGCGCCCTCGAAGCCGAGGCGAGCCGCGATGTCGCCGGCCATAAACGGCAGCAAACCCATCGTCGGATGCAGCGGCACCTTGATGATCTTCTCGGGCGTCTTCTTCGCCACTTCCTCGATCTCAACGCCGCCTTCGGCCGACGCGATCAATGTCGCGGTGTTCTTCGAGCGGTCAACGGTGATGGAAATATAGTATTCCTTGGCAATCTCGACGGCCGGGGTGATCATGATGACCGTTACCGGGACACCTTCTGGTCCGGTCTGGACGGAGACCATGCGGTTTCCGAGCATGAACTTGGCGGCGTCGCGTACCTCCTGTTCGGTCTTGACGAGTTTGACGAACCCGGCTTTGCCGCGCCCGCCAGCATAGACCTGAGCCTTGACGACACAGGAACTGATACCCAGCTTGCGATAGCCCTCGACGGCCTCGTCGATGGACCTTGCCACCTGAGATGGCAGGAAAGCAACTCCAGTAGCAGTCAACAGTTCCCGCGCCTGATACTCATGGATCTTCATCGTCTAGTTTTCCTATAAGCCAACTGAACGATCCCATTATAGCCTGTTGTTGGATCGGCTGCATGCCATCGCTAGAGCTTCTCCGCAGGCCATTTCGCGCATCAGATCACAGGCACCGCCCGAGCGTGGAAACGCGGACAGGGATCCAGCCATTGGTCAGCCGGTAGCTGCAAGGCTATAACAGTGCCATGCCACAAGAATCCTCATTCGATATCACCTCCGAGATCAACCTTCAGGAGATGGATAATGCCGTGAACCAAGCCGTGAAAGAGATCGCCACGCGCTATGACTTCAAGGGGTCGGCCGCCGGACTTGAGTTCGACCGCAAAGCGAAGGAGCTCAAACTCACGGCCCATGCCGAACCGCAACTGGAGGCGGTGAAGAGCGTCCTGCTGAGCAAGATGATCAAGCGCGGCGTTGATGCCCGGGTGCTGGACCCGCAGAAACTCGAACAGGCCACCCACAAGACCGTCCGCCAACTTTACAAGCTCAAGAGCGGCATTGACAAGGAAACGGCCAAATCGATCCAGAAAGCAATCAAGGAACTGAAGCTGAAGGTCAACGCCTCAATCCAAGGCGATTCGCTGCGCGTCAGCGGCAACAAGAAAGATGATCTGCAGGCGGTGATCCAGTATCTGCGAACCAACCCGCCGGAGATCCCGCTGCAGTTCACGAATTTCCGGTGAGAGGGTCATCGAGTGAACCGGCGTGTATCGCCGCCCGAAAGCTTCTCTACTTCTCTCTGCGTTTGGCCTTCTTGCCCTGATGGGTCACACGTTTGGCCGCTTCTTTTGCCTCCGCCTCGCGGCGCGACTTGACGGTCGCCTCGGCGATGCAGCGGTCATGCCAAGCCGTGTAGTTGCCTTCAAAATCGACCACGGCCGGCGGCTGCAGCACCAGCAGCCGCGTGGTGATCTTATCGAGGAAGTAGCGATCGTGGCTGACGCATAGGATCGTGCCCTGGAAGTCGCAGAGGGTCCGCTCCAATGCTTCGCAGGCGGCGATGTCCAGATGGTTGGTCGGTTCGTCCATGACCAGGACGTTGGGCTTGTCCATCAGAAGCTGCGCCAGGCGCACACGGGCTTTCTCGCCGCCGGAGAGAACGCTGATGGGCTTGTCGGCCTGATCCTTGGGCAGCAGCAGGCTGCCAAGCAGGTCATAGATCACCTGTGGATGGCACTTGCGCCCCTCGGCCACCTCCTCGAACGCGGTGCGACCTTCGTGGAGATTCTTCAGGTTCTGGTCGTAGTAACCGATGCTGATATTGGCGCCCCAGCGGACGCTGCCCCGGTCGGCTTCGCGCCGACCAACGAGCGTCTCCAGCAGCGTGCTCTTGCCTGAACCATTCGGGCCGATCATGCCAACCCGTTCGCCCCGGGTCATATCGAAAGCAAAGCCATCCCAGAGCTTTCGGTTTCCGTAGCTCTTGCTCAGATCGCGCACGGTCAGCAGCCGGTCGCCCGCGCGCTGATCGGTGTTGAAGCTGAGGTAGACCTTCTTTTCCTCGCGCACCTGCCCCACCATGGCATCGCTTTCCTTGAGGCGATTGAGGATCTTCTCGCGGCCTTTGGCTTCCTTGGAGCGCTGGCCGGCCTTGAACCGACGGATGAACTCCTCGGTCTTGGCGATGTGCGACTGCTGGTTCTCGTAGGCCCGCTCCTGGGTCAGCTCCATCAGCTCGCGCTGTTCGACGAAATGGGAATAGTTACCATCGAACGTCATCATTTTGGCATAGTGAAGCCACGCAATGCGGGTGGCGAGACGATCGAGCAGGTAGCGGTCATGGCTGATGATCAGCACCGCGCCCTTGAAGTCGGCCAGATAGGATTCCAGCCATTCGACGGCCGCCAGATCCAGGTGGTTGGTTGGCTCGTCCATGAGCAGTATATCGGGCTCTCCGATCAGTAACCTGGCTAACGCCAGTCGCGACCGCTGTCCGCCCGAAAGCGTCTCAACCGTCTGTTCCCAAGTCTCTTCGTTGAGGCCGACGCCGTGCAGCGTAGCTTCCAGACGGTGCCGCCAGGCATACCCGCCGGCCAGCTCGAATGCATGCTGAACATGCTGGTACTTCCCAAGCACCTTCTCAAGCTCATCGCCCAAGACATGCGCCATCTGATGCTCCAGATCGCGCAGGCGATGAGACAGGTCATGCAGCTCTGAAAACGCCAGCTCGGCCTCGTCAATGACGGTATTGCCGGGGGCAAACGTGGGATTCTGCTCGAGATACCCGACGCTGACTCCCTTGCGAATGGAGGCGACACCATCATCGGGGGGCACCTCGCCCAGCAGGATACGCAGCATTGTGCTCTTGCCGCTGCCGTTGGCGCCGATCATGCCGATGCGCTGCCCGCGGTGGATGCTCAGGTTCAGCTTCTCAAACAGAGCCTTGTGTCCAAAGCTCTTATTCACATTGTTCAACGTCGCAATCGGCATAGGGGCGGGGAGTGTACCGGAAACAGGCAATAGTGACACCCGAAGGCAAAAGCCGACGACGGATCGCCCACACCGTGGCAGGCTGTGCCATCACCGAGTCGGCGGGCCCACTCGTACGATGGCCGCCTCAATCTGCTTGGCAGCGTTGGCATCGTGCTGCTGGGCGTCGCGGATGAGCATGGCAATCTGCAGGCGAACCGATGGTTCAGCCACCTTCTCATACTTATCGCCGCCCAGCTCATTGATCTTCCACATCAGATCGTGGATAGCGCGGAAGTCGGCAGCCGCGGCCAGAAGTTCAGTTTTCGCCTCGGACAGGGCGCGGGCCGAAAGCTCCATAAACCGTTCGGTGGTGTGGCGGCGCTCGGCCAGATCCCAGATCACCGGGTCGAGCAGTCCCTGCAGCTCCTTAACGCCGCCTGTGCCGATGGGGTAATCGCGATCAAAAGGCTTGGCCCAGACCTCGTAGAGCGCCGGCCCGGCATGATAGCCACCATCCACCCGCCGTTGCAGCAACTCCACGCCACGCTGCAGCGCCCGAAGGTAAATGGCTCGCTCATCGCGCTGCTCCAGCCGTTGACCGATAACGACCACCGAATCGACATGGCCGAACCAGTCACGATACTTCTCCAGTTTCTCGGGCTCAAAGAGGATGGAGGAAGACCGGCCTCCGCCGCTCCAGCCATACAGGGCGGCGGCATCCTGCTCATATCCAGTAACCACCGTATATCGCTCGGGGCCGCTCAGGCCATGCATGATGACCGGGCAGGCATCATTGCTGATCGCCTGTGCAATTCGCCGACGCAGCGCTTCGAGCGCAAATGCCTCGGATGACTGCCCGTCATCGGGACGGATGAACACGTCGCCGGAATACCCAGCAGCTTCGAGTGCGCGGCGATAGGCCATCTCACGCTCCGGGGCTGTGAAGCGACGAAAGATGTCCAGGCGCTGGCCTTCCACGGTAATGTTGATCCCGGTCAGAAAAGCATCGCCACAGGCACCGGCAAACAGCGTATAGGCATCGTTGGTGCTGAAGCCCTCACGGATGCTTCGGCCGAAATTTTCGCCCAGGACATCCATTGCCGCACGAAAGGCGATGGGGATTGGGGTGGCCTCGATCTGCCACTTCGCGCCGCGAGTCATCTCGCTGGGGGTGGGAGTTCGGATCTGCCCACGCTGCGGAAGCTGTGGTGGCACGGCCAGCGCCTTCTCCAGTTGGATTACCGCCTTCAGTTCTGTGGCATGGGCAGCGCGGATCTCCTGCGCAAAGAGCGCCCGTGTATCTCGGTTGGCCAGAGCCGCTTCCATGTCCTCGCGGACGAGGTTTATGCCGTGCCCTGCCACTTCATCGAGCAGATTGGCGGCCAATGCCAGGGTCTCCATCGATTCGGGAGTTGATGCGGAAGACTGCCGGAGGAAGTAGGCTGCGCCCGCGCGATCGCGCAGCACTGCGACCTGGCTGAGATGCACCTTCGCCCGCAGTTTCATCACCTCAGGTTTATCTGATGGGAAAAGTGATGCATCTTCCAGCATCGCCGCCCATGCCCGGGTTCCTTCCAGACCACATACATAGCCGGGAAGTTCCGGCCGCTTAGCCTTGCGTTCTAGGTCAATCGCATACTTCAGCGTGGTTGCGAGCACGTCGCGTTCGGGTGGGAATCGCCCCTTGTGCACGCCTGGCAACAGCAGCCCCGCATCCGGCACCTTTTGAATTGCATCAGTCCATCCTTCCCAAACCTGCGTCGGCTGACCATCGCCCTGCTCGGGCGCGTATCCGATGAGCACATTGCCATCTTGCTCATATCCCGTGATGACACTGGCTTGCCTTGAGCCTGCCCATCCGAATGCAATGGCCGGCCGGCCACCATCGATCGCTTCGCAAACTGCAGCCCGCAGCGCTGCGGGCTGCTGTGGCACCAATTGATCGTCGATTGCCAGAACCCAACAGGCCCGGCGCAGCGGTTCAGGTCCAAACAGGCGAGGATCATCTCCGGGCGAATCCGCCCGGAAAGCGCGGCGGAACCCCGCCCCCGAGGCCCCTACCAGATAGTCGTAATCACAGCGCAAACCCTGTTGCTGCATGCATGCCCGCAATGCTGCAAAAAGCGTTGAAGAGCCCTGAGGGCGAGGAACAGCAGCAAGTACGGCACGGGCGCCGGCCGGCGATGTCGTCGTGGTGGACACTCGCCCCACCGTCTTGGCGAGTTGCCCCATCGTGCCCATCAGATAGCCATAGGCCCAGTAGAGGACTACGAACGCCACAGCGATGACCACTGACAGAAGAACCTGCTTGTTGATGCCACGGCCCACCGCGATCATCCTGGCCCGCCACGAACTGCTGGAGGTATGTTTGCTCAATGGTGCTTTCCGAATCACGAACCTGCGGAATTCTACTGCCAATCAAGACGAACGCTATCGTCACATCACGGTTCTGAGGGTCCGGCTCCGATCACCGTCGGAACTCGGGCACGGGGATGAGCGGCATCGTAGACCTGCTTCATCCGCGCGGTGGTCAGGTGCGTGTAGATCTGGGTGGTTGAAAGGCTCTGATGGCCCAATAGTTCCTGCACACTGCGCAGATCAGCTCCGGCATCGAGCATGTGGGTGGCGAAACTATGGCGTAAGGTATGAGGGCTAACGCCAGGATCGATGCCGGCCACCAGCAGGTACTTGTCCATCTTCCGGCGGACCGATCGCGTTGAGAGCGGACCGCCATGCTTGTTGACAAACACACGATTGGCGTGCGGGCCTTGGGCCTTGCCCTCGGCGAGCCGGCGTTGGGAATAGATCTCCAGAGCCTTGATGGCCCGCGCGCCAATCGGAGTCAGCCGGTCCTTTCGTCCCTTGCCGCGAATGCGCACAATCCCCTCATGAGGGTCCATATCCTGCATTTCCATGGCAACCAGTTCGCTGACTCGCAAACCTGAGGAGTACAGCACCTCCATCATCGCCCGGTCGCGCGCGGCGAGCATATCGTCATCACCCGGAGCATCCAGCAGACGCGTGATCTGGTCGATATCCAGGCATTTGGGCAGGCGTTTCTCCTGCTTGGGAGTGCGAATTGCGGACATGGGGCTGACCGTCAGTTCCCCACAGCGAACCAGAAGACGGAAGAAACTGCGCAGACTTGCCAGTTTCCGGGCCGTGGTGCTTTTTGAATAGCGCTGCTGAAACATGAATGCGAGAAACTCGCGAAGGGCAACCGCATCGCATCTCAGCAGCAGCCGGTCTGTTTCGGCCTGGTCCGGGACGCTGACCGCATCGCTGGCGGCGTGGGCAGTTCCTCCGCTAAGAAAACGGGCAAACTGCAGCACATCAGCGCCATAGGCATGCACGGTATGCTCGGAGAAATGCCTCTCAAGACGAAGGTAGTCCAGGAATCGGCCGACCAGCGATGGCGCAGGATGCTGTGCACAAGCACGATCAGGCGCGTTCCGGGACTCTTCTGCGTCATCCATGACACACCTTGGGCTGCAAGAAATCAACTCGATGCTGGTCGGCTGCGTCGTTTAGCGCGGCGTCACGTCAGCGGGAGCACCACTTCCAGGTGCCGCCGTGGGCGCCGCGGGCGTCGGAAACAGTTCGGGTAAATCGTCGATCTTCCACTGACCATTGTCGTCCTTCTTCAACGTGGCCGTGCGGCGCATCGGGATATCGCTCTTGCTGAAGCGAAACAATAACAACGTTCCCGCAGCCCTGCCCTCGGCCGACTCGCCTTCAAGCAACACCATGCCGTTGGATACCACGCTCTGCAAATCGCCAGAGAATGGATTGCTCGCCATCGCTTGCCAGCGAGCCACAAAGGCCTCTCTGGTCAGCTTCTTCTTCGTGAAGAAATCGGGATCAACCATGGACAGCGTCCGCTCGTAATCCTTGGCGACCAGCGTCTTGCCGAATTCGTTTGCCGCGGCGAGTATTCGTCCTTCTTCCTTGTTGAGCGCACTGTGCATCTTCACTGCGGGCACGATCACAGTCCCCAACATTACGACGGCCAGCACCATGCCAAGGAAGGCAAGCAACCTGCCGGTTTGCGTACCGTTGCTGTTCCCAATCTGACGCAGGGCAACAATCCCGCAGATCACCGCCAGGATCGGCAGCACCAGCAGCAGGTTGGCCATGACCACGCTGATGCTGGCAAGCCCCAGCAGCAGCGTCGCGATGGCCGTCTGGTTGATGGCGACATATTCCTGCGAAGCCACGCCGGCCGTCGTCGACATCCGGTGCAGTGAAGCCAGCGGGTCGTCCGACTGAGGCTTTGGGGCTGGAGGCGTCTGTTGGTTCTGGCTCATAATGCCTGCAGACTATGCTAAGTAATGCTTTCTGACCATTCCGTGGCAAGCGAAAAAGCCGCCACCCACTACTGCAAAGTTAGCATCGCTGACGCAAAGGTCAACTGCCAACCGCGGCTGGGGCCGGTTCGCGAGCCGCCGGCTGCTGCACTGCGCCGTCATGACCGGCCCGCAGCATGACATACTTGCGGCTCATCCGATAAAAACCGAACTGGCCGACGGCACTGAAGAGCGCGCAAATGCCAAACACGTATCTCCCTACCATGGTACTATAGAGCCATATTCCAAGGAATGGGGCAAAGAAACCGCGCGTGCCGGTGAGCATGACGTTCACCGCCATGTAGGTGCCCGCCTTATCGGCAGGCGCAAAGTCGTTGTGGCCGAGACTCCAGGCCAGATTGCCGGCGCCATTGCTCACCCCAATCAGGAACTGCGAGACCCCGATCAGCCAGAGTTGGTCATAGATCGCGCCGGCAAACATCACCAGCAACGCAGCCACGGAGACAATGCCCTGCACAACACGAAAGGTCAGGATTGAGACACGGTCGAAGAACGGGGCCCAGATTTGCGCGCACACGATGGAGATGACCATCGGGATAACCTGCACAATCAGGGTGGCCAGCGCGTAGTCGCGCTTGCGATCGGTCATCTCGCGACTCACCATCAACAACAATGGCGGGGTCATCATCATGAACGCCATGCCACTGAGGAACTGCCAGCGCATGTACTCGCGGAAACGCGGGTCATCCTTGAGCACTTGAGCGGCATCGCGCCAGAAGTTGCCTCGCCCGACCGGCGCGGGTTGGTAGTTCAGAAGGTTGGACTCGCTCGTCTGCGCCATGTCCTCCGGGCGGGCCACCAGGAGCCGGGCCGGCCGGCGCAGCCGCCACTCATGTCGCACGCGGATCTGGGAGAACTGCCATATCCCGATCACACCCAGTATCGCCGCCATGGGGTAGAGCATCACGTATGCGGTGGGCTGGTAGTCCAGCCACTTTGCCCCGCCGTAGGTCGCGGTGGCAAGCACCAGAGTAGCGACAGCCGAGATTCGGGCGATGATCTGCCCGCGCACATGTCTGGGATAGTTCAGCCGCCAGATGGTAGAACGTATGGTGAGAATGCCGGCGACCAGCACGCGGGCGGAGATGATCACAGCGGCAAACACCCACGCCCCAATGTGCCTGGGCATCGGATAGGTGATGGCAACAGCGGCAATCAGGCTGACAACGCCCAATTGCAGCCAGTTCACGAAGCGGACCTTCGATCGATGCTCCGCCATCTGCGACCAGAACAGCGCGCCGATGTTGCCGAACATCGGGGCAGCGGTGATGACGGCGACGAGCAAAGGTGAGGCATCGAAGTACTTGGCGGCGACAACACTGGTGAACGCGCCTTCCGCGAGAGCTCCGGCCAGGGGATAGGTTGCTGCCGAGCGCAGTTCGTGCACGTAAGAGTGCCGAACCATATAGGGCTGATGCCTGGCGGCAAATGAGAAGTACTGTCGCATCGCGCAAAGAGAACCGGCCCCGTTCGTCATCAGGGCCGGTTAGGACGTTTACGGTGAAAAATGGTTAGCGGACGTTCCACAGGGACAGGCCGCTCATCGGCCGCAGCAGCAGGACGGAGTCAACGTCATCGTTGATCATCTTCCACTCCATCTCCATGTTGCGGGCGATCAGGTCGCTACGCTCAGAGCCGGAGTAGCCAGGCGTCGCAAATGCGTCCACCTTGTCGATTCGCGAATCCAGGCAACCACCGGCGAGGAACATGAAACCACACGCCACCAGGGTCAGCATCAGCTTGCTCATTGCAGTCATCCTCATCATTTGGCAGGCAGCTGGAGTAGCCACCAACACAGCTTTTCCTGATTCCAGACTCTACCAGCTTGCGCGATACCTTGTCAAAGGTGTCATCGGCCGGATCATTCGCATTACTTGGCGCCCAGAAGCACGCCCTTGACTTCGGCGGCACTCAGGTTCAAGGCGCCATGCGCTTCGGCGGCCGCCGCACGTACATCCAGGGCGGGCTCCTGAGTCACTGCGTTCTGCAGTGTCTTGACATCCTGCTCCTCGAGCAGGTTGCCGAAGAACTTCGCGCTGGTTGCCAGGCTGCCGTACATGCTGATGCGCATCGGGGCATCGAGTTTCGCATCGCTGGCCCTGGTCAGGAGCGACTGCTGGGCCGCCTTGGAGTTCATCAGCGCCAATGTCTTACCTGAGGCCTTGGCAATCTCCGGCCGAGGATCTTCCAGAGCCAGGAGCAAAGTGCCCTGGGCGGCGGAGAGATCCAGCACCTGGCCGCGGCTGATCGCCAATTGAGCGAGCAGTTCGGTAGCCTTCATCGCATAATCTGAAGCGGCCTTTTCATCCAGGAGCAGCGAACCGGCTTTCTTGCGGGCATCTGCAACGGCTGCCTTGAGTTCGTCGCCCTTGGTCGCCTGGGTCACGCTGATCAGCGGATCCGATGCGGCAAGGATGGCGAACGGCGAGGCCTGCGTCTTGGTTATGACCAGGAGTACTGCGCCCTGCAGACGCGGGGTCTGAGTTGCCAGTTTCTGCAGTTTTTCCACTTCGGTGCCGTTTGCATCGGACGCCAGGATCACATCGACCGCAGGCAGGCCTGTGGCAGCGGCCGCTTCAGCGGTGGTGGCGCCAGCGGCGTTATAACCGGCATCCTTGAGCGCCTGAACCTGTCCATTGAGTTGGTCTTCGGGCAGCATCACCAGGACGTAAGGCTTCCCGTTCTGCACGACTGCTTCAGCCAGAGTGGGCACGACGCGCTCCTGGCCGTCGAACTTCGTCTGCGGCAACGCTGCGGCGGCGGCAAACGCAGCCTCAAAGCGCACGATGCGGTCGGGATACTTCATGGCGTCGACCAGCACACCGGCCTGCTGAGGGGCAAACAGGGTGCTCTCTCCGCCGATCTGCTGCAACGACTTAACCGAAACCATGGCGAGCGCCGTATCGTGATCGCCAAGAGCGCGGGCAAGAACCATGTTCAGGTACTTCGCACCTGAAGCCACACCATAGTAGTGGGCGCTGGGGGTGTCGGCGGAGCGGGTGGGGTCCTGAGCGCCCTTGGGAAGGCGGACCTCGCTGCCATAGTCGGCAGCCAGCCAGAGCGCCAGGGCATCTTCACGCGCGGGGTCGATTTGCAGCGCCTTGCGTGCGGCGCGTTTGGCGAGCAGATCGCCGATAATCGGCGACGGCGCTTCGTGCCGCATGAGGCCCTTGGAATCATCCCACATCCACAGGGAAGCGAGGGCCGATCCAGCGGGGATGGTGATCGCCGATTTGTTGTAGTAGTACTTCTGAGCGATATCGTAGTAGAGGGCGGCCGGATCCTGTTGCAAGGCATCGGCCGCGCCCATCTTCTGCAGCGCAGCGGCCGCGGCGGCCTTGATCCCGGCGGGAACATCGGCGGACTTGGCGAGGTTCACCAGCGGGGGAATGGCGACGTCGTAGCCGATGCTGCCCAGAGCGCCGACAACGTATAGCAGCGTACCTTCGTTGCGATCGTTGATGGGCATATCCAGAGCGGCAACCAGCGGAGCCAGGGCCGCGTGGCCCATATCGATCAACGCCTGACGGATGGCACTTTGATACTGGCTCTTCGTCGGGTCGCGCAGATAGTCGAGCATCATGGGGACGGCAAGTTCACCGCTGTCCCGCAGGCGCTCGCTGGCGATCGCATAGGCCTGATCGCTGACCACAAGGCGCTTGATGTTGGCTTCGATGATCGCCTGATCTCCGCGGCGCTCACGATGGCCCTGCGCCAGAACGGCGATGACCTGGGTCGTGGCATCGCGAAGTTGAGGGATCTGCTGCCAGCGAAGCAACCACTGATCGAGGTTGTCCTTGCGCTCGTCGGCAACAGCCTCAAAAGCCTTGAGCAGATCCGCGGGTTGCGGTTTGGCTTCGAGGATTTTTGTAGCCTGCCCGGCCGCCAGGTCATAGCGGAATGTCTTGGCATAATGCCAGAAGGCATCGACGTCGCCCTTGAGCGAAACGTCGGCCGACTTCCCCGCGGGATTATCCTGTGCCCAGACGGAAGCAGGGGAAAACAATGGCAGAGCAACCGAACAGCAGGCAATGGCCACACTGGGCAGGAACCGAGGCAGTCGCATCATGGTGCTGGCCTCCAGCGAGAGATAGCCGTAGATACCCAAACCTGAAGAAACAATCCCAGCCGCCGGAAGAGGCTGCTAAGCCAGGCACCGGAGGCGGAACTTTTCATCACTGCGTATAAGCGGGAGGAACACATTGTCCCAAGCCTAAACCCACTTCGACGCGAGGTGAGCATAAAACGACGCAAATACAGTGTCAAGGAAGAGTTGCCCGTTTCCTGAAAGTGGATGGAGGGAACAGGTGGCGGCCGGAAGGCGGATTGGTGGGCAACCGGGCTGGAGAAGGCCAGCCGCCGAGCACAGCAGATGTGCCGGGAAGGCGTTTGCGTGGATACCATGGAGGCCAGGAAGTCCCAGTTGGAGGGCCGATAGATCGGCGGGAGGGAAGATGCTCAGGTTCTTGTGCACAGGCAAAGAGGTCGGTGACGCGGATCATGTCGGGTGGAGAAGTCGGAAGCAAGGAGACGAGCGGGGACCCGAATGGCGAACTCTGATGACGAGTCAATGACGAAGGCGAGAGCATGACGAATGGGTGGTGGACGGTTGTGGATAAGTAGCACGTGCGCAGGTTCTGGGCGTGGGTACCACCTATGCGACAAGTGCCTTGAGGACAATGAGTTAGGTGCAGTTTGGTTGAGGAGGTGCGCAAGTTCGATACGCTTGTGGATAACTCGGACGAAGAGCGGAGAGCGAATAGCGGAATGCGGAAACACCCAGGCATTGAGGCACGAAGGGAAGGAAGATGCTCAAGATCACGGGTAGTGATTATTGATTGTTCCGTAACGAGAGAGGGAAGATGCTCAAGATCGTAGCGACGAAGGGGAAGATGCTCAGGTTAGCGCGCGCAACCTCGGGTTCTCGGTGATTTAGCTCACTGATGGCGACAAAGGTGCTCAGGTTAGCGCGCACAGATTGGGTGGAACGCGTTCCATCTTGATCTACTTTGGTCCACTGTCAGTTTGGCAGGGTGGTGGGCGGTATTCAGTTG
>CAIQIQ010000063.1 GCA_903871935.1 uncultured Phycisphaerales bacterium
CAGGAGAACGCCCAGAACTGCTCCGCTGACGGCGAGCATGCGTTTGCCACGCCATTGTGGCTCACGGCCGAGTGCTGTTATTCCTTCCGCCGCCAGCATTGCCAATAGCAGCGAGACGAAGAACATGAATTTCGCCGGCACACGGAAACTGCCGAAGAATGGCAGATGATCGTAGAGCAGGCGGTGCAGGGGCAGAAATGATCCGGCCGAGATCGCACAGAGCAGGACGATGATGATGATGCACGTGATGCGATTTGCCCGGCCCGTCTTCACCAGTCCCACGCACGCCAGGAGCAATCCCGTGATACTGACGAAGAACGACAGTTCCCACAGATAGCCATAGCCCAGGTAAAAGATGTTGGTTGACCCTGTGGCGCCCGACGCCGCATGCAGGTGGCCAAAGACGTAAGGCGCCAGGAACGTCATCCACTGCTCGGGTCCAACGGAAAACTGCGCTGCCATCTCATACGGCAATCCGCCGATGCGCACGTTCTCCTTCGCGGCCGCGATCCCCGGCAGCAACTGCACAGCGCTCATGCCGACGCCCAGCATCCCCATCGCCATCAGGCTCGCCACCATATGCAGTCGATGCCGGCTGGTGAGAAAACGACAAAGGGCATAGAGCCCCAGTGTGATTCCAGTATAGAAGACATACTGTGGGTGCCCGCCGAGAATCTCCAGCGCCAGTGCCGCCGAGCCCACAAGTGCCCATTCCCAGCGCCGCCCATCGGCCAGCGCATCGGTTGCCAGGAAGATCAGCGGTACCCACACCATGACGGCCAGATGCGGCAGATGCCCCGCGTAGCCATGCAGAAAATACTGCCCGCTGAACATCATCATCACGCCGGCGATGATCTGCCCGGCAATGCCAGCACCGCGATAGCGCGCCCACAGACTTGTCGTCAACCCCATGAGAAACGTGTGGATCACGTAGTACCAACTGATCGCCGTCCCCAGCGGCATGATCAGGTGCAACCAGTTGACCGGATAGAACAGCGCCGACTGAAACGACGCCATGTAGGGTGTGCCGCCGAAGATATGCGGGTTCCACAGCGGTATGGTTCCCGCCGCCATGTGGCCAAAGCCAAAATCCCGCCAGGACAGGAACTGCATGTCCAGGTCCGTGCCCGGTGCTGCCGGCAGGCGTTGCCCATCGAAGAGCACATCGGCATAGATCAGCAGCGATAGCGCTGCGAAGACACCCGCCGGCATCCAGCGGTAAGCATGTTGCTGATCGACCTTAAGAGAGGGTATTGGGTCCTTGCTCGCCATGCGCGGCAGAGAGTATAAGCGATCCGCTCACGGTTCGCTTGCGGCAAGCACCACTGTATTCAGGAGAGAGCCTAACGAACCGCCACGCCCGCCACCGCGCCGTCGCCCGCAGCTCCGTGCGTATCAAGCCTGGCAATCTCCGCACCCGATCGTGCCAGCAGCATCTGCAACTCTTCCAGGCTCTGGATGTTCTTGCCGCCCACGCCGGTTACCACCGTGCCTTCATGGACGCCCTGCTTGGCATAGGGTGAACCGGCCGTGATGCTCTTGACCGCATAACCGCCACTGGCGGCAGGAGTGAGCACCATGCCCGCCCAGTACAGTCGTTGATTTGCTCGGCACACCGCCAACCGCGATGATGGCCACACCTGTGGCGTCACGGTAATGGTTCTGTTTCCGCCTTCGCGCAGCAGCGACAGTTTCACCCCTTTATCGATCTGCAGATTGCTGACAGCACGGGCAAATGCATCGGAGTCGGCGACAGGCACATCGCCGATGCGCGTTACCACATCGTCAGCGTGGAGTTGGGCACTTGCGGCCGGTCCGTCCGTCTGCACCGAGTCAATATGGGCTCCGCCGCCGGGCGTGTCGGCCGTCGAGACCGAAACACCCAGATATGCATGGTTCACGATCTCGCCAGCCCCAAGCTGCCGGATCTTCTGCATCAAGCCATCGTTGACAGTAAACGCAAACCCGATCCCATTGGTGTTCTTCTGGGGCAATACCACCGCCGCGTTAATGCCCATCACCTTGCCATCCAGATCAAACAGCGGCCCGCCCGAATTTCCCGGATTGATTTCCGCGGTAGTCTGGATCAGGTTCGAGTAAAGCCGATTCTCCTGTGAGCTCAAGCGTACCAGCGATCGATTGGTGGCACTGACCACGCCCACGCTTAGCGCCAAGTCGCCGCCGGTCGCCAGCCCGTAGGGGTTGCCCAACGTCAGGCACCACTGCCCGCG
>CAIQIQ010000064.1 GCA_903871935.1 uncultured Phycisphaerales bacterium
GACACGTTGGCCAACCATTGGCAGGAACATCCGAAGACTGCGGATCGGCCGCTTCCCCTACGGCATCCTGTACCGCGAGACCTCCGCTGCGATCATCATCGTGGCAATCATGCATCTGCACAGGCGGCCAGGATACTGGCAGAATCGGCTGTGACATTCGCCACATCGGACGTGAACAGGTTGGTTCGCCACTAAAGTGAGTTCACGATGCGCGCACATTTCCCAGGGACGGGGACCGCGATTGTACCGAGCCTATGCAGCGGTAGAATTCTTCCTTGTAGTATTCGCAGTTGTGCTGCAGAACAGACTCCAGGGAGTTTGACATGACAACGTCGCTGCAAGGCGTGCGCCTGTTCAACCTGTGCGTTGCCCTTACCATTGCCCTCCTATCGCAGGTCGCCTCGGCCGCGGGCGACTGGAAGTTCGAACTTCTGGGACCTGGGGGCGGCGGCACGTTCCTGACCTGTAGCGCCTCGGCGGCAGACCCCAACTTCATGCTCTGCGCCTGCGACATGAGCGGATGCTATCGCTCATGGGATGGCGGCCACACATGGACGCTTATCCCGTGGCAGAACGTCATCTCAGGAAGTTCCGAGACCGCCTGCCAGCCTTACTTCCATCCGACGAACGCGAATATCGCCGTCTGGCGCAATTCGATCACACGAGACAAGGGCGTCACCTGGCAGCCGATGTGCCAGGACAAGCCTGCGCCCTGGGGTCCGGCCATCAATATCCATCACATCGCCTGTTCCGGCGAGGAGCAACCGGCGGTCTATGTAGGCTCCGACCAGGGAATCTGGGGGTCGCAGGGAGATCTCAAGAGCTGGAAGCAACTGGCTAAGGGGCCCTGCGGCGGCATCCAAGTAATGGCCGATGGTGCTGTATTCGCAGCCGCCGGAAATGTTCTGTACCAATGGACAGCGCTCAAGACCGAGCCTGTGGCAATGGAAACAACCGGCCTTCCCGGCGCCATCACCGCGCTGGCCGCCGGAATGGAGGGGACCAATCGTGTACTGCATGTCGTCTCCGCTGGCGGGCTCTTTACTTCGCGCGATTCGGGCAAGATGTGGAAGAAGACGCTTGACCGGCCGAACATGACGCAGGTCGTCATGGCTCGGAACCAGACGCAAGTCGCCTATGCCGGCGACCGGATGGACGTCTTCGTCACGAAGGATAGCGGGGCAACCTGGAGCAGCACCTTCCACTACGGCAAGAACACCACGCATACGTGGGTGGATCGGGAGATGTACTGGGGGTATTACATTCAGCCGCGCAGTTTGGGCTGTGGGCAGGGAGATCCGCGCATCGCCACCGTGACAACGCAGGCGGAACTGTTCATCACAACCGATTTCGGCGCAACTTGGGAATCTCGACACGGCAAGGAGTTCGGTCCCATGCCCGATGCGCCAAACAGCGCGCGACTGCAGGGCGTTGGTGCCGAAACCACAGCCTGCTATGACTACGTTTTCGATCCCAACGACCCCAAACGCCACTATGTCGCGTTCGGCGACATTGGCCTGATCCGCTCGATCGATGCCGGCAGCACGTGGGCCTGGGCTCTCAAGGACAAGGGCTGCCCATGGAAGAACTCTTGTTACGACCTCTCCTTCGACCCGTTCCACAAGGGACGGATGTTTGGAGCCTTTAGCAGCTTCCATGAAGTGATGCACTGGATCTGCTGCACGACGCCCAACGCAGCGGCGAACAAAGGTGGCGTGTGCGTTTCGGATGATTACGGCGTGACTTGGCGGGCGCTCAGCGGCCTGCCCCTGGCGCCGTGCACCTCGGTGAAGGTGGACTTGAAGCACTCGACGGCCGATGCGCTGGTGCTTTATGCAACGGTCTGGGGCCATGGCGTCTTCCAATCGACAGACTCGGGTGTTACCTGGAAGGAAAAGCCCGGCGTCGGGCGCGCGGGCAACATGAATGCTCTACAGCTTCAGATTCATCCCAAGACCGGCGACATCTACGCGAACACCGCGGCCAACCGCAACGGCAGTACGTTCCCGGTGGCGAGCGGTCTCTGGAAGTCCTCCGATGGCGGCGACACCTGGGCGGAAATCACCGCGGGGCAAAACATCAAGTGGATGAACGCCTTCGCCATAGATCCACTTGACCCGAACAACATCTTCATCACCGGCTCCGACATTCCCAGCTCCGCCCAGGGTGGCGTATATCGCACCACCGACGGCGGTGCCAGTTGGACGCGCGTGCTCGACGGCAGCAAATCCCCCGATGGCTTCCTGCATGGGCTGTTCGTCGAGTTCAATCCCTACGAACCCAAGGTCATCTATTTCGGCTCGACCGGCGGCCTGTGGGCCAGTCCCGACGGCGGCACGACCTGGCGGCTGCTCGAGAAGATCCCCTTCAAGATCTGCCACCGCGTCCGTATTGATCCCGCCAACCACGACATCATGTACGTGACGACCGATGGTTGCGGCATCATCCGCTGCCCGACTCTGCGCGGGAACCCTGGCGAGTAAACCGCTCCAAGCAATGGCAAACATGGCCCTAAATCCGACGGGAATCGCCGAGGACATCTACTGTCCGCAGTGTGCGTATAACGTGCGCGGAGTAGTCGGCGAGGTGTGCCCGGAATGCGGGACGCGGATCGAACTGGAGCGATGGCGACTGTCGGTGATTCCCTGGGAAGATCGGCATCTGCGCGGGCGATGGCGGATGTTCTGGCGCACCGTAGCGAGGATGAGCTTTCATCCGCGGCGAGTGGTGGAAGATCCGCCCGGCACATCGTCGCGCCGAGCTGCGGTAAGCTTCTGGCTCCTCGTTTCGCTGCCCCTGGCAGGCGTGGTGGGATTCTCCATGTCCCAGATGTACATGCTTCTGCCGCCGATACGCCGATTCTGGCCGATAAAGGAGCACCTTGATTTCGGTTATCTGGATGTGATCGGGCCATGGCAAGTGGGAACGGGGCATCCGGTGCTGCTGGCGCTGTCCGGGGCGTTCTGTGTACTGCTTGGGCTTGAGGTGGCGGCCAGATGGTGTGTGCCGCGCAGCGCGATTGCCGGTGTGCGGCTGGTTCGCAGCAACATCGGTCTGTATGCCTGCGCGCCGCTGCTGTGGTGTTGCATCGGTCTCGCGCTCTGCATCGCCGTGGTTTGCACGATGAGGCCGGACTGGCGCGGCGAGGTTCTGGCGCTGCTGACGATGCTGATATGGGCCAGCGGCGGCGTGCTCTGGATGCTGCAGACGTTCTGGCTGTGGCGCGTGCTGGGTAGCATGTCGCCGAAGGAAGTTCTGGTGAGAGCGTTGGGGCTGATCGGGGTGCTGTGGTTGCTGTGGGGTACGGTCCTGCCATGGATTGCAGGGATGATCTACCTGATGGCGGTGGTACGACCGTAAGGTCTACTTGGCGGGAATAGCCGTGGGTGGGACATCGTCCAGATCGATCACAGGCCAGTTGCCGTTGAAGATGAACGAAGGAACCGGCGGAAGTCGTAGCTGATTGGGGCGGATGGTGATTTGACCGGAATAGTAGAGGATCGGACGCTTGCCGCCGTTGACCAGGGCATAGCGAAAGGGCCCACGGTCGGGCGAGAAGGGGTCACGCGGGATCTCGGGCAGGTACTCGGGCACGAGTTCATCAAGCGCCGCAGGATAGTGTCCGTGGTCGAAGATGAACAGACGGAATGCCAGGCTGACGGCCGCTATCCGTCGGTCGGCCAGAACGGCGAGCACCTCAAAGGCTCCTTCCTTCATGTCGGCATCGCGGTATCGCTGTCCATACTGCCCGAGGGCCGAGGAGAAGATCTCTGCGGCAGGCAGTTCGGCGTTCCCCCGCAGAGGATCATACAGGGGCTTGGCATATTGCTGCAGCAGGTACTGGTCGGCAGACCGGTATCGGCCCAGCACATCGGCAGTGAGTGTCGAGGAATAGGGGCGAAGCAGGCACCAGCCGGCCGGTTCCGCGGTGAGCCGATCAAGCTGCGCTGACCGAACCAATACGATGGATTTGTGATAACCGACAAGAAGAACGGGAGTGTCGAGCAGTTGTTTGATCAGGAGGCGGACCTGCTGCGGATCGGCGGGACGCGTGGTGGCGGAAGATGCGGAGACCAGACGAACGGCGATGACGCGCACCCTCGCTGGGATCGTTCCACAACTGCGGAGAGCATACAACTGGTTCAGATGCGGCACCTCTGACGGCGCGGGTGTTGTGTAGATGAAGCGGAAGAACGCCTCGGAATCGAGCAGATACTGGACCGCAGCCGCATCGTCGCCAGCCTGGTGGCTATAGAGCGCGAGATCGTTGAGCAGGCAGAACAAACTCAGAGCTCGAAAACCGCGGACCTGCGATGGATCATCGGGCCGCGTAGCAGCAGCGATAGCACTCGATGCGTTGCGGGCGGTCCGAACCAGGTCCAAGGAGCGGTTCTGCGTGAACATTTGTTGTTGAGCACTGGCGAGCCATGCAGGCGATTTGGGCAGATCGTCGCGCGAGTAACCGCGTCCAGAGGGCTGGTAAGCATCGATGGCCTGAAAGAATAGTGCGGCAGCGGCATCATCCCGTTCTACAGAAACAATCTCGCTTTCTGACACGCTCTGGCACCTCATGCGAATCAGGGACAACTCAAGGTCCAGGGCAGCATTGGCACGCCAGGACCATTGCAACCAGCAGGCCGCGAGCAGCAAGAGGCAGATTCCGCACAGGAGTCTGAGACGGAGCCGCCTGGAATGAAGCCGACCGAGAATGGCCATGGGAAGAGTATAACAGTGGAGGCCGGCAACCAATATCCATTACTTGGAAAGCGATGCAAGCCATGGCAAAATGTTCCGGGCCTTCGCCCTAAAGTCTCGCACCGACGCCATGACCGACCGCATCCATCGCATCATCCTCTACCTGAGCGAACTGGCCCTGCTCCTTCCGCTCATCCTTATTACCGGCGGAATCTATCTCCTGATCCGCCTCACCGACGCGGTCAGCGAGGGTAGTACCCAGCGATTCGACGACTTCGTTCTTCGCAGCCTGCGTCACCCTGACAATCCGGCCATTCCTATCGGCCCCCAGTGGCTCACCGAAATCGCCCGCGACATCACCGCCCTCGGCGGCGTCGCCGTACTTGTCCTCACGACGCTTGCCGTTACCGGCTTTCTCCTGCTTGAGCATAAACGCCGCGCGACCGCCCTGATCATCGTCTCGTCCATCGGCGGCCTGCTGGTCAGCCTTTGCTTCAAGCACATCATTGACCGCCCGCGCCCGGAGCTTGTTCCGCACCTTTCCGGTGCTTACACCTCCAGCTTTCCTTCCGGCCATTCCATGCTCTCGGCCATCGTCTACCTCACCCTCGGGGCACTGCTGGCCCGCACAGTTAAGGACCAGCCCACCCGCATCTACTGCATGAGCGTGGCAACCTTTCTCTCGCTCCTGGTGGGTCTGAGCCGCATCTATATGGGCGTGCACTATCCCACGGATGTCCTCGCCGGCTGGACGGCCGGCGCCCTCTGGGCCCTGATTTGCTGGACTATCGCCTCTTTCCTGCAGCAGCGCGGCGCCATCGAACAACCTCGCTGAAGGATGAATAACGGGAGGGGGATAACGTATACGTAACGGCTCTGTCTCGACCGAATGCGGGGAAATGGGGCCTCGCCCTGGGGACGCTTCCCGGCCGCCCATCCGGCAGGGCCCGGGGAGCCACTCCGTGGCGAACTCTTGCCTCCAAAAGAAATGCACATTTTTCTCACCCCCGCCTTTTCAGCCTTTTCCTAACAAATCCCCGCCCCAATACCCCATAGTATGGGGGAACATGTTTTTCGCCCGCCTGGCGCTAACCCGGCCATGCTATTTGACAACCAAATACCTACATTCCTACCGGACAAGTAGGAGTTGCCGTCGGAGATACGCATCGAACCTGAGCATCTTTCCCAAATCGGTGATCTTGCTCACAAAGCCGTCTCCACTGCGCACCCGAACTTGAGCATCTTCCCCCTTCGCCGTCCCGTCGCTTCGTGGCTACGTCGCCGCGATCCTGAGCACCTTGGTCATTGGGGTCTGGTCATTCATTGGGCATTGGGGCTTGGTCATTGGTCATTCCAGGAGAAGTTATCCACAATGCGATCGAACCTGCGCACCTCCTCCTCCAATATCGCCGTAACTCCCTGTTTCTACAGAGGTTGCCGAATGGTGGTACCCCCGCTTAAGAACCTGCGCACCTGCTACTTATCCACAATCCCCGCGTCCCCTTGTCTCCTTGTCTCCCGCTCTCCCGCTCTCCCCCCCCTCTCCCCGGTTGCCTCCGCGCCTCTCTCCCGCTACCGTTGCAGCGATGTTCCAGTATGTCCAGTATATGAACCAGGCGCAGGGGGTGAGGTCGGGCTTTGCCCAACTGCCATCTTGGGCACGCTTTCTGGTTGGTTTGGCCGCATTGCCGGGTATCGTTCTCGCGGTCTTGTCATTCATTGGACTCGGTGTTAGTATCATCGCCCTTTTACTGCTGACCGTGCCGGTATACAGGCTCTTGCGGCTTGTGTGCTTTTTCCGGCCAAATGAGCAGGATGTGACTGTTACTACATTGCACGATGTCGAGTCCCCGGGACGACGACAGGTTGACGCGAAAGTGATCGAGTGAAGTTATGGCCAAGAAGGAAATCACAGTTCAGTTCAAGCTGCAGGCTCCCGGTGGCACCGCCACTCCCGCTCCACCGATCGGGCCGGCCCTCGGCCAGCACGGCGTGAATCCCGGGCAGTTTATCCAGCAGTTCAATGCCGCCACCGCCGCCCTTAAGGGCCAGGTTGTCGGCGTACTCGTCACGGTCTATAAGGACCGGACGTTCACCTTTGAGATCAAGAGCCCGCCGGCTTCAGTCCTGCTCAAGGAAGCCGTCAAGGCAGAGAAGGGTTCCGGCGAGCCGAACAAGAACAAGATCGGCACGGTGACCATGGCTCAATGCCGTGAGATTGCCAAGAAGAAGGTCAAGGACATGAACTGCTTCGACGAGGAAGCGGGTGGCCGGACCATCGCCGGCACCGCCCGGAACATGGGCATCGTCGTCGAAGGCTGATCTGGGATCATTTGATCCCAGGATACAAATCGTAATACAGGGCCATACCACGGGCCTTTGAAATAACAGTGGGAGCTTCGCCGGGGCGGCTTGAACAAGCACCGGGATAAGGAGCGCGAGAACAATGCCCAAAGGCATTATCCGTTCAAAGCGTTATGTGGAGGCCGCCAAGAAGAGCACCGATAAGGTGCTTCCGCTTGAGCAGGCCATCGATATCGTCAAGTCGTTCAACCCCACGAAGTTCGATCAGACCATTGAGCTGACGTTCTCCCTGGGCATCGACCCCAAGCAGGCCGATCAGATGATCCGCGGTTCGCTGTCTCTGCCTCACGGCGTTGGCAGCACCAAGCGCGTCGTCTGCTTCTGCCCCGAGAACATGGTCGAAAAGGCCAAGGCCTCGGGCGCCATCAAGGCTGGTGGGCAGGAACTGGTCGCCGAGATCGAGAAGGAGAACTTCTCTGATTTCGATGTCGCCATTTCCACTCCCGACATGATGCGATTCGTCGGCCGCCTCGGTAAGGTGCTGGGCCCCAAGGGCCTGATGCCTTCGCCCAAGGCCGGCACGGTGACCGCGGATGTTGAGAATGCGGTGAAGGAATACGCGGCCGGCAAGGTCGAGTTCCGCAATGACACCGGCGGCAACGTCCACAGTGTTGTTGGCAAGATGAGCTTCGACAAGCAGAAGCTGATCGACAATGCCACCGCGATGATCGCTCAGGTTCGGCGCATGAAGCCGGCCGCGGCGAAGGGACACTACTTCAAGAAGGTTGTGCTCAAGGGCACGATGACGCCTGCCGTGCAGGTCGCTGTCTCCCTGTAAGTAATGGCATCTGACCTCACAAGGACACACACATGCTTAGGAAACGGCAAGTCAACCTGATGATCGTCAAGGAGATCGAGACCAAGTTCAAGGATCTCGAAGGCGTGGGCGTCATCAACCCCCGCGGCATTGATGCCACCAAGACGAACCAGCTCCGTCGCCGCCTGCGCGGCAAAGGGTTCAAGGTATACGTCGTCAAGAACTCGCTCGCCCGCCGGGCCAGCGGTTCGACGAAGATCAAGGGCTTTGAGGCACTCCTGCAGGGGCCCAGCGCCGTGGTATACGGCAAGGGTTCCGGCCCGGATATTGCCCGCGCTTTGATGGATGAGAAGAAGCTCGATGCGAAGCTTGAGCTTCGCGGCATCTTCTTTGATGGCGAAGCGTACGTCGGCGACGACGGCGTCAAGAAGGTCAGCAAGTTCCCCACCCGGCAGGAAGCCATCGCGACGGTCGTCGCGGCGCTGCTCTCGCCGGCCAAGAAGCTCGCTGGCGCGATCAAGGGTCAGCCTGGCAAGATCGCCGCGCTGATCAAGGCCGTCGAAGAGAAAGCCAAGGAAAAGGAAGCGGCCGCCGCGGCTGCTGCCCCTCCGGTTGCTGCGGCTCCGGCCGCTGAGGCGCCGGCTCCTGCGGCTCCGGCCGTTGAGGCGCCTGCTGCTGCGGCACCGGCCGCTGAAGCTCCGGCTCCTGCGACGCCGCCGACTGCTTAAAGAGATAAACAAAACTTACGAACGTCCGATCGCCGGACTGCCCCGCAAGGGTTAAAGGGTTCCAATGTGGAGCCGGCACTCTGACAGGACGAGGTCGTTCGACACGGTTGGGACCCGATAAGTCCCGGAGATGAAGTCATGGCAGAAGTTACCGCTGAGATCAAAGACCTGGGCGACAAGATTGTTGCCCTCACCCTGAAGCAGGCCGTCGAGCTCGCCGGCTACCTGAAGGACACCTATAACATCGAGCCCGCCGCTGGCGGCGGCGTGATGATGGCCGGCCCGGCCGCTGCGGCCCCGGTCGAGAAGGAAGAAGCAAAGACCACCTTCGACGTCGTTCTCACCGCCCATGGCGACAAGAAGATCAACGTCATCAAGGTCGTCCGCGCGGCCACCGGTCTGGGCCTCAAGGAAGCCAAGGACCTCGTGGAAGGCGCTCCCAAGGTTGTCAAGGAAGCCCTCCCCAAGGCCGACGCCGACAAGCTCAAGGCCGAACTCGAGAAGGAAGGCGCCAAGGTCGAGCTCAAGTAAGCTCGCCTTCGTTCTTACTTTTAGAAGCACAAACAGGCACGGCGATCCATCACGGATCGCCGTGTCTGCCTGTACATTGAGCTGAAGGAGGCCGCTTCACATGCGCAGCATCGACCTAAAGGCTCTCGCCGACGACCAGATCGTCCTTCGCAACCCGCACAAGGGCTGGTACCATCACTACTTCGATAACGGCATCACGAAGTACCTGCCGAACTCCGATGAGGAACTCGAAACTTTTCCCGGCATGGACCACCTCTACCTCCGCCTTGCCTGGAGCTACCTCGAGCCGCAACGCGGCGTCTTCAACTGGTCGATCGTCGACGATGTGATCCAGAAGTGGACCGCCAAAGGCATGGGCATCTCGTTCCGTATCTCCTGCAAGGAGAGCCACGACTGCGTCTTCGCCACACCAGAATGGGTGAAAGATCTGGGCGCCAAAGGCGAGTTCACCCCCTTCCTCGGTCACGA
Organism: uncultured Phycisphaerales bacterium; assembly: GCA_903871935.1. Classification (GTDB taxonomy): domain Bacteria; phylum Planctomycetota; class Phycisphaerae; order Tepidisphaerales; family Tepidisphaeraceae; genus CAIQIQ01. The sequence continues at coordinate 9,544 of CAIQIQ010000064.1, forward strand.
GCCCACGACATGGCGGCCGGACTATGCCGACCCGATCTTCCTGGAGCAGCTTGGGGACTTTCACAAGGCCTTCGCCGAGCGCTATGATGCCCAGCCCTGGCTTCGCTATGTGGATATCGGCTCCTACGGCCAGTGGGGTGAAGGGCACAACTATGGCTGCGGCGACGACGTGGATGACTGGCCGGTCGAGGTGCTGCAGGAGCATGTGCGTCTCCATCAGCGGCACTATCACAAGGCGACGCTGGTGGTGCCCGACGAGTTTGCGGCCCAGCGCAAGGACGGCCGCGGCCGGGAGTTTACACAGTGGCTGCTGAATGAGGGCATCGGCGTTCGCGATGACAGCATCGGTGTGCCCTTTCATGTCAGGCGTTTCCCCACCGACTCGCTCTCGCACCCGTGGGTCTGGGAGAACGCCTGGCGGTCGAAGCCGACGATTATCGAACTCCAGCATTACCCCAAGATGCGTGACCCCAGAGGTGACAACACCTGGCGAGGCGCCAACGGCGGCGAGCTTGGCGCGGAGTACCTGTTAGCCGCCGTGCGGAAGATGCGGGCCACCTACATCGGCTACCACGGCGATGCCACGCAGTGGCTGGGCGACAACCCGCTGATCACGAATAAGCTCACAAACATGGTCGGCTACTGGTTCTTCCTGCAGTCGATCACGCTGCCGGAGACGATCCAGGCCGGCCAGCCGTTCTCGCTGCAACTTACCTGGATGAACCGCGGTGTGGCTCCCGCGTATCGGCGATTCGATCTTGGCGTCCGCTGGCGGAATCTGAGCAGCGGCCAGATCGTCCACTCTGAGCCGCTGGCCAACTCCGACTGCACCCGCTGGCTGCCTGATACCCCAGCTAGCGAAGCATCCACGGTCACTGCGCCGGCAGTGCTCGCACGGTATGCTCTGGAACTGGCTCTCACGGACCGCGCCGGCAGTCCGGCCCGCGCCGTGCAGCTAGCCTTGAGGGGGAGCATGGAGACGAAGGACGGCTATTACCGTCTGGCAACCATTGATGTGTCACCTGCTCGCTAGGGCATAGAGTCTTACGGTTGCCCTTGCGGAATGCCCTGGCCCGTTGGGCGGACGGCGTACTGGTTCACGACGCCGGTCCAGGTCTTCTCCAGTTCGGTGACGAGTTTGCCGAAGGCTTCCTCTTCGTTCTTCTGACGGGCGGAGTCGATGGTGTCTTCGGTGGCCCAACTGGTGGTGAGCTTCTCGCGGCGGGCGCTGGCTTCGGCGAGGCCGTAGATGTAGCCGTTGCGCGTGTCGAGGAGAGCGGCCGAGGCGGTGGTCATGACATCGACCGTCTTGGTGGGGGAGAGTCCGAGCGTGATGACCGAGACGGGGGCGGCTTTCTGATCCTCAAGGAACGTGGTATCGAAGGTGTAGATCAACAGCATGTCGGCGTGGAGTTTGGCGGCCGCCTCGCGCAGCGGCACATCGCTCTGGAGGTCGGCAGGAAGCAGCAGGCGGTTCATCTGGGCGATGCCGGAGATCAGCGGCAAACGAGAGAGCCGGGCGAGTTGTTCATCCTTTTCGACGTCGCGAGTGGTGACAATGCTATATTTGCCTGCACCCCATGAACTGCAGGTGCGCGAGGAGTAGCCCGTGTCCTGGATGCGGGCGACCGCGATAGCAGTCGGGAAGCTGGCAAGCGGGCGCTTGTCGAGGCTGCTGCGGACTTCCCAGTCGGTGCCGTTGCGGCGGGCTTCTTCGGTAAGGTCGATTTGTTTGAAATCGGCGCCTCGGCCGGGGGTGACGTAGTGGGCGGCACAGCCGGTTAGAGCCAAGGAAAGTACAACGGTGATCAGGGCGTTGGCTTTCATAAGGAACCTCCAGGAGCGCCCTAGACAAGTCTCGGGCCAGAAAGCGGCGACAAGTCACCGCACTCCAGATCTACTTTTCGGGGACAGTGGTTTCGTACTTGACGCCTTCGGGCATCACTACGGGCACGGCGACGCTGATGCCGTGGTCGCCGACGGTGCGTTGGCTGGAATCGACGGCGATGAACGCGGTGTATTGAGACATCAGACCGTGGTCGAGGGCAGTCTGCTTCACCAGGAGGACCAGCTCTTGGGCGCGGTTGGGCGTCATGAACATCTCATCGGACAGGTCGGTGATCTTCTGTCTGGCCCAGATCGCGGCCAGTGCGGGGTTGGTGGTGCATTTGGTATCCACCGGCACGCTGATGGTGACGGCTCGTCCGCCTATGCGGCCGTGCACTTGCACCTGCCTGGGCAACTCCCCGGAGAAGCAGCCGGCCACGATGATCGGGCGGCCGACGAAGAGATCGGACTTCTTCGCGGGGTAGAGTTCAGATGGCTTCATGTTTTCGCCAAAGTCGAAAGCGATGTCGGTCATGGCGGGGGCGGCGACACGGTCGAAGTAGAGCCGCATGACGTCTTCGCCGCTGTCACGCAGGCCCAGATAGGCCACTGCGCCCCGGCCGATGCGGGCAAGGCCATCCATCAGATAGCGATTGGGCGAGGAACCCACGCCAAAAGAGAAGATGCGGGCGGGGCCGAGTCGGTCATGGACAGCGCGAAGGATGTCATCCTCGTTGCCGACAAAGCCGTCGGTGAGGAAGACGACAACACGCTTGTGCTCCTCATCCTGCGGCGCGGTAAGAGCAGCAAGAATCGCCGGCATCATCTCGGTGCCGCGGCCGGCGTTGGTATCCTCAACGAAGTGCATGGCACGGTCAGTCGCTTCCTTTGTAACCGGCTGGGCGCGATCGAAGAGAGCGCGATTATTGCCGGAGAACGTAATCACCTGGAAAGTATCGTGTGGGTCCATGTGGGAGAGGGCGCAGCGCATGGCCGCCTTGCACTGGTTGATCGGATCGCCGGACATGGAGCCGGAGACATCGAGGAGGAAGACCATTTCCAGCGGAATGCGGTCCTGCGGGCGGAGGTCCATCGGCGGGTAGACCATCAGGTTGAAATAGGAGCCCTTCTGGTCACGGTGTACCAGCATGCCGGACTTGATCTGCCCGCCGGCCACGCGGTAGCGGAGAACAAAGTCTTTGTTGGGGAGCGTGTCGCTGGGCGCAATGGAGACGATGGCCCGGCCGGCCGACGGCCGCTCGATGTTCACCTGGTGTGAGGCACAGCGAATCTCCTCCAAGCCCGCGGGGCAGTTTACCTCGACCGATAGGCCGATGTCGTGGCCGGATCGCTCGCCAGGCTTGAGGTACTGCACTTCGGTGGCTTGGCCGGTGATACCGGGTTTGCCCCCGCGCGGGGCGGCGCCGACGCCCTGGGTTGAGCCGGCCGGGTTGTAGCGCGGGCCGACGACCATCGGGAATGCCCATTCGTACCAGCCATCGGCATACGCCAGCGTGTGGTAGTAGGTGATCTCGATGTCGATCTGTTTGCTGGGTTCGATGTTGGCGACGGATTGGGTGAAGACGTTCGGCCGCTCCTGGGTGAGCAGGCTGGCGACGTGGCCCTGGGCGCGGGCTTCCTGGTAAAGCTGTTTGGCCTCTTCGCGTTCGCGGATGATGCCGCGGATCTTCCGCTGGCCAACCGCCATGATGAATTCGTTGATGGCGGCGTTCTCGGGGAGCGGGAAGACATAGACGGCTTCAATCTTCTCGGCGTAGGGGTTGTAGAACTGCTGGCGGACGGTGGTACTGGAGATGTAGGCAGCGATGCTTGCTTTGACGTCTGTGTGCTTCAGCGGAACGGGGATGAGCTGCTCTTTGCCGTCTTTGAGCTCCTTCACGGCGAGTTGGCCAGAGCCGGGGGAGTCATCGCCAGGTTGGGTTTCGCCTGCAGCTACCCGGCCGATGATCCAGAGTTCCTCGCCGGCGCGGGTTACAAGGCGGTTACGTTTGGTGTTCTTGGCATCGGCGACTGTCGTAATCGTGACAACGCCTTCATCGACTGTATACGTTAATGGGTTTTTCGGATCGGTACTGACTTGGCGAAGCACCTCATCCAGCACTCCCGCCAGCGTCACATCACGCAAACGCGTCTGTATGGCCGCCTTACGACCAATGCCAGCCCGTTCAATCTGTTCCCAGTCTGGGATGATCTGTACACCGGATGTATCACGCAGCAGTTCGATCACTTCATCCAACGCCGTACCATTGAACCGCACAAGCGGCTGTTTCTTTCCCAACGCTATGCGTGTCGCATGATCGGCTTCGCCAACGCTCTGTTCCTCCATAAAGAGACGATCGCGATCATCGCTGATCGCTGGCCAGTTCGTCGGGTAGCGATAGATGCTGTCGTGCGGAATCTGCTGCTCTTGCCCCCGGTTCAGTTGTTTGGATAGGTTTCGCTGATACTGCTGGCGATACACACGCTGCTCCTGGGTCAAAGCCCGTTCTTCAATCAGTGGGCGGACCCCGGTGGCATAGTTGTTCGTTGGATCGACGGCAGTGATCTGATCGATTGTGGCTAGAGCTTCAGGGTATTTGTTCTGGGAGATATAGCGGCGAGCGTCCTTGATCAGTGCGGCAATCGTGGCTGCCCGTTCCGCTTCCATCTGCGTCTGCCAGGAGCTTGAGACCGTAGTTGGGGCGGAGGGCGCCACTGTTGCCTGGGCACTGGTATTGGCTGATTGCTTAGTCGTTGAGCATGCAGCCATGACCAGGATGCAGATGACGGCGATGAACGTATAGACCAGCGGCTTGGGCACGGTTCACTCCTTATCTTTCGGTGTACTGGTTGTCGGCGCGTTGGCAGTTGAGGCAGTCGTGGGGATGGATTGGCCGGTGGGGCCGGCGGCGGCCATTGGGGTGATGCTCAGGCGGAAGTCCCCGAAGACGCGCAGGTGGACGCGGGCGACGAGGGTCTTGCCTTTGGGAGCAGTGTCGGCGGTGGTGTAGGAGGCGAGGATTATCCGGCCGGCGGTGAGGGCCTTGGGGTCGTAGTATGGGGGATCGCGGTAGAGGTCGCGATGGTCGCCACCTTCCACACCAACGATCTTCACATCGCCTTGGGTTGCTTTAAGTTCCACTTGCCAGGCGGCGAGGGGATGGTCGCCGGAGTCGATGTAGACGTTGACGGTTTCGAAACGGACGGTCTGAGTGGCCGGGGCCTCGGCCGCCAGGGACCAGAGGGGAAACAGGAGGAAGCATGCCAGGAGGAGACGGAACATTAGTGCACCTCCGGCGAGTCAATGCTGACGGCGGCCATGGCGATCTGGTCGATGTCGGGCTGCTTCACGCCGGGGCGGCGGGCGGCGATCATGGCGTCGATAATCGTGGGCTTGGGGGCGACGGCGACTGGCGCGGGGGGTGTGGCGGCAGGATTGCCGCCACTACGAGAGGCGGTCACGGCGACAAGGAGCATGGCAGCTACGGCCGCCCCTGCCGCCAGCCAACGCCATCCTGTTCTTCGGCCACGTGGTTGGTTCAGGGCGCTGTGCGCCTGAGCGAGAAGGTCTCGCTCGCGATGGGCGATACCGGCCGGCAGGGAGGGGGTCAGGCGATGCAGGTCGGCTCGCAGTCCCTCGGGCAGGTTGTCATCGTTGATCGGAGCCATTGCCATATAAGCCTTTCTGCGACGCGTTTGGTTCATGAAAAATCCCCGATGTGCGGCACGGTATGCCGCACTACTGCCCGAAGTACTTGCGGCAACGTGGGTTATCGCGGAGCAGGCGGTGGGCGTGAAAGAGACGACTCTTAGCGGTGCCGAGGGGAATGGCGAGTACCTCGGCAATCTCCTCCAAGCTCAGATCATCTATGTAGCGCAGGATGACGACCTGGCGGTGGGGCAGGCCCAGCGACTCGAGCACTTGGAGCAGATTGTCGGTGGATTGATCGGACGATCGAGCCGGGAGGGCAGCCAGCAGTTCCTCGCCAGCGACGAGTTTCCGGCGTTTGGTGTTGGCTTTGATAGCCAGGTTGCGAATGGCCGGGAATAGCAGCGTTCGCAGCGAGGTTGTAAGGGTAAGGGACGGCATGCGGCGGGCGAGGTAAAGGAAGGCTTCCTGGAGGACGTCCCAGGCATCGGCATCCGTGCCGGTGAAGCGATATGCCAGGCGATAGGTCCAGTCGCGATGGCGGCGGAAGAGGGCATCAAAGGCAGAGGTCTCGCCGCCGGCGGCCGCCGCGACAAGCTGGGCATCGGACCGTGGATCGTCTGGAACCGGGCTCAAGTGTTCTCGATGTATACCCGGACACCGGCGCAGTCCCAAAGGTCAGCCGATTTTCCGCAAGAGACTGTGACATACTGTTGTCACACCCCTCTGGCATGATCCTTGCGGACAAAAAGAAAGGAGCTCGACATGGAACGCTACCAGCTTCGAAGGTCTGACAAGGAGAGTTCAGGGAGTGATGCCGTGGGCATCAAGATTGGCCGGAGGCTTGAGATGGGGCAGTTAGTGTACTGCGTGAAATGGGATGGTCTTCTGCCGCGATTGATGGAGGGGCAGATCGTCGGCATGGATGATCGGTCGCTCATTGTGCGCGGGACTGATGGGCTGTTCCTCGATGCACTGCTGACGCTGCCGGTGAAGAGCGTATTCCGGCAGGCGTTGGATGCGATCGGCGCGGAGATGCAGTGGTTGCGCTGGTTTCTGCCGCATGACCGTGTGGGGGGTGGAGATGCGGCCGCACGGCGAATACATCAGATTGCAGAACTGGAACAACTGCAGGTGATGATGGCACAGCGGGGTGGCCGCGGCCGGCCGCGGCGGCGCGGGGTGGCGGCATGATCGCCCATAGAAGAAGGTGAACTTAGGCTGCTCGCTTGCGCGAAAACGGGCCGGCGCGTACACTCTTGTGCGTGTCAGATTCAGCCACTTATGACCGTGATGAAGCGTCCGCTCTGATCAGGCGGATGGCCATTGATCTGGGTTTCGATCTGATTGGGATCGCCCCGGCCGCACCTTCAGCGCGCGCGGACTATATCCGCAACTGGATTGCCTCCGGTCAGGCGGGCACGATGCAGTGGCTGAATCGGCATCTGGAAGCGATGATCGATGTGCGGTCATTCTTCCCGGTCGCCCGCAGCGTCATCTGTGTGGCGGTGAATTACCATAGGCAATTGACTGAGCCATCGGGCGATGAGCCGCGCGGCAGAATCGCTCGTTACGCTCTGGGTGATGATTACCACGAAGTGATGAAGCCGCGGCTGCATGCGCTGGCGGATGCGATTCGGCGGCAATGGCCGGTGGCGGAGATGAAATGCGGGGTGGATAGCTCGCCGATTCTGGAGCGGGAGTTTGCGGCGGCGTCCGGGATTGGCTGGCTTGCCAAGAACACCTGCATCATCAACCCGGGCTTGGGTTCCTGGCTGCTGCTGGGCGAGGTGCTCACATCGCTGGATTTGGCGTGCGATGAACCGGCGAAGGACTATTGCGGCACCTGTACGCGCTGCATTGATGCCTGCCCGACGAATGCGATCACTGCCCCCTACCAGATGGATCCGCGACGGTGCATCTCCTATCTGAACATCGAGCATCGCGGGCTGCTCGACGAGCAGCAGCAACGTTCACTGGGCAACTGGCTGTTCGGGTGCGACATTTGCCAGGAGGTATGCCCACATAACCGGAAGGCGCCGGAGGGAGCGTGGGAGAGTTTCCGGCCGCGGTTCACCGATGGAACGATTCCGCTGGATGAGGTGCTGGCGATGGACGAGCAGGCGTATCGCGAGCGATTCCGGCGCAGCGCGATCAAGCGGGTGAAACTGCCGGTGTTGCAGGCGAACGCCGCGGTGGCGCGGGATAGCGCGACACGTAAGGTCGACGTCGACTATAGCCTCCTACTGACACGCAACAATGGATCGCACGTGGGAGAGTTGATCCACTATGCTCGCCCGCAGATCGTATTCAGCCGACCGTGGTATGTGTGGCTTGGCGCGGTGATCATAGCCGGATGGCTGGTGATAGTTGGGGCCGCATCAGTGTGGACAATCATCCGTGTGTCTGTCGACCCACATGACTCCCGCATGGAACTCACCATGCTCCTTGCCGCACCCGTGCTTGGCCTCCTGTTCATCGGCATGATGCTTGTCCTGCAGTGGCGAGCATTATTCCGCCGATCCGAGAACGCGTCGGCTATCGTTGGCTCTGTGCTTTGTCTGCTGGCGTGTGTCGCCCTCTTGGCTGAAGCGCAGGCACTTCTCAGTCATCGAGCGGTCCTCGAGATCGCTTCTGTAGGAGCGATTGCTGCCACCCTGATTTTCGGCGCATTCACCCATTTCCGCTGGGCGCTCTTCGTGGCGGCCTGGCTGGATCGGAAATCCGTTTCAGTGTCGGACGAGGCTGTGGAAGAATAGCACGAGGGACGGCCTCGACCGACCATCCCTCGCGTTCCAGTTTGCAGAGCCGATTCAGGTCTACTGCACCGTGATCTTCTTGGGCTTGGTCTCTTCGCGCTTATCGAGCGTGATCAACAGGATGCCATCCTGAAGTTTGGCATCGACCTTCGATTCATTGACGGTTGGAGGCAGCGTGAAACTACGGAGGAAGCGAGTGTAGCGGCGTTCCTGCAGGAGCAGCGTCTGCTCGCCATCTTTGTGCTTCTCCTGCACCCGGCGCTCGGCAGCGATGGTCAGGGTCTGGTTCTCCATCGTGATCTCGACTTCTTCCTTCTTGAAGCCGGGTAACTCGGCCTCAACGTAGATGTGGTCGGAGTCCTCGCGAATATCCACACCGTACGGGGCCATCCAGTTTCCCTCGGCTTCACGGCCGGTAAAAAGCCGGCCAAGCATGCCGTCGAAGTCTCGGTGCATCGCCTCAAACGGGTCCATATTACGTATTACACGTGCGGGCAGTGCCATAGGATGTCCTCCTTTCAAAGTAGTAATGACTCTGTGGTCAACTGCATCGGTAACCCAAACAAAGATCGTGCCAGAATGCGCCCCCCTCGAGTTGCGTTTCCTAGTGCTTGATCTATCGTGACTTGCGAAAAGCGGCAGCGCTTGACGAACGGCCTTCTCCCAACTGCAATTCTGGCAGTTGTGAAAAAACATGGCAGATGCAAATGCAGTGAAACTTCTGGTTCTGCTTGGGGCAACGGCCTCGGGTAAGTCGGCCCTGGCGATGGAGATCGCCCGCCGGGTTGGCGGGGAGATTCTCTGCGTTGATTCCATGACGGTTTATCGCGGCATGGATATTGGCACGGCCAAGCCGACTCAGCAGGAGCAGTCCGAGGTGCGGCACCATTTGCTTGACCTGATGGAGCCGACAGAACTGTTCACGGTGGCACGGTTTGTAGAGATGGCGGATGCGACGATTGCCGATGCGGGGCGTCGGGGCGTGCCGCTGATCGCAACGGGCGGGACGCCGCTGTACTACAAGGCGCTGTTTGAGGGGCTGTTCGATGGGCCGCAGGCTGACCCGGAATTGCGGCAGCGGCTGATGGCGATGGGGAACGATGCGCTGCATGCCCGGTTGAGTAAAGTGGACTCGCCGGCCGCGGCACGGATTCATGTGAACGATACCAAACGTCTGGTGCGGGCGCTCGAGGTATACGAACTGACCGGCCAGCCGATCTCTTCCTGGCAACAGGAGTGGGCGACGGGGCGGCTGCGGCACGACGCGCTGTTTGTTGGGCTGTCCTGGGAGAAGGAGGCGCTGAACCGCCGGACCAATGCGAGGGTGAAGGCAATGATGGAGGCAGGTTGGCTGGAAGAGGTCCGCGGGCTGCTCGAGCGCTATGGCGCCCTCTCACGGACGGCGACTGAGGCTACAGGGTACGCCGAGTTGATCGACCATGTGCAGGGGCGGATGAACCTCGATGATGCGGCGGAGCAGATCAAGATCGCAACCCGGCAACTGGCGCGGAAGCAGATGAAATGGTTCCGGCGGTTCGCGAATACCCAGTGGATCGCAGGTGATCGGCCAGTGGGAGACCTAGCGGATGAGGTGATGGGCATGGTCGGGTGGTGAATGGCCGATGTGGTGGGCGCGTGCTAGAATCGCGGCACAGAAGGATACGAAAGACTATGGCAGAAAAGATCGTGATTATTGGATCGGGACCGGCCGGTTGGGCGTGCGCGATTTACGCAGCACGAGCGAACCTGACTCCGGTCATCTATGAAGGAGCGATATCCGAAGACAACCGCCTGAAGGGCACGCTGCCCCTGGGACAGCTTAACCTGACGACCGAGGTGGAGAACTTCCCAGGCTTTGCCAACGGGATACTCGGGCCGGATTTGATGATGGCGATGCGGCAACAGGCGGAGCGATTTGGCACGCGGATCTTCACTGAGGATATTGTACGCGTGGACCTATCCAAGCGGCCATTCGTGCTGGAAGACACGGCCGGGCAGATGACCGAGGCGCACACGATCGTGATTGCCACGGGGGCCAGTGCGAATTACCTGGGCCTGGATTCCGAGAGTGCCTTTAAGAACCGCGGCGTGTCTGCGTGTGCAGTATGCGATGGAGCGTTGCCGCGGTTCCGCAACCAGCCGGTGGTGGTTGTGGGCGGTGGTGATTCGGCGTGTGAAGAGGCCAACTACCTCACGAAGTTTGCCAGCAGGGTGTACATCGTGCACCGTCGCGACCAGTTCCGCGCCAGCAAGATCATGGCCGAGCGGACGCTGAAGAATCCGAAGATCGAGCCGGTGTGGAACAGCGTGGTGGATGAGGTGCTCGGCGACGATGCTGCCGGGCTGCACAGCGTCCGCCTGGCGGATGTGGTGGCGAAGAAGAAGCGAGTCGTGCAGGCCACCGGCATGTTTGTCGCCATCGGGCACACGCCCAATGTGAAGTTCCTGAATGGCCAGCTCCAGTTGGATGAGAAAGGATTCATCAAGCTGCCGCAGCCTTTCCGGACGTACACGAGCGTCGAGGGAGTGTTCGCAGCCGGCGATGTGGCCGACCCCGTGTATAAGCAGGCGATCACCGCGGCCGGGATGGGATGCAAGGCGGCGTTGGACGCAGAGAAGTACCTGGCGGAGAAGGGCGTTCACTAGACACCTGGTCTACTCTTTGTATTCGCATGGCAGAGCAGCGGTACATGTTCGCCAAGAATCAGCGCATCCGGAAGAAGACGGAATTCGATGCTGTCTTTGCGCGCCGGCAGAGAGTGTTTGAGGGGCCCATTGGAGTTTATGTGGCCCCCAACCAACAGCCGCATAGCCGGCTCGGGATCAGCATGTCGCGGAAGGTTGGAACAGCCGCGCGGCGGAATCGGATCAAGCGGTTGTTGCGTGAATCCTTCCGGCTGCGGCAGCATGAGTTGCCCGCCGGCTGGGATATTGTGGTGGTGCTTAAGCCACACGAACCGGTGAGCCTCGAGACGTGCGTTGATACGTTTGTGCGAGCGGTTGCCAGCGCGGTGCGGAAGAGGAGTGCGTGATGTCGCGCATACTGATCTTCTTGGTCTTTGCCTACCGCGCGACATTGGGGCGGTTCATGGGGGGGCATTGCCGATTCTCCCCATCATGCAGCCAGTATGCGCTCGATGCAATTGAGAAGTATGGGCCGTGGGGCGGGGCGTGGCGCGCGGCAAAACGAATTTGCCGGTGCCATCCCTTTGGGCGTGGCGGATACGATCCGGCGTGAGTTGCTCGTAGCGTGGGCGCAAGCCCACGATGATTGTAGACGGCCACTCCCTGTGGAAGAACCGGCTTGCGCCGTCACTACAAGCGTGGTATAAGATTGGGAACAATGGTAGCGGCCAGCAACAACACACACGCGGCTACAAACGGCCCCCCCCTGCTTGAGGTGCATAATCTCAAGACCTATTTCCCGGTCCGTAAAGGGGTGTTCTCACGCACGGTTGGATATGTGAAGGCTGTCGATGATATAACTTTCGCGTTGCCGCGAGGGAAGACATTGGGGCTGGTGGGAGAGTCGGGATGCGGAAAGACGACCGTTGGCCGGACGATCCTGCGGCTGATTCCAGCCACGGCCGGTGAGGTTCGCTTTCACGGCGAGGACTTTTTCCAGTATTCCGGCCGGGAACTGCGAAGACTTCGCCGGCACATGCAGATCATCTTTCAGGACCCGGTCTCCAGTTTGAATCCGCGCATGACGATCGGCCGGATCGTCGGCGAACCTCTACAGACGCATGGGATTGCCCGCGGCAAGGCTCGGGATGAGATGGTGGCCGACCTGCTGAAGCGGGTCGGTCTTGATCCGGACTATGCCGGCCGGTATCCACACGAGTTTTCCGGCGGCCAGAAACAGCGTGTGGGCATCGCCCGCGCGCTGGGCCTTTCGCCCGAACTGATCATCTGCGATGAGCCGGTCTCCGCGCTGGATGTCTCGATTCAGTCGCAGATCCTTAACCTGCTCTCGGACCTGCAGCAGCAGCACGGCCTGACGTACCTGTTCATCGCCCATAACCTCGCGGTGGTCGAGCATTTCTCGGACGAAGTGGCGGTAATGTACCTCGGCCGGATTGTGGAGAAAGCCTTGGCGCGGGAACTCTACCGAAATCCGAAGCACCCCTATACGGTTGCCTTGCTCTCTGCCATTCCTGAACCAAACCCGCGGCCAAAGAAGACGCGGATCGTCCTGCAGGGGGAAGTTCCATCGCCCGTGAACCCGCCGACGGGTTGTGCCTTTCATCCGCGTTGCAGCCTGACTCGCCAGTGTGCGGCCGGGGCAGGAGCAAGCGATACGGTACAGATCACATCGGCCGGCCAGAGCGTCCGAGTGATGCGCAGGTGCGTTGACGATGCCCCCCCGCTGGAGGCCAAAGAGGCCAATCCGGAGCACCTCGCCGCGTGCTGGTTGACGAAGTGATATCCGAGCTACCTGGATACCCATCTGAGCGAGTCGCTGGCGCGTAAAAAAAATCGCAAGTCAACTCTCGCCAAGCGATCAAGGATGTGCTAGAACATGAGACTGGTACGTCGACGCGGGCATGATGCCCGGGGCCAGTCGGCGCACGCGACACAATTTCAAGGCCAGGCCCAGCCAACTCGTCGGTCGGTGGCGCAAGACGCAAGGATGCTCATCGCCATGGACTCAATCTATCGAATTCGTAACCGTGACCTTCTGGCCGTCTGCGTGTTCGCGCTGCTGCTGATGGGCGTGATCATGGTGCAGTCGGCCGCATTTGGCCTCTCCGGACAGGTCGGTTGGCGCTGGTCGATCACCGGCACCCGTGATGTCATGTTTGTCGCGGCCGCCATCGTGGCATTTTTCGTCTGCGGCCGACTCGACTATCGTATGCTAGCGCGACCCAATGGCTGGCATCGGCTCAAGGGCCGTATCATTCATCCGTTCGGTGGCTCTTCTTCATCGGTTTCTCTGGGCGATAGCCCGATCCGCCAATGGCTCTCGACACCGGCGGTGTGGGTTTTTGTGATCGCGGTGCTGCTCTGTGCGGCGGTCCTGGTTCCCCATATCGGCAAGGAAGTGAACGGTGCCCGCCGCTGGATCCAGCTTGGTCCCATACAGGTTCAGGCCTCTGAGCTGGGTAAATGGGCGTGCGTGATGCTCTTCGCCTGGATCATGTCGGCTCGACCGGTCGACCCGCGGCAATTCAAGGGCCTCTTACTTTGCTTCGTGCCCATGGGCGTCGTCGGTCTACTGATCGTAAAAGAGGACTTTGGCACCGCCGCCCTGATTGGTGTGTGCATGCTGGCAGTGCTGGTTGCCGGCGGCGTCAGGCTGTGGCATCTGGGGCTGTTCATCCCTCCCCTGGCTGTCGCTGCGGTGTATTTTGTCGTTCGTGAGCCCTATCGTCTTCGCCGCGTGATGGCGTTCCTGGATCCTTATGCCGCTCCGCAAAAGGAGGGCTATCACCTGATCCAGAGCCTGCTGAGCTTCGCTTCCGGCGGAGTGACCGGGCGGGGCCTGGGCAACGGCGTCCAAAAGCTTGGATACCTGCCAGAAGATACGACCGATTTCATTTTCGCGATGATCTGCGAAGAACTTGGCCTTTTTGGCGCCATGTTCACGATTGTGCTCTATCTGGGCATCATCTGGTGCTGCTGGAACATCGCCCGCCGGGCTCGCGATTCATTTGGGCAACTGCTGGCCTTTGGCGTCGGATGCATGATCGGGCTGCAGGCAATGATCAACATCGCTGTGGCGACCGTTTCGGTGCCGCCCAAGGGTCTGCCCCTGCCACTGGTCAGCTTTGGGGGCACCGGCCTGGTGATCACCTGTGCCATGTTGGGTCTTGTCTATAACGTTGCCAGGATCAGTGGAGAAGATTACGGTGTGGCAGAGGATACTGCTGTGGCTGGTCAACTTAGGCCGACCACAACGGTGGCCCCGGCCTAAGTTCGGCGTTCACGTGGTCGAGTTGGGTCAGTTACGGGAAGCGTGCGGGATGGCGAAGGCACAGACAATCCTGCTGGCAGGCGGCGGAACCGGCGGACACCTCTATCCGGGCGTCTCGGTGGCCGAGGCCCTTCGCGAGCTGAACCCCGCGATCAAGCCGGTATTTCTCTGCACCACGCGTGATATCGATCGCACTATACTCGGCAACACGGGCTTTGACTTCATTCCCCAGCCGATCGTGCCGCCGGTGAAGACGGTGGCCGGGCTCATTCGTTTCTGGAAAAGCTGGCGTGAAACGCTGGAGCTCGTGCAACAACTGCTGAGCTCGGATCAACCTTTTGCCGTGTTAGGTCTGGGCGGTTACGCGGCCGGGGTAGCCGTGAAACTGGCCGCCCGGAAGAAGGTTCCTGCCGCCATCCTGAATCAGGATGTGATTCCCGGCAAGGCCAACCGTTACCTTCTGAAATACGTTAATGAGGTGTTTTGCCAGTTCGAGGAAACGAGATCGCAGGTGCCCTCGGCCCATTGGTCGAAGCTCCTGGTCACAGGATGCCCTATCCGCCGTGATATCCGCAGCATGCCGACGCGCGAGTCGGCCGCCGCCAGATTGTCGCTGGACCTGAAATTGAACACGCTGGTGGTTACCGGAGCCTCGCAGGGCGCCCAGACCGTGAATGAAGCAGTATTGGCAACCCTCTCGACCCTGCGCCATCAGGGCTGGCAGGTGCTGCACCTCGCTGGCAAGGAGCACGCTTCCACGGTGCAGGCTCGCTATGCCGAACACGCGATAGCAGCGCGAGTGGTCGACTTTACCCCTGCGATGGCGGATGTTTTTGCCGTCGCCGACCTGGTGGTCGCCCGATCGGGCGCCAGCACCTGCGCGGAACTGACCGCGTGCGGGTTGCCTTCGATCCTGATGCCCTATCCCTTCCACAAGGACATGCATCAGCGGGCCAACGCCAAGGTGCTGGAGGATGCGGGGGCGGCGATCATCCTCAACGACGAAAAGGATGCAGCGAAGAACTCGGAAAAAATGCGGCCGGTGCTTGAGTTGCTCTTGTTTGGTGATGCCAAACGCCGCGCGATGGCGGATGCATCACGGCGACTTGGCAAACCGGATGCCGCGGATCAAGTGGCTTCATCTCTGGCGAAGTACCTGTCAGTAGATCCGTAGCCATTTGGGACGGTCATGGAGGACCGATACCATGTCAGACTTGGAAAAGCAGCAAATTCAGGTTCTGCCGGCCAGGAAAGCCGGAGAGAGCCGGTTCTTTGGAAAACGAGTGCACTTTATCGGCATTGGCGGCTGCGGAATGAGCGGCCTGGCCAAGATCCTTGCCGATGCAGGGGCGATTGTCACCGGTTCGGAACCGAAGCCGAACAATGCCACCATGGCGCTGGTCAGAGGTGGCGTGAAGATCTCGCGCGACCAGGTCGGTGCGATGCTCACGCGCGACGTGGATCTGGTCGTCCGCACGGCCGCCGTGAAGGATGACAACCTCGAATTCAGGTATGCACGCACGCTGGAACTGCCGAACGTGAAGTACGCGCAGCTTCTGGGCGATGTGATGCGCGAGCGACTGGGTGTCGCTGTTGCCGGCACGCACGGCAAGTCGACCACAACCGGGATGATCGCCTACACCATGACCATGTGCCAGCAGGATCCTTCCTGGGTGGTCGGCGGCACCGTGCCGCAACTTAAAGGTGGTTCCGGCTCAGGCAGTGGCAAAGCATTTGTCGTCGAAGCCTGCGAATACGACCGTTCCTTCCACAACCTGTTTCCCACGGTGGCCCTGATCACCAATATCGACAAGGATCACCTGGATTGCTACGGCTCCCTGGAGAACATTGTCGATTCGTTCCGCATCTTTGTTTCGCGTATCCCGAGCGATGGACTGGTCATCTGCAATGGCGTTGATGAGAATGTCATCAGAGCCGTTGACGATGCTCCGTGCCGCATCGAGACGGTTGCGGTGGGGCAAAATGCCACATGGTCAGTCATTCCCACCGGCATCGTGAATGGCTGTCATACCGGGCAGATTCTCCACAACGGCGAGCTGGTGGCGTCGCTGCAACTGACCGTTGCCGGTGCTCATAATCTGTTCAATGCAACGATGGCGGTGGCGGCCTGCGCGGCATGCGGTGTAAAGCCGGATATGGCAGCCGCCACGGTCGCAACCTTCGAGGGCGTTGATCGACGGATGAGCCTCAAGGGCACCTATCGCGGCGCGACGGTAATCGACGACTATGGCCACCATCCCACCGAGATCCGCGCTACCCTGCGCGCCTTGCGCGAGCAATACCAGCCTCGACGGTTGTTCTGCTGCTTCCAGCCTCATCAATACAGTCGGACCCGGCTGCTCTTCGAAGAGTTTGCCGCCTGCTTTGAAGATGCCGATGATGCCATCCTGACCGACATCTACCGCTGCCGCGACAGCGAGGAAGATGTGCAGGCGGTCAATACCCCGATGCTTGTCGAGCGCATCCGCGTCAACGGTCAGAACGCCGTGCATGTGCCGGATTTCCCCGGAATTGTTGACTATATCAAGACCCGCGCTGGCGCCGGAGATCTTGTCCTGACGATTGGCGCTGGGAACATCTGGGAAATCGGCCAAGAGTTGGTTGACCTTGGTACCCCCTGATGCCCTAAGCTAAGTGAGCCCATATCGATGCCTGATCTGAGTCCATTTGTCGGTTACGAACACGCAGTGCAGGAGCACGTTGAGCTGGCGCCGCTGACTTGGTATGCCCTGGGCGGCCCGGCGCGGTATCTCGTTCGGCCGAAAGACCCCGATGAGCTGCGTGCCCTGTCACGCCGTTGCGTGGAGAACGGCGTCCGCGTGCTGGTGCTGGGTAAGGGCGCCAATCTGCTGGTTGCCGATGAAGGGGTCGATGCGGCGGTGTTCAAGCTGGATTCCGATTACTTCGAAGAGTTCGCGGCCGACGGTTCCACCGTATCGGCCGGTGCGGGCGCTGATATGCAGGTGGTCGCCCGCTTCTGCGTTCGGCGTGGACTCTCGGGCCTGCAATGCATGGCGGGCATTCCCGGTACCATCGGCGGCTGCGTCCGCGGCAATGCCGGCGGCAAGTACGGCGATATCGGCGCCAGCATCTCCCGCGTGACGGTCATGAGCGTTGAGGGTGAGATCTTCGACCGCACCCGCGATGACCTGCTGTTTACGTACCGCAAGAGCAATATCGCCGCAACGTTTGTCATGGGGGCGAAGTTCGATCTGCAGGAGGACCGTCCTGAGGAACTGGTCCGCCGGTTCAAGGAGATCTGGATGTTCAAGAAGAACACCCAGCCTCTGAATACCAAGAACGCCGGGTGCACGTTCAAGAATCCACAGTACGCGGCCGGCATGCCTGGCCCATCGGCCGGCGTATTGATCGATCAGGCCGGCCTGAAGGGATATCGCATCGGCCTGGCCGAAGTCAGTACCAAGCACGCAAACTTCATCATCGCACATCCAGGCTGCACGGCGACCGAAATCATGCGCCTGATTGACCATGTGCAGGAAACGGTGTTCAAGGTTCATGGGATTGCGCTGGAACAGGAAGTCGTTATCTGGAAATAATGCCGTTGCCTCCCAAACCGACGCGAGATCAGGCTATCAGGCGACGGCCGAGACAGGGAGATAGATCATGCGTCAACTGGTACTGGCCGGGGTCGTTTTCGCCATGCTCGTCGTGGCAGGCTGCAAGTCGGTGTACTACTCCACGATGGAGGCGTTCGGGTCGGAAAAGCGCGATATCCTGAACTCCCGTCTTGTTGACGCGCGCGACTCGCAGAAACAGGCCCAGCAGCAGTTCAAGACCACGATGCAGCGGTTCAAGGAACTGACCGGCTTCCAGGGCGGCGATCTCGAATCGAAATACAATACACTCAAGGGCCAATACGATTCCTGTGAATCTCGCTCCAAGGCCGTCTCCAGTCGCATTAACTCGCTTGATGAGGTCGCCAAAGACCTGTTCACCGAGTGGCGGTCGGAATTGGCACAGTACCAGGATGACAAGCTGCGAGCCGCCAGCGAACGCAAGCTCGAAGACACGCGTGCGAAGTACCGCGATGTGCTGGCGAGCATGAAACGGGCAGAGGCGAGCATGCAGCCGGTCCTGGCGAAGTTCCACGACCAGGTGCTCTTCCTGAAGCACAACCTGAACGCCAGTGCCCTGGACTCGCTGCACGCGAGCACGGCCGGTATCGAGTCGGATGTCAGCTCACTGATCCGAGAGATGGAAGCGTCGATCGCCGAGACGGACAAGTTCATCGCGACGCTGAAGTGATGAAGAAGGCAGAAACACAGAAGTCAGAAGTCAGAAGACAGGAGTAAGGAGGGCGACGGGCGCGGGGACGTGGAGATTGTGGATAAGTGACAGGTGTCAACTTATTTGCGGAGGTACCCCCTGTGCGCTAAGTGCTGTGGGGGCATGCGTTAGATGGCGATTGAGAGAGGAGGTGCGCAGGTTCGGGGTCATTATGGATAACTTGGCCTCACCGTCAATTGGTCATTCGTCCTTGGTCATTGGTCGGCGTCTCGCTCGGGGCGAGCGACCCACTTCTGAAGGTGCTCAGGTTCGCGCCGAAACTCCGTGCTAGATCCGAGGCGGAGGGGGAGACGCCGGGACACGGGGCAAGGAGACACGAGTTCGAAAAGCGAAAAGCGGAGAGCGGAAGGCGATAGGTCAAGGATATGGCATTTGTCAGACTGGGATCCAGCACCGACGCGTAAAGTGACGGTGCGGTAATCGCAATCACGATCCTGTTCTTCGATGAGATATTTCCGATCGGAGATATGTTGCCCCGACCAGACACAGCTATATGATGGCAGGCTCTTGTGTGTTTGCCTGAGTCTCGTGGTACCGCAACACCGGAGTAGCTATGCCTGGCATGTTCCGTATCGAGCTGTTTGAGTCGCGTATTCTCCTGTCCGACTGGACCAACATGGGCGGCAATGGCGGGATGGATAAGTATTCATCCGATGACCTCGCTGTCGGAACGCTGCAACTGGTGTACGACAAACGGTTCTACAGCAAGTGGTCCGATTTTTCGGGCACTTGGGCCAACTACAACATCGCCAACAACGTGGTGATTCGTAACGGTGTGGCGGCGGTCCAGAGCTACGATGTCGGTAACGATGACCAGTACAACAACAACAGCTATTCCCAAATGTACACCACGGTCTTCGACTGGCAAACCGGCACGACCAGCGCTCGGATACAAATGCGGGCCAGCAACAGCGGCGACTACGATTACTTGACGAACCCGGCGATGTGGTTCCATACTGCGGGGGTTCCGAACCAGATTGACTCCAACCACCCCTCGCTCCCCACCGTCTTTGGATCTGACGGGCGGATTTACATGCGGCGCGGCGGCGATCAGCGGGCCATGGGCGCGCTGACGCTGAGTAATAACAATACTACCGGCATCTGGACGTATCTGCCGGCCGATCTGCCTCGCCCCAATCGTGGATGGGCCGGTGATGCGGCGGCCTTTATCAACATCTACAAGGATCGGCTGCTGTTCCGTCCTGGCGACACGCGCGACGGGTGGACCTATGCGACGAAGGATATTTCCGCCTCGGCCTGGTCCTCGGGCGCGGTGTCCAATGGCACGGGAAACGTGGCGTGGGTGGCCAATGCATCTCCGAACGTGCTCGGCACCAGCGGTCAGTGGTACGAAGGGATTCGGGCGGCCGGCGACATTCCCAAGGCCGCCAAGGATGTGGTAGTTATCGCCAGTTGGACGTACGACACCGGGACCGGGACAAAGAAGATGTACCTGACCGGCAGCAACGTCAACACCGGGGCGCAGGTCTGGACAGTGAACTACGACAGCTACACTCCGGGCAGCACCGGCTTTTATGCCGATGCCAGCGATACCTGGCAGTTTGTGGCCAGCGAGGATGGGAACTATGCGATGTTCACCCGTTCCAGCGCCACGACCCCCGCGACGATACATATGCTGGACATCACGACCGGCAACGAGAAGTGGAGCCTGCCGTTGAGCGGCGACGCCAGCCCGCTGATGGCCGAGCACAACAATTTCCTGTATGTCGTGACTCGAAACCAGCAGATGAAGATCGATGCGAACACCGGAACGGTTATCTGGCAGGTGAACAACAGCTATACCGGAGACCTCTGCAAGTACATTGGCGACCCAACGTATCGGCCGATGGTGTTGACGGATGATACGCTCTGGTTCATCGACAACGCGAGCAGCGGCGGCGACCACCTGATCGGGATGCGCACGAGCAATGGACAGGTTATCGCCGATGTGAACGTGCAGTCGCTGGTGAACACTGGCGCAGGCGAAACGGTGGTTGGCGTGCAGGATATGGTGGCGGCCAACGGAAAGCTTGGATTGCTCTTGGACGTCAGGCTGGCCGGCGATACCAATGTCAATGCCAGCGGAAATGGAGTGAAGTACCAGGACCTGGTCGTGTTCTCGATGCAGGCTTCACCCGCTGTGCCGGCCGACCCGTCAGGACTGACGGCGACGCCGGTTTCGCAGACACAGATCAACCTCACCTGGACGGACAACTCCAGCAATGAGGATGGCTTCTACATCGACCAGGCCGACGACAGTGGTTTTAGCAGCAATCTGGTGACCACTCTGGTGGGTCCCGACGTGACGACACTGAACGTCAGTGGTCTGACCCCCAACAGCACCTACTACTTCCAGGTGCGCGCCTACAACGTGAATGGTCCCTCGGCCAACAGCAATACGGCCAGCGCCACGACGCTGGACTATGCGCCCTCGGCCCCCTCAGGGCTCAGCGCGACGACCGTATCC
>CAIQIQ010000065.1 GCA_903871935.1 uncultured Phycisphaerales bacterium
CTTGGCAGTCCCGGTGGCCAGGAGAATCACCCGTCCGGCTTCGAGGATGGTGCCGACGCCCATGGTGATGGCTCGGCGCGGCATTTTCTCCGGGTCGCCGCCGCACAGAGGCGCGTTGTCGGCGATGGTCGTGGGCGTCAGAGCTTTCTCGCGGGTTCGCGACTGCAGCGCTGACAGCGGCTCATTAAAGCCGATGTGGCCGGCCGCACCGATGCCCAGCAACTGCAGATCAATGCCGCCGAATTCATGGATCTGCTGTTCGTACTGCCGGCAGGCGCGATCGGTGTCCGCGTTCACGCCATCGGGCAGATAAGTGTTGCGTCGGTCAATATTCACCTGGCTGAACAGGTGCTTGTTCATGTAGTAGCGGTAGGAAAAGGGGCTGTCGGCGGGCAGGCCGATATATTCATCCAGGTTGAAGGTTCGACACAGCGAGAAGTCGAGCCCGCGATGCTTGTGCATCTGCACCAGGCAACGGTAGACACGCTCCATCGTGCGGCCGGTGGCCAGGCCCAGGACGATATGCGGTTTCTCGCGTATCGCCTGGGCAATCAGCCGAGCGACCAGGCAGGCCGCGCGGTCGGCATTGGGTTGGATAACCAGTTCCATTTAGGCCAGCCCAAATTCTTTCTTGTTCACCGGCGAGGAAACCAGCACGGTGCGATCGGAGATCTTCGCCTTGAGCATCGCCAGCTCATCAGCGCCACTGGCCAGCGGCAGTGCAATCTGGCCACCCTCGGCGGCCGAGCGCTGCAGGGCGAACATGATCTCGGCGCCCGCAATGGCGCTGCCAAAGTTGCAGGAGTGCGGCTTGGCATCATTGTCGAGCCAGTCGGCCATTTCCTGAATGTAAGGAGGCATGTCCAGATCGTAGTTCATTGCGCCTTCGCCGCTCTGGTAGCCGCCGCTCTTGGTCAGGGCGCGCCAGCCGCCATTGGTGAGCACCTCGGCGAAACCTTCGGTGCCTTGGGCGCCGATGCGGTTCTTGCCCCACCACTTGCCAACTTCCGGCTGATCCGGAGCCCCAGCGCCGGCTTCGAAGTAGCCGCGAATGTCGCCGGCAAACTGCACCACGCCGGCGATATAGTCGGGCGAGGGATGGTTGTCGGTGAACTTGGACCGGCCGGCGGCCTGCGCCATTGCCCACTGGGCGGCCGGCTCACCGGCATACCAGCGAGCGTAGTCGATCATGTGGCTGAGCATGTGGGTCATCCAGCCGGTGGAGGTTCCGTAGACAGTATGGATGCGGCCCAGAGCGCCCGAGGCGGCGATCTCCTTGATCTTGCGATAGTGGACGCCGTAACGGTGCTGATGGCTGACCACGGCCTTGATGCCCGACTTCTTGATCATGTCACGGAGCACGAACGCTTCATTGCTGGTCAGGGCAACGGGCTTCTCAAAAGCGACCAGTTTCGCACCGGCGTCGATGCCGGCCTTGAGCAAGGGAGTGCGAAGGTTGGGCAGAGTGCAGAAGCAGAAGACATCGGGCTTGAGTTCTCTGGCAAGAGCGGCGGCGTCGGTGCTGGTGCGAGGGTTGCCCAACGTCGGGGCGGCGGCGTCGAGAGCGGCCTGGACAATGTCGCAGATTCCCACGACCTTGAAACGGGGA
>CAIQIQ010000066.1 GCA_903871935.1 uncultured Phycisphaerales bacterium
CTTCACCCGGCCAAACACTTCCAAACGATTACGCTCTGTTCTTGACATACGAAGCTCATCCATCCGGCCGGTATACCCCGGCCTCAAGGGTGACACTTCTATTTGAGCTATGCCATGACAGTTCTACTCGCGCACAACACAGCACCTTCCCGCTCTATTGCCAGCTCAATAGCGCCCCGATATGATGCTTCCCCCTTGGTCGGAGACCTTCTGGACTTGTTCCGGCCGAGGCTCATAACGCTGACGAGGTAAGATTATGTCGATTGACCGGAGTTTGAGAGGCGCCAACATGCTGGTCCGCCACCGCAACGTCCTGAACCGCGTTGAGCGGCTGGAGCAGTTGCAGGGCGAGGAAAAGTGGGCGGATGGCAAGACCGTGTTTAACCTGCCAAAGGTTGGGCATCGCAAGCAGATCATCGTGAAGGCTGCCAAGGAAGCCGTTGCAGTTGAAGGTGCTGTGCCGGCCGAAGGCGCCGCCGCTCCGGCCGCTGGTACTGCTGCCCCGGCCGCTGGCGCCAAAGGCGCGGCTCCCGCTGCCAAGGGCGCTGCTCCTGCCGCCAAGGCTGCCGCCCCGGCCGCCAAAGCCGCGGCCAAGAAGTAGCCCTTTGAGGTTGCCGGTAACTTCGGTGCAAGGTGCCCCAAGGTGCTGGCATGAACCAAACTACACGAGGCACGAAGGCTTTTCCTGGCCTTCGTGCCTCAGTGCATTTGGCCATAGTTCGTTGACGAGGAAGGACCTATGCGCGACCTGAACGACTTTGTTTCCCAACGTGCCCATGCCGTTGATGCCTCGGGCATCCGGAAAGTCTTTGATCTGGCCGCCAAGCTCAAGGATCCGATCAACTTCTCGATCGGCCAGCCCGATTTCGACGTGCCCGATGCCTGCAAGGATGCGGCCATCGACGCGATTCGTCGCGGGCACAATCGCTATACCCAGACCCAGGGCATCGCCGCCCTGCGCGAGCGGGTTCACAAGGACCTGTCCGCGGAGCTTGGCCGGGACTGCGGTGACGTGTTCATCACCTCCGGCGTCTCGGGCGGCCTGTTCCTGGCGGTGCTGGCCTTGATCAACCCCGGCGATGAGGCAATCTGCCTCGACCCCTATTTCGTGATGTACAAGCACCTGCTGACCATGGCCGGCGGGAAACTCACCGCCGTCGACAGCTACCCGGACTTCCGCTTCCACGCCGATCGCGTCGAAAAGGCGATCACCCCTCGGACGAAGATGCTGATCCTGAATTCGCCCTGCAACCCGTCGGGTGTGGTGATGACCAGCGAGGAAATCGACGCCGCCGTCGCCCTGGCGAAGAAGCACGATCTGATCCTGCTGTCGGACGAGATCTACGAGGAATTCACCTACGAGAAACGCTTGCCCAGCCCCGCGAGCATGTATGAGCGGTCACTGGTGCTGCGCGGCTACTCCAAGAGCCATGCTATGACCGGCTGGCGTCTGGGCTATGCGGCCGGCCCCACCCAGATCATCCAGCAAATGGTCAAGTTGCAGCAGTACACGTTTGTCTGTGCCCCTGCCCCGCTGCAGGTGGCGGCAGTGACGGCCGAAGACTGCTCGATGACGGATTGCGTCGAGACCTATCACCGCAAGCGCGACCTGGTATTCGGCAAGCTCGCCAGAAAATTCGAGGTGGTCAAACCGCAGGGCGCATTCTACATCTTCCCCAAGGTGCCCAACGGCATGACGGCCGGCGAGTTCTGCACAAAGGCGGTCGAGCGCAATGTGCTGATCATTCCCGGCAATGTCTTCAGTGCCTTCGACACACACTTCCGCATCAGTTACGCGACGACCGACGAAAAACTCGCCAGGGGATGCGACATCCTCTGCGAACTGGCGGGATGATAAACTGAGGCATGGACCAATAGAAACGGAGACGGGCCGGTTATTCCGGCCCGTCTTCGTTCGTCATAGCAAGACAGAAGGCTACTCGATCTCCTCCGGCACATGATCCAGATCGCGCCGGGTGTTCACCCTGCGGATGGCATCCGGATCGACCGGCTCATCCGTCGCCAGGTGCTTATCGCCGGCAACGCGGACGATTGCATCCCCATCCGCGATCGGCGCGATGCGCACTGGTGGCTCATCGCCAACTGGGCCACCGTTGACATCGGCATCATCGACGGCGAGCTTCTTCTTCGAACGCGACTTGCCCGTCGCCTTCTTGTCTTTGGCGGACTTCTTTTCATCCACCTTCTTGGCGGCGGTCTTCTTGCCGCCACGTTTCTTCGACGTCTCCTGATCGGCAGGATTCGGCGTCAGGATGGGCGGACGCTTGCGGATCACAGGCTGTTCCTGCGGCCAGTCCGCAATCGGCGCCGCCGCCACCGGCACTGCCGGTTTCGGCGGAGCAGGCGGCTGTACCGGAACAACCGGCCGGGGAACCGGCGCAGCAACTGGTTTGGTCACCGATGCCTGCGGGGCAGGCGCTGCCGGTGCCTGGGGTTGCTGTGGCTGGCCCGGCTGCGGTGCTTGTTCAGGCTTATTGTCCTCGGGCATCTGGATCCAGATGTTTGAAGGCAGACCTCGCGGCCGATCATCGTCGCGCGGTGTACGCACGTTGCCGCGGTCGTAATCGCGCTGCGGCTGGAAATGGCCAGCGCCCTGATCCCCGCCCTGCCCGCGGCCACGACCGCCACGCCGGCCACGACGGCGGCCACGCCCGGCGCCTTCCTGATCGAATCCACCCCCCTGACGGCGATTCTGGTCGCCCTGCCAAACCGGGACCCCTTGGGGCGGTCGCTGACGAGGAGGCAGCGCACGCGGAGCAGGCGGTTGGCCTTGCGCCTGCGGTGGCCGCTGTGGCTGCGGCGGACTCTGGGCTGATCCACGACGCCCCTGCTGCTGGTCGCGACGCTGATCCCGACCATCACGACGATAGTCACGCCGCGGCGCATCCTCATCGATGTATTCACCGGGGGCTTCACCCAACTCCTGAGGTTCATCGATCAAATCCTCCTCAGGGCCTTCGGACAATTCGGGTTCGGAGCGTCCAGAGGGTCCAGAGGATCTGGAAGCGTCAGATGACTCTTCGGAAAGCTCATCGGTCGGCTCATCCAATTCCGCGTCCGCAGATTCGTCAGAAGGCACCGATGGCTCATCAGCGTCAATCGGCTCCGGCGCTGCGCCCAAGCCATCGACATCAAGCGATTCGCTGGTCTCACCGGCCGGTTCTTCGCGACTCTCCTCATCGTGGCCAGAGATCTCTTCGCCCCGCGGCTCCGAGGTTGTATCGCCCTGGCCCTGCTGCTCCGGTTCGTCAAACTCGTCGCGGCCAAAGCGTTCTTCTTCTTCCTCGACCTTCGGATGGCGTTCGGGCCGCTCCTGCCGGCCGCGACGATCGCGGCGATCCCCGCGATCAGGCTGGCGGGCCTGCTTCGCCATGGTCTGGGCTTCCTGAATCGTCTGCGGCGTCTGCGACAGCAGTTCAGGCATCATGACGACGCCATCGCGCGCGTCAAACAACTCGAAGCGGACTTCATCCAGCCCAAGCTTGGCATCGACCTTGATAATGATGCGTTTCCCGGTCTGGGCCTCAAGTTGCGCCATGCTGCGGCGTTTGCGGTTGTTCAGGTAGAAGGCGACATCGCCGTGCACGGTCAACTCAATGCGGACGACACGCTGATCATGCGTCGCAATCGCCAGCCGGCGCATCACATCGAGGCTCATGCTCTCGGGCGTCTTAACCAGGCCCGAGCCGCGGCAATGCGGGCAATCGCAGTAGATCGAGCGTTTGACACTGGGGCGCATGCGCTGGCGCGTCAGTTCGATAATGCCGAACTGGCTCATGCGCAGAACCTTGGTCTTGGCGCGGTCGTTTTTGAAGTTGTCGTGAAGCTTCTTCTCAAGTTCGCGACGATGGCGCTCGTAGCGCAAATCGATGAAATCGCAGATAATCACACCGCCAAGATCGCGCATCTTCAACTGCCGCGGGATCTCCTCGGCCGCCTCCATATCAGTCTTGAAGGCGGTGGTCTCGGCATCGGAGTGATCGCGGAACTTGCCGGAATTCACGTCGATCGCCACCACCGCCTCGGTCTGGTCGATCACCAGCGAACCGCCGGAGGGCAACGGCACGTGCCGCGAGTACATCATCTCGATGTCTTTCTCGATGTTGTACTTGTGGAACAGGGGCAAGGGAGCGTCGTAGTACTGAACCTTGTCCTTGGCCTTGGGACTGGTGAGCTTGACGAATTCGCGGACCTCTTCGGCCACCTTCGCATTGTCGACGACGATCGCATCGATTTCGGCCGAGAAGACATCGCGCACCGTGCGCGTCACCAGGTCGCCCTCGGTATAGAGTTCGGTTGGGCCCGAGACCGACTCGATCTTTTTGTTGATCTGCCGCCACAGGCGCGTCAGGTACGCCAGATCGCGCTGGATATCGGCCTTGGTGCGGCCGATGCCGGCGGTGCGGATGATGAATCCGCACTCTTCGGGGGGTTCCTGGGCGTCAAGGATCTGCCGCAGCCGCCGGCGCTCGGTCTCATCCTCGATCTTGCGGGAGACGCCCATCTTGCTCATGCCCGGCATCATCACGAGGATGCGCCCGGGGATGGAGAGATAGGTCGTCAGGGTCGGGCCCTTGGTCCCAATGCCCTCCTTGATGATCTGGACGATTATCTCATCACCGCGGCGCAGACAGCGCTGGATCGGCGGGCGGTCGCGGCGGGCGAGTTTACGCCCGACGGTCTCGGTGACATCCTCGCCCTTGCGCCCGAAGTAACTCGGGAGCAGGTCGGAGATGTGCAGGAAACCGTTGCGGCCCAGGCCAAAGTCAATGAAGGCCGCCTGGATCGACGGCTCGACGTTGACCACCCGGCCTTTGTAGATGTTGCCGACGTGTGAGGTCGCGCTGGTCCGCTCGATGTAGAATTCCTCGAGCCTGCCATTCTCCATCAGGGCGATTCGGCACTCCTCGCCTTCGGAGACGTTAATCAGCATTTCTCTTGCCATATAGACACAAATTGGAGGCCGGCCTTTCCCGGCCATGTGGTCAGTCGCACTTTCCTCTCTTGATCCACTGCCCTGCTGCCGCGCCCGGCACACCGCGGACTGACCTCTTCGCGGGTGCATGATTGGGCCGTGCGGCACAGGAATTTTCTTAAAAAGCATCCGGCAGCAGCTTGCGCGTTTCCTCTTTGAGGTAATGCGTCACCTGCCGCTCGCTCTCGTAGCTCATCACCTGCTGTGCCACCTGCTGCGCGTGCTCCAGGGTAGTGGAGCGAATGACCTTCTTCACCTCAGGGATATCCGGGCCATTCATTGAGAAGATTCTCAGTCCCATCCCAAGCAGCAGCAGCGTGTACAGCGGCTCTCCGGCCATCTCTCCACACACGGAACACTTGATCCCGGCGCGGTCGGCGGCCTGTATCGTGTCGCGGATCAGCTTCAAAACCGCGGGATGCGCCGGCGAGAACAAACCCGCCACGCGCTCGTTGGTCCGATCCACGGCTAAGGTGTACTGTATCAGATCGTTCGTGCCAATCGAGAAGAAGCTCACTTCCCTGGCGAACTGATCGGCCAGGATCGCGGCCGACGGCACCTCGATCATCGCGCCGATCGAGATATCCCTGCGGCACTCGATCCCTTCATCTTCCAGTTCCTCCATCACATCCCGAAGGATCATCGTCGCCTGCCGAAGTTCCAGCATCGTCGAAATCATCGGGAACATCACGCGAACATCGCCCAGCACGCTGGCCCGCATGATCGCCCGCAGTTGCCGCTTGAACATTGGTATGTCATGCAGGCACATGCGGATCGAGCGATCGCCCAGAAACGGGTTGCGCTCCGGGTTCGCCTGCTTGGCCTGGGTGTATTTGTCAGCGCCCAGGTCCAGGGTGCGGATCACCAGCGGTCTGCCGCCCAGTCGCCGCAGGGCATCGGCATAGGCGCGGTAATGATCCTCCTCCGAGGGCTCATGCTCGCTGGCAAGGTAGAGGAATTCCGTCCGGTAGAGCCCGATCGCCTCAGCACCTCGGCCCAGCGCATCGTCGATTTCCCCAGGAAACTCGATATTTGCCTGCACCGAGACGCGGCAGCCATCGAGGGTCTGCGCCGGCAGATCGCGGAGCTTGCCAAGCTCCGTCTCCATCCGGATGAGGCGCTGGCCAAACTCACGGTTCTCCACCAGCTGCTGCTCGTCAGGATCAATGATCACCACGCCGCGATTGCCGTCGATAATGACCGTATCACCGCCGGAGACCTCGCTGGTGATATTGCCCAGGCCGACCACTGCTGGAATGCCCATGGCACGGGCAACAATCGCGGTATGGCTGGTGCGCCCGCCCACATCGGTGGCAAACCCCTTCACCCGCCGCTTGTCCAGCAGCACCGTCTGCGAAGGAAGCAGATCGTGGGCGATGATGATGACATCACGGTCAAGTCGGGCCAGATCTTCGTGACGCTTGCCGATGAGTTTCTGCAGCAGCCGCTTCTCAATGTCGTGGATGTCCTTTACCCGCTCCGAGAAGAAACGGTCGGACATCTGCTGGAAACTGCTGGCCAGCCGCCGCATGGCAACGCTTACGGCATACTCTGCGGCAAAGTGGTTCTTATTGATCTCCTGTGTGACCTGGCTCACCAGGGTTGGATCGCGCAGCAGACCCATATGGAAATCAAAGATCGCAGCGATATCGTTGCCATGCTGGCTGGCAACCGTCTCGCGCAGCGCCTTGAGGTCCTGAGTGCTGCTGGCCGCGGCTTCACGAAAGCGATCAAGTTCGGCCTTGAGTTCAGTCTCGGGCACCTGCCGTCTGGGAATAACCAGATCCTCGGTGTCAATCATCAGCGCCGTGCTGATGGCGACTCCCGGCGATACACCTATTCCCTTCTTGATTTCCATGCAGCCTCTGACGTCCGCTAATCTTCGCCGAATCCGCTCTCAACCAGTCGGGCCAACTCGGCCACGGCGGCATCCGCATCGTCACCCTCGGCACGGATGCGCAGCGTCGCACCGGCCGTGGCCTCAAGACTAATCATCTGGATCAGGCTCTTGCCGTCAACCTCTGTGCTGTCATCGGCCATGGTTGGCCGTGCGACCTTGATTGCCGCCTTGAACTGGTTTGCCGTTTCAGCAAACACCATCGCCGGCCGGGCATGCAGGCCCTGCGGATTCACGATCACGACATCTCGCGAAGCTGTGGACATCGGGCGCGGCACTGGCTCTGTAATCTGGACTGCCGCCTTTGAAGGCGGCGGCATACCTGCTCACATCGCACGGCCGGCCACGACTGCCAGCCGGAAAGCACGACACAGCTAGACACGCGCTGACTGATCGGCCTCTTCCAGCAGTTCCCAGATCTTCTGCTGGGTATCCGACTGCCGCAGGAACTTGCGGAACATGTCGACCTGCAGGTTCCCAAAGATCGCGTTCATCGCCGCAAGGTGCTTCTCGGCTTCCGATAGCGGACTCAGCAGCAGGAAGAAGCTGTAGACCGGCTGTTTGTCGAGCGAGGCGAAATCCACGCCCGGACTGCTGCGGCCGACCACGCCAACCATCTTCTTCAACCCGGCGTGCTTCGCGTGCGGGACGGCAACACCCTTGCCGAAGCCGGTGCTGCCTTTGGTCTCGCGTTTGATGATCTCAGCGACCAGTTCACCTGCTATCGCCTCGTCCACCGCGCCGGCACGGGCCAGTGACTGCACCAGTTCCTTGATCACGCCGTTGCGGTCTTTCGCCGCCAGATCCGGCACGATCGCGTCCTTGATGACAAAATCACACAGCTTCACATCCTTACTACCCATCGCCAATCCCTTCATCTGTCATATCCGCCCGGAAAGCTTCGGGGGGAAGACGCCGGCATTACACCTTGGTCGCCGGCTTCTTGACCCCGGAATGCTTGCGGTTGCGGTGAATCTGCTTGTGCTCGCTGAGCTGACGCTCCAGCTTATGAGCGCATCCGTCGATGCATGCATACGCATCGCCCTCATTGTGGTTGGCGATGAACATATTGCGATGCTCCGCATTCACGATCATCTCTACGTTAACCGTATCTTTCCCCGCGTCAAACACCACTTCGATCTCCTGTATGCGGTCGTAGTACCTCGTCAGCTTGCCAGCCTTCAATTCGGCGTAGCTGCGAAGAGTGTCGGTGACATCCATATGACGCGCTGAAACTGTGACGATCACGGCAAACTCCTTCCTGGTAACTCGGCCAAACCATTGGCCGGCGCCCGGAAAAGGGCCTTACATTCTGATCCTATCGCGCCCCCGACCAACATTCCCGCCCTCAATACGCATTTCACGGTACGCTCTGTTTTAGCTTCCCGGCAAAACTCCTCCGTTTCTCTATTGCTTCTTTGACTCCGCCTGCGCAGCCAGGGCGCCGGGAATCGCCAGCGCTGTGCGCCGCACTGTTGCATCCGTATCATTATTCACGGCTTCCAGCAGCTTCGTCCGCGCCGAATCGGGTGCCTCGATGGTCAGTGCCGCGCCCAGAAGCCGCGAATACCACACCTGGTCGGCCGCCAGCTCTGCTACCGCCTTCTCGGCCGGCTCCACCCCTGCCTGCCCCATGCGGTAGCGGGCCCAGGCGCGAACCGTTGGGGCGGCATCCTGACCCAGCCGAATCAACAGGCTCTTCAACTCCGCTTCCATGTCCTTCACGACTTTTGGTCCTTCCGGATCGGCCACCAGCCCCAGATGAGCGGCTACCTGGTCAATCAGGCGGAGTTTCAAAACCAGATCACTGCCATCAACAACGGTATTGGCGCGCTGCATGGCGCCATCACTCGCCAGACTGGCCGAACGGCGCTCAAGCAACTGTGGCATGCGGCCGCGAATCCCACAAGGTCCCGGCACAATTCCCGTACCCCCTGGCACGGCATTGGTGAGCCCAGATACCTGCATCCCCATCGACATTTGCACCGTCTGTTGGATCAGTTTCGCAAGCGGGCCGCGATCCAGACGCGTAACCCTCTTCACTGACCTGCCCGGCTCAAGCACGGTCGGGCCGTCGATCTTCTCGAAGACCGCGCCCGGCACCGCCGGCGCCGCATTTCCGCGAAAACCGACATCCAGCCAATAATCCCGGGCAATTCCCGAGGGCCCGATTACAATCGGCACATTCTGAGTCGTGTTCCGCAGCTCGATTTCGATCAGGATCGGCTCGGAGAAGTCGTGCCCAACCTGCAGCGGAGAAAGCCGCATGACCAGGAAATCCTGCGGCTGGACAGCCATCTTGAATACCTCGCGGGGAAACCGGTCCAGGGCATCGCGCATCGGCTCGGTGGCTGGGTCGGGCGCCACGTCTCCCGCGATAGCGCCTAGCTCAGTACGGACCATCGCGCCAATCGACCGTGACGGATAACGCACTACCAGTTTCTTCGCCAGATCCGTCGCCGATACGGCCGACACGGGATCTTTCTGATAGATCCGCACCAGGCCGATACCTGCCAGGGGGTCTTTCTCCGCCAGTGGCGCCAGTTTTGCCCGCGCTTCCTCGGTCTTCCCGGATTTCAGCAGATACCACCCTTCCAGCCGGGCTACCAGATCCGCATCCGCCGTTCCGCTGGCCGCCAGTGCCTTGAGCATTGGCTGGGCATCCACAGGCCGATCCGCATAAAACAACAGGAACCAGATGGCATCCGATACGCAGCCCACATAGTCTCGCGCTACTTCTGGTCGAGCCCCTTTGAGCAGCGCCGCATCGCCGCTCATATCAGGCACGGCCGTATCATCAGACCCCAACGGCCGCGTCGTCGCCCCCTTCACGCCGATCTGCGTTCGCACGCTCGCCACGCGATTCAGCAGTCCGATCAGCGCGTTCTTCTTCACTTCAGCGATGCGATCCTGCATCCCATGCTCGGCCAGCAGCGTCAGGAACCAGGCCCCGGGATCGCTGGAGTCTTTCTCCAGGAGCCGCGAAGTCACTTCCGCCGCGGCTCGGTCCTGACCTGCAATCAGCAGCTCCGCGGCGTAATCCTTCGCCGAACTCCCAACCAGTCCGCCCAGGCTGCTCGACATGCCCGCTGCGTGTCCATACCACTGCAGCGATTGCTGCACGAGATTGGCGTCGGCCAGCTCGCCGGCAACCAGCAGCACCGCATCGATCGAAGCCGGATTGGCCTTGAGCATCGCCAGCAGCAGATCCAGCCGCTGGATCGGGTTGGCCCGGTCCATGCTGATCTGCCAGTGCAATCGCATCGCATCAATGTTCATACCATTAAGCAACAGGCTCTTGCGCAGCATCTCCATCGCCTGCTGCGTTCGCGACTGTTCCAGTAGCAGCCTGGCGCTGTGCAGGGCCGCATGCGAACGCACTTCCGCGTTGACGCTCTGGGCATCCACAATCTTGCTGAGATAGCCCAGCCGTTCATCCGCCGTCTGCAGACGAACCAGATAGACGTCAATCTGCCGCTTCTGAACGAACAGATTGCCCGGCTCCAGCTTGCGCCACTCAAGTATGGCCGCCAGCATGCCATCGGCATCACCCGCCACCTCCGCGGCCCCGAAACGGTCGCGGCGGAAGCGCACTTCCTTTTCCGCCAGCCGGCCGGCGCCATCCAGCATATTCTCCCGGAACGGCGCCGCCCCTGAGTTGTTGCCCAGACTGTCCGATAGCGCTGCGATGCGCTCCGCCAGCGCGGCTTCATCCGCCTCGCCTGCCCGGGCGCTGTATCCCGCGCTCACGGCCGCCGCCAACGCCACCCATCCAATCACGGTTCTCTTTGCAGCCTTCATAGCGTTTCTCTTTGACTCTTACCGCGGCCACAACTCAGCCAGTGCCGGCTCCTCGCCGACCAGCTTTGCCGCATCACCCAGCAACTCGCAGCGCCTCTTCAATAGTTCCGTCCACGGGCTTTGCCCCATTCGCTTCGCCGCCAGCGCCAAAAGCCCTTCTGTCTGAGCGGCCGCTTCCGATGGCATCAGTTCCGCCATCTTCACCTTCACCTCAATTCGCCAGGCCATCGCCTCCCATGCACCGATCCGGCCCAGATACCCGCACTCGGCATGCAGCAGCGAAAGCTGCTCATCGAGCGTCAATGGCATCCCTCGCAGGCATTGCAGCGCCTCATAGGCATCGCGCATCTGCCCAACCCGCGTCGCCGACGCCGCCAGCACCAGCAGGCTGGCCCGGGTCAGCGACCCATCCCTGCCCAGCCGATGCCCCTGCACCGCCTTGCTCAACCGCGCGGCGTCTGTCCAATTCCGCTGCGCCATGCGCAGCACCGCCAGATGATGCAGCGACAGCAATTTCACTGACCGCATCACCGAAAAGCCGTGGATGGCGCTCTCGATCTCCTGTTCGGCCTTCACCAGGTCACCCGATGCGATCAGCATCGGCCATCTCATCGCATTGTGCGTTTCGCGATACCCGTTCACCGCCAGGAGCACCCAGAGAATGCACGGAATCGCCGCCAGCAGAATCGGTGGCAGTTGCAATATTGTTCCCACGATCAGACTCGCCGCCACCGCCCCTGCCAGCAGCCCATGGATCGCCCACGTCAGTGCGACATTGCGGTTTACCCGGCGGATAGCCTGCTCAACATGCATCATGATGGCTGTACCTGCACTTCCGCCGGCCAGATCCTGTCCAGTATCCCTTTGCATTCCGGAAACCGCTGCGCGATGTCGCGCACATCGCCCAACAGTCCGGCATTGCGGGCATAGCCATCGGCATCCTGTTCGCGCCCCAGCGCCACGGCCGCCGCGGCCGCCAGTGCCCAGCCATCGCAGGATCGATGTCCCAACTGCTCGGCCATTTGCGCCTGTTTCTGCCCGAACAGTTGCAGGGCATCATCGGGATGCCCCGTCTTCACCAGGCGATACAACTCCAGCAGGCTCAGCATTGCCGACCCGCCGGGCGTATCCCGTTTCAGTTGCGCAATCGCCTGATAGGCATCGGAAAGATGTTCCTCACGCAGCATCGCATAGATCCGCACACACCGCAACGAGATGGCGATCTGCGGCGGGAACGCCACCGTCTCAAGCAGATGGTTGTATAGATCAAGTGCCTGCTGATACTGCCCCTGACGCACCAGCACCGCCCCCAGGTAGATCAGCCCCTGAACCCGCACCTGCGGCAGCATCACCGGCCTGCCCAGGAATCGCTCGACTACCGCCGTCGCCTGACCCCAGTCCCCCAGCCGGATCGACTCATCGATCTGCCGCAGTGCATCCTTTTCCTTCTGTTGCCGTCGGGCAATGCGTGCCGCATGCAGCACCGCCACCACAATCGAACCGGCAAACACCACCGGGATCACCGCCTCCAGCAGCGGATTCCCCCCGCGCAGCGAAAACAGCGACGCCACCAGCACGCCCAGCAGAAACATAGGAATCAGCAGCGACTGCTGTCGCTGCGATTTGCTGGACTCCAGGAGTTGCTCAACTTTCGTTTTTTCCGCATTCGCCTGCGGGTTGGGATTCATTGCGACCGCTAGCCTACTCGAAATCCCCCCAACGTTAAACCGGTGAAGTGGAAGGACGCCACTGGCGCAGCAATAGCTCCGGGATTCGCCCGTCAGTTCAGCGACCAAGACTGTCCAACTTCGCGGATGATGATCCGGTCCGCGCCCCTGCCGGCCGCCTCCTGCAGTCGGCCAATCGGCTCGCCAGTCGGCTCGTGGCTGAGCCGGAACGTGCTGTGATGCATGGGCAGAACGAAATCGGCACGCACATCATCCGCCATCTGCCATGCCTGCTCGGGATTCGCGTGGCCCATAATCCATGGGTTGTAGGCGCCGATCCCCAGAACCGCGAGATCGACACCGCCAATCTGCTGGAAGTGCCTGCCGAACGCCGAATCGCCGCCAAACAGGACCCGCCGGCCATCCGCCTCAAGCACATAGCCGCAGGCATGCCGTTGCTGATCCACAAACGTCCGTGCTCCCCAATGCCGGACCTCACACGCCCGGATCATCACCCCGCCGACGCCGTGCGACTGCCCCCATTCCAGTTCCGTTACCCGCGAAAAACCAAGGTCCTGCACCAGATCCCGCGTATGGCCGGCCGTGATGACCTGAGCCGACTTCGGCAACCGCGCCAGCGTCGGCCGGTCAAGATGGTCATAGTGGGCATGCGAGAGCAGGATCACATCGATGGGCGGAAGCTGATTCAAGCCCAGCGCTGGGGCTACCAGACGCAAGGGCCCGCCGGTGGCAATGCCAAGGCTAAGGCCCACACGGCTGGACAGCACCGGATCGGTCAGGATTGTTTGCCCGCCCATACGGATGAGCACGGTAGCATGCCCAATCCAGACGGCCGCCAACTCATGCCTCTGCCAGTCACGTAGATCTGGCCGATGAGCAGCGTGATCGGGGTGCCAAAGCCCATCGAGCCAGCGGAACCGTCCCCGCCCGCGCCCCAGCCGGTCGGCAAGCCGTAATGCTTCCGGCCGCCGTTTGACTAGATCAGTGACTGTACGCCATACCACCAATGCAGGTATCTCCCAATAGCCCACAGAGTTACGCTTCCCCAAGCATTGTAGTTCAGGATGCGCCCGATGTGGAGGCTGCCACGTAATCAGTCGATTCCTGCCTTGATGAGTTCGGCAAATGGTCTAGCACACCTCTGATTCCGATGGACCGAACGAAAACATTCGACGCCAAGAAATCAGCCCCACCGCACCGACGGCCGGCGTTTGGTCTCCGCGCATTCGCGGAGAAACAGGTTGATCAGGTTCTGGTACGGCAAGCCAACCTCCTCCGCCAGTGCCTTGAAGTACCTGATGGTCGGCATATCCAGGCGGATCGTCACCTGCTTCTTCAGCCTTGCCGCATAGGGATTCTTCGCCGCCTTGGAGAAATCGTACTCTTTCTTCATCTCATCGCTCCCAGTAGTGTTCCTGCTCGTGTTGGGT
Source organism: uncultured Phycisphaerales bacterium (assembly GCA_903871935.1). GTDB lineage: Bacteria > Planctomycetota > Phycisphaerae > Tepidisphaerales > Tepidisphaeraceae > CAIQIQ01. The sequence goes on from CAIQIQ010000066.1 coordinate 13,813, forward strand.
TGCCTTCCGGGCGGAGATCAGCCGAATCACGCTCTCGCTCTCGCGGTACGCATGGACGACCACGAGTACCCGCAATCTCTCGCTCATCCCCAACATCACAAATCGGTCTTCGTGCTCGGAGTGCTCCGGATCCGGGATCTGCTTCGCGTTCTCATCGTAGAACACGCTCTATGCTTCCTCAAACGACACGCCGTGTTTGCGGCGGTTGGCTTCCGCTTTCGCGTTGTGCCAGTCGAACCGAATCGGGCTCATAGCATTATAGAATAACTACACGCGGAGGCGCAATCCAGTGGATGTGACCGAAGGAACGGGACTACCGCTTCTCTTTCGGAATGAACTCATCCCAGATGAATGGCCCCTTGAAGTTGTCGGCCAAGGCCCCGAGCACCTCCCTAGCCCTCTTGGGAACCGGCCGGACGGCCGGGCGGATATCGTGCAGGCCTTTGATGCCATGGACCATATCATCCTCCATCGTCACCTGCTCCACATGCTCAAAATCGTGGGCAAACGGCTGCTCATCCAGAAAGCTATAGATTCCCGCCATGATGGCCTTGGGATTGCCCGTCAGATCGTCAAAATGCACAAAGTGCATCCGGTCGCGAAACCCACGGGTCAGGGCATCCTGGATTCCTATATACGCCCGTCCCACCGGCTGTGCCGGTTCCAGCCACGTCTTGCAGCGACCTTCGAGACTCTGGAAGTCAACGGGTTTGCCTTCCTGCTGGATGATCGTGCGAAACGCTTTGTTCTCCCGCCAGAGTTTCTCAAGACTGCACAATATCTCCGGGACATCGCGAACACACACGATCATTTTGGCCTTGCACCGCAACAGAACTTCCAGCAGTTCCAGTTCAAAGACCCACCCGCGATTGCGGTCGAATACAACCGGCTGATCCACCGGCTCGAAATGGCCATACAGCGCGCCGCGAATCGCCCCCATCTTTGCCTGCTCGTTTGGCGCGGCACGGAAGTCGCCGATCTTGTCGTATCCGGTTCGTATTCCGGCCAGCAGGTCAACCAGGCCGCTGGTCGGCGTCACATAGAACCGCGGATTCTGGGCCAGGATATTGCCGAGGATCGTCGAGCCGGACCTCGGCATGCCGGAGATGAAATGGATCGTCTTCATTGCGTGGTCCATGGCAGCGTTCTACCCGATCTCCAGACAAACAACAGCCCCCGGCCATGGACAGGCCGGGGGCACTGTATATCCAAGTTCGGCCTGCGGGCTGGCGCTACCTGCGCCGACGTCGCAGCAGCACAAACCCGCCGAGGGATGCACCGATTCCCAAAGATGCCGGCTCGGGAGTGCTATCCTCATACGTGATCATGAGTTTCCCGCCGTTCGTCGGACCATACGAGTTCCCCGGAGACCACACCAAACCTATGCTCGGGACGTCCGTGCTCCAGATCTCCACACCATGGAAGCTCGACGGATTTGCCTGCCAGGCGTCAACAAGGCCTTTCATGTCGAATGGCATGGCGACAGAGCGACTACCATCGGCTGTACCGCCATTGGGAAACGCCTCTGTAACCGAGTTTGTATAGGGATCGTGCATCACACCCACAAACCCGTCCCTCAGATCAACGGCCGATGTTAACGCTGCCACGGTGATGTGGTTGCCGGAGAAATAGCCATATGAAGACATTCCCGGCACCGTGCCATCGATGGGGCCCAAGACCAGCGTGGCGCTGAGGATGGTCTTGCCGCTGAGGGCAGAGAAGTCATAGTCCCAGGAGAAAAAGCCGATAAACTCCCTGCCGGGACCCGGTGTGGGCGACTTGACGCTCTGCCAACTGGTCCAGGAATCGTAATACCAAAGCTGATTAGGCCAATAGGTCGAGTTCGTGCTCTTGATGATGGGGCTGTTCGCATCGGGAGAAGCCGGCACATACGGGTCGATCGTAATCGATGTGCTTGCGTTGGCCTGCGATGCCATACCGGCAGCGCCAATGGCCGCCAGGATACCCAAAGCCGACGCGGCGTTCTTCTCCGTTGACAGACTGATCTGAAACATGCCAGCCTCCTGGTCTCAAGATATGTGCCGACGCTCGCTTCCACGCGAAGACGTGTGCGGGTGCGTACAAGTCTCCTAGTTTGTAGACACTATACAAGGCCATTGGCGTCCTGCAAGTGAAATCCTGAGAGAAGAATCTGCCTGCACTCGTGCTCCCCCCCTCACCCATATTTCCAGCCCCACCTTCGCGGAACCAGATCTCCTATCGTTTTCTGGAATCAGCTCTTTTCGAAGCTGCTCAAACTGCCCCTTCCACTTCTCCCCGCCAACACCGACGCCTTCGCAGATGCGGGCGTTTCAAGCCATTGCGCGTCTCTTCCAGCAGCATCTGACGATCAGGATTGCCGCGGTCATTCCCCATTTCCACGTTCGCCCGATACAGCTCGTGGGTTGCCTCCCAGTACTGCGAGTCGCCATCGCTGCGCCGATTCTGCTACCGCTTCTCTTTCGGAATGTACTCATCCCAGATGAACGGCCCCTTGAACTTGTCGGCCAACGCCCCCAGCATCTCACGCGCTCTCCTTGGAACCGGCCGAACAGCCGGGCGAATATCGTGCAGGCCCTTGACGCCGTGGACCAGGTCGTCCTCCATCGTCACCTGCTCCACATGCTCAAAGTCGTGGGCAAACGGCGTCTCTTCGAGAAACCGATAGATGTCCTGGAGCGCGCCCGTGGGGTTCCGCGTCAGATAGTCAAAATGCACAAAGTGCATCCGGTCCCTGAATCCGCGCGTCAGGGCATCCTGAATCCCAATGTACGCCCGCCCCACCGGCTGGGCAGGCTGAAGCCAGACGTTGCAGCGACCCTCCAGGCTCCGGAATTCGACCGGGCTGACCTCCTGCTGAATGGGGGTGCGAACGGCCTTGTTGTCCCGCCACAGCCTCTCGAAGCTGACCAGGATTTCCGGGATGTCGCGCACCGGCACAATCACCTTGGCCTTGCGGCGCAACAGCACCTCGAGCATCTCCACCTCAAAAAGCCAACTTCGGCTGCGATCGAAGATCACCGGCCGGTCCACCGGCTCAAAGTAGCCGAACAGTGCCCCGCGGATCGCCCCCATCACCGCCTCTTCGTTGGGGGCGGCGCGAAACTCGCCGATCTTTTCCATTGTGGTTCGCATTGCCGCCAGGAGTTCCACCATTCCGCTCGTCGGAGTCACATGGAAGCGCGGATTCTGGGCCAGAATATTGCCCAAGATCGTCGATCCGGAGCGCGGCATGCCGCATATGATGTGGATGGTCTTGGGGATCGTTGACATATGATCAATCTACCCCGCCCGTAATAGGTAAGCAAAAAACGACCCCGGCGATTGAAAGCCGGGGGCATTAAATGTGCGCACTCATCGCGTCCGGTCTTACTTGCGTCGCCGCCGCAGACCCAGCAGACTCAGACCGCTCAGGGCCAGCACGCCCAATGTGCCCGGTTCTGGAACCGCCTCGGTGGTCAGCACCAAGTCGCCCGAAACATGATCGGGAAAGTTGAGCGAGTTCGGATCCGCGATGCCGCCCGCCGCGTCGGTCACGTAAAACCGGATGCCAAAATAAGACGACGGACTTGCCTGCCAGGCCTGGAACAGGGGGGTGACGTCGACTTGGAACTGGGCATTATCCGGGTCGATGGCCACCACGATCGGCGAGCCAACGCTGGGGCCAGATGCGCCCCAGTTCGGATACGTCGGCCCGAGGTATCCACTCCAGTCCTGGGTAATCAGAGCCAGCGCCATGTGGCTGCCGTCCGGGATGCCGTAGTTCGCTCCTTCATTGATCTTTTCAAACTTGATTGTCGCTGCGGTGACCGGATCCTTGGCCGCCAGGTTCACGCCCCAGTCCAAGTACCCGCGGGAAGGGCCGCCGAAGCTGAGCCAATTGTTGGCAAGCAGCCAGTCCTGCCAATTGCTTTGCAGGTTGCCGTAGTTGACGGAGTTCTGCAGACGAGCGGCCTGCGTTGCGTCCAACGTTTCCACGATTGGCGCAGCAGTCGCCTGCGACGCCATACCCGCCGCCCCGATGGCGGCCAAGGCACTCAAAGCCGACACGGCCTTTTTCTGTGTTGATAAACTAACCTGAAACATTCCAGCCTCCTGCTCTGAAGATCTGAAGATGGGAGACCCGCGCACGCTTTGGCGCGAAAGCGCCTGTACATGCGAACAAGTCTCGTCTTCTCCTGCCAGTCTACATTGCCAGTGCGCTTAGGCAAGCGAAATCCGAGCAATTCGCGTGCACTTGGGCGATACCCTCTCTTCCCGGGAGTCTCAGCCCCACGTTCACCCCCGTCACATGCGCGTTCATCGCGGTCTTGGAGACGTCATATTTCTTTCCCATGGAAGTCTGGAATCAGCTCTTTTCGAAGCTGCTCAAACTGCCCCTTCCACTTCTCCCCGCCAACGCCATCGCCTTCGCGAATGTACAGCCGTTTCAGGCCATTGCGGGTCTCTTCCAGCAGTTTGGGCCCATTAGGATTGCCACGGTCATTCCCCATCTCCACATTCGCCCGATACAGCCTGTACGTGGCTTCCCAGTACTGTGGGTTATCCTCGCTGGTGACTTCACCATCTTTCGTCGAGATGATCCGCGGCATGCCCAGCTTGCGATCTTCCAAGAGCCGGGCAAGGCGGCTGGCGGCCTCCTTGTACTCGGCCAGTTCGAACAACACCTGGGCTTTGGCAAAGAGCACCGACACATCACCGTATTTTACATCCACCTTGGCCGGGTCCACTGTCGCGGCCCAGAGGCGGATGTTCCCGCCATCCATCAGCTTGTTATAAAGCTCCAGCGCCTGCCGCAGCCCGGCCACACGCTTGGCTAAATCCGGCTCGGCCATGGCCGCCTGCTGCTTCGTGGCCGCATCAAACACCATGTACTGGTAGGTGTATTTGCGGATACGCTCATCTTTGTTCGTCCTGGCCCACTCAACCAGCGGGCCCGAGAGTGCCGCGCGGGCATCGAGCAGACTCTTGGCCTTCTCCCTGTCGCCCGCCTTGCGAACGGCGTCCAGATCGGAATCGAGTTTCTTGAGCAGGCCGAAGATGATGGCCGCGCCCTGGTCGCCACCCTTGGTCTGCAATAGCTGGAGCAGCGACGCCGTCGCCTCGGCATTCTTCCCCACCGCCATCTGTGAATTGACGCGAATGAACAGTGCCTCAGCCACCAGTTCATCCTCGCCGCTCACACCGACTACCGACTTCTCAAACCCATCCAACTGCTCGATGGCCTGTGCAGGATCTGTATCCCCGAGCACCCCGGCAAGAATCACCCGCGTCTTCGCTTCGATCAGGGCATACCGCTGTGCATCTGCGCCGCCGCCAGCACGCGCCTCGCCCGAACGCTTGCGGACATCCTCCGCCAGATCACGAATCGCCATCACCTGCTTCAACCGGGCATTCTTCTCGAGTTTCGCCCCGTTCGCGTCCAGATCCTGCTTCATCGCCTGCAACTGGAAGAACCTCGCTGTCAGCCAGCGCTTGTCCGACTCACTCACCAAACGATACGCCGCGACCGCTTCGGGATACTTCCCCGACCGCTGCAGTCGCCGGCCCAGGTCATAGGCAAGTTCACGCCGGCCGAATCGGTTCACCGCCAGAGGCAACGCCCGATCCAGCAGCCCTTCGGCTTCCGCAGACTGCGGGTCGGCCACCTTCATGCGCCCGATGGCCGCCAACGCATTCTGCATCGCGGCCGGTCCGTTGGCGCTGTTGGTGCTGCTTTGGACATAATCCAGGTAGGCCCTGGCCGCCTCAGCATCCTGGCCCAGCTTCTCGTAGAATTGCGGCAGCGCAATGGCCACCTCGTCCAGCAGTTCCGGCTCCACGCCCTCCTTGCTCCGTCGCGCTATCAGTTCCTTCGCCGCCGCAATCGCCCGCGTGATCGCCTTACGGTCGAACGCCGTTCCCTCGGCCTTGAGTTGTTCGGCCACGCCCTGCTGCACCAATGCCTTAAGCATCAGCACATCCAACGACTCCGGCCTGGCATCCTCCGGCAGCGACTTGGTAAGCTGCTCGAAAATCACCGCGCGCAGCTCCGGCCGATCTTTCGCCAACTGCTGCAACGTCGCATTGGCACGCTGCCGCGCTGTCTGCTTCGCGGCATCATCGCCCGCGCCCGCCACCTCGCTGCGCAGCATGTCGAGGCGGTAGCTGAGCATTGCCAGAGCCGATTTGGCCCCATCGCGCACGCGCGGATCCTGCGGCAGGTTTGTATCTTCCCAACTCGACAGATCCTGCATGGCGGCCGCCGTCGCATCCGCGTTCCGCGACAGCAGGTCGCACACCGCCATGAAATATCGCGCCTCATACTGCTGCAGGACATCAGGCGCCGGCTCGATCTGCTTCTGGGGATTCATCGCAACGCTCTGCAGCACCCTCTTGGCCGCCGCATAGTCGCCCTTGACCATCTGCAGTTTGCCGATGCGCAACCGCACAATCGGCTGGATCTGGCTGTCGGTTGCATCGAACTCCGCCAGTCCCTCTACCGCCGCATCAACAATCTGCGCCCGCTTGGGATCGCCGGCCGGGAACGACATTGCCCGGTAATAGTCCGCCATCAGGCGCGTGTAATGAGCCGTGCTCGCCAGGTTGTCCAGGGCAGTATATTCCTTGAGCTGCGCCGGCGATGGGTTGTTGCCGAACTTCTCAACCAGTTTCTCACTCTTTTCCTTCGCACGAGCCGAGCACAGATCCAGCACCTTCGCGACCAGTTCCGCCACAGGCCGCAACTGCGCCTGCGACCGGGGATTCTCGCCCCAATACTCGATCGTATTGGCGTTGCGTTCCATGGCCGAGGTGATCAGGGCCGTGGCAAGCTGCATGAGTTGATTCGGATCGTTCAAGAGTGGCACCATCGCGTCAGCGCCAAGAACAATGCGCTGCACAATCTGTTGCCGCTGTGCCGCCGGAAGCGTGTCGCCTGAGCTCAGCAACGTGCGAATCGACATCATCGCGCGCACACTCGCCTGCTCACTCCCCGAGATCTGGTGCGTCGCGAAATACCGATCCAGCAGGTTGTCCATTCCATAGCGGGACAGCTCCTGCACCAGCGCCTCATCCCCCAGCGCATCCAGCCCTTTTGCCTCTGCGCCAATCCCCACAGACGGCAGCACGACAACGACGGCCGCCACCAGCAGGAGCCTCGTCCATCTGTGCTTATCTGTGATCATCTGTGGTTCCAACTGCATCAGTGCGACTTGGCAAACGCGATCTTCTCATACTGCGCTTTCATCGCCGCCTCGTAGACGGCGATTAGGTAGTCGTACTTCACATTCCGTCCCGGCGAGATCACGATTTGGATTCGGTCTGTGCCCGTCCCAGCCTTGTTCAGGTCATCCCGCATCTTGGCCAACTGCTGCGTCAACTGATCGATGTCAGAGGTCCGGATCTTCCCCACCTGCGCAACCCACTGATCCGGCGACGGCGAATCCACGCGGATATCCAGCGGCTCATCCGGCACCGCTCCCGATGGCGGTTTGGCCCCGCCCAGCCCCTTCTCCGAATAGGGCAGGTTGCTCATCAGATAGTGCTCCATGCCGCCGAACTGCCCGGCCAGCATGAGAAAGATCAGGATTACCATGACCACATCCACCAGTGGGGTCATGTTCGGACCCGAGTCATAGTGAACCAGCTTGGCGCCTCGAATCTTCATATCGCTTCCACAAGCTCCGTTATCGCACGACAACCTTCGTATTGAAGTCCACCTTCGTCACCTTCGCCTGGCTGCACGACTGAAGCACCGGCTCGAGGTACTTGTACTGCATGTCCTTCTCGCCACGAATGATCGCCTTGAACTCCGGGTTCTTCTTCTGCATCGCCGAAAGCACCCCTACCAGCGACGGCGTCGACTTCGATGCCCGACTCTCAGACAGCACCAGTTGGCATGGCTGCCCATCCACCAGCGCTGTGACAAACGGCTGATCCCCCGGCCCCGGCCGAACATTGAGCGTCAGCGTATTGCCCATGTCATCGATCTTCTTGCCCTGGATCGTTTCCGGAATTGCCATTTTCTCAGCCCCGGTCGAGACGCCGATCCTCGCCACGAGCATGAAGAAGATGATCAGACACATGACAATGTCGATCAGCGGCGTGACATTCACGCCTCCTTCCTTGATATCTGGCATCCGGTGTCTCTTCATCGTCGCTCACACCTCCGCCACCGCAGGCATCTTGGCCGCCGGCGCCGCCGCACTCTTACTCTCCTGCGGCTTGATCGCCAGCAGCATCTCCTCAGCAATCAGCGAACCCCGAATCGTCAGCCGATCCACCATCGTCCGCAGCACGCCAAACGCCGCCAGGCACGGAATCGCCAGCGCCAAGCCAAGGAACGTATGAATTAGCGCCGCCGAAATGCCCCCGGCCAGTTCCGATGGATTGGCGTTGCCGCCAGCCGCCTCCAGCGCTGAGAACGCCTGGATCATCCCCATCACCGTACCCAAAAGCCCAAGCAGCGGCCCGAGGTTGCCGATGATGTTCAGGTATTCGATCTTGCGGAACTGCTCGGCCGTCTCTTCGCCAATCGAAGTCTCCAGCGCCTCTTTCATCGCCTGAAAGCTCGGAGCACGCTTCAGTGCCGGGTTCAGGGCATGCGATACAAACGTGTTATCCTGCTCGGTAAACTCCAGCAGCTCCTTGAACTGCTTCTTGGCGATCATCTCGCGCATCGTCTGTGTGCTCGATTCGGGAATCATCACGCTCGGACGCACCTGGATGAATCCCTTGATGATCAGCGTCACGGCAATGATCGAGCAGAGCATGATGGTGAAGAACACCACATCCAGGTTCCGCAGCATCAGCCCCACCAGTGTACTGAACAGCCCCGGCTGTGCTTTGGCCGCCTCGCCGCCCGCGCCCGCGGCCGCCGCCCCTTGTGCCATCGTCGTGCTGACCGAAACCAGGATCGCCCCGATCAGCACCACAAACAGGGCAAACCGCATCTTTGAAAATCCATACCATCGCATCGTCAATTACCTCACATGCACATCAATTCGCATCGCCATTGGAGTTGATGGACTTGAATCGCCCGCCATTCTCCTCGGTGATGGCTCTGAGTTCGCTGATGATCTCGTTCCGTTTCGCATCATCCTTCACGCCGCCGATCGTCGCAAACTGTGTCTCATCGGCAATATAGATGATGTTCACATGCACGTCGCGGCTCTTGTTCAGGGCATTAAACTGCGCCCGCAGTCTCTTCGCAAAGTCATCCTCCCGCTTGTCAAATCCATCAGTAAGGAGGTAGATGAGCTGTGGCTTCATACCCATTGCCAGCGCAATCGCCTTTGAGGGATCAGTCTGGTCCCTGGCTTCCATCTCATCGGCGAAATCGAACGCCTTGCGTTTGTTCACCGGCGATGCGGGGATGAGCTGCCCCCGGTCCAGTGCCTCGGCGTCTCCGTAGTGGAAGAAAACCACATTGAAGAATTGCACCGGCTTGAGCTTGTCGACCGATTCCTTTAACGCCTGAACGACGATGGTCTTGCGCGGCATCATCGAACCGCTGGCGTCAACCAGGTAGACGATACGGTAAGCATTCCCGCTAACTCCCATAAACGGCGATTTGGGCCCCAGCCCGCCCGACCCTCCGGGCACGCCAAACGGCGAACGCGCCGCCTCATCGGCCTTCCCCAGCCCGCCCCCACCCAGTTTCGCCGCCCCCACGCCAATCACACCCTCGCTCGCGGCATCGCCTCCGATATTGCTCGCGATGCTCGTGCTCTTCTCCAGCTTCTGCGTCTGGTCCTGGATATCCACTTTCACGTCCGACACGATGTTGGGGTCAGCTCCCAGCCCGGGATTGGGCACCCCGCCCACCTCCGCCCCCTCAACAATCGTCGCATCGGGGATAATAATCTGCTCGCGAATCACCGCGCTGACTGTCTTAACTGTCTGGTAGGTTGCATACCCCACCAGCAGCACCCCCGCATGCAGCAGCACCGATGTGACAAACGGCAAAACATTCACGACAAATGGGTGCTGCCAGAATGTCCTCTGCGGCGCCGCCGCTTCCGGCGCGGCGCCAAAGCCCGTCGGCTCTAACTGCTTGCCCTGCTGGAAACTCTGTGCAGCCATCACCGCATCCTCAAAATCACCCGCTCGCTCTCAACGCACAGCATGCATCGCATGCCCCCTCATCCTACCATGCCAGCATCAAGGGGCCTACACGATTGCCCCCCGCCTGCCAGCCCCGCAAGCCCCTTGGTGAGAGTATGATGCTTGATGCCTCATCGCAGTGATGCTATGATGCCTTCATGCGAACGACGGTAACGCTCGACGACGACTTGTTCCACCTGCTCGAGCAGCTTGCCCGCAAGGGTGACGCTCCGCTCAAGCAGGTCCTGAACGCCGCCCTGCGCCGCGGGCTGGGCGCTGCCTCACCACAGCCGCCCTTGAAACCCTATCGCGCGCAGACCTTCGATTGCGCCCTGCTCCCCGGCGCAGATCCCCTGCACTTCAATCGCCTCCTGGATGACTTGGATACCGAAGATTTCGTACGAGAGACCCGGCGGCGGCCATGATCATCCCCGACACCAACCTGCTTCTCTATGCCCACCTGGATGCCATGCCGCAGCACCCGGCCGCCAATGCCTGGTGGAATGAGGTGATGAACGGGCAGGAGGCGATCGGGCTATGTTGGCCGGTCATAACCGGCTTCATCCGCATCGCCACAAACCGCCGCGTCTTCGCCGCGCCGCTGGCCCCTGATGTCGCCATGAACGTCTGCGATTCGTGGCTCACCGGCAACATGGTGCGCCTCGTCGAACCGGGTCCGCGGCACATGCACTTGCTGCGGCAATTCCTGCGGCAGACGCCGGGCGGCGACCTGGTTACCGATGCTCACATCGCAGCCATCGCCGCGGAATACAACGCCACGGTCCACTCCAACGACACCGATTTCCGCCGTTTCAGCGGCATCAAGTGGGTCAACCCGCTGCGATAGGAGCGCGACAACCCGAAGTGCTGATTCCCCGCTTTCTACTCCAGAGACTAGGCGCATTTCTTTCGCCCGACTACCTCACCGGCGTGTACGGCATCTGGATAATCTCCGTCAAGCTCGACTCGTGGCGGTCCAACGCCTGCCAGGCCGGCTTGTCGCCATCACGCCGGAACCGGGCTGTGCGAATGTACGGCGGCTTGATCTGCGGGAACTGGAACGAAGTCGGATCGCTCTTAAGCCGCTGAGCGGCCTTGCGGGCACCCTCGTAGATCAGCTTCCGGGCCTGCTTCGGTGCGCAATGCACCGCTCCCAGCTTGGCCGCACGGTACTGCTCCGCGTCCAGGTGATCCAGCCCGTCGGGCAACAGCCCTCGCTTCACCGCCACCGTGACGACGCCGGGCGTGAGCTCAGCCGCCTCGTGCGTCAGAGCCAGCTCGCCCGCAGCGAAGAACGTCCTTACGCCGCGCTCCATCCCCAGCAGCACGCACTGGCCATACTCGCCGATGCTCACGCCGTTGATCGCCAGGTCGATGTAGTTGAACCACTGTGTGTGCGTGATATGCGAGAACGGCGTGCCCGCCTTGGCGTGCTGTCCGACGAACGCCATGCCGGCATATCCTTCGTCCAGTTCGCCAAGGAAGCCGCCCGGATGCCGCCCGCGTTGCACCATCGCCCGTTCGTCGAGCAACTCGGGGTCGATGCCGCCCATGCCGTGGCCATCCACTACCAGCACCTCGCTCGCCCCAGCGTCGAAGAAGCCGGCGATCGCGGCATTCGTCTCCTCCGTGAGGATCCGCTGGCCCTTCTCGTAATACCGACCCGCGGGCATGACCCAGTCGTCGTGGTTCAGCACTCCGGCGCACCCTTCCATGTCCGTCACGATCAGTATCTTCATCATCTTCTCCATCTGCGCCAGACATGATACGGGGACATGAACAGCAATCCAGCCCCATTCCCCACTTCGCCCTGCGACCCCACAACGCGCCACTACGGAAGCTCAGCCGCCGCAAAGCTCGTATACCCGTAATCCCCATTGATCTGTTCGTTGAACCCCATGCCCGGCGTCCCCGTGGCATAGGTGTTGTCGGTCGCCTCGGCCAGCTTCACGCCGTTCTTGTACGCCGTGATGATGTTGCCGACGATCGTCGCCTTGACGACGTCGCCGGCCTTCACCTGGTATTGCGCGCCTTTGGGCTCCTTCAGAACGGTGTAATCCCCCAGCGGGCCATTCCACCGGACGATCAGCAGATACGCTTTGGGCGGCAGCGCGAAGGCGATCTCGTAGCCGTTGCACACGTGCGGCGACAAGCTTGACCGCAGACGCAGCTCCACCTCCGGATAGTTGTAAGACTTGTTAATGTAGACCGTCGCCTCGGCCATCTGGTCGGTCGCCCACGTTCCGATCAGGAGTGCCGTCGCATCGGCATAGCGCTTGGGACCGGGGTGGGGATGGGTCTGGCCGACGGTTGTGAAAACATCGCCCCAGTCGAGGCCGGTGGTTGCGCCATTGATCCAGGCACCGCCCTCGCTCATGGGGTTCTCGGCGAGTGGGAACTTGGTGCTGTAGGTCCGGGGACTCGCCCGGGCGTCCTGGGCTCGCAGTACCGCGGGAGCCGGGATCTGGTTTGTATTATTCATGTTGCGCTCGCATCCGATTACCCAGAAGACAATTGCCACCAATATGCCCAGTATTTGAAGCCGATCCATGCCAGAGCATCATACCGCCGCAAGCATCTTCGCTGCCATTAGTACGAGGGCGCAGAACATGTGCTCCACAACGGCTCTGGCCATCCCCCTCTCTCCTCATATTCCGCTTTCCGCTCTAAGCTGGCACCCTCCTCACCCGTTTGTCTTGCCCTAAAGCCTTTCTACACAAATCAGGCTTCAGCTACGAACTCGATCCCCACTTCCCCGAACACGCTCGTCGTGAACACAGCGATCGACTGGAATTGCCCTGGTAGTCCCCATTGAAAGCACCCTATTCTTGCCCTTGTTTGCGCAAGGGCAGGTGGTACATTGCCTTTGTTCCGGGGACGTTCCTCGGGCAACCGAGACTCGTGGATTGAGCTGGCTTGCGTATCCATGGTGGAAAAGGCAGGCGTTCTGCGGGCCGCAATAAGTTCAGTTCCGGCCCCCCCGCTCCCCCAAACCCCTCACCCCGGTCCCCCAACCCCGCCCCTGCGGAATAGAGATTCCTATCAGGAACCGCCACGGCGTCACGACGGAGCGAAGGAAACTTGCGGATGGACAACGTCGAACACGAGCGCCAACTGCTGGTGGATTGCCAAACACTGCGCCGGGTCATTCCGGGGCTGAACCGTCTGGAGAGCCAGTGGAATGACGCCCGCGTCTCCGTCGCCGTGCGCTCCCGCGGCTATTTCACGCCTGACGAAGACGACCACGTGCGACAGATGCTGCTGGCCTACCGCAACTACCGGGTCGCGCTCTACGAGATCATCTTCCGCTGCTACGATTACCGCGAGATCGTCCCGGTCTCTTTGGGGCTCCGCGTCTTCCTGGTGGGCTTTGCCACCGGGCTGACACTCTACTCCAAGTCGCTCAAATTCATACAGGCCTACGAGCGCGAGCCATTGGTGCGGAAGAAACTGAATGAGCCGGATGCCAAGTTCGAGTTGGAGGAGGGGTTCTTCGAGGAGGTGTTGCACGCTTACAGCTCGCTCGGCAACTACCGCGGAATCATTCGCGGCGCGTGGTTTTGGCGCGGTAACCGACGGGAAATCCAACGGCTCGCGGCAGCCGGCACGGATTGGGAATGGCTGGTCAGCGTCATCGGGAAGGAGCGTCAGGTAGTGCGCGAGCGGCTGATACATGTGCTGCGGTGCCGCCTGCGCTACGACTGGCGAGCGTTCGTGCGTACGACTCTCCGGCCCGTCCGCAAGACCCGCTACGGCGTCCGCTCGCTCATTTGCGCCGCCGGAGCCAATGTCCGCACCACGGGTCATTATGTGCAAGCGCTGACCACCGCAGTGATCGCCGGGCTGCGTCCCCGCCTCCGGCCCGGTGATGTCCTGCTGGTTCGTGCCGAGAAGAAACTCACTGCGGCCATACTCCCCGGCTTCTGGGCCCACGCAGCTCTCTTTGTCGGCAGTCAGCGCGATCTGGAGGCCCTTGGCGCTGCCGGCCAAGCATTCGTTCAGAAACATTGGTCGGCGCTTGCGGCCCAGGATCGAGGACTGGGCTGTGTCATTGAGGCAATCAGCCCCACGGTTCGCATTCAGGGCTTGGAAAGCGCCTTGTGCGCCGACCATGTGGTCGTGCTCCGTCCGGCCCTCGGGAGGGCCCAGGTCGCAGAGGCGGTTGCCGAAGCCTTCGGCCACGTCGGCAAGGCCTACGACTTCGAGTTCGACTTCAACATCAGCACGCGTCTGGTCTGCACGGAACTCATCTACCGTTGCTACCATCATCGGGGTGGCATTGAGTTCCCCCTGGTCAAACGCCTCGGACGCTACACGCTCACGGGCGATGACATCGCCAATCTCGTCCTGCACTCCCTCGCCGCGGCGCCGCTGTCCGACCACCCGGGCTTCACGCTGGAGGCTATGGCGCTCAAGACTGGCGACGGCGAGGCGCACTTCGTCGAGCCGCCCGCCTTGCTGGAAACGATGCGGCGAATCCAATCCGGCTGGCGCCCGGCCAAGTCCGTGGAGGCCGTTCATGCCTGAGCTCTGGTATATCTGCTTCTTCCGCTTCATCACGGGGGTCTATTTTGCCCGCCTGACGTTGCTGCATCCGGAGCGACTGCCAAAGGCGGAGCAGCCGGTTCTCTTTCTGGGCCTGCATCGCAACGGCGCGGTGGACGGCTTCGTGTACTACCGCTTGTTGGGAGAGCCGATATTCCTGATCTCAACGCAGCTCACGCGGAGCTGGTTTGCGAGGCTCTTCTTTCACGGCATCGCCGTCACCCGCAGAAAGGACGAGGGGGAGCACCAGGAGAAGGACCACCTTGCCCTGGCCCGTTGCGTTGAGCACCTGCGAACGGGCGGGAAACTGTGCGTTTTCCCCGAGGGCACCAGTTCGCTCGGGCCTCGCCACCTGCCCTTCAAGAGCGGCGCGGCCTGGCTCATTGCCGATTATCTGGAGAACGGCGGACCGCCCTTGCTCGTCCTTCCCGTCGGCATTCACTACGAATGCCCCTGGGCCTTCCGCAGCAAGGTCGAAGTCGTCCTGGGGCAACCCATCGCCACCGAGCTACCCCCGGGCGCCACTCGTCTGGCGCGGCTCAAGGAACTCAAGCGCCGCATCGAAGCCGGCCTGGAAGAGGTCGGCATCAACGTCGCCTCGGCCAAACAGCAGGGCCATATTCAGCGTTTGGCATATGCCGCCACTCTCGCAACTCCGAGGTCCTACTTCCAGTCGCTCAAGGCGCTGGAAAAGGACATCTCCAAACCCATCGAGGAAGCTGAGGCGAGCCTCAACCAACGTTTCCCGTGGAATAGCTGCGAGCCTGCCGACGACCCCTCTCCCGCCCTGCCGGGCCCCCTATCCCCCGTCGAGGGGGAGAGCGGGCCCATGTCAGTAAATTGTTTGGACCCAACGCCAGCGCGCGGCTCAACCCATCTATGGTTTCACCAGGGCGTGCCCCTGATGCCGATGACCTCAAGCTGGCTATATGCGCTGATGCTGCTGGTTTGCGCACCGATCGTGGGGGCCGCGCTCCTGCTGAACCTGCCGCCTTTCCTGGCGGGTTGGTTCGCCGGCCAGAAGTTCCCGGATGACCGCAATGTGATCTCACTTTGGAGGATTCTGGTCGGCATCCCAGTGTTCGCCATTTGGATTGGTGTTGTCTCCCTGCTGCTGATTCTGGAAGGCAAGCTCCTCCTTCTCGGCCTCTATGCGGCGGTCACCTGGCTCGGACTGGTGCTCTACTACCGGGTCAAGAAGCTGGCAGTGGCGGTTCATAATGGCTTCCGTCACCCTGAGGTGAAACCTTGCCTGCTGGCCTTTCACCAAGCCGTGCTAAACAACTTACCCGAATGAATGCGTCAGCTCTAAAACCTGCCCCCACACGCGGCGAGCCTGGCAGCGAAGGCCATGGCAAGGTAGCCGGCCTGCTCCCCCACGAGTTCTTCTTCGGCCTATTCCTGCTGGTGACTTGGGTGCGATTGGGCGTCGTCACCGGCTGGCTCGGGGTCGATGCCCTGATCTACCTGGGGCTGATCGTGCTGATCATCGCCGCAATCTGGTACTGCCGTTCCAACGGGCGCACCTGGCCAAATACTCCCGGCGCCCGCTGGCGCGTGGGCCTGCTGTATTATCCGCTGGCCATGAACTTCATCTTCGTTCACCTGAAGACCGCCATCCCGAAGCTTCACCCGGGCAAGATGGATTCCTTTCTCTACCATATCGATTCGCTGCTGATGGGAGTAACTCCGAGCTTGCGAGCACAGGCGTTGGTGCACCCGGTGCTGACCGAGTTCTTCAGCCTCTGCTATATTCTGTTCTTCCCTTATCTCCTCTTCAGCCAGGTTTATTACTTCCTCGGCGAATTGGGCCTGCTGAGGAAGTTCGTCATAGGACTCTTTACGATCTACGGCCTCGGCTTCCTCGGCTATTCGTTGGTGCCTGCCACCGGCCCTTGCCATGCCATGGCCGACCAGTTCTCAGTGCCGCTTTCGGGCGGCTGGATTACCCGGTGGAACGCCGCCGTGGTAGCGCAGGGCAGCAACGGAGTGGACGTGTTCCCCAGCCTCCATTGCGCCGTCTCCTGCTTCCTGCTCTTCTTTGACCGCCGGCACCGGCCCTGGCGATTCAAGCTTTACCTGCTGCCCTGCGTGGGGCTGTGGTTCTCCACCATCTACTTGCGTTACCATTACTTCGTTGATGTCGTCTGCGGCTTCGCGCTGGCCGCCATCGCCCTCTGGCTGGCGAACTGCTTCCCCCGGAGATCAGCCAATCCCGCAAACACGTTGCCGTCGCCCTCTACCGTCACGGTCAAATCTAATACGCCATGAAATACATCCTTCCATTCTCGAACCCGCTGGCCGCCCGGATCGAACTGAGCGGTGGCAAAGGCTCCAACCTGGCCTTGCTGGCGCAGCGCAGTTTTCCCGTGCCGCCCGGCTTCGTGGTCACGGCGCAGTGCTATCGTGACTTCATCGCCAGCAGGCGTGATGCCCTGAGCGAGGTGGCCGCCCTTCCCTTCGGCGATGCCGCTGCCTTGCGCACCGAAAGTGAAAAGCTGCGCGCGGCCCTGCGCAAACTCTCGCTGCCGGCGCAGGCGATCGAAGAAATCCGCGCGGAACTAACCCGGTTCCCCCCGGGGCAGGCCTTCTCGGTCCGCTCCTCCTCGACCATGGAGGACCTCGCCAGCGCCGCCTTTGCCGGGCAGCACGAGACCTACCTCAACTGCGTCGGCGCGGAGTTCATCCTCGACCGCATCAAAGAGTGCTTCCTCTCTTTGTGGGCGGACCGGGCGATTGCCTACCGCCACCAGCAGCAGTTCGACCACGCGTTGGCCGCCATGGCCGTGGTGGTCCAGCAGATGGTCCAGTGCGACGTGGCCGGCGTCGCCTTCAGCATCAATCCCGTCAATGGCGACCTCAACGAGCTGATCGTGGATGCGAACTTCGGGCTGGGCGAGTCCGTCGTCAGCGGCGAGACGCCCGTGGACCACTTCGTCCTCGACCGCGCTACGCGCGCCGTCCGCTCCGCCTCCGTCGCCCAGAAGGCCAGCAAAGTGGTCGCCGCGCCCAGCGGTACCGAGGCGGTACGGCTCAGCCACGAGGAGGGCCGCGAGGCCTGCCTCACCCCCGTGCAGTTGTCCGACTTGGCCGCGCTGCTCCTGCAGGTCGAGGCCAGCTACCGTTTCCCCCAGGATATCGAGTGGGGATTCGCCGGCGGCCGGCTGCATCTGCTCCAATCCCGCCCCATCACCACCATTCCACCTCGCTGGACGCGGGATGAGTCCGCCGAGCGATTCCCCAACGTTATCACGCCCCTCACCTGGGACTTCGTCGAGACCGGCTTCCACCACTCGCTCAATTACTCCTTCCGGCTCATGGGCTTTCCACCCTTTAACGGCAAATGGTTCGGCATGCATGGCCATTACATCTATGGGAATCAGAATGCCGTGGAGCTTTATGGCCGACGCACCCCCTTCGTCGTGCGTGACGCCGAGGAGCTGCGCGCCGTCATCCCCCGGCTGCGCGAAGAATATCGCTGGGTACAGGAGCTGCCCGTCGCCTGGATGCGCGACCTGGACCAATACCTCCTGGCCATCGGCGAGTTCATGTCCGAGCCGCTCGAATCGAAACCGCTGGCTGAAGTGTGGGCCTATGTCCTCAAGGTCAACGCGTATGGCGCCAGCTACTTCCTGCCCAACATCGCGATCTCCATCACGCACGGCACCCTCTTCCGCCTGCTCCATCTATTGCTCAAGCTGAGCGTCGGGCCGGAAGCCGAGGCGATGTTCGACCGCCTCATGGCCTATTGCGAGACGCGCACCGGCATGATCAACAAAGAGCTGTTCGAGCTGGCCGCCCTCGCGCGCACCTGCCCGGAGCTTGAGGCGGCGCTTAAAGCCCGCGATGCGCGCACGCTGATCGAAGAGGATTGCCTGGCCCCGTTCCCCGAGTTCGCCGCCCGCTTCCACAAGTTCCTGCGCGACCACGGCCACCGGGAGGTCGATTTCGACGCTTATGCTCCCACCTGGAGTGAGATTCCCTGGGTTGTCCTCGATAATGTGAAGCTCATCCTGCAGAACCCCATGGACCAGACGCCCGCCGTCAAAGAGCGCGAGCTCAAGATCCGCCAGCAGCAGGCCGAACTGGAACTGTTCCACAAGCTGCCGCCGGACCTGCACTTCTTCTTTGCCGAGATGTTGCGCCTGGCCCGCATCTACACGAGCCTCGACGATTTGGAGCATTATCAAACCACGCGCCTGACTCCCGCCCTGCGCCGCGGCCTGCGCGAACTGGGCCAGCGCCTCGTCCGCCAAGCTATCCTGGTCGAACCCATGGACGTCTTCTTCGCCCGCCTCCAACAGATCGACGACGCCATCGCCCGCGACACTGCCGCCGCGTGGCAGGAGTTCGCCGCTCTCGTGCGCGAGCAAAAAGAGGCCTACCTGCGAGACAGGGCGCGAAAACCCGACTGGCTATTGGGCGAGAAAGAGGTCGCCTCGGCGACCGGCGATCTGCTGACCGGGTTGCCCGGCAGCCCGGGTCAGGCCGAAGGACCGGTGTTCCTCGTCCTGGGCCCCGACGACTTTGGCCGCTTCCCCAAAGGCGCCGTCCTGGTCGCGCGCACGACGAATCCCACCTGGACGCCGCTCTTCTACAGCGCCGTGGCGGTGATCACCGAAAGTGGCGGCCCCCTCTCCCACGGCGCCGTCACCGCCCGCGAGATGCGTCTGCCGGCAGTGATGTCGGTAAAGGAATCCTTGAGCCGGCTGCAAAACGGGCAGCGCGTCCGTGTTGACGGCACCCACGGCAAGGTGTTTCTGCTTGAGGGCTCGGTATAGGATGTGATACGGGGACGTAAATGGATGTGATACGGAAAAGCAGATAGTATCCAGCCAGCTGTTGCGATTGTACGACCTTTGCAGGATCGTCTTCGCACGGCTCGACAGTCACGCATCGCACGTCCGGGATATGTCTACCACCCTCCCCTTGCACTAACTTGGCCAAAACATCACAAGTTCATCGTTCACCTGCGCTTGCGCGCAGTTCAAATATGGAGTGCTGCGCATGTGTCGCACAGGCGCGCACCGCGACTTACAGCAATCTTTTCAGATTCCTCGGCCCCGACCCCCCAAAACCAATGGAAAAACCAAGATCCGCTCTCAAAGTGGTGCGCTTTGTGCGCGCAAAGCGCGACACCGCCTGTATAGGTAGAGACGCGTTCTTTCTCAACCGAATACCGCCGCTAAGTTAGTGCCCGACGTCAAGCGCAGCGAGATCCCGGCCGCGCCGGGACTCCACGACCTGCCAAACTGACACTCGATCAAAGTGGAACAAAACGGAACACGTTTTACGCTCCTCCCGCATGCATTTGCAGAGCGATCTTGAGCACCTTCCCCTTCCGACTCCTGCCTTCTGGCTCCTGGCCTTCTGTCTTCTGACATATCTCCAAATCCTGAGCACCTTCGGCCCTCATCAGGCACCAAGCAGCAGGAACCAAGCACCACCCGGCGAGTTATCCACAATCGCCCCGAACTTGCGCACCTCCTCCCCCAATCTCCACCTAACCACCTATCCCCACAACACTTGCGATATAGGGGGTACCCCAGCCGAGAACCTGCGCACCTGCTACTTATCCACAATCGCCCTTCTTATCCGTTCCCCGCGTTCCCGTGTCCCCGTGTCTCCCTTCCATGTCTCGCCCTCACGCCCTCTCCACTCTCGCCCTCCGCTTTCCACTCCCCTTGCGGCCACGCGCCAACCCCCTCCCCATCCGATTGTCTTGCCCCAAACCCCGCTCCTACAATCACATGTCTGCATCCGAAAGGACGCGAAAGGACGCTTTGCAGGACCGGCCGAATACGCTTCGCCACAGACACGGGACGCGGGTGCTGGTGCACCCGATCGGCCGGCATCCTCATTAGCCTTAGGTGAATCATGCTGACCCAGACCAGCGAGTACGCGTTGCGAGCCATGGTGTACCTCGCACGCAAGGGTGAGAACCACTACGCAGGCGTGAAAGAGATCGCCGCGGCAACCGATGTTCCCTCCAACTATCTGGCCAAGATTCTCCAGCAACTGGCTAAGACCGGCGTCCTGGAAAGCCAAAAGGGCTTCGGCGGCGGGTTTCGCATCGCCAACGAACTCAGTAAGATAAACCTGCTGGCAATCGTCGCCCCGCTGGAAAACGACAGCCGCTTCCATCGTTGCGTGCTGGGACAGCGGGAATGTAGTGATGAGATGGCCTGTCCGTTGCACGATGCCTGGAAACGCATCTGCAAGGAATATCTGGGAAGTCTGGAGAACACGACCCTGCAGGATGTGGCCGACTTCAAGCGCAAGGTGGAACCAGCGCAAGAGGCCCTGCCCAAAACCGGCAGCG
Organism: uncultured Phycisphaerales bacterium; assembly: GCA_903871935.1. GTDB lineage: Bacteria > Planctomycetota > Phycisphaerae > Tepidisphaerales > Tepidisphaeraceae > CAIQIQ01. The sequence goes on from CAIQIQ010000066.1 coordinate 34,766, forward strand.
ACGTTGCGACCCCGGCCCCCTAGCTGGCTTTCTCACCTGCTTTGACATGGTGCCAGGAAGGTAGCAAGTCATGACGCAGCAGGCTCAAGAGCAGAAGAAACGCGATATCCCTCTTTGGCTGGGGATCGCTCTGGTCGTTCTCGGGGTGGGCATCGCCTCCTGGTTTGTCTGGTCACAGGTTTCCAATTTCTGGACCGGCCCCTCAGGCGTCTTCACCATTCAAGGTGTCGATCCCGCCGTCGCCAGGAGCCAGGCCGGCCCCCGGCGCCGGCAACCACAACCACCACCCGCCCGCCAGCTCTACGTCCGCCAGATCAACGACACCCATTGGCGCGCCCGAATCGGCATGTTCTCCCTCACCGCCGAAAAGCAGGCCGAAGCGCTCAAGATCAGCATCCTTGCCGGCACCGCCCAGATCATGCCCAAGGACCAGCCATGGGTGTTTGCCGCCCGCAGCCGGCTCACGACCCAGGCCATCAAAGACATCGGCCTGACCGATCAGCAGGTCAAACAGTTCAAGGTGCTTCCTACCGCGGTGATGATCAACCTCAATGCCACCCCCGACCAGCTCAAGCCATTGACCGATCTGTTCACCAAATACATCGCCGTTCCAGCGGCCGAACGCGATCCCGTTGACCGTCTCATCGCCACCGAACTCGATAAAACCGGAAAATCCCTGCTTCCCGCCACCAAGACCGCCCTGCAACAGCAATACGATGCCTTCCGAAAAACCGTCACCGATGCGCAGTGGGAAAAGCTAAAAGCCCTGGGCACCCTCCCCGTTCCGGCTCCTGCCGAAGCACCAGCCGCAGCACCGGCCCGCGCCCCCGCCACGACCGCCGCCGCCGCACCGGCCGCTACCCCCGCACCCGCCCTGACTGCCGCCCCCACCACCACCCGCGCAAAGCCGTAGGTTAGGCGGTATAAATCCCATCGTGAGTCTGCCCAACGGCATCCCAATACCGCTGCCACTGGAGCGTTCGGACAAACCGGGCGCCCCGCAATCCGCATTCACCTTTCGCAGCATCGCCATCGGCACTCTCGCCGTTATCGCGATCTGCATGCTGGGCACCTTCAATGACCGGGTGGTCTTCAACACCTACCTGATCGGCAGCTTCTTTCCCCTCGCCATGGTCCTCGTGCTTTTCGGCCTGGTCGTGGTGGTCAACGGCCTTCTCCGCGCCACCAGCCCGCGCCACGCCATTTCCACCCCCGAACTCTCCGTCGTCCTCCTGATGACGCTATTAGGCTGCGGAATCCCCTGCCAGGGCCTCTTCCGTTTCCTGCTTCCCATGATCATCAGCCCGTTCAGCTACGGAGTCGCCAACGCCAAGTTCTGGAACCTCTTCCATTCCATGGACCTGCCTGACTGGCTCTTCCCCGTCCCCTCAATCGCCGACGGCCGCAACCAACCCGTGATCAACAATTTCATCGGCCGGGTCCAGCCCGGCGATCCCATCCCCTACGCCGCCTGGTTCGCCCCCCTCGCCGGCTGGGGTGTATTCTGCGTCGCCTGGCTGCTCTGCCTGATCTCCATGATGTGGATGTTCCGCCGCCAATGGGCATTGAACGAGCGCCTGCCCTTCCCTCTCGCCCAGATCGAAACCGCCCTGATCGCCCCGCCCCGCCAGGGTCGCCGCCTCAACGACCTCTTGGGCTCCCGCCTTTTCTGGACCGCCCTGCTTCTGATACTCATCCTCCAGAGCAGCGTCGCCCTCAATCGCTACTTCCCACGCAACATCCCGCTGATCCCCCTTAGGTACAACATCTCCACCATCATGGGCGATGAGCCTTGGAACCATTTCTCCGACTACGTCAAATCCGGCACCGTCTACTTCACCTTCATCGGCATCGCCTTCTTCATCCAGACGCGCGTGAGTTTCACCCTCTGGGCCACGTACCTCCTGGCGCAAACCGCCACCGTCCAGCAGCGGATGTACCAGAGCGACATCCCTTACGCTGCCTGGCGCGATCAGCACCTCGGCGCCACCCTGGCCTTCGTCGCCGGCTTCCTCTGGATCGGACGGGCCCACCTCGCCGCCGTCTTCCGCCAGTTCATCGGCCGGCCCGGCAATACCTCCCTCACCCGCAGCGAAAACTACCGCATCCCCGCCATTCTCTGCCTTCTGGGCATCTCCGGCATGGCCTCCTGGCTCCTCTACCTTCAGGTCCAGTGGTGGGTCATGCTTATGATCCTGGCCATGGTCATCCTCTCCCACCTGGTCACCGCCCGCTTCGTCGCCGAAACCGGCCTGCCCTTCATCCGCTCCGACCTCACCGCCTACCAGATGTACATGAACCTGCCTCCCAAGTCCTTCACCTCCCGCGACATCTTCTTCTCCGCCTACATGTACATCCTGGGCCCGGTCACCACCCGCGAAAGCGCGGCCGTTCTGGGGCAACATGGCATGATCGTCGCCGACAACTCCGGCGCTGACACCGCCAAATCCGCCTGGAAATTCGCCGCCGTCATCGTCTGGACACTGGTCCTCGCCTACGTCGTCGGCGCCTTCGCCGCCCTCTGGACCCATTACACCTACGCCACCCCCATCTCCACCCACATCGCCTACTCCGTGCTCGATCCCCCCGCCATGGATCGCCCCAGCAGCGAACTGGTCGACCCGATGATCCAGCAGGCCGATGGCCAGTTCACCACCCGCGCCTATTCACCCGTCACCCATATGATCATCGGCGCAACCGTCTGCGGTACGCTGCAGACCGCCGCCCTGCGCTGGGCAAGCTGGCCATTGCTCCCCGTCGGCTACCTCTTCTGCAACTCCCCCTACATCGCCGAAGCCTGGTTCAGCCTCATGCTCGGCTGGCTCGCCAAGGTCCTGATCCTCAAGTATGGCGGTGTCAGCATCTACCAGAAAGCCCGCCCCCTCTTTGTGGGCCTGATCTTCGGCGAAGCCCTCGCCGCCGGCGTCTGGATGATCATCAGCCTCATCCTTGCCACCTGCGGCTACGACTACCAGTCCATCCCCATGCTCCCGACGTAGCCCCCGCGTCTCCGCAATCCGCCGTCCCACTTTGGCGGCCCAGCCCATGCTGGAGTAGACTCTCCTCCCATGCAGCTATGGACGTCAGTCAAGACAAGGTGGACGCAGAACGAGAAGGGCACCCCCCTTTTCGTCTGCGAGTTTCGTTTCAAGGATGAATCCGTCAAGGAGATCTCCGTCCATATCACCGTTCCCTCCCGCCCGACCACCCAATCCAGAATTGCGGTAAGCGTCAGCATTGGCCATACCATGGATTACAACCTGTACCATCCCAGGCTGCACACCTGCGGCCATCTCGACCCCGCCTTCATTGAGAAATGGATCCGCCCCTGCGTGGAAGACACCCGTGAGCGGCTGGCCGCCGGAGCCAGGTGACGCCCCGCGTACTCGCGGAAATCTTTGGTCTCCAATGCATGGCCCTCTCGCCTCCCGTCGCGGAATCCCATCTCCTCTCATTCGGCACGCCTGCGCCTTGAACCGCAGGGCCTGTCACACCGATAATGACCTTCAGTTCAATACGCCCTTCACAAAAGGAGAGAACATGGTGGCTGAAGTGATGCTGCTCCTCAAGCTCGCGCTCGTTCCCGAACCCCAAGAACTCTCCGCCGGTGACGGCGCCCTCAAAATCGAAGGACCAATGTGTGTGGTGGTAGATCGCAGCGCCTCGAAAGAGGACCGCTTCGCAGCGCAATACCTCGCCGAATGCCTCACCAAAGAGCACAAGCTTGTGGTCGAGGTCCTCGACACTCCCAAGCAGGGAACGGTACCCATCTACCTTTCTCGCGGAAAAGAACTGCCAGCCCAAGGCTATCGCCTGAACATCGCCGGCCAGGAGATCCGCATCGCGGGCGCCGACGCGGCCGGCGTCTACTACGCCACGCAGACCCTGCGACAGTGCTTCCGCACCGACGCCATGGGCCTGAATCTGCCTCGCCTCTCCATCAAGGACTGGCCGGACCTGAAGTACCGCGCCATGCACTACGACACTAAACACCACCAGGACAAACAGGAGTACGTGCAAGACATGATCCGCGACCTGGCCGCTTACAAGGCCAACGTGCTCGTCTGGGAGTGGGAAGACAAATTCGCCTATGAAAAGCACCCCGAGATCGGCGCGCCCGGGGCATTCACCAAAGCCCAGATGCAGGAACTCACGCGTTTCGCGGCCACCCACCACGTCCAGATCGTGCCGCTGGTGCAGGGCCTTGGCCATGTCTCCTTCATCCTCAAGCACCCGCAGTACCGGCCGCTCCGCGAAGTCGCCGACTCGGCCTGGCAGTTCTGCCCGCTCAAAGATGGCAGCTACCAGCTCCTCTTCGACCTCTGGGATGAGGCCATCGACGCCACGCCCGGCAGTGAGTTCATGCACATCGGCTGCGATGAGACCTACGAGCTTGGCGTCGGCACCGAGTGCGGCTGCAAAGCCTTCGCCGACAAGTCCGGCAAGCACGCGCTCATGCAGATGTTCCTCAAGAAATGCATCGAACACGTGGAAAGCCGCGGCCGCAAGGCGCAGGCGTGGACCGACCATGAGGCGCCCGATCGTCACCCCTGGATCTACACGCCCAACCCCGGTATTGAGCCGCTGTGGCTGCCCTACTTCGCCAACGTGCAGAGTTCGATGTGGCGTAGCGAGCCGGGAAAAGCCGGCATCGGGTCATTCGCCGCAACATCGCAGACGATCACCCGGGCGATCAACGCCAAGAACACGGATGGTTCCATTACCACCTCGTGGGATGATTCGGGCTTGCACATCCTGGCGTGGATGCCGCGCTTCATCTGCGCTGCAGAGTACTCGTGGAAGGGAAATGGCCGCGACCTCGATACCTGGCTGAAGCGCTTTTATGTCAGTTACTACGGCGACCAGGCCGCTGACATGCGCGAACTGTATGAAGGCATGCAGCAATCCTCCCTCTTCTGGTACGACACGTTGCAACGGCGCGTGTGGCACTGGGGCGAGATCGGCAAGATGCACCTGCCCGACCTGCCGCGCGATGACTACGAATTCAGCGGCTATTGGCGCATGCAGTATCGCGACCTGCTCGTCGCGGCCGCCCAGGAATCGCAACGGCTCACTCGCGAGCTGGCCATCATCGATGACAATCTCAAGCGCGACGTCCAGCACCGCTACGACCTCGAGGTCATGCGCACCTGTGTACGCCTGATGCAGCACAACGCCGGCACGTTCCTGATGCTGGCCGACCTGGAGGAAGAGCTGGGCGCAGGCTCGAACGAGCACTTTAAGGATCGCCCGGCCGCCTTGGCTCGGCTCAAAAAGGCACAGGCTCTGATTCAGGCCAACCTTGCCGAGCGCGCTCAGGTTTACAGGGAACTGGTCGCCAAATGGGATGAAACTCGCCTTCCCAAGGGGCTGTCCCTGCCGGACAAACCATTCGTCCATCACCGCGACCGCGCCCGCCACTTCGCCAACCGCACGGCCGACATGAGCTACCTCATTCTCGATGAACAACTGTTGGACATGGAAGGCTATCTCGCCCGCCTCAACAGCTTCATCGCCAATTACCAGGCCAATCTGAAATAACTGGAGAAATAGCGATGGCAGCGACAACCATTAAGAAAGTAACCATCGAACCGGTGGATGTTCCGCTGGAGCATCCCTTTACCATTGCCATCGGAGTGCAGTACGCCATCAAGACTGCTCTGATTACCGTTACTCTTGAGAACGGGGTAGTAGGTTACGGCGAAGCGGCGCCCCTGGAATCGATCAACGGCGAGAATCAGGCCACCGTCCTGGCAACACTCCATAGCTGCAAGGAATTCCTGCTTGGCAAGGATGTCGCCGACTATCGCAAGATCTCCCGGCATCTCAAGGGTGTTTTCTGGGCACAGGTTACCGCCCGCTGCGCGGTTGAGATGGCGATGCTCGATGCCTTCACCAAATCGGTTGGTCTTCCCTTGTACAAATTCCTGGGCGGCATGGAAGACAAGATCGAGACGGACTACACCGTCGACATTGTCACTCCCGCAATGGCGAGGGACAACGCTGCCAAGCTCGCAGCAAAGGGCTACAGGCTGCTCAAGATCAAGGTCGGCAAGAACATCGCCGAGGATATCGACAGGATCCTGGCCGTTACCCAAGGCGCTCCCGCCTGCGGCATTACCCTCGATGCCAACCAAGGCTTTTCGCCCATGGAGGCAATCAACTTCCTTGAGCAGCTTAAGAAGCACAACCTTCATCCCGTCCTCTTCGAGCAGCCGGTGGTAAAGCACGACCTGATGGGAATGAGATTCGTCAAAGACCACAGCTTCATCCCCATCGCGGCCGATGAATCCGTCTTTACCCCCGCCGATGCCATCAACGTTGCCCGGGCCGGCTGTGCCGATGTCATCAACATCAAGCTCATGAAGTCCGGGATCGTCGATGCGCTGGACATCGCCGCGATCGCCCGCAGCGCGAACCTGAAACTGATGATCGGCTGCATGCTGGAGACGAGGCTGGGCCTAGCCTGTTCCGTGCACTTTGCCGCAGGCCTGGGCGGCTTCGGCTTTGTCGACCTCGACCCTCACATCAACCCCGATCACGACCCCTTCACCGGCGGGCCCGATTTTGGCGATCCTCTGTACAGGCTTACCGACGTACCGGGCATCGGTGTGAGTAAGAGATAAGCGATCCAATGTCCATTCGGCAGTCTTCGGTGTGGCACGCAGAGTCCGATCCGCAGATCAGCGCAGATTCTCGCAGGACCCACTCAGCGCGGGTGACCCCACCGGCCGTCCGTTGGGCTGTGGATAAGTGACAGGTGCGCAGGTTCTCGGCGGGGGACCCCCATCGTCGTAAACCAATGTTGGGAATGAGCTTACGCTCGGATTCGGGGAGGAGGGGCGCAGGTTCGGGGCGATTGTGGATAACTCCGAGGAATAGCGGATTGCGGATTGCGGAAACGAATAGGCACACGGAGGGCAGACCAAAGGTGCGCAGGATCGAGAGAGAAGTCAGAAGACAGAAGCTCAGGAGTCAGAAGAGGGGAAATGTGCGCAGGTTCGCGTGCGCATCTTTGGGAGGTGCGTGAGATGGCTAACCGATGAGGCAAAGATGCTCAAGATCAGTGCGCAACGGGCGCATTCCCGTGGACGGCAGTCCATGGGCGTTTGGGTGGCGCGGGTATTCGGTTTTCAAATAGCGTGGCAAGGTTGGGGCCAAGAGAGGGGAAAAAAGCACGTCTCCCCATATATAAGGGGTGTTTGGGAGGGGTACGGTTTTGGAAGTAAAGGAATGGTAAGGGGTTAACGAAATCGAAAAATCTTTGCACTTTTTCAGACGGCAAGAAGATGGCACCCGTCCCAGTGCGACATGTAACGGTTGAATGATTTCGGGGAGCAGAGCGGAGGCCCTGCTCCCCGGATTGCGACGTATGCTACTTGCCGGGCTTTGATGGCGGGCTATTCTGTCGGCCGCCGCCGGAGGGTTGGCCGGTGGTGCTGGGCCAGCCGGCGCCTTGGCCGCCGCCCTTACCGCCACCACCGCCTTTGCCGCCTCCACTGCTGCCACCCTTGCCACCACCGCCGCCCTGGGATCCACCTTTGCTCATAGCATCTCCTTACCTTGACCGTGCCGTATTGCACGTCAATAGCTAGACATTCATGCCGGCTGGACGTTAGGAGATAGCGTGAAAGACGTGGAGATGAGTAATGACAAGGACTTACGCGCCGCGGAGAATCTTTGCACTTCTTCAGACGGCAAGAAGATGATGCGGGGTCCCCCGCCGCCGACAGGCGGACCCAAAGCGTCGCCGCAGGCGACTTAGGGTAGATGGCGACCGCCGTGCGGGCGGTGTTGCGGCGCAATGGCACGACCGTCGCAGCCCAAGTTCAGCCGCCTCCGCGGCGCTTTGGGTCTCCGTTAGCGCCGGCGGCGGAGGGTGGCAAAACCAGCCAGCGCGAGCACAGCCAATCCGGCCGGCTCCGGGACAGTGGTGAGGACCAGATCGCCCCACACTTTGCCGGTCGTGGCGCCGTCGTTGCGGGCCCAGTACATCTGATAGAGCTCGGAGGTTGTCTGACGGTTGTTCCAGAGGATGCCGAAGTTCTCGCTCTGATGGCCCTGCCAGTATTGCGCGAAGTTCGTAATGTCCACGGTGATCGTGGATGATCCCGCGTAGCTCGGATCGAAGCTGTACGTCGGATCATCGGCGTAAATCGTCTTCGTGTCGTATTTGGTCAAGTCAAGGGTGGACCCCGACAGGAATGGCACACCGCCGGAATAGGCCACGGACCAGGACCGGCTATACCGACCCACTTCGACACTTACTCCGTGGTTCGCAGGCTGATTGTTCAGGTGCAGAATAAACGTGGCGCTGGTGATGGGGCCATCGAGGCTGCCCCAAGGGATGTCCCACCGTGCGAAGACGGCCGTGCTGAGCATACCGAGACCGTCGGTGACTGTTGCCGGGTCACTATTCAGACCCGTCATGTCCGCCCAGTTTGAGGCGAACCAGACATCCGTACGCTGATTCGCTACAGCGATGTCCGACGCCGGGGCGTAGTAAACACCTGCGCGGGCTAACGAGCCAACGCACAATACGAGGGCCGCCAGAAGGGCGCTTTCCCTCATAGCCTTTGCTCCTGTGTACAAACCACTTGGAAGTGACCGAACCCACTGTCACTGTTGAATAGTGTAACGTGCCTGACGCAGGCCGCAACAACAATCGCCCAAACGCGCGGGCGGGCCTAGAACAACTTCGCCAGCACCTTCTGGGCGGCCGCCACGCCGGAGCCGATCTGCACGTTGTAGCCGAGTTTCTTCAGCGTAAACTCAATGCTCGCCACCGCCGCCAGGCAGTCATAGGCATCCGTGTAACCCATGTGGTTCACGCGGAAGATCTTGCCTTCCATCGTGCCCTGGCCGCCGGCGATGTGGATGTTGTGCGTCTTTTTGAGCGTGCCGCGGAAGTCCTTGTCGGAGATCCCTTCGGGGTAGTAGACGGCCGAGACTGAGTCGGCCGGCCGCTGGCTAAAGAGCTTTAGCCCCATGCCCAGCATGCCCTGACGGAACGCCTCGGCGATCGTGCTCGTGCGCTTCCACACACCCTCGATGGTCTCTTCCTTGATCATCTTGAGGCTGACGCCCAGGGCTTCGATCAGCGTATTGGCCGGCGTATACGGTGTATCGCCATCGGCGATGCTCTTGGCATAGGCCTTCATGTCGAGATAGAACTCGCGCAGGTTCTTATTGGCCTCCACAGCCTTCCACGCACGCGGCGAGAACGCCACAAACGCCAACCCTGGCGGTAGCATCAACGCCTTCTGGCTGCCTGTGATCGCCACATCGACGCCCCACTCATCCATCTTGAAGGGTATCGCGCCGATCGACGTGATGCCGTCAACGATCACCAGAGCCTCGGGGCTGCTGCTAGCCCGCACGGCCTTGCAGATGCTTTCCAGGTCCGACACCGTCGCCGTGCTGGTCTCCGAATGCACCAGGATTACGGCATCGTATTTGGCCGCCGCGAATTCCTTGGCAACCATCTCGCCGGTGGCGGCCACGCCGTACTCCAGCTTCAGGTCCTTATGCTCAATCCCAAACTGCGAGCACACCTTCGCCCAGCGCTCGGCGAACTTGCCGTTGGTGATACACAGGGCCTTCTGGCCCGGCGCAAGGGAGTTCACGATCCCCGCCTCGGCCGCGGCCGTACCCGAACCCGTGATCGTGTAGACCGTCTGTTTCGTCTGATACACATACTGCAAAGCCGACTGGATCTCCGCGAACATGGTGCGGAACTCACCGGTGCGGTGATGGTGCACGGGTTTCGCCAGCTCAAGCAGCGTTGCTTCGGGAACGCTGGTCGGTCCGGGCGTATACAGGCGGTACTTCATCAGCATGGGCCACTCTCCTTCAGTTGATGCATCGCAATGCCACCGGCCGCCGGCGGAGATTCGACTTCGACCCCGCCTCGGCCAACAGGCTCAGTCTTTTAACGGCCGGATGGAATGTTGGCAACATCACCAGTACACGGCCGCCAGGCAGGTTGATCCAGATCAAGGAGCGACCACAACATTCCAGCCATACTCCCGCCACTTCGCTGGCCAACGTGGCCGCGAATCATGTTATCTAGAGAAGGAAAGCGAGTTTCGTACATGTTCTGCAATCAGTGTGAACAGGCCAAGGACTGCGTAGGGTGCTCCGGATCGATCGGCAAGTGCGGCAAGGATGAGGATATCGAGTCGCTGCAGCAGATCATCCTCTACGGCTTGAAGGGAATGGCCGCCTATGCCCATCACGCCCGCCGGCTGGGCCAAACTGACGAATTGGTCAGTGCCTTCATGGAAGAGGCGCTGTTTGCCACCATGACCAATGTCAACTTCGACCTCGGCTCGCTCTTTGGCGTGGCCATGGAACTGGGCATGAAAAACCTGCGCGTCATGGAGATGCTCGACAAAGGCCACCTCGACACTTTCGGCAAACCCTCGCCCACCAAGGTCAAGGAAGGCACCCAGGCCGGCCCGGGCATCCTCGTGACCGGCCATGACATGGTCGACCTCTGGGATGTGCTCAAGCAACTCCAGGGAACCAACGTGAAGGTCTATACCCACGGCGAGATGCTCCCCGCACACATGTATCCCAAGCTCCGCGAGCACCCGAACCTCGTCGGCCACTACGGCGGCGCCTGGCAGAAACAGCGTGCCGAGTGGACCGATTTCCCCGGCGCCATTCTCGCTACCACCAACTGCATCATGCCCCCGGCCGCCGCTTACGCCGGCCGCATGTTCAGCACTCGCGTGACCGCCGCCTCCGGTGGCAATTTGATTAAGGGCACCGACTTTTCGCCGGTGATCCAGGCGGCCATGAAAGCAGCCCCCTGCCAGCAGAACATCACCGCCGAAAGCCTGGTCGGCTTCCACCGCACCGTGCTGCTCGATGCCGCCCCGACGATCGTGGACGCCGTGAAAGCAGGCAAGATCAGCCGCTTCTTCGTCATCGGCGGCTGCGATGGCCACGAGGTCGGCCGCAACTACTTCAGCGACTACGCCCAGGCCACGCCCGCCGACTCCTTCATCCTTACCCTCGGCTGCGGCAAGTTCCGCATCCGCGATTATGATTATGGGACGCATCTTGGCCTGCCCCGCCTGATGGACATGGGCCAGTGCAACGACGCCTACGGCGCGATCATGGTCGCCGTGGCCCTGGCCAAAGCCTTCAACTGCTCGGTCAACGACCTGCCGCTAAGCCTGGTGATCTCCTGGTTCGAGCAGAAGGCGGTTGCCGTGCTGCTGACGCTGTTGGCTCTGGATGTGAAGGGCATCATCATCGGCCCGAACCCCCCGGCCTTCGTGACGCCCAACGTGTTCAAGAACCTGCAGGAGAAGTTTGACCTCCGCCTGATGGGCACCGACGCCAAAGCCGATCTCCACCGTGCGATGCTGCCTGTCGTCGCACAAGGATAACGGGCAAGCGAGAACTCACAGTCGCGCCGGGCCTGCTTCCGCAAAGAAGCAGGCCCGGCCCATTACCGCTTCACCGCCGGCCATGTGCGGCTGTCGATTTCCGTGCCATCGATGCTGTACGCATGCATCGTGCACTCCTGGGCATTGGCCGTGAAGATGACATAGTTGTAGACGGACTTGAATACCTTGGAATCGGGATTGGCCTTTGATGCCTCATAGAGCGGCGCGCCGCCGCCGCCTGCGGTGATGGTAGTCGGGCCCCCTTCGGGTTCCGAACGCTCATAGCAGTGGTCATGCCCGGCGATCATCGCTGTCGCCTTGTACTTCGCCAGCAATGGCAGAATCACGTTCTTTGCGGCCGGGTCCGATCCATGCGAGGACGATGACAATGCCGGGTAATGCGTAATCAAGAAGATATACGGGGCGGTGGCACTTTTCAGGTTGGCCTCAAGCCACGTCGTGGCCGGGCCATCGGGCTTCCAGCCCTTGTCCTTACCGTCGATGGCGATCAGCAGCACGGGCCCGATCTGCTGAGTCCAATTGCGCTGGCCGACCTTCTCCAGGGCAAAGACGTGGTCAAAAAGCTCCACATCCTGCTCGTGGTTACCCATAATCGGATAGAATGGCACAGTTGCGACCATGTCGCGCGCGGGAATCCAGAACGACTCATCCCAGAGCGCATCGACCCGGCCGTCGGCAATCAGGTCGCCAGTATGCAGCACGAAGCGTGGTTGATGCTTCAGGATCGCAGCACAGATCTCGCCCCAGATTTTCGGCTGCGTGCGACTGTCGCCTGTTGCGGCAAATACAGTCTCATTACCATCGGGCATCGTGCGCATCGTAAAGGGACCCGCCTGCACCTTGGCATCACCGGCGCTGGCGGTCAGCAGATATTGCTGCGCCTGATCCGGGCCCAGTCCATCGGCCTTGATCGTGTGCATGAGGCCCGCGCCCGGGCCGGCGGAGAAATGCTTCTGTCCAACCTGCAGGTCAACCGCGGCGGGAACGGTCGTGCGGCAGGTGACCGTGAACGAATTAGTCGTGGCCTGACAGATGACCGGCCCCGTAGTAATGGCCAGATCGCTCGCCACCTGCTCACGGATCTTCAGATCGGCCGATGGCTCTACTGCCACTGGCTTGCCCGTGTCATCTTTCGCGACGGTCACCGTCCACGTGGCCTCGAGCATGTGCACGCCCGGCTCAAGGGGCAGCGCGACGCCCGAGACGGTTCGATAGCGCATCCTCGCCACCGGCAGCGGAATCGCCGTACCGTCGATGAACCAGCCGCTCATGTCCCGATCCGCCGTCGCGATCAGCGGCGCTTTCTGCGGCTGCTCAATGGTAAACGGAACACGGACACGAACGGTGTAATTCCCCGGCTTCTCGAGCTTAAGTTTCCCCTGCCAGGCAAGCGGCTCGCCCGCCGCCACCACGGCATACCGCGTCTCTTCCCCCGCCGCCGGAATAACCCGCGCCAGAACGCCAAGGGGCTGCATGATCAACAGAACCGACGTCGCCAGCGCCGCTTTTCTCAGACCTATCATGGTGTACTTCCTCGAATAGAAAGAGGTGTTCTACGCGAGAAGATGGGCCGCTGGCAAATGCCACGAAGCGGCCGGAGAGTTCACCTGAGCATCCATCAGCCCTGATGGGATTCAACGCGAAGGCGTCATTCGCAACCAATGCAGCGTCGATTTGTGCTCCTGGTTCTCACTGTTCATCTCCAGCAGGAACGAGCCATCCGGTAGCGGATATTGACTGAACGCACCATCTCGTGGCGCTACGCCCGGTTGGCGTACATGCATGTTGCGCGTCAGCGCCCCGCTGTTCACATCGACCACCAGTTCGCCATAGAGCAGCAGTTCCGTATCGCTGATCCAATCAATCACTCGGCCGCGCCTTTCGGATGGGCCCGGGCATCCCGCCAACCGCCAGACGGCGCCAACAAAGGGAATGGCCGTCAGATCCGTCACCCCGGATTCGGCGATCAGCAGCACGGACGGTGCGTTGCTCTGGTTTTCATCCAACAGCACCGCAATCGTGCCGTTCCCGGGCGCGAACGCCATGCCGCTGACCGCCGGCACTTGCCCGGCCGGCAGGCTCATCGGCCACTGCTCGACCAGGCGTCCGCTGGACATCTCCAACACCGCAATCCGCGGCACAGCATCTGCGCCCGCCAGGAGCGTTCCATCATGGCTAAGCCACACCGCCACCGGTTGCGCTGGCGGGCCGCCATGATCAGAATGAGTCGACCGTTTTTCCGCCTCAGGCCAGGCGATAAGCCGGTTCAGCTTGCCGCTTTGCAGGTCATAGCTCGATACCGACAGCCGCCCCTGGTCGTGCCAAACGACTGCAAGAGTCTCCTCATCGCAGAAGCCTAGCGCTGAAGGTGTGCCATTGCCGCCCGAAACCGGGAACTGCATCTGCCGTCGCAGCCGCTGTGTATCCCACACTTCCGCAATCGGCACCGTGGCAGTGATCACCCGAACCAGGAGCTTGCCCGATGGCGAGAGGGCATAGCTCACCGGCTTTGCGCCGGCAATTCGAAGCGAGCCCTGCTTCGAGAGATCGCGAGCAAACCACAGCTCAATAACGTGGTTACCCAGCGCATCCGATGACAGCGTCGCGAAGGACTCCGCGTGAACAGCAGGCCAGATAACCTGCTCCACCGCTTGCGGTTGGCTCCAGGGATCAATCGTGATCCCTCGGCTGCAATCGCTTTTCGAAATCAACGGACTCGCATGCTCGACCCTTGCCGTTGCCGGAGGTGGAGTTCTCTGCTGCGCTGTCGACACGTTCCCGCCACCTGCGCTGGCCGTCAGCACCTCGGCCATTTCCCGGACTCGCGGGTTAAGTGGCACTCGTCCCGGCAGTTCAGATGGGACCTCTGCCACACCGTGCTCGACCGGCGGCAACGCCATGATTCGCTGCTGGTCGGCAGATGAGCAGTACTCTCCATATCTCGCGTACAGGTATGCAGTAGTAACCGACACCGGACCAGCCAGCGCCATGCATACCAGAGTCAGTATGCTTCCCATCACCAGTCGCACCGCAAAGATGGCGCAGGTGAACAGAAGAATGATCGGCAGCGAGATCATCACTGCGGACACCGCCATGCTCCGCAGCGGCCATCCGGAGAACCACGCCAACGCCAGGCAGATCGTTCCGGGTATCGAAGCGAGCGCCCAATTCGCAACAAATCCGCCATTGGACATCACCATCTTGGCCGAGCGCAAGGTAAGAGTGCACCCCAGCCAGTAAACCGTCGCCACCATCCCCGCCGTCATCACCTCATACAGCGCCAGCGGTTTCCAGACCCGAGCCAGCACATCCGGGGCGTATCCTGCCGCCTCCCCTGCCATCGTCAGATTGATCCGCGACCCCTCACCCAGCCCATAGGCCAGCACAATCATGCAGTGAAGCACAAGCAGCAACAGCGCACATGCCGTATCCGTGCCCAACTGCCCCACAGTCCGGTGATAGAACCATTTGTAGGCGTCAAAAGCCGAGCTCCCCGTCAGCGCAACCGGCGGCCCCACCTCCGGCGCTTCGACATACTCATCGAAGTCGTCGAGGACCGGCAAATCCAGGTCTGCCGAATCGCGACGCAAGCGCAACTCGGAATCAGCCGATGCGTCACCCCTGAACCTGCTGCCACACGCCTGGCATTGCTGAAGACCATCAGCAGGCGATTCAGCCGCAGCCTGCACGACCGCGCGGCATCTCGGACAAGCCGTGATCATGGTCATAACCCCTCCCTACACCGCACCAGCCGCGTTCCATTGTGACGGGCAATCTCAGAACCATCAACTGTGTTTTCGGCCGCATATGTTTGGCAGTTATGTATCTCGCCGGTACCATGACGCAGACATGTCCAGATGCGATTCTGGAACACGGCGATGGGCAATTGCAGGCGGACTGATGCCGCTGCTGTTCGCCATTGGCCAGATCACCGCGGCCACCTCGACCACCGCTCCGGCCGCCCTGCCCGCAACATTGCCTGCGCCCACGGCACAGTCCGCCCGCGTTGCCATGCGTCAGGTGAAAGAGTTGCAGGATCTGCGTAAACTCGATGCCCGCGGCTTACTGGCACTCTCCTTGAACACCACCTCCTCGCCAGCACTGCGCTACGCCGCCGCCCTGCACGCGATGGAACTCGCCGCCGACGCCGGACAGATTCAGCCCGCGCTCGATGCCATTGCCGAACTGCACACCCGCTTCGGCGATGATGAGCTGACCTTGGGAGTTACGCTCGTGAAGCGCCTGGCCAAGGCAAGCCACAATGAGCCCGCCGCCATCCTCGCCTGCCGCTACCTCGACGCCGCCCTCACCGCCGGACGAAGAAACATCGCCATCGATCTGAGTGTGACAATCACCACCATTCGCCCCGCACTCAGCGATCAACTCTCCTCTTTCTGTGGCGACTCTCTCGACGATTTCCATCACGCCTGTGAGGTGCTGCCGACCAAGCCATCGGCCCCCGCCGCCCCCTCCGCAACAGCCCCCGCTACCAACGCCGAATATGCCTGTCTCTACCAGAACCGCTGGGATACCTCCCTGGAAGAGCTCGCCCACGAGAAGACGGAGCTTTCGCAGACCGCGCAGGATGACATCGCAGCAAAAGATCTGGCATCGCAAATGCTCGTAGCCGAGCGCTGGTGGCGAGCCGCACAGCAGACCGGCGGCCGCACCGGCTGGCGCATCGCCCGCCGCGCCTGTGCGATCTATACAGCCTGCCTGCCCCAGGTTGACGGTGTGCAGAAGGCGCTGATCACCAGCCGCATGGCCGAGCATCAGCGGCAGGCCATGATCCACACCGGCATGCTTCCCGGTGTCTTCCGCGAGATCTGGAAAGATGGCGAGCCCAAGCGCAACCGCCAGCAGACCCCGGCCATCGACTTGCCCCGTGAGGCAAAGCTCCCCGGCATGCCCCGCACCGATGCCCACGTGCGCTACTCCGGCCAACTCTTCATCGAGCAGCCCGGCCGGTATGAACTGACCTGCATCGCCGGCTCCGGCCTGCGCGTGCAGATCGACGCCAAACAGCTCATGGAAAACCCCAAGGCCTACAGCAAACGCAACGGCGAAAAGCTGTCCCTGGATCTCACCGCCGGCCTGCACCCGATCGAGATTGAAGTCTGGTCGGCATCGTCGCAGCCACATCTGGACCTGCAATGGACCCCGCCCGGATCAGCGCAAAAGCAGCCCATCCCCGACTCCATGCTCTACCACGACCCGCTCGTGATTACTCCCTAGCCAATTCTGCCTTTGCTTCATACCATCAGCATCGTGATAAGACTGACCCTGCTCCTGCTAGCCGGGCTATGGACCTGCTGCATCATCGCGGCCGAGCCAACCGCCCCCGCTCCGCCCGGCTTTGATCCCACCCGCCACATGCTGGTCTCCGAAGTCAAACCCGGCATGAAAGGCTACGGCCTCTCCGTTTTCACCGGCACCC
Organism: uncultured Phycisphaerales bacterium; assembly: GCA_903871935.1. Lineage (GTDB taxonomy): Bacteria > Planctomycetota > Phycisphaerae > Tepidisphaerales > Tepidisphaeraceae > CAIQIQ01. The sequence goes on from CAIQIQ010000066.1 coordinate 51,626, forward strand.
GCATCGACCGCTTCGATGTCGAGGTGATCTCCGTCCTCCATAACTTCACCCCCAAGCAGGATGTCGTGCTGATCCGCGCCGCCGGCGCCAACCTCGAGCATACCGGCGCCATCGCCGGCATGAGCGGCTCCCCCATCTACCTCAACGATGACCAGGGCCGCTCCCGCCTCATCGGCGCCTTTGCCTATGGCTGGCCGATGGTTAAAGACCCCGTCGCCGGCGTTCAGCCGATCCAGTACATGCTCGACATGCCCATCCAGGATGCCGCCAAAGCCCAGGCATCGGCCGACCTATCCGCGTCGGGTGGCCGATGGTCCGCCCTCTCCGCCATCACTTCCGCGCGCCGGCAGATGCGCCACTTGCTCGAACCTGATCCGGCAGCTCCCGGCAATGCCTCTGCCCAGATGGCATCGCTGATGATCCCCATGTCGATCACCGGCCTCTCCGAAACCCAGATCCGTCCACTCTCTCGTCTGCTCGCCCCCATGCACATCATGCCCCTGCAGGCAGGCGGAGGGGGCGGCGGAGGGGGCGGGAACGACGCCCCCGGCAAACTCGAGCCCGGCTCCGTCATGGCCGTCCCCCTGCTCAGCGGCGACATCGACATGACCGCCGTCGGCACCTGCACCGAGGTCCTGGGCGAACGGGTCTACGGTTTCGGCCACCCCTTCACCGGCGAAGGCGCTGTCGCCATGCCGCTCTGCTCCGGCCAGATCAACGGCGTCATCGCCAATCTCGCCACCAGCTTCAAACTCGGCGCCTCTTCGGGCAACCTGGGCACACTGCTGACCGATCAGACCTCCGGCGTGGCCGGCCGGGTCGGCGATCCTCCGCCCACAGCGCCCATCACCCTGCGCATCCGCTATGCCGATGGCTCCCTCGACCAGACCTACCATTTCCAGGCCGTCATCCATCCACAGTTCACCCCCCTGCTCGCCAGCATGGCCGTCACCGGCTCAGTCTCCGCCGCCCGGCAACTGCCCCACCTCAATACCCTCAGCTACAAGGTCCGCGTGGCTTTCGCCGATGGCCGCGAACTCAAGCTCGCCAATCTGGTCGCCAACGCCGACGCCATGAGTTTCCTCACCGAGATCGCCGCCCCCCTCACCGCCGTCAGCGACAACCCATATTCGCGCGTCCTCGCCCGCAGCATCGACGGCGAGATCGAGGTTTCCAATTCCGTTCGGGCGGCCGAAATCGTCTCCGCCGGCGTACCCCATCAGGCCTACCGCCAGGGCGAGACCATCCGCCTCAACGCCCGCATCCGGCCGTTCCGCGGTATTGAAACCACTCAGGAACTGGAACTGCCCATCCCCGAAGACCTCGCCGATGGCCTCTACCAACTGGTCGTATCGGATGTCTCGCGCTATGTCTCCGATGAGCGCACCGGCGAAGCCTATCGCTTCTCCGCATCGAATCTTGACGAAGTCTTCACCGCCACCAACGAACTCTCTGCCCTGCGTGGCGATGCCATCTACCTGCGCCTGATCGCATCCGGCCCGCAACAAGGCGTCGCCGTCGGCCGAACCGCCCTGCCCAAGCTCCCACCCTCGCAGCGGCGCCTTCTGACCTCCAGCGGCCGCGCCCAAATCACCCCCTACACCCCCAGCCTCACGCGCACCGTCCCGGTCCAGTGGGTCATGACCGGCGCCACCGACCTGCCCATCCAGATCAGCCGCGACCTGCGCCCCGTGGCCAAGATGCCCTTCCCACCCGTCGCTCCCCCTCCGCCAACGTCCGCCCCCGCCCTGCACATGCCATAGTCCATTCATCCGACGCCGCGTCGCCGGCCATCGCGGAATCTCGTCTCCTGCATTATCCTTTCTCCCATGCGGCAACTCCTCGCCCTGCTTTCAATGCTGCTGGTGGGATGCACCGGTATGCCCAAGGGCATACAACCGGTGAAGGGCTTCAAGCTCGATCGCTATCTCGGTACCTGGTACGAAGTCGCCCGCCTTGATCATTCCTTTGAACGCGGCCTGACGCAGGTCTCCGCCGAGTATTCTCTGCGCAACGACGGCGGCGTGCGGGTACTCAACCGCGGCTACTCTCCTGAGAAGCGCGAATGGAGACAGGCCGAAGGCAAAGCCTACTTCGTCGAGGGCCCCGATACCGGCTACCTGAAGGTCTCTTTCTTCGGTCCCTTCTACGGCTCCTACATCATTCTCGACCTCGACCAGGAGGGATACACGTGGTCCCTGGTCTGCGGCCCCGACCGCTCTTATCTCTGGATCCTCGCCCGCACCCCGGACCTGCCCACACCCCAACGCGATGCTATCGTTGCCAAGGCAAAGCAGCTTAGCTTCGAAACCAGTCAGCTGATCTACGTCGACCATCGCCCAGTGCCTGCGCCGTAACCGTCCCTCACCACGTCACATGATAAATCGCCAAGTGCGTTCTCCTAGGAATCCCGACCTTGCTCGCTCATCTGCTTGCACAACTTGGATCTCAACTCGCCGTCTTCGATATCCCAGCGCACGTTCGTCAATCGCTTGAGCAGGCGATCATCATGGCTTACCAGGATCAGCGCACAGCGGCACTGCGCAAGTGCCTCCTCCAGGCACTCGATCGATGGCAGGTCCAGATGGTTCGTCGGCTCATCCATCACAATCAGGTTCGGCCGGTGCGCCAGTCCCAATGCGAGCATCAACTTCCGCGCTTCGCCGGGGCTTGGCAGTTCCGTCTCCAGCAGCCGCTGCGGCTCCGACCCCAGGCACGCCACACCCGCCAGTACATCGCCCAGCATAGCCGGCGATAACGAGCGTACCTGGCGATTCAGATCGGCCGCCATGATGGCATCCACCTCCTGCGGCAGATAGACCACTTTGTCAGCCGGCAGATCCAGCCCACCGACGATTCGGCGAATGAGCGTGCTCTTACCCGAACCATTAGCACCCCACACACCGATGCGATCATCCGACCGGATCAGTAGACGTGGCACCTGCAGCACCCGATCCAGCCCAAGCGGCAGTTCCTGCTCCGGCATCTGCAGCAGCACCACCCGGCGGGCGACTTCACCGGCGAGGCCCAGACCGAGTTTCCGCTGTTTGTGCACCGGGATCGCGGTGGCCCGCTCGGTAGCTTGGGCGAGTCGACCGTCGAGCTGTCGCAGCAGCCGTCCGGCCTTGCCATCTTTGCCGCTGACACGCGCCCGATCGATCTTCTCCCGCGCATCCGCATCGTGCTTGGCGATCCCTCGCTTTGAGCGCCGGGCGTCGGCCGCATTCGCCTCGATGCGGCGCTCGTGTACCTCTGACTTCAGCGACTGCAACCGTCGCTGCGCGATCTGCCTATCACGCCTCATAGCCTGCTCGTCGCGATCCGCCGCCGCGCTGGCGGCGGTGTACCCTCCCGGCCGGAGCACGGCGGCCGGCGGGGTGAGCATCAGGCACGCCTGGCACAATCCATCGAGCAACTCGCGATCATGGCTCACCAGCAGTCCGACACCGCGAAACATCGCCAGCGCAGCGGCGAGAAAACCACGCGTCGCCGCATCCACGTGATTTGTCGGCTCATCCACCAGGAGCACGGCAGGCCTCTGCCACAACGCGCAGGCAATCTGAGCCCGCTTGCGTTCGCCATGGCTCAACGTTGGCCAGCGGGTGCACCAGTCAGCACGCAACCCAAGCCGGCCGACCAGTTCCGCCGCTGTACCATCGGGGATCTGCAGCAACTCGGGCATGGCCGGCGGCGGATCGTCGGTCCTCTGCTGGCAGTACACCGCCCTGCCCGGCAGGCGCACGGCCCCCGCCGATGGAGGTAGTTCGCCGGCGGCCAGCAGCATCAGCGTAGTCTTGCCACTGCCATTAGGGCCAACGATACCGGTCCAGCCACGGGCGAACTGCAGGTTCAGGTCTGCAAACAGCGAACTTGACTGACCTGGATATGCGAAGGAAAGTCGTATCAGATCAAGTGTCATACAACATCACCCAGTCGCCCCGGCCGATGGGAGAGCCGTGCGGCAATCGCTGCGGCCGTCGGGCCTTCTGGATGAACAAGATCGGAATGCAGGATTGCCTGGACGGAGAGAGAGATGACAAAACGCCAACCGGCCGGGGCATGGAGCCTGGCCCAGACTATGCGTCTACATCGTCATCTTGTGCTTTAGGCAATCCGCACAAACACCTCGGGTTAGGACACCCCCTGCGGCCAGATAATCTACACACTCACCATCGTGGGCTCAACCTTGAATCGGCCACGTGCCGGATCAATAACAAACGCAAGAATTGCAGTTGCGATGACGATTTTCTCCTAAAGGTTGTCCTGTCATGCACTTCCACTACTCGCGATTGCCCTGGTGATGGCGCAGATCCCCTGAGTCATCCCCAGTTTGGTGCAACGGATTCTGAGAGTTTCAGGACAGCATCGAAGGCTTGGGGCGGGGTAACGTCCATCTTTTGCAGCATGATCATGCCGATGGTGTAGATGCTGCACTCATTCTGGCGATTGCTGGA
>CAIQIQ010000067.1 GCA_903871935.1 uncultured Phycisphaerales bacterium
AGCCGTGGGGGTAAGGGGGAACTTTATCCCGACTATGTCAATCAGCCGGTCTTTGCTCAATTCCCGCTTCCGCCCCGCCCACTCGCCCAGCCTGCGCACCCCTATGAAATATCCGGGCTAGGCGCATGTTCTTCAACACATGCAGTCCTGCCCATGCGCGCACAGGCGCGCACCGCGACTTACAGCAATCTTTTCGGATTTTTCGACCCCGACCCCCCAAAACCAATGGAAAATCGAAGATCCGCCCTCAAAGTGGTGCGCTTTGTGCGCAAAAAGCGCGACACCGCCTGTATAGGTAGAGGCCATTGCGCGCCCATCGCTTTTTCTCAACCGAATACCCATACTCCTACCGGATAAGTAGGAAATGCGACCCGATCTGCGCACTCGATCTTGAGCACCTTCCCCACCAACTGTGATCTGCCAAACATATCCCGGCAGACTGTGCGCGCTGACCTGAGCACCTTGTCCGCCACCCATGTCCTGACCGCGCCGCCTCCCTTTCATCCTTCATCCTTGGTGTGTGAGTTATCCACAATCCCATCGAACTTGCGCACCTCCTCTCCAAACCGCTCTTAACTCCATGCCACACCAGCACATACCACCACGGGGGTACCCCCCACGAGAACCTGCGCACCTGCTACTTATCCACAACCGCCCATTGCTTCTGACTCCTGACTTCTCCTTTGGGAAACTTGTCTGCCGCCGGCGCTGGGGCGAAGATGGCCCACGGCAACGGGAGATCCTAAAGAAAGGCGAAGCAGCGATGTCAGAGATGAAGTTGTGGTACACGCAGGCGGCAGCCGAGTGGAATGAGGCCCTGCCGCTGGGGAACGGCCGGCTGGGGGCCATGCTCTTTGGCGGCGTGGAGGAGGAATTGCTGCAACTCAATGAAGACACGCTCTGGGCAGGGGTGCCCTGTGACTACAACGTGCCCGATGCCCATCGGCACCTGGGCGAGATTCGCCGCTTGCTACTGGCGGGACGCGAGGCAGAGGCGACCGCTCTGGCGGACCGGGAGTTCATGGGCCGGCCGAAGTTCCAGCATGCGTACCAGCCGCTGGGAGATCTGCGCATCACGTTTGCCGGCCGGGGCGAAGTGCAGGGATATCGGCGGGAACTGGACCTGGCGACGGGCATTGCGAAGGTGGCCTATCAGCAGGATGGCGTGGCATATGCTCGCAAGTGTTTTGTGTCCGCGCCGGATCAGGTCATCGTGATGCACCTGACGGCAGGGGCACCGATGAGCTTTGAGGTGAAACTCACCACCGCATTCCCCCATGCGCTGCGTAGTGATGGGCCAGGGCGCGTGGTGCTGGAGGGGCAGTGGAAGGATGATGGCAAAGAGACGTCCTGGACGGCAGTGACGAAGGGGTTGGGGATGAAGTTTGCCTGTGTAATGCAGGTGCGGGTGGAGGGGGAGGGCGGCAGCGTTGAGGCGGCCGATGGCGTGCTGCGCGTGCACGGGGCGAGGACGGTAACACTGCTGGTGGCGGCGGCGACCAGCTACCGGAACTACCGGGATATCAGTGGAGACCCGGAAGCGATCTGGAAGCGGCAACTTTCGGTGGCGGGGGCGAAGTCGTATACGGAACTGAGGCGCGAGCATGTGCAAGATTTCGGGACGCTAATGGGAAGGGTGGAGCTGGACCTCGGCGGCCATGAGGCCGATGCAAACCCAACCGATGTAAGGCTGGCGGCCGCGAAGACGGGCGCAAGCGACTCGGGGCTGGCGGCGATCTACTACCAGTTCGGGCGTTACCTGCTGGTTTCATGCAGCCGACCAGGCACGCAGGCGGCCAATCTGCAAGGCATCTGGAACAACGACACCGCGCCGGCCTGGGGAAGCAAGTACACGACCAATATCAACATCCAGATGAACTACTGGCCGGCGGAGGCCAGCGGCTTGTCTGAGTGCCATGAGCCGCTGTTTGATCTGCTCGATGACCTGCAGGTGACGGGGGCGGCGGCCGCCCGCGCATACTACAACTGCGGCGGGTGGGTGCTGCACCACAACACCGATGGCTGGCGCGGCGCAGCGCCGGTTGATGGTGTGTGGGGCATCTGGCCGATGGGTTCGGCGTGGTTTGCGCGCCACCCATGGGAACACTATCTGTATACGCTGGACAAGCAGTTCCTTATGGAGCGCGGCTGGCCAGTGATGAAAGGAGCAGCGCGGTTTGTGCTGGATTTCCTGACCGAAGCGCCGGCCGGTTCGCGGATGGAGGGAAGGCTGGTGACCTGCCCATCGCACTCGCCCGAGAATGCCTTCAGGAAGGTCGATGGTACGACGAGCCACTTCACGTATGCGGCGACGATGGACCTGGAGATCATCTATGACCTGTTCACAAACTGCCTGGATGCGATGAAGGCGCTGGGCGGAGTGGATGAGGAACTGAGGAAGGAGATAGCCAGCGCCCTGAACCGGCTGGCACCGTTGCAGATTAGCGCTCATACGCAGCGCTTGCAGGAGTGGATCGAGGACTACGCTGAGCCCGAGCCGGGGCACCGGCATATGTCACATCTGTATGGGCTGTACCCCGGCCACCAGATCAGCCCGCGAAGCACGCCGCAGTTGGCGGCCGCCGCGCGGCGGAGCCTGGAGTATCGTCTGGCCAATGGCGGTGGCGGGACGGGGTGGAGCCGGGCATGGCTGGTGAGCCTGTTCGCCAGGCTGGAGGATGGGCAGCAGGCCGAGAGCCATTTGCGCAAGCTGATGGGCGACTGCACGTTGCCAAATATGTTTGACAATCACCCGCCGTTCCAGATTGATGGGAACTTCGGCGGATCGGCCGGAGTGGCGGAGATGCTGCTGCAGAGCCATGAGCGCGATGGGCGCGGGGGCTACGTGATCCACCTGCTGCCGGCATTGCCGCCGGCATGGCGCAATGGATCTGTGCGCGGGTTGCGTGCGCGCGGAGGCGTGGAGGTAGAGATGACATGGAAGGGAGGCAAGTTGACTGAGGCGACGCTGAAGGCGCCTCAAAGCCGGCGATATGCCATCCGCCGTGGCGATCGGCTTGAGGTGGTGGAACTGAAGGCGGGTGTACCGATGCGGGTGAGGTGAACGAGGTGAGATCGGGTGAAGTGGCTGTCGTGCTGGAATCACCAAATGCGGGGAGTAAAATGGTGGCATGAGCACCGTTGCGTTAAGACAAGAAGCCAAAGCATTGATCGACGCAATGTCGGGGGCACAGTTGCGGGTGGCATCAGAGTTTCTCGCATTCGTCAAGGATCGTCAGACCGACGCGGCCACGCTTGAGCTATTGACGATTCCGGGATTTGAGAAGTCATTTGCCCGCGGGATGCAGGACATCAAAGCCGGGCGCACCAAGCCGTGGCGCAGGGTACGAGCCGATGTATAGGCTCGAGCTTCGGCTTGATCGCGGCCTTGTTAAGGTGCGTACAGTTCCGGGTTGCCAGAAGCACCATATACTCCCCGCTCCACCTACGCTTGGGTACGCAGCTCTTCTTGGGGAATAGCCGTTCCACATTCGGGACAGCGGTCCGGACTCGCGCGAAGATCATACGCGCAGACCGAGCACAGATGATTCTCAAGCCGCCACGCTGCTCGGCGTCGGTTCCAGTGCCAGCGAAGGAGGCAGAACATCGGCAGAATCAGCAATGGTGCAACCATCTGAGTGAACCACTGACGCGCCGGCGGAGCGATCAACGACGCCGCTAATCGGTTCCCGTTGGCGATGATCCGGTTTCGCTCGGCGATTATCTTATTATTCTCAGTTAGGCGGCGGATGTCATCCTTCAGATCCCCGCCCGACGCGTCGAAGTTCGGCTTGACAGCGCGCGCCAACTCGTAGTTGTTAGCTTGTATCTTCGCCAGGGTCTCTGCTCTCTCCGATGCACGGTTCAAGTCGGCCCTGATTGACATGACTATGCACGTGACGCAAAGAAGAAGAGACAGCAACGCAAGGATAGCCAGTGAAGAGCGATAGCCACCTCCGTGCGATGCGCTAACCGTTATCGTGTGCGCGCGTGCGCCGGTGGCATGAGGTTCACGAAGCGGGTACTTCCACTTCACAATTCCCGCGACGACGATCCATAGCCACACGCACAGAATGATCGGGATGACCGCACTCGCCACCGGAGAACCCGACCGAAAAGAAGTTTGCGCTGCAACCAACAGGATGATTGCCCCCGACGGACCATATGTTCTCACGAACGCAACGGCCGGATTACCGTTCCTGGTCTCTATTGCTGCCATCCTGCTCCCTTTGGGCCATTATCATCCTCCACCGGGCTGCCGACTTCAACTCGTGCCTCAGCATCTTTCTCGGACTCGGAAAGGAGGATGCGATGCGCCGGCCAAAGCCGGCGCACTGCAATGAATGCAGCAATCACACAAAGGCAGCTTAGCGAACCCCAATCGCTCCGAATGTGGGCACCTTCGTACCGTCCGGGGAGAACACCAGTTCCTCGCCACCGATCCGTACCACCCCGGCCGAGGGAGCGGAAATATCTGGCGCTACCTCGCCTTCGGCCAGCGGCACGAGGGCGACGATGAACTCTGCGGAGATAGCCTTCTCCGTCGCGGCGATGCGCATGGTGAAGGGCTGCGGAACGTTGATGTTCTCTCCCAGGCCGGGCATGAGGCTGATGGTCACTTGCGCCGGCGAAAGCACCACGCCGATAAGCCGCGCCTTGCGGCCGCGAATCTCGAAACGGTTGCCATTGACCACCACTTCACCGCCGGGCTGAAGCATGAAGTCGAACTGTTCGGGGGCGGGAGTGCGGGCGAGGTCGCGCACCAGCACGTACCCCCACTTGCCTGTGCCGGCGCCGGCACCAGTGTCCGGCTGCCGCAGCACCAGTTCGCGCGCCACGAGAGATGCGTTGTCGTAGCACGCGGTGGCATCGGAGCGCAGCCAGAGCACGCCATCGCGCTCCTGCGAGTGGGTAATCACGCCTCGGGCCTCGGGGGCATTGCGCTGGTTGCGGCCGCTGATCACGAGGCAGTTGTGCCCGGCAGTGCCGGTGCTGAAGTACATGGTCTCGCGGTTGAAGTAGCCGGGGCCAACCTTGCCGTAGCCGTAGTCCTGCAGCAGGAACTCACCTGCCGCGTTGAGCAGGAAGTCGTTTACGTCGAAGTGCGAGTGGGACACGTTGACCTGGCCGCTGCGGAAGTGCACGGTAAGGGCATCTTTCTCCCAGCTTGTGCGCAATCCCGCGAAGCCGGTTTCCGGGAAGATGCTCCAAAGAGGCGTGTTGGCAGGCCGCTGGGCGGGGACGGTTGGATCGAACCACAGGAGCGAATAGAGACAGGGGTCCGGTTCGTTGCGATCGGGCAGGGCCTCCGCAAGCCACTGCGCCAGCGGGCTGCGATACTCGGCGGCCATGCGATACATCGTCGTGCGCATGGCGTGCCAGTCGCGGGTGTGCCCATCGCCGAAGTTGGCGATCTGGGGCATCTCCGGCCCGGCCATGTGCAGCCGGAAGAGATGGCTATACCGCAGATTGGTGGTGGCGTAGAAGTCGGTCTGGAAGAAAGGGCGCAGAGCGGTGATGACGCGGATGAGAGACTCAAAGCCGTATCCCCAGTACGGCACTCCCTCTTCGTACGATCCATCATCGGGCAGTTCCGCGAAAATGTGTTGGTAGGCCCACTCTACCTTCTGGAACCAAACGCCGGCCTCGGCCGTCTCGCCGGCCAGCGCGGCCGCAGTGAGCCCCAGCCCGCCGTAGTCGATGAACGCGTGGTTCTGTCGCCACGCCGCCTTCCACCATCCGGTGTCGGTGATTCCCTCGGCGGCCTCGTACATGTCGCGGCCCCGGCGCACGAGCAGTTCCCGCAACGTCCGTCGGTCCTGCTCCGACCAGCGGTCATACAGCCAGTCATAGGCGATGGACAGGCCGTAGAGTGTATGCGCTGCCGCCAGGCCGGAGTTCTGGAATACTCCCGCTCCCCACAGCGGGTATTCGGCCGGCTTGAGCGCCCATTTCCGCGCTGCCTCGAAGTACCTGGGATCGGGATCCAGCAGGGCAACCAGCGCCAGCGCTGGTACGCGGTATCCATAGTTGCGTTGATACAGCATCTCGTCATTGGGCGTCCCCGGACGGGTGGGATCTCCCTCGATGCCACGGTATTCGGGCGGATTCTCGTCGACGACCGCCTCAACGGCAGCCTTGAGCTTTTCCCACTTTTCCCGGTGTGTCGTGGCGATCTTCCGCTTGAGCTGCGCCAGCCCCCCCGCGTCGAAAAACAGGCGAGGTCGGCCGGTCTGTACGATCTTCGCTTCGAGTTCCGCAGTAGTCATTTGGTCCTCAGTTTCCTGTGCTTCTGTCCAGGCCCTGTAACCTTCCGCATCGGTTGCTTCTTGTAGAGGCAGATGGCGGTGCCATCGTAGAAAGCGAGTCGAACTATGCAAGCTGTACGCCTACTTTGGGGCCTGGTGGCGATCTTCGGCATGATGATCGCCATGGTGCCGCTGCTGGGTGCGCTCAATTGGCTGAATATCCCATTTGCCTTTTTTGGACTGCTGATCAGCAGCTTGACGCTGGGCACCAGTAACGACAAGCCATGTCGAGGCAGCGCGGCCGGGATGGCGCTGTGCGCAACCGCCATCGGGCTGGGGATGATCCGATTGTTCCTGGGTTGCGGATTGCTCTAGGGCCCTGCTCGATGCGGGTATCGTGGCAGGGGCCAAAGGCCGAGGCACGCTGCATGGATCCATATTATCGTAGAGCGGCTCGAGCGGCCCAAGAGCCGGCAAATGAAGTAATGCGGATAGTCACCTTTACCGGGTACAGAACTATGACATTTGGTTCACTGATATGCAATTTTTTGGCTCTGACCTGTGCCGGCTTGTCTTCTCTCGGCACGGTTCGAGCAGAGCCGCCGGAATTCAAGGCCGGCGGGAATTGGCTGGGCACCCTTCCGATTCCTTCTGGAGAGATACGGTTTGTGTTCCGGATAGCCGAAGGACCAGGAGGGCGGCTTAGCGCCGTCGCGGACAGCCCCGATCAGGAAGTTTTCGATATTCCCGTGGACCAAGTCATTTGCGCCAACCGCAGCATACGGATGCGAATCCAAGCTCTGCATGGTGGTTATGAAGGCGCTTTCACCACCGGAGACACCATCGACGGCAAGCTGATTCAAGGCAACAAGAAGATTCCCTTGCCGTTGAAGCGAGTGGATAATGCGCCCTTGCCGCCCAAGCGTCCGCAGAACCCAATACGGCCTTTCCCTTATGATGAACAAGAGGTCGTGGTTGATAACGCAGGTATCAAACTTGCCGGGACCCTCACTTTGCCGCGTGCTCAAGGTCCTTTCCCCGCCGTAATTCTCTTGACCGGTTCCGGACCGCAAAATCGTGACGAAATGATCTTCAACCATCGCCCCTTTCTCGTGCTTGCTGATCATTTGACACGCCAGGGCTTCGCGGTATTGCGAACTGATGATCGGGGAGTAGGGGAATCAACAGGCGATTTCGAGCCAGCCACAATGAGGGACTCTACCGGTGACGCGCTTGCCTGCGTCAAATTCCTGAAGAACCGCCCTGAGATTAAATGCACGGCCATCGGTCTGTTGGGCCATAGTGAGGGAGGCTGTGTAGCCACGATGGCGGCCGCCCAATCATCCGATGTCACCTTTGTCATCATGATGGCTGGCCTGGGCATAAAGGGGTATGACAACATGGTGTTGCAGGACTATCTGAGTGCCAGACAGGCGGGTGCCATTGAAACCGAAGCCGTGTGGGTACGCGATTGGGTAAGAAAGTTTTACTTAGTCCCCTTGCAGGAAAAAGACAATAACTCTGCCGAAGCCAGATTACGGGCGATGCGCAACGCCATTCGTCCGGAAGAAAAGGCCGCCGCGCGTTGGATGGGAGGCATTACTTTGGACCCGAAATATGCGGTGTCTCCGCCGATGCGGATGATGCTTGCCTTTGATCCCATTCCATTCATCAACCGGGTAAAATGCCCAGTCCTTGCGCTTAATGGTGACAAAGATGTTCAGGTGCCAGCCACGGATAATCTCGAGGGCCTGGCGCATGCCTTCAAAGAGGCCGGTAACGCACGCGTCGTCATCATGAAACTGCCCAATCTCAACCACCTTTTCCAAACCGTAGTTCCGGGAGGACCCACTGATTACGGCCAGATCGAGGAAACCCTCGCGCCTGTCGCCCTTGCTGCAATCAGCGATTGGCTGAAGACACATGTGCCTGACCGCTGATCTGTGTGCAGTCAAAACCAAGGGATGGATGGTGGGAAGGTGACATCCCGCATTGCTGCCGCACGCAACGAGATATCATCCCTTCATCTTTGGGAATGATCCGGTTGTTCCTGGGTTGTGGATTGCTGTAGACGACTGACTGATGCCAATGTATTGACAAAAGGCACACGGTGTCATAGGATTCCAGGATGAAGATCATCCTGTGGGATGAGCAGAAGAATGCATGGCTCAAACAGAATCGCCGGTTGGGGTTTGAACGGGTTGCCGCGCTGATGGAACAGGGCCAGGTGCTGGACTTGATGGATCATCCCGACCAGGAGAAATACCCCAACCAGAGAATGGCGATTGTCGAAGTTGACGGATATGCGTACCTCGTGCCTTATGTTGAAGATAGCGAAACTGTATTTCTGAAGACGGTCATTCCAAGCCGCAAGGCAACCAGGAAGTATCTGGGGAGAGCAAAATGAAGAAGCCGAAACTTGACGCGGAAGAAAAAGAGATCCTGGCATCCTACGAGCGTGAGGAGTGGCGCCCGATCAAGGGCGGGAAGTCGGAGATTTCCAGATTACGGCAGTATGCGCGCCATACCCTCCAGAAGAACCGGCGGGTCAACATCCGCATGGCCGAGCGTGATCTGGCTGGCATCCAGGCCAGGGCGATCGAGGAGGGAATTCCCTATCAGACACTGATTTCCAGCATCCTGCACAAGTACCTCTCAGGCCGCTTGAGTGAGAAGACTACAGCCTGAAGCCGGAACACCTGGCATGGCGTGATATGGGGACAGCGGGAATACGATTGTGTGCTTGCATCAGGATTAGCGGGGCAGGACAAAAGATGCAATCGGTCCGTTACGTTCTCGCCACATGCTACGGCGTTCATCCGGCAATCATTTCGCCGGCATCTGCAGCGGGAGATCAGACTGGGTCTTCCGGCCGGTGAGTTGGTCCTCGATTGCCACCTGCAAGATGTATTTCCCCTCAGGCAGGTTCTCAGGCAGACGAATGATGCGGGCGATATAGAAATCGCGGCGTTGCCTGCGGCAAAGGTCAACCACGGTATTGGGCTGATCGCGCCAGATGGTTTGGCCTTGGGCGTCAATCAGCGAAATCTGCTGCGCCAGGCGGGTCTCCCAGTTGAGCTCCTGCTGGCGGGAGCTGAAGCCCTGGACCTCGCAATAGAGCACAATGCCCGATGCGCCCAGAGCGGGCAGTTGCTGCTCCGTGACGGTGTTATAGACACCAAAGCCATCAACGCGGGTGCAAAGGGTCATGGTGGGAATCCGCAGTGGCGCGGCCGGGCGGAGGTCGTCGGCGAGATTGACCAGCGCGGCGATGCCGGTAGCGGGATCAGTGGCAAGATGGGAATGGAACGCTTCAATACCCACCAATGTCCACTGCACAAACTGTTGATCGGACGTAGAGAGCTGGGCCACCAGGTCGGGACTAAACGCACTTTGGCCATCGAGCATCCGATGCAGGCCTGCATCAATCGCGGCTTGCGGGGTGGCCGGGGCGGCGGGCGCAGAGGCAGGCGGAGCGGGCAGCGGAGGTAGGGGAGGGGGCGGTTCGGCCGGACGGGTCTCGGGTAGAGCAGCGGGGCCACTGGCCGGTCGAGCTTTGGCGATCAGGACCGGAGCTGGCGCGGTGGCCGGCTCGGGACTGGGTTCGATCGCGGGAGCAGGTGGGATGGGCTCAATGAAGACATGGGTGGCCGGCGCTGGTGTCACAAGGAGTTTCGGCGGGATAGCTGCAGGTGGCGGCGTGGTCGGTATTGTTGCCGGCTGATCGAGGCTTAGCGCCGGGATGGTCGAGGGGCTTGCCGGCGATTGGCGTTCGGTCTGGGCGCAGCCAGCCACCGCCAGCAGCAGACCGCCGGCTGCGAGGCTGAGGCAACTGTATCGAACCAGTACTCTCATTGTCATCATTAGAACATCTTGCCGGGGAGAGTTTCAAGCCTCGCGGTTGGTGGCCTGCCAAAGGGTAAGGATCGCAGTGGGAGAAAGCACCTCCGGGCGCTGCTGCCCGGAAATGCCCAGTTCGGCGAGAATCCGGTCAGAATCGACGATATCGAGCTGCTGAAGGGCTTTGCGGAGCATCTTCCGCCGGGATGAGAAGAGCCCGGCCACGAATGCCCCCAGCGCGCGGGGATCGGACAAGGGCTGATCCCGGCGACGAAGAGTGACCAGAGCGGATTCGATTCTCGGTGCCGGCCAGAATGCCTGCGGCGGAAGGACTCGTTCCAGTTTCACCTCCGCCAGAAGCTGAGCCATGACCGTCAGCGGACCATATTCAGAGGTATCGCACGCAGCTTTCAAGCGTACGGCGACCTCTTTCTGAACCGTGAAGGCAAGCAAATCGACCCCTGCAATGAGCAGTTCGATGATCAGCGGCGAAGCGATGTTGTACGGAAGATTGGCAACGAGTTTGACGCAGGTGCCGGCCAGTCTAGCCTGAGCAATGGGGGCGAGCAGCTCCGGATTTAGCTCGTGTTTGCCGGAGAGGGCATCGCCCTCAATGAGGCGAAAGCCCGGCCGGCCGGCAAAGTGCTGGCGAAGCAGAGCGGCCAGATCGCGGTCGATCTCAACGGCAATGACGTTCTGGGAGCGGGCAAGCAGTTCTTCAGTGAGGGTGCCGGTGCCGGGGCCGACCTCGATGACCAGATCGGTTGGGGCAATCTGGCCGGCCTCGGCCACGAGTGTGACGAGATTGCGATCGATCATGAAGTTCTGGCCAAAGCGGTGTCGCGGAGCTGTGGAAGCTCCGGCGAGAAGGGCCTGAATCTGTTGCTTGGTTTGCGCCATGGGTATTCGGTCGTAGCGTTCGTAGTAGCGGCGGAAGCCGCGTTTTGGCGGGCAGACATTTCTCCCACTCCCTAACGCGGCCGCTACTACGAACATGATACCACCCGGATGTGCGATCGTAGTATGATGACGCACCAGAGGACTATCTCCTATGACCTCTCCGATCGCCGCCGTTAGTGTCCTGCTGCTCATGGCCGCAGCGCTGGGTGCGCCACCATCGACTCAGCCCTGGCATTCCGAGCCTTTCACCTGGGTCGGCAGCGGACCCCTGATGGCCGCGAGGCAGGATGAAGGCGACTGGCATAGTCTCAAGGATCCCTCGATTGTCTTTGCCGACGGCAAGTGGCATCTCTTCTGCACCGTGCGCGGCACGCAACGCAGCCACGCGATTGTGTACCTGAGCTTCGCCGACTGGCCGCAGGCGGCCGACGCGCATCAATATGTTCTGCCGTGCCACAAGGGCTTCTTCTGTGCGCCACAGATCTTCTACTTTGAACCGCAGAAGCTGTGGTATCTGATATGCCAGGCGTCGGATCCATCCTGGTCGCCCAGCTATCAGCCGGCTTTCGCGACCACCACTACCATCGCCGATCCAAAAAGCTGGTCATCGCTCAAACCGATGTTCGGGCGTCAACCCACCGCCACCAAGGCATGGCTGGACTTCTGGGTCATCTGCGATGAGAAAAACGCCCATCTCTTCTTCACGTCACTCGATGGCAAGATGTGGCGAAGTCAGACAAGTCTGGTCGACTTCCCGCTGCGATGGCGCGAGCCGGTCCTTGCCCTGCAGGGGGATTTCTTCGAAGCCAGCCACACCTATCGCATTCGCGGCCGCAGTGAGTATCTCACGGTGATTGAGGCTCAGAACGGCCACGGGTGGCGCTACTACACCGCGTATCTGGCCGACCGTCTGGAGGGTCCATGGCATCCGCTGGCGGCCGGCAAGGACGATGCGTTTGCCTCCATGCTCAACGTGCAGCAACCGGCCGGGAAGTGGACTGACGTCATCAGTCACATCGAACTGATCCGCGCCGGCAACGACCAGACGATGGAGATCGGCCCCGATAACCTGCAGGTCCTCTACCAGGGCGTCCTGGACAAAGACCGCGCTGGCAAGGCATATGGCCAGATCCCCTGGCGCCTGGGCCTGCTCAAGGCGAAATGACAGACATCATCTGGTAAGCGATGGAAACCGTCTGTTAGATCGATTATGATATCGTAAAGCGATCATCCGATCGAAGCGAGGCCGACATGAGCCATGTGACGTTGTCGAGCAAATATCAAGTCGTCATTCCCGAGCCCATCAGGCGATCGTTGCGCCTTGAACCAGGGACCAAGTTTCAGGTGATTTCCTATGGCGGACGCATTGAATTTGTACCGGTGCGCCCGATGAAAGAGGTCCGCGGATTCCTCAAAGGCATTGATACGTCGGTTCTACGCGAGAGGGACCGGCTATGAACGTGGTCGATTCTTCGGCCTGGCTGGAGTACTTTGCCGATGGACCCAACGCGGATTACTTTGCGCCGGCAATCGAGGACGCCGGCAACTTAATCGTCCCCACGGTCTGCATCTACGAAGTCTTTAAGCGCGTTCTGCAGCAGCGTGACGAAGATGCTGCTCTGCAGGCCATGGCACAGATGCGGACAGGGACAGTCGTGTCCCTGGATGATGCCCTGGCGATACAGGCAGCGCATCTCAGTCACGTTCTGAAAATCGCCATGGCCGACAGCATGGTTCTGGCGACGGCGCGTCATCTCCGTGCCACCGTCTGGACACAGGACGACGACTTCAAAGATCTGCCCGATGTGTGCTATCGCGCAAAGGTGAAGCCCAGCACGCGATGAGTGCCGAGCGCAACCGTAATCCCGGCTACAACAAGCACTGCCGCCGTTCGCCTCAGCATCTTGTACCTCCCGCCTTTTGTGCCAGCCGCTCCCATGTCCCGATGTCTGCGGCTATACTCTTCCCCCACGATGCAGAGTCCCAAACGGATGCTGGTTGTACAGCCGAGCTGGGTCGGCGATGCCGTCATGGCCACGCCGATGCTTCGCGCCTTGCGCGAGCGCTATCCCGATGCCCACATCGCCCTGCTCTGCCGGCGCTATGTCAAACCCGTTTTCACCGGCCTGCCTTATGCCAACCGGATCATCACCTACCGCACCGGCAAGACGAAACGCAAGACCGGCAAGGGCCTGCTGAAAATCGCCGGCCGCCTTCGCCGCGGCAAGTATGACACCGCCATCCTCCTGACCAATTCCTTCAAGAGCGCCCTGCTCTGCAAGCTCGCGGGCATCGACCGCATCGTCGGCTATGAGCGCGACGGGAGGGCGTTTCTCCTCTCCGATCGCCTGCTGCCCTACAAAGCCAAGGGCAAGTTCGTACCCTCGCCGGTGATCTACTATTACCTTGGCCTGGCCCACTTCATGGGCAGCCGCAATCGCGATATCGCCATGCATCTGGCGGTCACCTCCGCCGAACGCGATGCCGCGAAACAGGTGCTAACCCGCGCTGGCCTGGATGCCGACCTGGAGCGCCCGGCCGCCAATGGCCTGGGCCCCCTGGTCATGATCAACGCCGGCGCCCAGTACGGCGCTGCCAAGTGCTGGCTGCCCGAGCACTTCGCGGCCGTTGCCGATCGCCTGGTGGAAGAGCGTGGTGCGACCATCCTCCTCTCCGGCACCCCGCGCGAGCGCCGCATCCTCGATGCCATCCAGCGCCACATGACCCATGCCGCCGTCGATCTGTCCAGTAAGGGGTTGAGCCTGGGCTCACTCAAAGAGATCGTCCGCCGCTGCGATTTGATGATCACCAACGACACCGGCCCGCGCCACATCGCGGCCGCGTTCGGCGTTCCGGTCGTTACCGTCTTCGGCCCCACCCACCCCGAGTGGACGGAGATCTATTTCCCGCAGGAGCGCAAGGTGAGCGTCAAAGTCTTCTGCGGTCCCTGCCAGAAGAAGATCTGCCCGCTGGACCACCGCTGCATGAAGGAAGTCACTCCCGAGATGGTTTACACGCAGGCCAGCCAGCTTCTCAATGCCTGACTTCGCTTGATGTGCAAAGAGGCCATCGAGCTCTATACCGAAACCATAGCCGTCGTCGTGCAGATCTGATCGGCTCACACACATCGGCACAGATGCCCATGGACGCATACGTCCATGGGCGGGGAGGCGGTGGGGGCGCCACTCCCACTCCGCCTCTGCGCCGGCATTTCTCTTGCTCGTTTCCATCTCGACTTCTGAGGCTGTAGACTTGTCGACAAGTGCTTTACTTGCGTGACATTCTTGGCCAGGACCAGGCGATCGGGCAGATCCGCCAGGCTTGGCAGGCTGATCGCCTGCCGCATGGGATGATCTTTGCCGGGGCGGCCGGCGTCGGGAAGGGCACCACCGCGCAGGCCCTGGCCACCTGGTTTCTTTGTGAGAATCCCGGCAAGGATGATGCCTGCACCAAGTGTCGCGGCTGTCACCTGGTTGCCTCGGGCACGCATCCCGATTACCGCGTGATCTACCGGCAGCTTATCCGGCTGACGAAGAAGGATTCCAAAGCCCGCGATCTTTCGATCGATCTGATCCGCGACTATCTGCTGGAGCCGGCCGGCCGGAAGGCGCTGCAGGGGCGCGGCAAGGTCTTCATCATCGAAGAAGCGGAGACGATGACGCGCGATGCGGCCAATTCGATGCTCAAGACGCTTGAAGAACCCCTGGGTCGGACGCTGATCATTCTGCTGACCGATTCCCCGCACTCGCTGCTGCCAACAATACTGAGCCGAACGCAGATCATCCGTTTTGCTCAGCTCCCTCAGGACCTTGTGGTGAAGCAGCTCACAGCTCGCGGCATTGATGCGCAATTGGCCCAATATGCCTCGATCATGGCCGACGGGTCACTGGGCCTGGCTGCCCGCTGGATCGAGGATGGTGTTGTGGAACGCGGCATCCAGCTCTATCAGGCGATCGATCAGATTCTCGCCAACCGGCCGGTGGAAGGGCTGGCGGCCTGGTTTGCCGAATCTGCCGGCATGTACGCTGCGAAGCAGGAAGAACGCGATGAGAACGTGAGCAAAGACCAGGCAACCCGCGAAGCGACGGTTCTCTACTTCCGCCTCGCGGCCGACTATCTGCGTCAACTTCTGGGCCGCATGAATGACCCCATGCTCCAGTTGAGCGCGTGCCGCATGATCGACGACCTGGCTCAGGCGCAGGTTTATGTCGAGGGCAATGTGAACACCAACCTGGTGCTGGAGAATCTCGCGAACCGGCTGCGGTGACCGCCACTACCGCCGCTTGGGCGGCCGTCCTGACGGTCGGCCTTTCCTCTGCGGCACGTATGCCGGCCGGGTGCTGGTTCCCGCGCCGCCGGTTCCCTGCTTCTTTATCACCTTCGTCGCCCGGCCGCTCTGCGTCAGTTCTTCGTTGTTGCGGCTGGTGCGGGCGCGGAACAGCAGCTTGATCGGCACCTCGGGATACGGCAGCAGGTCGCGGATGCGGTTGAGCACATAGCGCTGATACTCATCGGTCACATATGCCGGCTTGTTCACAAACAGGATGATCGTCGGCGGCGCCACCTCGGTCTGCGTTACGTAGAACACCTTCAGCCGGTTACCCGATGGCGTCGGGCACGAACGCTCATTCACGATCAGTTTCACCGCATCATTGAGCTTGTGGGTCGAGAGCCGTTCATGCGACTGCTTGAAGAGGTGCTGTGCCAGGTCCAGCACGCGCTGGATGTTCTTGCCATCTTTCGCCGTGGTGAAAGCCACCGGGGCATAACTGAGCCAGGGCAGTTCCTTTTCCAGGTAATCGCCGTATTCCTCCATGATGTCCTGGTCCTGCAGTTTCTCGGGGTTCTTGCGCGACTCGCGGATCTTCTTCATGGTCAGGTCCCACTTGTTGACCACGAGCACCACCGGCTTGTACTGCTGAGCGATGTACTGCCCCAGTTTGCGGTCCGGATCCGAGATCGGATCGGTTCCATCCACCAGCATCAGCACAATATCCGCCCGGCGGATCGACCGCTCTGCCCGATGGAATGAGTAGAACGCGATGTCATTGGTCACCATGAGGCGCTTCTTGCGCACGCCGGCGGTATCGATCACGGTCAGGGCTTTGCCATCCTTTTCAAAGCGCACGTCCACCGAATCGCGCGTTGTTCCCGGCACCTCAGATACGATCACCCGCTTGGGGTCATCCTCGTACAGCCCTGCGATGGCGTTCACCAGTGTGCTCTTGCCGGCGTTGCGCTTGCCGACGATCGCCAGCATCATCTCCGGCTCGGGAATGAAGGTCGGGGCATCGGAGAGATCGACGTTCTTTTCCAACGTCTCCAGCAGCAGCTCGATGTTTCGGCCGTTCATAGCCGATACGCCAATCGGCGTACCCAGCCCCAGTCGGGCGAAGTCTCCCAGCGAAGCATCCGTTCGCTCGCCGTCGGCCTTATTGGCGACCAGCAGCGACTTCATCCCCTCGCGGCGAAGCAGGCTGGCAACCTCCTGATCACCGGCCGTGATGCCCGTTCCGCAGTCGACGATGAACATCACCAGGTCGGCTCGATGGATTGCCAGTTCGATCTGCTCTCGGATGTGTTCGGTCAGATTGTCCGGATCCTGGAAGCCGAATCCGCCGGTATCGACCAGTTCCACAAACCGCCCATTGAGGTAAAGGGGAGTGGAGATGCGGTCTCGCGTCACTCCCGGCATATTTTGAACAATAGAGATGAGCCTGCCCGCCATCGCGTTAAGGAGGCTCGATTTGCCCACATTAGGCCGACCAACGATCGCAATTACCGGCATTTTTGCCATATCTACGCACTGTACAGCAGTGCAGGCCCGACGGATAGGTGGTGTAGCAGCGACTTTGCAGTCGCTGGGGGAGGGCAGAGACGTGGTGTCGGTGCGAGAGCTATCTGCGGCTTATTGCGGTTCTCTGAGGTGATTGGTGCGCCTGAAGCGACTACAAAGTCGCTTCTACCTTTCGTCTTGGGTTGTCGTGGATGTACTTGCGGAAGCGCTCCAGATGAGCAGGACTGCGCACGATGTGATCGAAGGATTCCTTCTGCCACAGCGATCCCTCTTCCCCGAGCCAGCGGTTGATCTCAAGTGCCGTATATGACTTCCATGTCTGTATGATCGTCGAGAGTTCAGTGCCGGGCAGAGGGCAGACAAGGGCGTGTACGTGATTGGGCATGACAACCCACCTATCCAAGAGGTAGTGGGTGCCATGGCCATGGCCAAGCGACTCGCCCACGATGGATGACAGATGAGGGTCTCGGAGGACACATCGCCCTGAGCCCTGGTCCAGCCACCGTTCGATCTGGGCGGGGAAACGCTGCATGTACTGGTCATAGGCCTCCTCATCCCAAGGCGGCGGATGAGCGGCGTACCACTGATCTCGCTCCTGATACCATTGGTCGAGTTTCTCCTGCGGCAGCGAATCGGCGAGACGGTAGGTGATGTAATAGATTGTGCCTTCCTGACGCCAATGGGGCAGATTGGACCGGAATTGGCGGATTTCCGCATCAATGTCGAGGAAACGATACTCCAGCATAACAAGATCGTAATATTCGCGGCGCCGCGGTGCAATTGTGTAGCAGCGACTTTTGTGGCAGCGACTTTGTAGTCGCTGGGGAGGGGAGAGATGCGTGGTAGGCCAGAGGGGCGGCCGCTGCTGGTAACGCTGGTCGGAGGTGATTGGGTGTTCCCCAAGCGGCTGCAAAGTCGCTTCTACATGACATAGAGTCGCTTCTACTGGAATACGCAATAGAATGGTCCTTCTATGGCTGAACAGAAATCATGGCAAGCGCGGATCAGTGAGGCAACGGATGCCCTGGCGCAGGACTTCGTCGAGTCGATCTCGTATGACAATCGCCTCTATCGGCAGGATATCGCCGGATCGATTGCGCATGCGAAGATGCTCTCGAAGGTGGGCCTGATCACCGAGGATGAAGAGGTCAGCATCATCGCGGGGCTGAAGCTGATTCAGGAGGACTTCGCGGCCGGGAAGATCGCCCTGGACAAGAGCCAGGAAGATATCCACATGGTCGTGGAGGCCGAGCTCATCCGGCGGATTGGCGAGCCAGCACGGAAGCTCCACACCGCGCGGAGCCGCAACGACCAGGTGGCGCTGGACTTGGCATTGTGGATACGGCAGTCGTCGATGGAGGTGGCCAAGCGGTTGCACGACCTGTGCCGGGCGCTGGTGGAGATGGCGGGGCGCAGTACTGAAATCGTGATGCCATCGTATACGCACATGCAGCGGGCACAGCCGATCGTGGCGGCCGCCGAATGCCTGGCGTGGTGTCAGATGTTCAAGCGCGACGCGGATCGCTGCGCAACGGCCGGGTACATGACGACGACCAATGATTCGCCGCTGGGCTCGGGCGCGGTGGCCGGCAGCAGCATGCCGACTGATTCCGCGTATGTGGCGGAATTGCTCCGGTTTGATGGGCCGCCAGTCTCGAGCATTGAGCAGACTGCGTGTCGCGATCAGGCGCTGGAGATGCTCTTTGCCCTGTCGATGGCGGCGATGCATATGTCGCGGCTGGCAGAGCAGTGGGTGATCTACTCCAGCACCGAGTTCTCATTCATCAAGATCGCCGACAAGTACACAACCGGCTCATCGATGATGCCGCAGAAGCGGAACCCGGACATGCTGGAGCTGATCCGCGGCCGCTGCGGCTGTGTATATGGCGATCTGATGGCACTCTTGACGATCTGTAAAGGGCTGCCGATCGGATACAACCGCGACCTGCAGGAGGATAAGCGGATTCTGTTCCGGGCGTATGACACGGTGATGAGCTGCGTGACGATGGCTGCCGCGATTGTGAGCACGGCGAACTTCGTGAAGGAGAACATCGAGCCGACGTTGGACCGCGGCTTCCTCGATGCGACCAGTCTGGCGGAGTACCTGGTGACAAAGCGAATCGCGTTCCGAACTGCGCACCAGATCGTCGGGTCGCTTGTTGCCGAGTGTGAGAAGAAGGGATTGAAGGCGCTCGGGCAACTCAAGGTTGAAGACTTCGTGGTGGCCGCCACCAGCCGCGGCGCCGATGGGTCGCGGATCGGCAAGGATGTGTATGAATGCCTTGGCGCGGCGAATGTGGTGAAGCGGTACAAATCGGCCGGGGCTGCCGGCGGTGAGCCGCTGAAGAAGGCCCTGGCGGATTGGCATAAGAAGCTGGTAGCGCCAGTGGGCGTCGAGCAAACGATAGAGATTGAGATGGGGTGACTACGTGATGTATCACGGCGATTGTCATCGCGCATGGACTGCGGAGGTGGGTGCCGCCTTACTGATGGATGGCCACCGCTTTCACAGGAAAGCACGGAGAAGCGCCTGGGGTCGCAAGCCTCGCGGAACATCGCTCACACCTTCGGCCTGCGCTTTCGGGTCTTGCGTACCGCCGGTTTGATCGGCCATCGATCAGGCAGTTTCGCGGCATCCACCAGATCCTGTGGGCGAGCGACCTTCAGTTTGTTTAGACGTAAATCATCCAGGGCGATGAAAGGAACTGCCACACCGTCAATCTCCGTATCCATGCGCCGGACCCAGCACTCGTCAAAATCCACCCCTTTGGGATCGTTGATCACATCAATGCGAAGTGGTTCACGGCCGATGACAAATATCGCACCCTTTTCCGCCAGGCGATCTGGCGATACCTGCCGGGCGGAGAATCCTCCAAACTCCATCAATGCTTTTGATAGACGGGCGCAGTTCTCGCCGTCAATAGCAACCCAGACATCAAGGTCCTTGGTATACCGCTGATAGCCGTAGAAATTTACGGCATAGCCGCCGAGGACCAGATATCTAACTCTCGTTGCGTTTAATGACTTGAAGAACTCTCTGAAACTTGGCTCTAGTCTTGCCTGTCCCATAGCCGTGCTGCAGTTCGCGCATGCGCTGTAGTGATCGAAGCCTGGCAAATGGAGTCATTGCCCACCAGGCCTCGCGGTCGCGGCGTTCGGCCTCCTCAAAGGTGCCAACCCACAAAACGCCTTTCGCAAACTTTTCCTCTCGCGAAGCCATTGCCCCATTATACCAGCAAGGCCGGGTGCGATCCAAAGACCGCGCCCAGCAAATGATCCAGGGCCCAGAGCGGGCAGATGGATATTCTGCAAGTCAGCGCACTTCAGGAGCGGCGCATTCCACTTCCAAGCGGACCATGGCGACGAGCGCTTCGTTCTCGGGAGTGAGGGGGCGACGGTCGAGGTATACGGCGATGGCCTGATCGATGAACTGCTCCTGCAGCTCGGATGGGACAGCGTTGATGAACGGGTGCCAGGTAGAGCGGAACCAGCCGGTTAGGCCTTCGCGGCCGGCATGGTGCATGGTCTTGGGGATCAGTTCAACGCGCACGGGCCGAAGTCCCGCTTCATTAAGCCATCGGCGGTAGTCGTCGGGGGAATGGAAGCCGTAGCGGAAAGTGAAGTTGCGGAAGCAGGGGACCCAGCGTGGGGAGGCCATCATCTCGTTGACGACTTCCATGACGTCGGCGGCGTTGCCCTGGCCACCCATCTGCAGCAGGGCGCGCCCGGCCGGCGCGAGAGCGCAGCGGATGCCTGACAGGACTGGTTTGTGGTCGTAGACCCAATGGAGGCAAGCATTGGAAAAGATGACGTCAAACGAAGCATTGAATGGAAGGGCGGAGGCGTCTCCGATCTGAAAACAGACATTGCCGCCTTCGTGATTGGCTTTGGCATAGGCGATCATGTCGGATGAGTTATCGATACCGAGGGCGGAGCCGTGGGGGACGGCTGACGCAATCTCGGCGGTGATCTTGCCGTCGCCGCAGCCGATGTCGAGCACGCGTTCGTGGCCAGCGAGATGGAGCTTGCCGAGCAACTCTCGAGCCCACGTGTGCTGGACCGAAGAGTTGTGGGCGTAGTCGACGGGGTTCCAGGTGGTCATGGCTCACCTCGCTTGTAGCCGGCGAGGAGAGCCAGCTCGTGATAGCGGAAGTAGCAGTCCACGTGCTGGAAGCCGATGTTGCGCAACCACTGGAGTTGTACTTCAGGCGGGGCCAGACGGTTGGACGCTTTCTCCGGACTGGCACGGTGGTTAGCCAGGGTCTGCTCGTACTGGGCCTCTCGGCCGGCGGATGTCTCGACGGCGACAACCCACTGGGCCCACATCTCTTCGAATAACTCTTCGCCCAATGGCGTCGCGCTGGCGACGTGTTCCAGATTGATGAAGAGGCCGCCTGGCTTGAGCAGGGCGTGAACGGCCGTGTAGACGGCACGCTTTTGATCGTCTTCGCTGTGGTGAATGGCAAAGCCGGAAATGACCAGGTCGGGCGCAACCGGCGGCAGCCGCGTCGGCCAGGTCGGGTCGTTGAAATCGGCGTGGACGAGCATGACCTCCGGCCGGATCGGCGCCAGCGCTATGCGAGCCTGCTTGATCATGTCCGGCGAGCCGTCGAGACCGATGCCCTGCGAACCCGGGCGCAGCGACAATGCCTCGGCGAGCAGAAAGCCATCGCCGCATCCGAGATCGAGGATGGCTAGAGGTCCGGCCGGCAAGCGCGAGATCAGCCAGGCCATCATGTCGCGTTGCAGTTCCTGGCCGGGCATGGTCTTGCGGCGCTGCGTAAATGCACGGGCGACGTCCGGCTGTTGCCAGACTTTCCAGTCTGTAGCCTGTGGCATGTTGGGTTTCCTTGACGCGGTCAGATCTACGGGTGTTCAACCACCGCATGCGGATGCAATCGCGACTCGCGGGCGGCGGCCGAGCGCAGGCGGTTGATGGCATTCAGGTACGCCAGGGCCGACGCTTCAAGGATGTCGGTGGACAAGCCGCGGCCGCGGATCACCTTGTCCGCATGCTGCAGTTCGATCTGCACCTCGCCCTGAGCTTCCTTACCCTTGCTGACCGCGCGGATGCGGTAGTCGAGCAGTTTCCCGCTGACCCCGGTCAGGCGCTGGATGGCGGAATAGATCGCATCAACCGGGCCGTCGCCCACCGAGGCATCGGTGATCAGTTCGCCATTGGTGTCCTTGAGCGTGACTGTAGCGGTAGGAATCGTGTTCGACCCCGCCGTCACCTGCAGTCCCTGGAGAACCCACACCTGTGAATCCAGTTCCAACTGGTCGTCGATCAGTGCCTCAAGGTCCTCATCGAAGACTTCCTTCTTCTTGTCGGCCAGTGTCTTGAACCTGTTGAAGGCGATCTCCAATTGCTCATCGTTCAGGCTGAAGCCCAGTTCGACCGTACGGTTCTTGAAAGCATGCCGGCCGGAGTGCTTGCCCAACACCATGGTATTCTGCGGGATGCCAACCGATTCCGGCGACATGATCTCGTAGGTCTCGCGGAATTTGAGCACGCCATCCTGATGGATGCCCGCCTCGTGGGCGAAGGCGTTCTGGCCGACGATGGCCTTGTTGCGCTGCACGACCAGGCCGGTCAGCGTGCTGACCATGCGGCTGGTGGGATAGAGCTTGCTGGCATCGATGTTCGTGCCGATGTTGTAGAAGTCGCCGCGCACCTTCAGCGCCATGACCACTTCTTCCAGCGACGCATTGCCGGCACGCTCGCCGATGCCGTTGATCGTACACTCGATCTGGCGTGCGCCGTTCTCGGCGGCCGCCAGCGAGTTGGCAACCGCCAGCCCCAGATCGTTGTGACAATGCGAAGAGAGGATGATGCCCCTGGCCTTGATCGCGGGAACGTGGTCGATCAGGTACTTAAAGACCTCGCCGTATGTCTTGGGCGTGGCATAACCGACGGTATCGGGGATGTTCAGCGTGGTAGCGCCGGCCTCAATGACGGCAGCGCAGATGTCGGCCAGGAACTCCAACTCGGTGCGGCTGGCATCCTCGGGGGAGAACTCCACGTCGCTGACGTATCCGCGGGCCTGCTTCACCGACTCCACCGAGATGCGGATGATGTCTTCCTTGCCCTTGCGCAGCTTGTGATCGCGGTGGATCTTGCTGGTGGCGCAAAAGACATGGATGCGCGGCTTGGCGGCGTTCTTGACGGCCTCGCCGGCGCGTTCGATATCCTTGGGCGTGCAGCGCGACAGGCCGCACACAGAGGCCTTCGTCAGAGTGGCGGCGATCGCCTTGACTGACTCAAAGTCGCCCTGAGAGCTGATAGGGAAGCCCGCTTCGATGATATCGACGCCCAGCAGTTCGAGCTGACGGGCAATCTCCAACTTCTCGGGCAGGTCCAGGGTAGCACCGGGCGATTGCTCACCATCTCGCAGCGTCGTATCGAAGATTCGTACGGTATCCATAGCGGACTTCCTTTCAGGCATCGCCTCACCAGCCGCGCGGATGCGCGGGCGGGACGGGCGAAAGAGTATAAACGAAAGAGGCCCTGCGATCCGCATCGCAGGGCCTCTTGAGTTCTCGTGTTAACCGAGGAGTCCCTACGATGCGCAGCAAAGAGTAAGGGCCAGAAGGCCCAGGCTCAGTCGCAGCGAATCGCGGGACACCAAATGCATAGCTCAACATCATGGAGAGCGATTTGCGAAAAGTCAAGTCTGATTGTCGCTGCATCGCAGGTGAGCCAGGGCGCGCAAGATCGTATCGAGAATGCCGTCGAGTTGTTTGGCGACATCCTCCGCCAGGAATCGCAGCACCAGGTAGCCGTTCTCCTGCAGCAAATGGTCCTTACGGCGATCGCGCCGATAGGCATCGGCATCGCCAAGATGCTGTGATCCGTCCAACTCGATGGCCAGCCGACGTTTCTCGCACAACAGATCTACTTCCATACGCCCTCGCCCATCAAAAGAAATCGGCAATTCGACGTTCAGCCGGAACTGGCCGGCCGTTTCGGGAAGCGTTTCCAGCCGCTGATACAGGAATGCCTCAGAAGCACTGCGTGCGCGATCTACACCTTCAGCATCCGCCGATGGTTCCCGCGCAGCGTGTAGAAACAGCAGGCCCAAGGTCGAATCCACGCCGTCGCGAATCAACCGCTGGACGCTGGCTGCGTACTGCTTCTTCCACTGCGGATCGACCGGCAGCAGGACATCGGCCGGCCAGCCGGGCACCGCGCTGGCCGGGAGCACGATGGTGTAGCCAACAGCTTCGTATCCGCGGCATCGTCGGTCGAACATGCGCGCCAGCATCGGCGCATTCAGATCCGCATAGTCATACACGCGCACTTCTCGCTTGCGATCGTGCAGGCGATGCAGTCGGCCAACATACTGCGCGATCGTGCCGTGCCATGAGACCGGCAAAGTGAGAAACAGCGTATCGAGCCGGGCATCGTCGAAACCCTCGCCAATAAACTTGCCGGTGGCAAGTAAGACACGCTGCTCTGTCTCAGGAATCTCGGCCAATCGGCCGGCCGTCGCCGCCAGTTGCTTTCTTCCCATACCGCCGCGAAAGACTAACAGGTTGGCGACGGATGGTGCCAGGCGCGCCACAAGCAAATCAAGGTGCTCGTTGCGCTCGGTCAGGACGATGGGGCAGCGCCCCTGTTGGACAGCCTGGGTGATGTCCTGGCAGATCAGCTCATTGCGGGCTTCATCGGCAACCAGCTCACCATACAGCTCATTGAACTGTAACCGCTTGTCTTGATTGGCCGGCCGAAGTGGACGAAATGAGGTGGGACGCACATGGACGGTGTGCTCAAACGGGCGGGCGGCAGCCTGCTCTCTGGCATCCACGCGGTGTCGGATAGAGCCACACTGCATGAAGATGATGGGATGGTGACCATCCTTGCGATCCACCGTGGCGGAGAGGCCGGTGACAAATCGGGCCTTTGCCCGGCGCGCAACCTGCTCAAAGCTCTGAGCCGAAAGGTGATGGCACTCGTCTACAACGAGATGGCCATAGTCTCCAACCAGATCGTCAACAACGCCCTTGCGCACCAGACTTTGGAGCAGGGCAACATCCAGCATGCCGGTCGGTTTCCTGCGACCGCCGCCGATTCGGCCGATGCGCTTGGCCGGCATGCCAAGAAACGCGGAAAGTCGTTCGATCCACTGCTCCTGAAGTTGTCGGCGATGGACAAGAATCAGCGTGTTGACGCCGCGCTGAGCGATGAGCCATGCCGCCAGAACCGTCTTCCCGAACGCAGTGGTGGCGGACAAGACACCTGTATCATGGGCGAGCATCGCC
Source organism: uncultured Phycisphaerales bacterium (assembly GCA_903871935.1). GTDB lineage: Bacteria > Planctomycetota > Phycisphaerae > Tepidisphaerales > Tepidisphaeraceae > CAIQIQ01. The sequence goes on from CAIQIQ010000067.1 coordinate 25,048, forward strand.
TCTGCGGCCAGTTGTTGCTCGGGCCGCAACTGGCCCTGGAAGGATGCGTTCAACGGCTTCCCTGGATTTCGTTCATCGTGGATGACGGGCTTGATCTTCAATACCGAAAAAAGCTCGACCACATCATCAAGGCAACCGCGAGGCAGGCCGATGTGTTTGGGATGGTCTTCCGCGCAGGCGATGATGCGCGGCTTGTCGTACGTCGGCAGCCGCATCGCCTGTGCTTTGTAGAACTCAGGATTCTGAAACGCGGCCAGACGGATCAGTCGATTGCGCAGGCTGGGCGAGATCTCTTCCTTGGGGATGTAGATATCGTTGCCAAGATGCAGATCAATGTGGTCGGGTAGAGGTTCTTGGATGGGAAGTGCCCTGGGCTGCCGCGATGGCGCCTGAAGCCATGGTGCGATAAGGTCGCTCAGTTCCTCCGTTTCCGCCATGCGAACACCGATGATCCGGTCCCTACTGGCCGCGGCGCGAACAATGTCCTCGGCCTGATCGCGAGCGACTCTGGCGATCCCGGACAAGAATGCCCATTGGTCGGGATGGGGTTGGAGTTGATCATCAAGGAACAGGCTATTCCCGATTGCTCTGGCCTGTTTCTGGAGGGGAAGGGCGATGAGGTTTCCCATTCCGCCCGTGGGGAGTGTATCCTGATTGGGAAAGAAGCGGTCATAGGAATCCAGACCGATGTCGGGGCGCCGCTCCATGGTTTCGGTGAGAATGTGTGAACCAAGTCGCCGGGCGAGATGGGCAGGGACAGCCTGATCGAAGAACAGCCAGACATGGCCGCCCTTTCCCGATCGTGACCTCTCCACTGCTGCCGGCAAGTGCAATCGACGGCAGGTGTCCAGGAATGCCCGGACATCATCTTGCCAGTTGGCCTTGTCAAAGTCGGCGGCCAGAAAGAAGCAGCTCTCGTCCAGCAGCATCGGGTAGATGCCCATGGTAAAGTCATGCCCGGCGTCATCCTGTCCCGACAGATGCCAACGGATCACTTCATCGGTTACCGTAAGGAAACGCCTGTTCGGGCAATCGTTACACCTGACCCTCGGCTTCTCGCATACGCCACGAACCCATTCGTTTGCACAGGCGGGTTGATATCCAGACTTTCCCGTCTTGCGGCTCTCGAATCGGCGAGCATAAACATCCTCCCGGCCATGAAACAGCGAACGGAACAGCGCCATCTTGGATTCAGGCGAAGACCGGTGATGTGCCAGAATCTGCTGAGCCATGATCCGCTGGATCATACCGTTTGCCATGCCGTCGGCAGAGCCTGGCCGGGTTCGCTGTCTTGGGGTGGCTCACCAAGCCTGGCAGCGCCCGAAGGCCCCCGCGACATGAAATTCTTCATTGGTACAGTGACGCACAGTCGTGGCCGTAGCACGGCAGAGATGCAAGTGTCTGTTGGCACGTGCGTTAGAGCGGGCGAAGGGATTCGAACCCTCGACGTCAGCCTTGGGAAGGCTGCATTCTACCACTGAATTACGCCCGCATGGTTCACGCGATTGTAACAGGCAGACCGGGATGGTCAAAGGAAGAATCGGCGGCTTGGAGCGATTTCTGATTTTATGCAAGAATGTCGGACGTGCCTCCGGCATAATGGTGAGACATAAGCCATGAATGCTGCTGCCACCATCAGTGATATCGCTCTGCTTCACCGGTACGCCGACGATCGCGATGAGAATGCGTTCGCGGAGATCGTCCGCCGGTATGCGGGGATGGTCTATGCGGCATGCTACCGCGTGCTGCACGACAAGCAGCTTGCTGAGGATGCCACGCAGGAGACATTCCTGCGTCTTATGCGCCGGCCGTCCCATGTCAGCTTGTCGTTGGGCGGCTGGCTGCACAAGGCGGCAACGCAGCTTGCCATCGACGTGTCGCGGTCCGAATCGGCGCGCCGGCGGCGAGAGCGCGTTCACAGCCAGGACCGTGTCGAGTTCCTGGAAGACCAGAAGAGCTGGAAGGAGATCTCCGAGACCATCGACCACGCCATGGTCGAAGTGTCCGATGAGGCCCGCGACCTGCTCGTGCAGCACTTCATCCTCGGACGATGCCAGAAGGAGATCGCCGAGGAGCGCGACGTCTCGGTTGCCACGATCTGCCGACGGGTAAACGATGCGATGGAGCAACTTCGCGGTGTGCTCCGCCGGCGCGGGATGTCCATGCCGGCCGCGCTGGTTGTGTTTGATTTCCTTGCTTTGCGCGGTTCTGAGGTTGTGCCGCTGGCCGTGCAACAGGGGCTTGGCAAGATGACCCTGTTGGCCGGCGTCAATCGTGGCTGGACCATGATTAGGCCGATTCACCGCGCGGGAATGAATTTCTGGCAGGTGAAGGAACTGGAGTTGGCCGCCGCCGTGCTGATCGGAGCGATGCTGCTGGTACTCGCATTGATTCTCGTTCGCGACAAGCAGAATCCGCCAAGCGTGCCTGCGCACGAGATTCATGCAAGTCTCAAGCAGGGCTCGTAGCGCAACCTCAGCACGTGGACGGCTTGCGCTCTATAGATCAACTGAGATTCGTCGCTACAGGAGTCTTGTATGCCTTGAGCGCCGGTACCAGTCCGGCCAGGAACGCCATGACCACTACCGCCAGCAAGTAGAACCACTCCTCTGCGCCAACGGTGACCCAGTTAATCCCTTCGCCGAGCATTTCCTGCAGATAGGCCGACCCGGCGGCACTGAGCAGATGGCCGACCAGGAAGCCGGAGATTCCGCCGGCCAGGCCCACAAAGACCGCCTCAGCGCAGATGAGCGTCAGGATTCGCCGGCGTGTGGCGCCAAGTGCGCGGAGAACGGCGATCTCCTTTTGCCGCGCCGCAACGGAGTTGTAGATCGTCGTCGTGATGGATACGGCGGCGACGATCGTCACCATGACCGAAATCAGCAGCAGTACCTTCGTGCTTCCGGAAAGAAAGGTGTTGAAGAAATCCCGCATCACGGTGGCCGGATTGACGGCGGTGGCGCGATCGTCGATCACCTTGAAGTTATAGAGCAGTTGCTGTGCGGGAAATCCGCCGCGTGATTGCACGAGGATGGCGGAAATGCTCCAGTCCTCCTCGGGCAGGTCGGGCACGATATCGCCGTGCTCATCCAGGTGGTAGGCATTGGCGTCTTCGCCTTCCTGTTCCTTCTTGGGCTGCGCCGCCAGCGTGGCGCCTTTGATCAATTCATTCACATCCGATGGGGCCGTCACGGCGGCCGTGGTAGCCGGCTCTTTTATCGCGAACTTCCTCTTCACCGACTCGGGCACCTTTTTCGGATCGATGCCTAGCTTGCCGAGCACCTCATCGAGACGGCCGGGAGGAATCCGCGATGGATTGATGTTGGCACGCAACAGAGTCTGGTCGATCAGTCCGCCCTCATGTTCGGCGATGGCGTAGAGGCTGATAAACGGAACGAAGACCACGCGGTCATTGGCGGTGTGCGTGGGCTTGAGGATGCCCACGATGTGCCAGCGAGGTTTGTGGATGTCGGGGATATCACTGGGGCCAGGCATGCCATGGGTGGCGCGAAAGGCGCCGCCGTGTTTCTCATTTTCATCTTCACTGAGCTTGGGGTCGTAGAGCCTCAGTGAAAGCGTCTGCGCCATCTCGCTGCCCACGACGGCCTCAAACTTGCGCGGGGCGAAGACTCGCCCCTCGGCCAGTTCATAGGCGTGGCCACGTCGATACTGAAACGGCTCGCCGACGCGCTGGCCGCGGTCGTCAAAGCCGAACATCTGTGGCGAAGTTCCCACAATGCGCCGGCCGGTGAAACTGTCGCCGACCATGAAGGGAACGGCGGTGCGGACATACGGGCGGTAGTCGGGGCGGCCTGGCGCGGGGGCGCCCTCATTGATCATGTCGGCGTAGAGCTGATATGGCACCACACCGGGGCTGACATCCATGTGATAGACAGTATTGAGCGTCAGTTGCAGCGGGGAACCCTTCGGCGGGCCAACCAGCACATCATAGCCAAAGTCGCTTTGGGCAAAGAGATTGCCTCCTTCGCGGCGCAGGATCATGATCGCCACGGCAAGCGTCACCCCCAGCGTCACGGAGAAGAGCGTCAGCCAGGTGGAAAGCGAACGCTGGCGCATCTGCTTGAAGATCAGTTGGAAGAGATTCATGGTGCTTTCCCGCCAGTCGCATTCAACTCGTCCAGGCTTACGGTCTTCGACAACTGCTTCGCGATGCCGGGATCATGGGTGACCATGAGCAGGCCGGCACCGACTTCACGGCAGAGGCGAAGGATGAGTTGCAGCACCTGCTGGGCGTTCTTGGCATCCAAGGCGCCGGTGGGTTCGTCCGCCAGTACGAGTTGCGGGCGATTGGCCAAGGCGCGGGCCACGGCCACCCGTTGCTGCTGCCCGACGGAGAGCTTCGCAGGACGGTAGTCCAGGCGGTCCTGCAAGCCGACCTCCGCCAGCAGATGTCTGGCCCATGCAGGATCATGTTTGCGCCCGGTGAAGCTCATCCCCAGCAGCACGTTCTCCAGCGCGGTGAAACCGGGCAAGAGGTGATGGGTTTGGAAGATGTAACCGATGTACTGGCCGCGAAAGACGTCGCGATCGGCCTCCGAAAGGGCGGCGATATCGGTGGCCTGCCGCCCCGCGTTCCTTGCGTAATCGAGAACTCTGTTCTCAGGCAGTGCAGCCGTACTCTTGGTCTGCCCATCGTGGGTGAAGAGAATCTGCCCCGCGTCGGCGGGGACAATCCCGGCGATCATGTGCAGCAACGTCGTCTTGCCCGAACCGGAAGAGCCGACCAGGGCAAGCTGCTGTCCGGATTCGAGTCTGAATTGCCCGATGCGGACGATCGGCACGGCCGATCCGTCGGGAGCGTGATAGGTTTTTTCCAGACCCAGGAGTTCAAGAGCCATACATGTCTATCTCCGTCATGCCGTGTAGAAAAACCTGCAACAAGCCCGGGCTATTCCCTTTGGCGCTGCGTTTTCAGCGGTCATCACGCATCTGCTCATGGCGCATGCGGATGCCCCGAGCGCCCATGGCAACCGCAAGAGCGCCGCTGGCGACGATGACGATCAGTTGCCATGCCGGCGGGCGCGGTTCGGACCCTTGCAGCTCGTAGGCCTGGTAAAACAGCAACCCGCCGACGATCAGGAGCGTGAACGAGAACCGCGCGATCCATTTCCGCATAGGCGCAATTGTATGGAGAAAGCCGCGGATGGCGAAGGTGGCGCCAACAATCCGTGAAGATTGGCGTTGACCTCGCTTGCGCCCAAAGGTAAGTAAAGCGGATCGCGTTGATGCGCTTCGTCGCACCAATGGCGTGGACAACCCAATCACGTGGAGCCCCCTTGGTTTTGCGGACCGGGCGGTGCGTCCGTGCGCGCACCCGCGCACCTTAAAGATGATGAGGAGGACGGTATGCCGCAGATCATCGTGGAGGACCTGAGGAAAACGTTCCATGTCGCGGTGCGCCGAAGCGGGATGTGGGGCGCGGTGACCGGACTGTTCAGCCGGGAATATCGGCCGGTACATGCGCTGGCGGGAGTGAACTTCGCGATCGAGGCAGGCGAACTCGTCGGTTACATCGGCCCGAACGGCGCTGGCAAGAGCACCACCGTGAAGACACTTTCGGGCATCTTGGTGCCCGACGGCGGGCGTGTGGAGATCGACGGGCGCGTGCCGTGGAAGCAGCGCGTCGAGCACGTCGCCCGGATCGGGGTCGTCTTCGGCCAGCGCACGCAGCTCTGGTATGACCTGCCCGTGATCGAGTCGTTCGAGCTTCTGCGAGATATCTATCGAGTGCCGCAGAAGGCATATGAAGCGGCACGCGATGAGCTGATCGCGATGCTGCAGATCGAGCCGATCCTTGATACACCGGTGCGGCAGCTTTCGTTGGGGCAGCGGATGCGCTGCGATCTGGCGGCCGCCTTGCTGCATGCGCCGCGGATCCTGTTTCTTGATGAGCCGACGATTGGTCTGGATGCGATCTCGAAGCTCGCCGTGCGCGAGTTTGTTCTCAAGCTCAACCGTCAGCGCGGCACCACCGTCATCCTGACGACGCACGACATGGATGACATCGAGGCTCTGTGCCGGCGGGTGATCGTGATCTCCGATGGCAAGGTGCTTTCCGACGGCACGCTCGAATCGCTGCGGCGCAGCGTGTCGGCCGAGCGCTGGCTGACGGTCGATCTGGCCGACGGCGTGGAAGAGGTGCGCGATGCCGATGCCCGCGTGGTGAGGAAGGAAGGGAAACGCGTCGTGCTGGCGTTCGATCCCAGCCGCGTTTCGCCGGCCGCGCTGATCAGTCGAGTATGTTCGAGTCATCCGGTTCATGATCTGTTTGTAGAGAATCCGCCGATCGAGTCGATCATTGCACGGTTGTATAGGACCAACTCATGAAAGCGTACCTCGCCATGCTCGATGCCCGGTTTCGTGGGCTTTTGCAGTACCGATCGGCGGCGATCGCCGGGATCGGGACGCAGCTTTTCTTTGGCTACGTCCGCGTGATGATCTTCGCGGCATTCTATCGTTCCTCCGATGCCGCCCAGCCCATGACGGCTGAGCAGGTCGTCAGTTACATTTGGCTCAGCCAGGCATTTCTGCTGCTGGCGATGTTTGGTGTTGAGAGCGAGATCGCGGCGATGATCCGCTCGGGCGGAGTGGCGTATGAACTGACCCGGCCGGTGGATCTGTATGGGATGTGGTACTCGCGTTGCCTGGCAGCGCGGCTGGCGCCGACATTGCTGCGTGCGGTGCCGCAGCTTGTGCTGGCATATGCGTTTCTGGGTCTGCAGGCGCCTGCTTCTGTGAGTGCGCTGGGCTGGTCGTTGCTGGCGATTCTCAGCGGTGCGGCTCTGGCGGGCGCGATTTCGGCGGCGATGACGATCTCGCTGTTGTGGACAATCAGCGGCGAAGGCATCTCGCGTCTGGCTCCGGCGGTGATCTTTCTGTTCTCTGGCATCATCGTTCCCCTGCCGCTGTTTCCCGCGTGGCTGCAGCCGATCGTGCAGGCGATGCCGTTCCGCGGGCTGATCGATGTGCCCTTCCAGGCGTATCTCGGATTGCTGACGGGAACGGCCGCCCTGATGGGCATCGTGCAGACGTGGGTGTGGATCGCCGTGTTCGTGATGGCCGGCCGGCTGATGCTGCAGCGCGGGCTGAAGCAGCTTGTCGCCCAGGGAGGTTAGGAGGGTGAGTATGAACGCCACATCGCTGTATTTCCGATATATCGCAGTCTCGATCCGCGGGCAGATGCAATATCGCATCTCGTTCCTGGTGCATGCGTTGGCGCATTTCCTGATCACCGGGATTGAGTTCCTGGGGCTGGCTGCCCTGTTCCAGCGTTTTGGCAAGATTGCCGGCTGGACGCTCCCGGAGGTGGGGCTGTTCTATGCGATGATCAGCATCGCCTTTGCAGTTGCCGAAGCCGTGCCGCGCGGGTTCGACATCCTCGGCCGGCTGATTCGCAACGGCGACTTCGATCGCCTGCTGCTGCGGCCGAGGCTGGTGGCGTTTCAGGTGCTGGCGCAGGAGTTGCAGCTCATGCGGGTCGGCCGGCTGGCGCAGGCGGTGGTGATTCTGCTCTGGTCTGCCCATGCCCTGGATCTCAGTTGGACGGCGCCGCGGATCGCCTTGCTCTTGTGCGCGATCGCGGGCGGCGTGTGCCTGTTCAGCGGGCTGTTCATCCTGCAGGCGACGATGTGCTTCTGGACGATCGAGAGCATCGAGATCGTCAACTGCTTCACGTACGGCGGCGTGGAGGCCGGGCAGTTTCCCATGAGCATCTACAATCGCTGGTTCCGGCAGGTGTTCACGTTCGTGATCCCGCTGGCGACGATCAACTACTTCCCGGCCCATGCGATCCTCGGCCGGTCCGACCCGCTGGGGTCAACCGCATTGCTGCAATGGCTCTCGCCACTGGCGGGGGTGGTGTTCCTGGCGATCAGCCTGCAGTTCTGGCGGATCGGGGTAAGGCACTATGCGTCGACAGGGTCATAGGGACAAGGATGAAGGATGGCGAAAGGATGAAAAAGGGGTCGGGTGTGGATAAGTAGGAGGTGCGCAAGTTCTCGGCGGGGGTACCCCATGTTGCGCAAGTGTCGGTGAGACAGCAGGTTGCGTCGTTCTTGGGGTAGGAGATGCGCAAGTTCGGGGTGATTGTGGATAACTCCTGCTGGAATGCCCAATGACCAGAGCCCAATGACCAATGAATGACCAAGGACCAAGGTGCTCAAAGGTCACGGATAGAGATCATTGATTATTCCGTAACGGCAGAGGGAAGATGCTCAGGTTAGCGTGCCGCAGTCTTGGGGTGTCTGTGAGATGGATGACCGACTTGGCGAAGGTGCTCAAGTTCGGCCGCGCAATTGGCGGTCCGGGGCAACGAGCCTTCCGGGCCCTACTACGAACGAAGATGCTCAAGATCGATGCGCATCTTCGGGCGGCGATTGCCTACCTGGCTGATAGGAAGAGCCGTATTCGGTTGTCAAATAGCGTGACCGGGAACGGCCACAGGGATCCGAAAGAACATGTCTCCCCATAATAAGGGTGGTTTTTGAGGGAAGTTAGTGAGGGAGATGAGTATTGACAAGGACTTACGCGCGGCCGGAATTCCAGCCCGATTTTGGAGAGGATGGGGAATCTGGATAAAGCTGGTCGAGCCGAATGGGGGGGGGAGCGGCACATTCCCATCTCCAGCGGCTTCCCTGCTATGTCGGTCTTCTGAAACTTTTCTCCCGCATCCGCGTCAAAGAGGTGGTGCGGGTGGTGGGTATACCCACGGAATCCCTTGAGAGGATCGACCTATGGAAACCAAGCTCGCGCTCGGCTTCTCGATCGCACTGCTCCTGCAAATCGCGGTGGCGCCGGCCGTCCGCGGCGAGACCACGGCAAAGCCGCCAACGACCTCGCCATCACAATCTGCTCCGGCCACCCAGCCCGTCGTGGCGGCCAAAGGCGGGGAAATGGCCGCGCTCGAGCGGAAGATCCTGGGCACTTGGCGAGGCCCGCTTTGCAAGGGCGATTACACCTTCAATCCAGATGGCACCTATACGCTTGTGAACTTCACCCCCGGTGGCAACACGCTCACCGGCACCTGGTCCATCCGCTGGGATGCCCTTCCGCCGACGCTGCTTCTGACCTGCAAGACCTCCGATTTCAAGAAGAAATACCCGGACCGGCCGGAGTACGAATTCCTCAACAAGACCCGAGAAGTGAAACTGCTCGAACTCAACGGCGAAACACTTATCTACCGTGCTCCGGACCCTTACGGCGAATGGCGTGGCCAGCGGCCGGAGAAGTAACGGAACGGAAGACGGGTAAAGCCTCCACCCCAGGATCCCCAACTCCGCGCTTGCGGAATCAGGTTTCCTAGCACTCACATCCTCGGACGCCCGAGGCAAACACGACACGTCGGCTGGAGCGGTGCCGTGCTGCCTGCAATGTTTCCATTATCCAGACAAAGTGATCATCATGGAGGGTCCAGGGCATTGGGAGGATCGACTGAAGCGCCCGGCGGCCGGACAAGGTCATGAGCATTGGATTGGTCAGGTGTATGACGCACTGGGACCGTCGATGTATCGGTATGCCCTGATGATTCTGGGAGACCGCGGTCTGGCGGAGGATGTGGTGCAGCAGGCGTTTATGCGGCTGATCTCCCGCGGCCGGGTGGATGAGGTCTTGTCCATGAAGGCGTTCCTTCGCGTCGTTGTGCGGAATGAGGCGTATCGGCTGCTGGGAGCACGACGGACGATGGAGAGACTGGAGAATGCTGACGTCTGCCTCTTGGAGGCGGCGGATGTGCCGGCCGAGCGTCGTGAGGAACAGCGGCGGGTGGAGCGGGCGTTGCGGCAGCTTCCGGCGGAGCAGCGGGAGGTTGTTCACCTGAAGGTGTATGAGGGGCTCAGCTTTGCTGAGATTGGGCAGACGCTGGCGATTCCGCCGAATACAGCCGCCAGCCGGTATCGATATGCGATCGCGCATCTTCGCGAGTTTCTGGATCCGTCGAGGACACAGCTATGAGTGATGACACACATGATGTCGAATCCATTTTGGGTCAGTACCGGCTGGCCGGGCCTGATGCGGCGGTGCGGGCGCGGATCGTTGGGCGAGCGGAGGTGCGGTCGCGCTGGGCGTTTGCCGAGGCGATGGCGGCGATGCTGCTGATCGGGATGACCCTGGCACAGATTGGAGCGTCGGTGACGGAGATTGTCCCTCGGCCACGGGCTGACGAAGCTCGCACGGAGCGGCTGGCCTCGGAGATTGCGAGTTTGGATTTGCCGATCGGCCGCGACGAGGCGTATGCGATAGCGCAGCGGATTTCGGCCGGCGAGCGACTTGTGCTGGTGCCGCTGATTCACGGTGATTCATCCATCAACACGAATATTGGGGTTATACCATGAGCTATGTGCTTCTCTGGATCGAGACGCTGCTGGCGTGCCTGCTGTTCCTGGCGTTGGTGATCGTCAACGGCCAGCGGCGCAAGGCGCGTACGGCAAAGGCTCTGTGTGCAGTGGCCGCTCTGCTGCCGCTGGTTCCACTGGGTGCACAGTTGATGCTCACCTGGGGCTTGCGGTATGTCTCGAACCTTCGGGACAGTGGGTTTGGCTGGGCGATTACCTTGTCGGTTTGCTATTTCGTGGGAGCAATCGCTTTGTGGATCATGGCGCGGAAGCGGGATGCCGCTGGTATCCGACGGGCGGTTTCCTGGCCGCTGGCGCGTATCGCTACCGCATGGCTGGTTGTGATCTCGCTGATGGCGATGACGTTGTGGAATCTGGACTTGCGGGCGCAGGTGGAGATTCAGGCGTTGCGTGCGGAGGCCGGAGCGATGGCACTGAGCGTTGCGCCGCCGGCGATACCCGATTCTGCCAACGCGGCGATCCTGTATGAGAAGACTCGCGAGCGGTTTGAGGCGGCAACCACGGCCGCGGACAAGGATGTCGATTACAGGGACGAAACGAAGGTTAACTCCGCTCAAGGGGCGGCTTATCTCCAGCGACAGGAGAAGACACTGCAAGTGCTCCGTCAGGCGGCCGATATGCCGGAGTGCCGTCTGGATTACGACTACGACAAGCCCGACGTTGGCGCAGTGTTAACATTGAGCAAGCCGTTCCGCACATGGTCAATCCTGCTGTCTGTAGCGGCGACCTCGGAGGCGGCGAGCGGCAAGGTGGAACTGGCGATGGCGGATTGTCGGCGGATCTATGCGACAGGTAACCATCTCAATGCACCGCCCATCCTGATTAGTGGGCTGACGACCCTTGCCATTGACGCGCTCGCTACCAACACCGTTGCGCGCGTGCTGCCGGCCGTAACGTCCAAAGAGCAACTGGATTCATTCACCCCCCCCGAGCCGCCGGCGCTATCGCGAGCATTTGCCCGAATGCTGCGGGGCGAAGAGGCGTTTGGGTTGGCTATGTTCGCCGACCTCGGCAGCGGGCAAGGCCAGTATGCAAGAACACTGCGATCCGGCGCTGGCGGTGCACTATGGTTCGCATGGCTTCGGGACGACGTCGGCATCTACCGTGAGTACATGCAACGTCAGCGCGACATCGCGCAACAGCCGTACTACCAGACGGCCGATGCGCGCAAGAAGATCGAGGAGGAGCTTCGGCCGGGCAAGCGACGAGGGGTGATGAGCGCGATTGTTATGCCCTCCATACTGAAGTCCATCGAGTCACTCGCAAAGACGCAGGTCCTCAGGGCGAGTGTTGGGGTCGCCTGCGCCGCGACGCGGTATCGGCTGGATCATGGGCAGTATCCCGCCACCTCTGACTTGCTCGTGCCTGGGTATCTGGAGGCGATGCCGGTGGACCCGTTCGATGGCCAGGCAATGCGGATGAAGAAACAGGCCGATGGCAGCCTGGTGATTTACTCGGTTGGCGCCGATGGGAAAGACGATGGCGGGGTGGTTGATTCGCCCGACTCGAAGACGCGGCCAACTGATGTGGGGATTACGCTGAAGATGCCAGCGGGGCGGTGAGAGGTGGCGGTCCCCACGCGAACGCGATTGGCGCCCTGCATGGATGCGGGAGACGGAAGGGAAAGGGGACGGAGTGGTCTTGCCTGGAGGGCTCGGGACAAGTCCCTCGCAGAAAAGCGGCGATCCACTCAGGCGGATGTGCCACAAGTCGCCGCACTCCAGAAATCGCGCACTTGGACTATGAACGGTTTGCGCGTTGCTGCGGGGCAACAGGAGTCGGAAACTAGTTAGTACCTACAATTGTTAGTGCGTACCTTCTTTGTGTGACAGTGTTTAGGATCGATTGGGGGAGGGGAGCTAAGCAATTACCGATAGCACTAACAACAATTCGCACCTCATAGAGGAGTTATTGATATTCTCGATCATTTTGTGCTTTATTTCACAATGTCAACGTTGTAGAGTGAGGCGGTCAGGTTTGTTTGCTGACGTTGTGCTGTGGTTGGCGAAGTCTTCTGTATTCAGGAGAGTGCCATGTTAGCGGCGACGAACAGTAATGCCCTCGCTCCGGAAGGTGGGGCAAGCCCGCCGGTCGAGGAGCCGATCGATTTCACTCCGTTGGTCCGGATCATCGAGCAATTCAAGGGTCAGCGCGGCGCGGTGATCCCGATTTTGCAGCGTGCCCAGGATGCCTATGGATACTTGCCAAAAGTGGTCCTGCGGGAGATCTCAAAGCGCGCAAAGATACCACTGAACCAGCTTTATGGCGTGGCGACGTTCTACTCGCAGTTCCATTTGAAGCGGCGCGGCCGGCACCTGGTGCGGATTTGCGATGGGACGGCATGCCATGTTCGGGGGTCTGCGCAGAGCATCGAGAAGGTGTCTGCGAGCCTGCAGGTCCCGCCGGGCGGGACGTCGCCGGACTACCGCTACACGCTGGAAATTGTGTACTGCCTGGGCTCCTGTGGATTGTCCCCGGTTGCGGTCGTGGACGAGAAGGTCTGCGGCCGGCTGAACGCGGATAATCTGGTCGAACAACTGGCAGCTTTGCCCTAGCACATCATTGGTGAAATCTTTCACTAACTCGCCTGGGAGGCGATTATGCCTTCGCTAAAGAGCATCGAAGAACTGAAGCGGTATTGTGCAGCAGCGCGATCGACGCGGAGCAATCGCGCCAGAACCGCGACGGTGGTGACGGTGGGTGCCGGCACCTGCGGGATCGCGGCAGGGGGGCGCGAAACGATGGATTTCTTCCGCTCCGAGCTCAAGCGGCGCGGCATCCCGGCCGAGGTGGCGGCGACTGGATGCATCGGCGTCTGCGTGAAGGAACCGCTGGTGGATATCCAGCTTCCCGGGCAGGCGCGGGTGCTCTATGCGAACGTGATGCCGGAGATGGTGAAGCGGCTGGTGGATGAACATATCGTCGGCCGGCGGCCGGTGCGCGAGTGGATGGTAGGCGAACTGGAGCCGGAAGATGCAACGATCCAGTGCTCAGGGTCGCCGCTGAAGGACTTGCCGCTGTTCAGCAAGCAGATGCGCATCGCGATGCGGAACTGCGGGATCATCGATCCGGAACGGATTGAGGATTATGCCGCGCGCGGCGGGTATCTGGCACTGGCGCGAGTGTTGGGTTCGATGACACCCGAAGCGGTGATCGCGGAGGTCAAGGCATCGGGTCTGCGCGGACGAGGTGGCGCGGGATTCCTGACGGGCCAGAAGTGGGAGTTCTGCCGCAAGTCGGGCGGCATGCCGAAGTTTGTGGTGTGCAACGCCGACGAGGGCGACCCGGGCGCATTCATGGATCGGTCGATTCTGGAGAGTGACCCGCACAGCGTCATTGAAGGCATGATTATCGCGGCGTACGCGATTGGGGCATCGGAAGGCTTTATCTATTGCCGCGAAGAGTATCCGATGGCGATCCAGCGGCTGCAGCTTGCGATTGCACAGGCGCGGGAACAGGGACTATTGGGCAACAGCATCCTGGGCAGCGGGTTTGGGTTTGATATCCATCTGAAGGAAGGCGCGGGAGCGTTTGTTTGTGGTGAAGAGACCGCGCTGATTGCGAGCATCGAGGGCAAGCGCGGCGAGCCCCGGCCACGGCCGCCGTTCCCGGTACAGTCGGGCCTGTGGGGCAAGCCGACGAACATCAACAACGTGAAGAGTTACGCGATGACACCGCAGATCATCGCCAACGGGGCGACGTGGTTTGCATCGATCGGGACGGCCAAGAGCCCGGGCACGGCGGTGTTCGCGCTGACGGGCAAGGTGAACAACACCGGCCTGATCGAAGTGCCGATGGGCATACCGCTGGGCGACATCATCTTTGATATCGGCGGCGGGATTCAGAAAAGCAGGCACTTCAAGGCGGTGCAGACCGGCGGGCCTTTGGGCGGGTGCCTGCCGGCATCGTGCCTGAATACGCCGGTGGACTTCGATTCGCTGCAGGATGCCGGGGCGGTGATGGGCTCGGGCGGCATGATCGTCGTCGATGATGACACGTGCATGGTGGAACTGGCGCGGTATTTCCTGACCTTTGCGGCGGCCGAGAGTTGCGGCAAGTGCACCCCCTGCCGGGCGGGCGGACAGCGTTTGCTGGAGGCGTTGACGCGGATCACCGAAGGCCACGGGAGCCGGAAGGACCTGACGATCATCCGCGAAGTGTCGAACCAGATGATGGGCAACTCGCTGTGCGGGCTGGGACAGCGGACGCCCGGTCCGGTCATGGCAGCGCTGCGTTTCTTTGAGGAAGAGTTCATCACCCACATTGATGACAAGATCTGCAAGAGCGGGCAGTGCAAAGCGCTGGTGCGGGCCAAGTGCGTGAACACATGCCCGGCGGGCGTGGATACGCCGGCGTACCTGGCGCTGGTGGCGCAAGGCCGATTTGCCGAAGGACTCGAGGTGCATCGGCAGCGCAACCCGTTTGCGCTGGTGTGCGGGCGGGCGTGTCCGGCATTCTGTGAGAGCAAGTGCCGGCGCGGCGACATCGATGATCCGGTGGCGGTGCGGCTGGTGAAGCGGTTCATGGCTGACCATGAGTTTGCCACACCCTGGACGCCCAAGCCGGTGGTCGGCAAGCAGGAGTTTGCCGAAGCACAGAAGCATAAGGTGGCGGTGATCGGGTCCGGGCCAGCCGGGCTGACGGCAGCGCTGCGGCTGGCGCAACACGGGTATAAGGTGACGGTGTTTGAGAAGCTGGCGTTCCCCGGCGGGATGATGAGTTGGGCGATCCCGGATTACCGGCTGCCGCGGGCGCAATTGTTTGCGGAGATCGAGAATGTTCGCCGCGCGGGCGTGGAGATCAAATGCAACGCAGCGCTGGGCAAAGACTTCTCGTTGGATGACCTGATGACGAAGCAGGGATTCGCGTCGGTGGTGCTGGCGATCGGTGCACATCGGACGCGAAAGCTGAACATCACCGGTGAGGACAAGAACGGCGTGATCGACGGGATTGACTTCCTTAACCGTGTGGCGGCCGACGCGTCGATGAAGGCGCTGAACATGAAGCCGCCGGGCAATCTGCCCGATGTGAAGGGCAAGCGCGTGGCGGTGGTTGGCGGCGGCGATGTCGCGATTGACGTAGCACGGGTCAGCCTGCGGATGGGAGCACGCGAAGTACACGTGCTCTACCGCCGTGCAGGCGATGACATGCCGGCAGCGCATCTGCCGGAAGAGATCGAGGCCGCACGCGATGAGGGTGTTCGGTTCCATGTGCTGGTGAACCCGACCGAAGTGCTAGGCGATGCGAATGTCACGGGCCTGCGGCTGCAGCAGCAGCGGCTGGCCGACTTTGACGATTCGGCCCGGCGCAAGCCCACTGCGATCGGAAGCGAGTCGTATGTGCTCAATGTGGAAGTCGTGATCCCGGCGATTGGTCAGGTGCCGGATGTGCGCTGCCTGACGCCTGAGGCGAATGTGAAGGTTGGCCGCGGCGATGTGTTTGCCGTAGGCGAGGCGCTGGAGACCAGCCGGGCAGGCGTGTTTGCGGCAGGCGATGCCGTGAACGGCCCGGCGACCATCGTCGAAGCGGTGGCACAGGGCAACCTGGTGGCGATTGCGGTGGATACGTGGATCCGCACCGGCAAGGTTGAGAAGCCGCAGTTCATCACCCAACGCGTGGATGTCGGGCAGGTGGTTCCGCTGGACGACTACGCCCAGGCGCGGCGGCCGGTGAACCGCAAGCTGCATGTACGCGAGCGCGATGGGACATTCCGCGAGGTGGAGCTTGGGCTGGAAGAGGCGCAGGCAATGGAAGAGGCCCGGCGGTGCCTGCGATGCGACCTGGAATGGCTGGATCTGATGGAGATCGAGCGGCCGGGCAGCCTTGTTGGCGCCGGTGTGGGAGCGAACGGGGATAAGGAGGGGGAGGAAAAGCCATGAGCGACACGGTAAACATCACGATCAACGGCCAGGTGGTGCACGCCCGGATCGGGCAATCGGTGTTGCAGGCGGCGCAGTCGGCGGGGATCGATGTCCCGACGCTGTGCGATCACCCGCACCTGAGGGCAACCGGCTCATGCCGCGTCTGCCTGGTGGAGATTGAGAAGCAGCGCATGCTGCAGCCGGCGTGCACCTTCCCCGTAACTGAGGGAATGGTGGTGCGCACGGAAACCGATAAGGTGGTGGAAGCCCGGAAGTTCAGCCTGCAGATGCTGTTCTCGGAGCGGAATCACTACTGCATGTTCTGCGCCTCCAGCGGCACACCCGAGACCAGCGAATGCGAGCTGCAGAAGCTGGCGTATCGCTATGGTCTGGACTGCTTCCAGTATCCTCCGGCATGGCAGAAAGAATGGCCGGTCGATGCATCGCGGAAGAGCTTCACGATGGATCACTCCCGCTGCATTCTCTGCCGGCGGTGCATCCGCGCCTGTGATGAGATCGCCGCGAACCACACGCTGGGAGTGTTCCAGCGCGGCGCAAAGACGATGATCTGTGCGGACGATTCGGTAACATTCGGGCAATCAACCTGTGTGGAATGCGGGACTTGCCTGCAGGCATGCCCTACCGGCGCGCTAATGGACAAGCGCAGCAGCTTTGTGGGACATGCATCGGAATGCAGGACGGTGCGCGTGACATGTGTCGGCTGTGCTGTGGCGTGCGGTCTGAAGGCCATGGTGCGCGGGAATACGGTATTGCGACTGGATGGCGACTGGGATGAGCACAACGCCGGACTGCTGTGCGTAAAGGGGCGATTTGAGTCGCTGCGACGGCCGGAAAACCGCATCACCAAGCCGATGATCCGGCGCGATGGCGAGCTGGTTGAGGTCGGTTGGGATGAGGCAATCACGTACACGGCCGGCAAGTTCAAGGAGGCCCAGAGCACTGCGGGGATGATCAGCCCGCGATTTACCAATGAGACGATGATCGCCATGGGCGCATTTCTTAATGAGGTGCTGCATAGCGACCAGGTCACGCTGCTGCATGGGCTGGTGCCACCTCTGGATCTGGAGCCGCGGGCGCAACTGAAGGACCTGGAAGATGCGACATGCATCGTGGTGGTGGGTGAAGACGTGCTGCAGGGGCAGAAGGTGCTGGGGTATCTGACCAAGCGGGCGTATGACCGGCAGGCCAGCGTGGTGGTGGTCGATGACCATGACACCGCGATGGATGACTATGCGACTGAGCGTCTGCATCTGGACGCGATGAGCCGGCATGGGCCATCTCCATTCGCTGCGCTCAAGTTCACCTATCACCTGAGCTTGGACGGCATCTCGCGCCTCCGGAAGATCCTGGAGACCAGCGAGCGGCCGGTAGTGATGTATGGACCAGCGCTCTCGACGCTGGTGTATGCAGCGCTGCGGTCGCTGCCGCCGCACGTAAAATTCCTGCCGCTGGCGACGGGATCGAATGCCTGTGGGGCAGCGCAGTATGGGATTGAGATGCGCGAGGTGATCGCCGATGCGCTATTCGTGATGGCGGGCGATGAGCCGTCGAACGGCTTTGTGCTGCCGCCGGCGAGTTTCACGGTGGTGCAGGCGGTTGGGCACTCGGAACTGACGAAGAAGGCGGATGTGGTGCTGCCTGGGCGTCTGTGGACCGAGAAGCGCGGGACGATCGTGAACATTGAGGGGCGAGAGCGGCCGGTGGTGGAATTAACCGAAGCGCCCGAAGGGATCGGGCCGGACTGGATGCCGCTGGCAATGATGGCGGCGGTGCTGGGTCGGCCGGGATTGTTCGCGACGATGGCTCAGGTGCAGAACTCATTGTGAGTGAAGAACAGACAAAGATCGCAAGGAGTCCGTTATGGCGGCGAAAGTAAAGGTAGCATCGGATTGGCTGGCGGGGTGCGCCGGATGCCATATGTCGTTGCTCGACATGGATGAGCGCATCCTCAAGCTGCTGGAAGTGGCCGAGCTGCGCTCCACGCCGATTACGGATCTGAAGCATCCGGATGCGGGGGGGGTGGATGTGGGCATCCTTGAAGGGTGCGTGAACAACAGCGCCAACGAAGCGGTCTGCCGGCAGATGCGATCGCGCTGCAAGGTGCTGATCGCGCTGGGCGACTGCGCGGTGTTTGGCGGGGTGCCCACGATGCGGAATGCGTGTTCATCGGCCGCTGCGTTGCAACGGGCGTATGTTGAGACCGAGAGCACTGTAAACGGCAGCATCCCGCAGCATGCAGAGATCGCGGTCATGCAGGATGCAAGAGCGATCGACCAGGTCGTTCAGGTGGATGTGAACATCCCCGGATGCCCGCCATCGGCGGATGCGATCTTTTATGTGCTGACAGAATTGGCGGCGGGACGCAAGCCGGTGTTGAAGGGAAAGCTGTTGGACTGGCACTAGAGGTAAACCATGGGTCAGAAGATTGTCATAGAGCCGGTGACGCGGATCGAAGGTCATGCGAAGGTTGTCGTGCATCTCGATGATCAGAAGAAGGTTGAGCATGCCGTCTTCCACGTCAACGAGTTCCGCGGATTTGAGAAGTTCTGCGAAGGGCGGATGTTCAACGAGATGCCGCTGATCACGGAGCGGATCTGCGGGATATGCCCGGTCAGCCATCACCTGGCAAGCGCCAAGGCGTGCGACCAGATCATCGGAGTGGATCCGCCACGGCCGGCGAAGCTCCTGCGCGAGTTGGCGCATATGGGGCAGACCATCCAGTCACACTCGATGCACTTCTTCGAGCTTGCCGGACCGGATCTGCTATTGGGATTCGACGCTGATCCGGCCATTCGCAACGTGGTTGGGCTGGTGGCGGCCGACCCCAAGACGGCGCTGAAGGCAATCGAACTGCGGAAGTTCGGGCAGTCGATCATCGCGGCCGTGGGCGACCGCAAGGTGCACCCGAACTTCGCGGTGCCCGGCGGGGTGAACCGGCCGCTGAAATTGCAGGATCGTGATGCGATCCTGAAGCAGATTCCGACCATGATCGAGCATGTGCAGGTTGGGCTGGGCCTGATCGAAGGGTGGATCGCGGAACAGCCGCATGTGATGGATGAGTTCGCTTCATTCGCGTCGAACTACATGGGAATGGTTGGCAAGGACGATGCGGACGAGCTCTATGATGGCCCGTTGCAGGTCGTGGATTCGGAGCGTAAGCCGGTGGTGCGGTTTGATGGGCGTGACTATCTGAAGCACATCTCGGAGCGGGTGGAGAGTTGGACGTATCTGAAGTTCCCGTACCTGACGGCACTGGGATTCCCGGCCGGCACGTACCGGGTTGGACCGCTGGGCCGGCTCAACGCCAGCCGGAAGATGGCCACGCCGCTGGCGCAGGTGGAGTTTGCGAAGTTCCAGGACATGCGCGACGGGAAGACGGTGCAGGGGACACTCTATTACCACTACGCGCGGCTGATCGAGGATCTGTATGCGATTGAGCGAGCTGCGCAGATCCTGCAGGATCGCGAGGTACTGGCCAGCGAGGTGTTCATCCCCGGCGAGGTGAAGAACGCCGAGGGAGTGGGTGTGCTCGAAGCCCCGCGCGGGACGCTTTTCCACCACTATCAGGTAAACGAACAAGGTATGTTGACGAAGGTGAACCTCATCGTCGCGACCGGGCACAACAACTACGCGATGAGCAAGTCGGTTGAGGTGGTGGCGAAGAAGTACCTGAACGGCGCCAAGGTGACCGAGGGAGCGCTCAATCGCATTGAGCATGCCATTCGCGCTTATGACCCGTGCCTGTCGTGCTCAACGCATGCGGTGGGGAAGATGCCGATCCGGGTGATCTTCGTGAACCGCGCGGGAGAGACGATCAGCGAACACGGACGAGCCCATTAATGCGCAATGGCGAGAGCTACTTCGCAGTCAATGCGGCCAGCATCTTGTGAACGACGGGAATGGCGGCTTGGACTTTCGGGGTCAGGCCTTCGCCGATGTCGAAGGTCTCGCCGCCGATGGTGATCAGGTGAGCGCGGGGGGTCTTGCCGTAAACGTCTCGGACACAATCGAGCAGGACGCCGGGGCTCATCTCGTGGGCGAATGCGCCCCAGTTCTCGCCGGCCGGCTTGACCTCGGCCAGGCGCACCTCGCCGGGGGCGGCGTCGGCGCAGGCGTCGATGAAGATGATGTGGTCCGCCTGCTGGACGGCATCGGCAAGGTCGGGGGTGAGCTGGTGACGAGCGATGATATCGATTGCAGATTTGAGATTTGAGATCGCAGATGGCGGGGCGTCCATCAACTGCTCGGCGATGATGCAGCCGATGCCGTCGTCGCGGCGGAGAGTCGAGCCGTAACCGATGATCAGTGTCATTGATGGTCCTGTTTCACCACGATGCAGCGACGAATACGGATGTGATCGTCGCGTTCGTCGTTGCCTCGTGGTTCAGAAAGCCTGCGCGGGAAGTTTCCTCTCCGCGCAGGTGATAGAGGTCAGTCGCGGGTTAACATACTGACCACGTTGCCTTGCGGATCGACGGCCTCAATCACCAGAGGCATCTTCCCGGCCGCGTGCGTTGAGCAGGAGAGGCAGGGATCGTACGTGCGGATAACCGCCTCGACACGATTGAGCATGCCTTCGCTGATCTTTGCGCCTTTCACGTAGTGCTTGGCGACCTGCAACACCGACCGGTTCATCGCCAGGTTGTTATGCCCGGAGGCGACGATCAAGTTGGCCCAGGTCATCAGGCCCTCATCGTTGATCTTGTAGTGGTGGATCAACGTGCCGCGCGGCGCTTCGATCACGCCCACGCCCTCGTGGGCGTTGTGGCTGGCGATGGCGCGGACGTGCGGATCGAGGATGCCCTTGTCGTTGCACAACTGCTCCAGACGCTCGAGGGCAAACAGAATCTCGATCAGCCGGGCATAGTGGTTATGGAAGTTCGAGAGGATCACACCGCGGCGCAGGGCGCGGAATTCGGCCCACTCACGATCGGCCTTGGGCGTGCCGGTACGGTCGATCACGTTCAGGCGCGCCAGCGGCCCGACGCGATACATCCCCTCGGCATAGCCCTTGGGAAGGTAGAACGGGCTCTTGAGGTAGCTGTACGCCTCAGTGGCTTCGCCAATGTGCTCGGTGTACTTCCGCGGATCGATGTTGTCCTTCACCACGTTGCCCGACTCATCGACGAAGCGGAAGACGCCATCGTAGTGATCGAGCATGGCGTTGTGCTCATCCGGATCGTGCGGGGTTACCAGCGCCATGAACAACGAGGGGAAGTTGCCGAAGATGCGGATCTCATCGCGGAAGTTCTCCAGGACGCTCTTGTACCAGTCGAGCGTGCGATTGATGATCGTGAACGCCTCGGGGAGCACCGCGAGGATCTTCTCGCGGCCCGGGGCGGTGAGCGCCTGATTGACGCCGCCGGGCACGGGCCAGGCCGCGTGAATCTTCTTGCCGGCGAGGATCTCGATGATTTGCTGGCCGATGCCGCGCAGGCGCACGCCATCTCTGGCCAGCTCGGGATGCTTTTCGATCACGCCGAAGATATTGCGCTTCTGCGGCTCGGCATCCATTCCCATCAGCAGGTCAGGGCTGGAGAGATGGAAGAACGAGAGCGCGTGGCTCTGCACATACTGGGCGTGATTGAGCATGCGGCGGAGCTTGATGCCGGTTTCCGGTACGCGCACCGCCAGCAGCTCATCGCAGGCCTTGGCACTGGCCAGCATATGCGACACCGGACAGATGCCGCAGATGCGGGCCGTGATGGAAGGCATCTCCTGGAAGGGGCGGCCTTCGCAGAACTTCTCAAACCCGCGGATCTGGGTCACATGGAACAGGGCATCGGCGACGTTGCCCTTGTCGTCGAGCTGGATCGTGATCCGGCCGTGCCCTTCGACACGGGTGACCGGATCGATGGTGATCGTTCGCGCCAGCTTGCCGCCGGAGGCGGTGACTGGGACGCTTATTGACTGACTCATGGTTGATCCTCTACTTTCCAAAGCGCGTGGTCGCGCCGATATCAGGGGTCTTGCCGGCCAGCAGATCGGCGACGCAGTTGTAGATCGTCTCCGATGGCGGCGGGCAACCAGGCACGAAGACGTCGACCTTCACGATCTCGTGGATCGGACGACAGCGGGTCTGCAGAACCGGCACGCCGATCCTGGGTATCTGTTGCTGCAGGACCGCATTCTCGACGTACGCACGGTTGAGGATCTCCTCGACCTTATACATGTTGCGCATCGAGGGCACGTTGCCGGTGATCGCGCAATCGCCCAGGGCCACCAGGCACTTGGTGTTGAGCCTGATGATCTTGAGTTTGTGAATGTCCTCATCGCTCGAGGCAGCGCCCTCGATCAGGCAGACATCGACATTCTGGGGGTACTGCTTCATGTCGACAGTTGGCGAGTACACCATCTCGATCAGAGAAGCCAGGGTGATGATCTTCTCATCCATGTCCAACAGACTCATGTGGCATCCGGAACACCCATCGAGCCACACGGTCGCAATTCTTGCTTTGCTCATTCGTATACCTCACGCTTCGCGGCCAGCTCCGAGACGAAGCTCCGCTTGACCATTTCACCCGCCGACTTGCCCTTTTCGAAGATCGCAGCGGTCGGGCAGACATGCACGCACTTGCCGCAGCTTGTGCAACTGGTGCTGGCGCCCCAGGGCTCATTCAGATCCGTAATCGCCCGCGCCTCAATGCCGCGGCCCATGATGTCCCAGACATGCGCGCCTTCGATCTCAGCGCAGACACGAACGCAGCGCTGGCACAGGATGCAACGATTGTCATCCTGCACGTATCGGGTGTGGGTCGCGTCAACCTTAAGATTGGGATAACGATACGGCAGACGCACATGCGTCAGTCCGAGTTTCATCGCCATCGCCTGCAATTCGCAGTGGCCGTTGCTCACGCACACGGCACAGACGTGGTTGCGCTCGGAGAAGAGCAGTTCCAGGATCGTCTTGCGATAGCGCTGCAGGCGCGGCGAATTGGTGGAAACTTCCATGCCTTCGGTCACCAGCGTGGAGCAGGCGGCGAAGAGCTTGGGCGATCCCTTGACCTCCACCAGACAAATGCGGCAGGCGCCGATGTCCGTAAGCCCGTCGTAATGGCAGAGGGTGGGGATATCGATCCCGTTCTCACGGGCGACGCTCAGGATGGTCTCGTCGCCACGGGCGCCGCAGTCCTTGCCGTCGATCTTGAGTGTTACAATCTGTGATGCGAGGGTTGAGTTCATACGAGCACCTCCTGAGCGGCCTTGATCTTGCAGACGCCGGCCGGGCATTTCTTGCCCTGGATGTGGGCGTCATACTCATTGCGGAAGTACTTCATCGTGGTAAGCACGGGATTTGGAGCGGTCATGCCCAGTCCGCACAGGCTTGTGCTCTTGAGCAAATCACACAACTCCTCGAGCATCGCGATCTCTTCGGGTGTTGCGGTGCCATCAGTAACCTTGCACAGAATGTCGTACATCTGGCTGGTGCCGACCCGGCAGGGAACGCACTTGCCGCAGCTCTCTGACTTGCAGAACTCCATGAAGAACTTGGCCACGTCCACCATGCACGAGGTCTCGTCCATGATGATCATGCCGCCGGAGCCCATGATCGAGCCGACCTTGGCGATGGAGTCATAGTCGACCTCCATGTCCAGGAATTGCTCGGGGATGCAGCCGCCGGAAGGACCGCCGGTCTGCACGGCCTTGAACTTCTTGCCGTCGGGGATGCCGCCGCCGAGTGAGAAGACGATCTCGCGAAGCTTCATGCCCATCGGCACTTCGACCAGGCCGGTGTTGCTGACCCGGCCGGCCAGTGCAAAGACTTTGGTGCCCTTGCTCTTTTCGGTGCCTATGGAGGCGAACCACGCGCCGCCCTTGCGGAGAATCGGTGGGATGTTCGCGAAAGTCTCGACGTTGTTGATCAGCGTGGGGCAGCCCCAGAGGCCCGACTGCGCCGGGAATGGCGGGCGTGGCCGCGGGGTGCCGCGTTTGCCTTCGATCGAATGGATCAGGGCCGTCTCTTCGCCGCACACAAACGCGCCAGCGCCCAGGCGCACTTCAACCGTGAAGTTGAAGGTGGTGCCCATGATGCCCTGGCCGAGAATGCCGACCCTTTCGGCCTGTTTGATGGCATTCTTCAGCCGCTTCACGGCCAGCGGATACTCCGCGCGGCAGTAGATGTAGCCACGGTTGGCACCGGTGGCGTAGGCAGCGATGGCCATGCCCTCGAGCACACGGTGTGGGTCGGATTCCAGCACGGAGCGATCCATGAACGCGCCGGGATCACCTTCATCGGCGTTGCAGATCACGTATTTTTGTTTGTTCTGCGCCTTGGCGACGGTGGCCCATTTCAGGCCGGTAGGGAAGCCTGCGCCGCCGCGGCCGCGAAGGCCGGACTTGGTTACTTCCTCAACCACCTTGGTGGGTGCGAGTTCCTGCAGGCATTTCTGCAGGGCACGATAGCCCTCGGCGACGATGTATTCCTCGATCCGCTCGGGATCGATCAGGCCGCAATTCTCCAGCACGATCTTCACCTGCTTGGCGAAGAACGGGATGGAGGTGTCGCAGACCAGCGACTGAACGGATTGCTTGCCGGCGGAGGCAACGACTTGCTCCGCATGCTCGCCTTGCACGCCCTGGTACATAACCTGGGCTGCGTTGCTGGCATCGCGGATCTCGACCAGTGGACCGGCCGCGCACAGGCCCATGCAGCCGACGCCTTTGACCTTGATCTCCTTGTCCAGGCCCTTGGCCTTCACTTCTTTTTTCAGAGCATCGAGGGTCTGGTCAGCGTGGCTGGAAAGGCAGCCGGCAGCGACACAGACATTGATGCTGTGAACGAAGAGCTTGTTGGCCTCGACTTCCTGCTCAATCAGCTCATTGAGTTCTTCGGCAGTCATATGTTCATCCACTTCTCGACGCGCTTGAGGGCATCGCTGGAAACCATCTTGCCGCCAACATCGCCATCAAAGACCACCGCGGGCGCCAGTCCACAGGATCCGATGCAGCGAGCGGTCAAGACGGACAACTTGTTATCCTTGGTGGTTTCGCCAGGCTTCACGCCGTACTTCTCTTCCAGGGCTGCCAGAATCTGCGGCGCACCCTTGATGTAGCAGGCCGTGCCCATGCAGACCACACAGGTATGCTCGCCTTGCGGCTTGAGACTGAAGATGTGGTAGAACGTCGCCACACCGTAAACCTTGCTCAGCGGCAGATTCAGAGCCGTGGCCACATACTTCAATCCCTGCTCATCGAGATAACCGAAACATTCCTGCATCGTGTGCAGGCACTCGATCAACGAGTGGCCGGCCCGGCCATGTCGCTTGATCGCCGCATCGACCAGCTTCCACCGCTTGTCACTGCTCGGCGGGGCTGGCATCGCGCTAATGCTGCTCATATTCACTCCACTTCTTTGAGTTCTCTTCGGCCAAACTGGTCGAAGGCTTGTTTCCTTTGTCAGATACGCTCTAACAAATCCTCGGTAACTGTTCTCCATACGGCTTCTGCACTATCCGGCTCCCGCCAGAGGTGGTGCGAAGCTCACAAATTCCATCCTGTTGTTCTGCGAGATGGCCGATGATCGCCGCATGTTCGCCCAGGGGATGCTCGCGCATCAGCTTGAGCACGCGATCGGCATCGTCGCGGGCGACGACCATCACCACCTTGCCTTCATTGGCGACGTCCAGGACATCCAGTCCCAACATTTCGGCCGCGTGGCGCGTTTCTCTGCGGACGGGGATTGCCTTTTCCTCCAGCACCACCCGCCGGGCATAGCGATGCGCCAGATCGGCCGCCAGGCCGGAGAGCCCTGCTCGGGTTGCATCGCGCATGAATCGGACCGTGGCGCCCGATTCCAGCACATGTTGAATCAGCCCATTCAGCGGCGCCACATCGCTCTTGATCGGTGTCTTCAGGTGTGGCATCTCGCGCGTGAGCATGACGGCCATGCCATGGTCGGCGATGTGGCCATTGATGATCAGGACATCGCCGGTATCTGCTGTAGAAGCGACTTTGTAGTCGCTTGGGCAAACGCCGACGCCCGCCGTCGTGATGTAAATCCCATCGGCCTGGCCGCGGCCGACAACCTTGGTGTCGCCGGTAATCACTTTCACGCCGGCCTCGTTCGCCGTCGCGGCGATCGAGGCCATGATCTCCTTCAGTGCCGAGGTGTCGAACCCCTCGGCCAATATCAGCCCCAGAGCAATCCCCAGCGGCTTGGCGCCGCACACGGCCAGGTCGTTCACTGTGCCACTGATCGCGATTCGTCCAATGTCCCCGCCCGGGAACTTCCAAGGGGTCACGACGTAGCCGTCGATCGTGAGGGCAAGTCGAGATCCCAAATCCGGGACCTCAGATCTCAAATCCACAAACCCGCTATCCAGCCCTTCGCCCAGAATCTCATTGGCAATGTGCGGGCGCACGACTTCATCGAGCAACTGATCCATCAGTTGTCCGCCGCCGCCGTGGCCAAGGAGGATGGTGGGAGGGACTGTCATGCCACCATCTCTTTGGCGCTTCGTCGCGTTGTCGCGTTGTCGCTTCCTCTGCCATACTTGAACCACGCGGCACATGACCCCTCACTGCTGACCATGCACGGCCCAACAGGCGCCAGCGGCGTGCATTTTCGCCCAAACAGCCCGCAGTCGGCCGGTGTGCAGCGTCCGGTGATCACTTCGCCACACCGGCAGCCGGCCGGTTCAGGCGCATCACCGGCAACCAGTCCAAACCTTCGCACAGCATCGAACTGCGCATATGCATCGCGCACGCGAAGCCCGCTTCCCGCTATCTCGCCCAGCGCCCGCCATTTGGCCGGGGCTGGTTCAAATACCTTGGCAATGATCGCTTGCGCCACTCGGTTCCCTTCGGGCTTCACCACCTGCGGATAGACGTTGTCGAGTTCGGGCAAGGCATCGGCGACCATCTCTGTCAGCCGCGCCATGCCGGCGAGCATCTGATCTGCCTCAAAACCCGCCACGACGCACGGCATGCCGTAGTCGCGGACCAGCGGCCGGAAAGCATTGCTGCCCAGGATGATCGAGGCGTGGCCGGGACAGAGGAACCCATTCACCTGCACCTCACCGCCGTCGAGCAGCGCTCGCAGGGCGGGTAGGAGTACCTTGTGACTGGCGAGCACGCTGAAGTTCGCCAGGTCGAGCTTCTGCGCCTCGAGAATGGCAACTGCGGTGGCAGGTGTTGTCGTCTCGAAACCAACCGCGCCCAGTACCACCTGTTCGGCCGGGTTCGCCTGGGCGTACTTCACGGCATCGAGCGTGCTATAGAGCACCTTTATCTTGGCGCCGCGGGAGCGGGCCAGTTCCAGGTTCCCTCTCGTTCCCGGGACTTTGAGCATGTCGCCATACGTGAAGAACGTGACCTTCGCCTCGAGCGCCACATCGACCATCAGGTCGATATCACCCTGGGCGGTGACACACACCGGGCATCCCGGGCCAGATAGCAGCTTCACGTTGGCCGGCAGCATCGCGTGCAGACCAGTGCGGAAACCGGCTACCGTGTGCGTACCACAAACCTCCATAAAGGAGAGGCCGTGCGGCACCTGCGCCGCCGCCGCGCGGAGTCGATTGCGAAGTTGTGCCACATCCTGCTTCATCCGGCCGTTTCCAGTTCCTTCAGCAAGTCGAACGTCTCTTTCGCCTCTTCATCACTTAACGTCTGGATCGCAAAACCGGCATGTACCAGGACCCATGAACCTTCGGTGGCTTCGGGCACGAGCACGGTGCTGACCTCAAGGCGATTGCCCTGCAGGTCGATCTCGGCGCTATCGCCAACCTTCCGGATCACTTTGCCAGGAACAGCAAGACACATCAGATCCGCCCCTTTCTGGCCATCACCTGCGCTGTTGCCACCGCAGCCTGCCCCAACGCGATCCCACCATCATTGGGCGGAACCACTTCATGACGCAGAACCGTCATCCCCTGCTCACGGAGCAGTTCGCTGAGTCGCTTTGTAACAATCTCATTACAGAAGACGCCGCCGGACAGGCCCGCAACCCGCAAACCTGTCCGGACGGACGCCAGTTGAACAGCTTGAGCCCATGCTTGGCAGAACTCTTCATGGAACTCGGCCGCCAGATCCGCAACGGCCTCGCCGCGAAGCTTCCGATCACCCAACTCCGCGATCAGGGGCAGCAGATCGACGAGTATCTCGCCATGAGCCGCTCCGA
Source organism: uncultured Phycisphaerales bacterium (assembly GCA_903871935.1). Taxonomy (GTDB): domain Bacteria; phylum Planctomycetota; class Phycisphaerae; order Tepidisphaerales; family Tepidisphaeraceae; genus CAIQIQ01. Next base: position 53,421 of record CAIQIQ010000067.1, read on the forward strand.
TTTCTGCTTTCTGCTTTCTGCTTTTTGTTTTTCCCGAAAAGGCAAGGGCCTCCAGTGCCATCGCGGCCTGAGCCTCATGGGTGTTCTCGTCACAGACGCCCAGAATGGCCGCCACCGCATCGAACAGCCGTCCCGCCGCCGAGCTCGTCACACAATTCCGTCCGCTGCTGAGCATCGCCTCGACAACAACCTGCTGATCGCTCGGAAACAGCCCATCGATCGATCGACCCAGCGCGTGCATCACGCCGGCGGCGCACCTGCGCGTATCGCGCGCTGCCGCATCTCCGCCAGGCAGCCGAATCGATCTCAGATGACCTAAACGCTGGAACTCACCGTCGGCCACCCGCAGCAGCTCTCCACCCCAGGCCATGCCATCGGTTCCATATCCCACGCCGTCACAGACTACCGCCAGGGCCGGCTCTGTCACCCCATGCTCCGCCAGCACCGCCGCCGCATGGGCATGGTGATGCTGCACAGGAATAAGGGGGACATCCCACATTTTTCCGAGCTTGCGCGCCCATTGCGTACTGAGATAGCCGGGATGCAGGTCATGTGCGATCCATTGCGGCTTCACCTCCAGCAACTGGCAAAGGTCCGCTATCGCTTTTTGGAAGTACCCATAGGCCAGAGTGTGCTTGAGATCCCCGAGGTGATGGGAGAGGATGACCTCGTCGCCGCGGACAACGGCGACCGTATTCTTGAGTTCCCCGCCAACACAGAGACCTTGGGAGACAGGCACGGAGCCACGAAGGCACGAAGGCACGAAGGGAAGACGGATGACCTGCGGCACATACCCGCGTGCCCGACGGATGGGCAACACTTTTTCTCCAGCCCCCATATCAATCACGACTGAATCATCGACGCTCCGCTCGATGTCGCGATCGTGCAACAAGACTGCATCGGCGATTCCCGCCAGTCGTACAATCGCATCTTGGTTATCTTTCACCAGCGGCTCATCAGTCAGATTCGCGCTGGTCATCACCAGAACGTCCACCTGTCGATCCAGTTCGGCAAAGAGCAGATGGTGCAACGGCGTATAGGGCAGCATCACGCCAAGACGATGCGTGCCGGAAAAGATTCGATCTGAGATGCCAGATTTGCGATTCGCGATCGTCGCCAGCACGATGGGGGCGGCCGGGGAAGTTAGTTCTCGCTCACCTGCCGGACCAAGTTGCACCAGCCGGCGGGCCACCTCCACATTGGCGCACATCACGGCAAACGGCTTGGCATCGCGCTGTTTGCGCCGCCGCAGTTCCGCCACCGCCGCATCGCTATCGGCACGGCACGCCAGATGAAATCCACCAATCCCCTTGATGGCGACAATCTTTCCTGCACTCAGCAGCCCGGCCGCTTCGCAGATCGCATCGACCTGTCCCGCGCACCTGCGTGTCTCCGTGCCTCTACCGTGGTGCAATGCGACCAGTTCGACCCTCGGTCCACACGCCGGGCAGGCCACTGGCTGTGCATGGAAACGCCGATCCGCGGGATTCGCATATTGCTGGTGACATTTTTCACAAATACGAAAGCGCGACATCGTCGTGTTGACCCGGTCATAGGGCATGGCACGGATAATGGTGTAGCGCGGCCCGCAATTCGTGCAGTTGATCAAAGCGTAGCGATGGCGGAAATCGGCGGGGTCGAGCATTTCGCGGACGCAGTCGGGACAGACGGCCGCGTCCACAGTAATCACCGGCCGGTGCTGGGTATCGGCCGCGCTGTCACTGATCTGGAACCCGCTCCCGTCAACAATCGCAATGCGTTCACAATCAACAGAATCAATGCGGCAAATCTGGGGATGGCGCTCGTCAATGGCGTGCCAGAATCGATCAAGCGTCGCCTCTTCGCCCTGGGCCTCGACAATCACCAGGGATGATTGATTACGGACGAATCCCCCGAGGTTCATTTCGCGTGCAATCCTATAGACAAATGGGCGGAAACCCACTCCCTGCACCTGACCACGAATGGTCCAGCGCCGACGTATAAGGTTGCAGGATAGAGTCATCATTGCCCGCACGCTTTCTCCTCAGGGTCCTCGAGGTAGGACACTGCCATTTTACCGATAAGAAGACGCGGGGGTCAACCATGTGTAGAGTCAAATCGACAAACACTTAACTAATGTATTTATATGCACTTACGATATTATCCGCGGGTTTCTAAGGATGCATGTGAATTATTTCACCAACGGCACGCCGTTGAAAGACTGCTGCGGAGGGCCGCTCTCGTGCGGGGCGCACTGCCCGTCCGTCACCACGCTTCGAGCAGTTCCAGAATGTCCTGGTTGAGTTGCAGAAACCGGCCATGCTGACCTGGGGTGCGGCCGCGGTTGTGGTAGTGATCGACACACTGAAACCGCCGGCAATTGGCAGGCCGATACTCATAGATCGTGCAACGGTTGTCTTCGCCCAGGAACTGGCAGCGGCCGTTCACATATGGAAGAGCTTTTTCGACCAGACGCCGGCCGGCATCCTCAATCACTACATCGGTGGCAAAAGGCCCAAAGCGAGCGTATTCCGCCTCTTGCAGCAGTACGGCATAGTCATGGCCATTCTGCCGACAGCAGTTGGCGCTGCAGCACTGGCCACAGGGGCTCTCGCCGATGATGGCAATGCGGAATCGTCTCAAGAACGCTCCAGTCGCCTTCTCTCAATAATGGGAATGATCACCCCCGCACGGTCCATCGCATCCGGCGGATCAGGTGCTGGTTACCGTGGATGGACTCTACCCCGGCTGCGGGATAGGCCCACCGCCCAAAAGCCCTTGGCCGCCGGTCGATTCAGCAGGCTTCGGCGGGGCCGGAAGCTGCTGTTGCCGCTGCTCCTTCTCGATCAACTCCGCAATGGTCGGTTTGGCAAGGGCGCCGCCCTTCATGATCTGATCGAGATCCGAAGCGTCGATCGTCTCGTACTTCATCAGGGCCTTGGACACCGCCTCGACTTTATCGCGGTTCTCCTCCAGCATCTGGCCCGTCTGCTGATAGAGCGCGTCAATCAACTTCTTGGTTTCTTCATCGATCGCCTTGGCCGTGTCTTCGGAGTACTCCCGCCCGCCGCCGAAATCGCCCAGAATGTTCGGCTTGTTCTCATCTTCGCCGTAATAGACGAAGCCGACGCGATCACTCATGCCCCAGTCGCGCACCATGCGGCGGGCGATAACGGTTGCCTGGCGGATATCGCCATAGGCGCCGGTATTCATATCGCCGGTGAACATCTGCTCGGCGATTCTTCCAGCGCAGGCAACCTTGATCTGGGCGATCGCCCATGACTTGGAGTAGTTCGTGCGATCTTTCTCGGGCAGCGCCATCGTCGCACCGCCATAGTTGCCGCGCGGGATGATGGTCACTTTGTGGATCGGATCGGCATCCTTCAGCAAGCACTGTACGACGGCATGGCCGGCCTCGTGCCAGGCCGTGGCGATCTTCTCTTTCTCGTCGATCACGCGGCTCTTGCGAGCCCGGCCCCAGCGAACCTTGTCGCGCGCCTCTTCCAGATCTTCCTGTTCGACGCCTTCCTTGTTAGCCATTGTCGCGCCCAGTGCCGACTCATTGATGATGGCAGCCAGATCTGCGCCGCTGAACCCCGGCGTAGCCCGCGCCAGCCGCAGCAGATCGATGTTGGGTCCCAGTTTTACCTTGCGGGCGTGCACTTTCAGAATCTCGAAACGTCCCTTCACATCGGGCAGTGGCACCGTAACCTGGCGATCAAAACGCCCGGGACGGGTCAGTGCCGGATCCAGCACATCCACGCGGTTGGTCGCCGCACAGACAATCACCTGGTCATTGGTTTCAAAGCCATCCATCTCAACCAGAATGGCATTAAGCGTCTGCTCGCGTTCATCATGCCCGCCGGATGAGAATCCCGAGCCGCGTCGCCGGCCCACCGCATCGATTTCATCCAGGAAGATGATGCACGGCGAGTTGTCCTTGGCCTGCTTGAAGAGATCGCGCACCCGGCTGGCGCCGACGCCGACAAACATTTCCACAAAGTCGGAGCCGGAGATGGAGAAGAACGGCACATCCGCCTCGCCGGCAATAGCCTTGGCGAGCATGGTCTTGCCGGTGCCGGGCTCACCCACCAACAGCACACCGCGAGGTATGCGCCCGCCCAGGCGCTGGAACTTCTTGGGATTGCGGAGGAACTCGACAATCTCCTTCACTTCATCCTTGGCCTCTTCAATGCCGGCCACATCCTCAAAGGTGATATTGGTATGTTCCTTAGTGGTGATCTTGTGCCGCGAGCGCCCGAAGTTGCCGAGCATGCCGCCAGGGCCGGCCGCCCCGCGCAACTGACGGAACACGAAGATCCAGAAGAACGCGATCAGCACAATCCACGGGATGATCGGCAGGAACATGTTGATCAGCAGGTTCTGCGGTTCGTGAAACACCAGCGATGCGCCGTTGCGATGTTCGCGGATGTACGTTTCCATCTCGGGGCTCAGCGACCCGCCGATGCCCGCCTGGGAACGAAACTTGACGGCTTGCACGTTCTTACCGTCCACGGTCACAGTTTGCGCGGAGAGGAATTCGCCCTGGATCTCGTCGCCCTCAATGGCCATCGACTTCACCTTTCCCTCGGCCAGCCGCTGGTCAAACTCGCTGAAAGCGATCCGCGCTACCTGCCGGTCCGTCTGGTTGAACAGCATGATCAGCATGGCCGCCAGGCCGATGACCAGAAGCCAGGTGAAGACGCTCCTACCCATCTTCATGCCCGGCATGTTCGGGCCTTCCGGCCGGTTGCTGTTGCGTGGCTGCTTATCGGGCGGCTGCTGGGACATTACGAAAACACCTCTTATGAAGACACAGGGCTGTAGCGTATCTTACGGGCAAGGTGAGGCTTCTTTCCAGCCTCGCACGGCATTGGTCATGATCCAATCACCGCTAATGATACACGCCCAAACAGCGCAAAGCCTTGTTACGTCGGACAATACGCTCCAGTTTACAGGATTCCTAAGATCCCGCTCCTGCGCTTCGGCAATGTATGCGAGCAACCCCAACCGGACAAACACGGCGAAGATTCCGTTCCCGCGCCTCGTCCAGAGAGTTATGCTGGTGTTCTTGGAACTGCGCGTTGAGCCAGTTGGCTCTCGTGAGCCTGCGGGGCCGACGGCACCCGAATGTGAGGTGCACCATGATGCTGCAGGACTACCTTGATTCAATGGGGATCGCGTACCGGCTCTCTTCCCACGGAACGGCTTATACCTCTCAGGATCTGGCTGCCCAAGAGCACGTTACTGGCAAGAAAGTGATCAAACCGGTGCTCATTTCCGTAGATGGCAAGCCTTGCCTCTGTGCCATCCCCGCCAACTACCGCGTTGATCTGATGCGGGTTCGAGAACAGCTCCATGCCCACACTGTGGAACTGCTCGAAGAAGCTCAATTGCAGAAGCTCTTCCCGGATTGCGAGATCGGAGCCGAGCCGCCGGTGGGCAAGATCTACGGATTGCCAACCCTGATGGATACCTCGCTGCTATCGGACGATCAAGTGACATTCCAGGCCGGCAACCACACTACGTCGATCACGCTAAGCATGCGCGATTATCAGCGGCTGGTCGAGCCGCAGATCAGTGATTTCAGTATGCACGCTTGAGAATGATTAAGACGATCTCCGGTGGGCAGAACAGCCGGATTGCCACGCCGGAAAAGCCCAGCCCCTGGTTCACGATATAGTGCGTCGGCCCGATGCGGTGATACCCACGACATAATTTGCGGGGCGAGTGATCGTGGCGCACGAGCATGGCGCCGGTGGGCAAACAGATCTGCCCGGCATGGGTATGGCCGCACAGATAGATGTCCGGCTGAAGCGATTGGAGTTTCGGGAAGAAATCCGGGAAATGCGCCAGCACGATCCGCGGAACGCCGCGGGTTGGCGCCTCAAACCGTGCCGCAAAACCCTCGGGCATATCTGCCCGCATTGGTCCCATCGCCCCAATCAGTTCCACCGAGCCCTTGCCAGTCTCAAGAAGGATCCGACGCCCATCGAGCATCTGGATCCCCAACCGATCCAGCTCCTGGCTTGATCCAATGTTGTCGTGATTACCAAGAATAGCGAACGTGCCCAGCCGCGACCTCAGCGCTGGCAGGTATCGGCGGATCACCGGCATCGCCGGCACATGCGTTCTGCGGTCATCGACAATATCGCCCGTGACCAGCACCATGTCGGTCGCAAGAGCTTCCACCGTCTCCAGCACCCGTTCATAAGCTTTGTGCCAAACTGGCGTTAGATGCAGATCAGAGAGCACCGCGATCCGCATTCCATCCAGCTCCATCGGCAAATGCTCCAGCGGCAATGCCAGTTCCCGCACGATGAAGTGCGTCGGCTGGAACAGGTGCACCCAGGGCCAGCTTAGCGGCCGGATCTCTGTCTGCGTCTTGATCGGCTTTGTCGTCTTCCCGGATGTCGTCTGCACCAGCCGTCCTTTCGTGCCGGCAATCTATAGACGGGGAAACCCGTAAAGCCAAGTCATTGCGTCAGAGAATATCCCGCCCCAAGTAACGTTCTGATCCTCGGCACTGTATAAACAAGCGGAGCGAGATGGACTCACGGACTCAGGAAATCGCAGCGGAATCTTCGGCTCAGGCGCCCTTGGGGCGGCCGGAGAGCCCGGCGACACGGATCTGCGGCCTGGTTCTGGCCGGCCTGGTCGTGCTTACATTCTCCTTGCTGATGTTCCGCACCTGGCTGCCGGTGCATGGTGGGGTCGATCAGAACGGCTACATGGTCGGTGGCAAGCAGCTTGCCACGACCGGCTCCATGGCGCTTCGGCTGCATCGCGTCGGGACCGGCCAGATCGATCCACTCCAATTCGTCAGCCCCATGTGGGTAGGCTTCGACTTGGGTAGCAGTGAAGAACGTTTCTTGCCGAAGTACCCGGTCGGGCTTCCCCTGATCTACGCCGGTATGCTCAAACTGGGCGGCGCCGGCTCTGGAGTGGCGCTGGTTCATCTAGTCAGTCCCATCTCGATGGCCCTTTCCCTGCTGGGCGTGTTTTTTCTGGCGCGCCTGCTTCTGGGTTCAGTTCCGGCCTTGGCCGTGATGATCCTGCTGGCCGTCAGCCCGGCAACCATCGCCCTGACCAATAATCCCAACAGCCATGCGGCGACATTGCTTCTGGTCACCTGGGGCATGTATCTGCTGGTGCTCTGGTGGAAAGGCCACTCAACCGCCTGGGGCATGATCGGCGCACTGCTGACCGGGGCGGCCATCAGCATTCGCTATACCGAGGGGCTCCTGATCCTGCCCATCACCATCATGGCCCTCTTGGGCATCTTCGATTCGGGCTGGCGCAGCCGCCGGGCGTGGCTGCAGGGGATCGCGGTGCTGGCGGCCTGGTCTATCCCGCTGGCGGCGCTTCTCTGGCACAACCGCGTCGCCATGGGCACCTGGACCGGCTACGACCCCACCAACGAGAGCACCGGGTTTGCATGGAAATACTTCGCCGATAACTGGGACACGATGCTGCATCAGCTCTATGCGATGGGACTGATGCTGCTATTTCCCCTGGCCCTGGCAGGACTGATCAGCGGGTTCGTCTGGCATTGGCGGCTGGCATTGATCCTGGCGGCCTGGATACTGCCCGGCCTCCTACTTTATACGGCCTACTACTGGGCGCCCGATGGGCAGACAGTGGGGTATTCGCGGTTCTTTCTGACGATCATGCCGCCCATGGCAATCTGTGCCATCGGGGTACTGCTCTGGCCCGCGCAGCATGTGGCAATCGCCCATCCTGGCACAACCCACCACCGCATGCACATCGCTGCGGCTCTGGCGACGATGCTGCTCCTGGCGGTTTCGGTGCCCATGGGCATCGCCACCTCACAGCCAACTCTGGAGACCGATTTCAAGACCCGCAAGAACATCCAACAGCGTGCCCATGCGGTCATGCGCAACATCCCGGCGGGGTCGGTGCTCTTCTGTGATGCCCGTGGCCTGAGCGAGCATCTGCAACTGGTGAGCGACTATGTTCTGTATTCGCCCGAAGTGTTCACGCGCATGACGATCGACCGCCTGGGTGACCGCAGCGCCGATGACCCCTCGCCCATGGATCCCGGGCGGGCACACTATCTGACCGAGATGCTGCGCAACAAGACTCAAGCCGATCTGGATGCGCTGCGCGACGAGATCGCCACGGGCGCTCTGTCTTCCGGAAAACGGGTTTTCGTGTTTTCGCAGGGCAACGCCGGCGCCCGCCGCGCGCCCGGCTGGCGTATAACCAATAGAAGCAAGCTGACGATGGTGCCGGTCATGGAAGGGATCGACGCGGAATCGGTTTCTCGTCCCAACCCCAATGGCCGGCCGATGGCAATGATGAAACGCAACCTGCCTACGACGTTGCCTCGCAGCACCTGGCAAATCATGGAAATCACGCTGCGGTCACGTCCATAGTTCCTCGCCCGGCCTCGTTGCGGGGGCCCAATCGAACAATTACGATCGCACGGAACGAGGCAGGTGTTTCCATGAGTCAGCCGTTGATTGCCGGTGCGACATTACGCGTGGGCTTGTGTCAGGTGCACACCCAGAGGTGGGCGATGGACCAGAATCTGGAACGGTTGCTGGCGGCCATGCGCCAGGGGGCCGATCGTGGCGCTGAACTTCTGATTACACCCGAATGCGTGCTGGATGGCTACGGATTGGATGAGGTCGGCGGCGCCGCTGAGCGGACGGCGGCTCTCGCGCAGCCGCTCGATGGCAAGTATGTTACGGCAGTGCGGAGGCTGGCGGGGGAACTGCAAGTGGATGTGGTGCTGGGGTTCTCCGAACAGGCAGAGGCTGGCAAGATCTATAACTCTGCGGCGTTCATCGGCCGAGCTGGTGAGATCCTGTGGGTCTACCGCAAGATCCATTGCCGTAACTTTGAGAGACTGGATGGCACCGGATGCTTCACCACGGGCAGGCAGTTCCACGTGGCCCGCCGTCCGTACCGCCAGGGAGAATGTCATGTCGGGGCGATGATCTGTTTCGACCGGGAGATCACCGAATCGGTTCGCTGCCTGCGGAGCATGAGAGCGCAGTTTGTCGCTTGTCCGCTGGCCACCGACACTTTCGGCTTTGCCGGCGGCACGCGTGCCGACAATGAAATGATCACCCGTTGCCGGGCGGCGGAAAACGAAGTGTGCATCGCCGTGGTGAATCACGCGGGTAGATTCAATGGCGGCAGTTATGTTGTTGGCCCCGAAGGCGAGGTGATCTGCGCTCTTGGTCCAGCGGCTGAAGTGGGCGTTGTGGACGTCCCAGTAGGGTTGGCCGCAAAACTCCACGCCGACCCGTACGGCTGGATGGGATGGGGCTATCGCCAGCCGCCCGTTTATCGGGAGAATTGCAGCGATGGCGAATAGGCGGTCGCACCGCAACGGCTACCGTCACTCGCTGAATTCCAGCATCCCGAACCGCTCTGGCGTGTGCGTGGTATCCGTCAGTGTGGGGCTCCAGGCCAGAAACACCTTCGTAGCACGGTCATTGCGGAAGAGATTGATACGCCATTGGGTTCCGGCTTTGGGTTTCTCCTGGCTCAGAGCCGACAGTGGGATCCGAAATTCCGCCCGCCAGATCTTTGCCTTCTCATCCACCTTCACGGCCGACTGGAATCTACTGTCCCATTTGAAGTCCTTTTCAGGCAGATCGATCAGCAGATCCAACCGCTCGTTCGATGGCGACACCTCAAATTCCGCATAGTGGTTGATCTTCTGAAGATCCGGGCCGATGAATGCCTCCACAACATCCTTGGCCCACAGGTCATCCCGTTTGCGCGGCGATGGCGTTTTGAACACCGTGAGCCTGACGTACGGGCACTCATAGCTGAAGTACAGATATTGCGGCGACCAGAGACAGCGCACCGTCGTGGACAAATCCGTGCGAGCCGACCCATCCCTGATCGAACGATCCATACAAACCGCCGCCGCCTTCTGCCAGATGGCTTTGGTCAGATCGCCATCAAGCTCGAAATCATTCTCAATCCTGGCGGCCTTCATCACCGGCAGTTTGTCCACCGGCCCCTCCGCCGCCGTCGCCGACATCAAGACCGTAAATAGCCCCGCCATCATCGCCACCACCAGCACTGCCATATCCATCATGAGCTTACCTTTCGCCCTCAAGCTTAACCGCCCGAGATCAAAGAGTCCCGCGCGACGACAAAGAGCAGCGGGCGTCAGCCCGTTGGTTTGGCCGCTGCACCCTCACCGTAGAATCGATGCAGCCACGCATCTGGACTTTGGTCCTGCACCATGCCACGCTATCCTTGTCCTACAGGAGAAACATATGCTCGAAACCCTTAAGACCCCCGGCGATACGAAATGGTTCACCCACGACCGCTTTGGCCTGTTCATTCACTGGGGCCTCTATTCCATGCCGGCGCGGCACGAATGGGTCCGCCATCACGAGAAGATCCCCACCGAGGTCTATGACAACAAGTACTTCAAGCACTTCGACCCCGATCTCTACGATCCCAATATCTGGGCCCAGGCCGCATCTCACGCCGGCATGAAGTACTTTGTCATCACCACCAAGCATCACGAGGGTTTCTGCCTCTGGGACACCAAAGTCGGCAACTACAAGGCCACCAAAACCCCGGCCGGCCGCGATCTGCTGCACCCCATGGTCGATGCCTTCCGCAATCAGAACATGCGCGTCGGCTTCTACCATTCGCTGATCGATTGGCACCATGACCAGTACATTATCGACTCCTGCAACGGCCCCTACCGTGAAGCAGCCAACCGCGCCGAGATGAACAAGAACCGCAGCCAGGCGAAATACGTCGAATACCTGCACAAGCAGACGCGCGAACTGCTCACCGAGTTCGGCAAAGTCGACATCCTCTGGTACGATTTCAGCTTCCCGAGGCCTGACGGTTCAGGCAAAGGCCGGGATGACTGGCAAAGCGAGAAGCTCTACAAGCTGGTCCGCAAGCTGCAGCCACACATCATCCTCGACGATCGCCTGGATCTTCCCGAGGGCTGGGACATCAAGACCCCCGAGCAGTTCCAGCCGCGCGAGTGGGTCCGTGTGAATGGCACGCCCGTAGTCTGGGAGGCATGCCAGACGATGTCGGGCTCCTGGGGCTATCACCGCGATGAGCAGAGCTGGCGCAGCACCGAGAATCTCATCCAGACCCTGATCGACTGCGTGAGCAAGGGCGGCAACCTGCTGCTGAACGTTGGCCCGACCAGCCGCGGCGAGTTTGATTACCGCGCCATGGATCGCCTCAAGGGCATCGGCAACTGGATGCACCACCACAGCCGCGCCATCTACGGCTGCACGCAGGCGCCCCCCGAGTTCAAGACCCCTCAGGACTGCCGCCTGACGTACAACCCCGAGAAGAAACGGCTCTACGTGCACATGCTCTCCTGGCCATACGCCCACCTGTTCCTCGACGGCAAGGCCTACGGCGAGCGGGTTGAGTACGCCCAACTTCTGCACGATGGCAGTGAGGTCGGGCTCGGGCTCAGCGATTGGCACGCCGGTCAGGCTGGCGTAACCGCCCAGGAATCGCTGACCATCAACCTTCCGCAACTGCGTCCGAACGTGACCATACCGGTGATCGAACTGTTCCTGAAATAAGGTAACCCATGAGCAGCACATATGTGGCCACTTCGTCCGATCTCGCCATTCTCCGGCCGCTGGCGCAGAGAGTGCGGCAGATCGCTTCGTCGGATGACAACCTCGCACGCAAGCGGCGCTGGCTTCGCCATAACGCCCTGCAGAGCGGCGCGCCGATGGTGCTGATCGAGGTCGGCGGCCTTGGTGGCAACAACGAGAACCCCATCACGCCCATGCTCCAGTGCCAGGAAAAGTGGGCACGCGATCTGGAGTTGGGCTTGCGTTCCTCGGTCTACCAGTTCGAGGTAGTCAAGGATGACTGGGTGGTTGAGCCGTACTTGAACTGCAATTGGAAGGTGGATCCAGGTTCGTATGGGGTAAGCGCCAAGTCCACCTCCGGCAGTCACGATGGCATCATGGGCTCGCGCATCTGGGAGCCGCCGCTGAAGAACCTGCAGGAGGATTTCGCCAAACTCCAAAAGCGTAAGTTCAGCGTCGATCGCGACGCCACGCTCACCTGGAAGAAGCACCTGGAAGAGACGCTGGGCGATATCCTCCCGGTGCGCATGCGCGGCACCTATTGGTGGACCATGGGCATGACCTGGGTTGCCATCGACCTGATCGGCTTGGAACAGCTCATGCTCTACATGATCGATGATCCAGAGGGGCTGCATCGGCTGATGAAGTTCCTGCACGATGACCATCTTGCCTTCGCAAGCTGGCTGGAGAAAGAAGACCTCTTGAGCTTGAACAACGAGAACGATTATGTCGGCTCGGGGTCTGTCGCCTATACAAAGGAACTACCGCATGCCGGCATGAACGGCCAGGTGCGCATGCAGGACACGTGGGTGCTCTCGGAATCGCAGGAGACCGTGGGCGTGGGGCCGGAGATGTTCGGCCAGTTCATCTTCCCATACCAGAGATCGCTGACCGAAAAGTTCGGCCTGTCGTACTACGGCTGCTGCGAACCCGTGCACAACCGCTGGCACATCGTCAAGGGATTGCGAAACCTGCGGAAGGTATCCGTGTCGCCGTGGTGCGACGAGGAGTTCATGGCCCGGGAACTGGCTGGGAAATATGTCTTCTGCCGCAAGCCCAACCCGACCCTGATCAGCACCGAGTGTTTTGATGAGGCCGCCATTCGAGCTGATCTGCAGCACACGGTTGACCTGTGCCGCAAACACGGCACCAACCTGGAACTGGTCATGAAGGATGTGCATACGGTGCAACGCAAACCCGAGCGCATCGCGCGCTGGGCGGAACTGGCACGCGAGGCCTGCCGCTCATAGCGTGGCAACCAATGTCAGAAATCCAGAAACAGCCACCAGAGGAACGAAAGCGTTACGTTGAAGGGATCGCCCTGTTCAACCAGCAACGCTACTTCGAGGCACACGAGGTCTGGGAGGATCTCTGGAAACGTGCAGATGGGAACCACAAGCTCTTCTATCAAGGCCTCATTCAGTGCGCGGTGTCGCTTGAACATATGAAGCGAGGGAATGCCTCCGGCGCGCGCAGCCTGTTCCGCCGCTGCCAGAAACGCCTCGCCCCTCTCCCTCCGGTGTACATGGGCTTGGACATCTGGTTGCTGATGGAGGTAACCGCCAAGGCGCTGGCGCCGGGGATCGATCCGCCAGGAAAGAACGCGGCCGCGAAAGAGCCGGACTGGCCGACAATCTACCTGCGAAAAGATCTGCATACGTCCTGACAAAGGCACCATCCCTTGGACAAGCCCATCGACCGTGTCTACTCTATTCATATGCCGACGATCGACACTCGCCGCTTTGCCCGCATCTCGCTCGGCTTGCTCCTGCTGATCAATCTCGTCAACTACATTGACCGCTACATCATCGCCAGCGTCGTCGTGCCCATCCAGAAGGAACTGCTTCCCAACGACCCGTCTGCCGACGAGAAGATGGGTTACCTCCAGACCGCCTTCCTCATCTCCTACATGGTCCTCTCGCCGGTCTTCGGCCTCATGGGGGATCGCTATCGACGCTGGGTGATCATCGGCATTGGCGTAATCCTCTGGTCGCTTGCCAGCGGCGCGACGGGCCTCGCCCACACCTACATGCTTCTCCTGCTGACCCGCATCTTCGTCGGTGTCGGCGAGGCCGCCTACGCTCCTCTTGCCCCAACCATCATCTCTGACCTCTATCCCGTGGAGGAGCGCGGCAAGGTGATGAGCTACTTCTACATGGCCATTCCCGTCGGCAGCGCCATCGGCTATGCCGTAGGTGGCCTCGGCCAGCGCATCGCCACCTGGCACTGGGCCTTCTTCTCCATGGTGATTCCCGGCATCATCCTGGGCGTCTGGGCTCTGTTCATGCGCGAACCTTCGCGCGTGCAGCAGGTGCGGCACAAAGCCACCATGCAGGAGTACCTGAGCCTGCTGAGGAACCGTTCCTATGTTCTGAACTGCGTCGGCATGACCGCCCTGACCTTCGCCATCGGCGGCATCGCCTTCTGGATGCCCAAGTACATCCACGATTTCCGCGGCGTCGGCACCACCGATTCGGTTGCCTTGATCTTCGGCGGCATCACCGTCGTCACTGGCTTTAGCGCCACCCTCATCGGCGGCGTGGTCGCCGACAAGCTGCGAACGAAAATCCGCGGCGCGTACTTCGCCGTCTCGGCCGTCAGCCTGACCCTCGCCTTTCCCTTCTTCCTGGGCGTTCTCTACGCGCCATTCCCGCTGGCGTGGGTTTTCATCTTCCTCGCCGAGTTCCTGATCTTCTTCAACACGGGCCCAAGCAACGCCGCCCTGGCGAACGTCACCTCCCCGGCCGTCCGTGCCACCGCGTTTGCCATGAACATCTTCGTCATTCACCTGCTTGGCGATGCCATCAGCCCTCCAGTCATCGGCAAGATCACCGACAGCTTCAACGGCAACATGAACGCCGGCTTCGTCGCGGTGGGCGCAGCCATGCTGCTGGGCGCCGCCGCCTGGCTCGCCGGATCCTTCTTCCTCGACAAAGATACCGTGGAGGCGAGTCAAGCCGGCTAGCCTTTCTGGTTGGCCAATCAGCCGGGCCAGCGAATGAGCACATGCAAAGCTCTCTGCCGGTTCATTGCCCTGCCCTACGGGCTGCCGGGATTGCCGATTACTAAGCCGATCGCGGTAAGCAGCAACGCGATGGCAAACACCCCCCAAGTGTGGTGAGGGTTGACGGGAACGGGGGCCGGGCCAAAACCAAGGTGTGGGCTGATGTTGTGCCAGATCCACACGCCGGCGGCGGCCGCGATGAAGCCGAAGAGCGCAAGCGTCCAGCGTGGCATGCCATGGGCAACCATTTCACGGGCATCGCCAACCGGGTCAAACGCTCCGATGCCGATATATGCGCCGTTGGCAGTGAGGCAAAAGCCGACGACAACCCAGATCAGGTATGCGCTGCGCAGTCGAAATGCCAGGCAGATGCTGGCCACGATGGTTGGCAGCAGGCTTCCAATGATCGGACCCGCCCAGAGCTCGATCAGAGGGTGTGGGTTGGGCTCGACATCGGTGCGGGAGAGGACCATCGGATGCCAGACGACCTGGCGAATGGTTCCGCCCGATGCAATCGCGCCAAGAACATGGCCGGTCTCATGGACCAGCATCATAGCGAGCCAGCCGATCCAGAGGATGCTGATGATGAGGATGATCGAAGCCAAACGCACGGCCGGCGTAAGGTACGACCTTGCGGCAACTTCGGCCAGCGCCTGCTCGCCTATTGCCGCCTCGCTGACATCGAGTCAGAATGGCACGTTGACAGGTGTGGCCCGAGCGTGGACGAAGGAGTAGCCAATGGCAGGTTATGTGGTTGAGCCGCAGAGGCGTTTGGCGGTTCGCGATCGCTACGATGTAATCGTGGTTGGCGGCGGCATTGCTGGTGTGGCAGCCGCCGTCGCGGCGGCGCGCGAAGGGGCGAAGACTTGCCTGATCGAAAAGGAATACGCCCTGGGTGGCCTGGCCACGCTGGGCAATATCATCGTTTACCTGCCGCTGTGCGATGGCATGGGCCACAAGGTTTCGGCAGGTCTGGCCGAGTCGCTGCTGAAACTTTCGGTCCGTGACGGGTCGCAAGACAGCACCAGCGGCGGACGGGATATCCCCGACTGCTGGAAGCATGCCGCACCGATCGAGCAGCGCGCCGCGCAGCGATACATCACCGGTTTCAACCCCGCCACATATGCTCTGGCAATGGAGCATCTGGCCCTGAAGCAGCACATTGAACTGCTCTACGACACACGCTTCTGCGGTGTCCACAAGCGCGGCGACCGCATCGATGCCGTCATCATCGAGGACAAGGGCGGGCGCTCTGCATTGTCATGCAAGGCGGTCATCGATGCCTCCGGCGATGCCGATGTGTGCATGGCGGCCGGCGAAACCCTCGCTCACTGCGATGTGAACGTTCCCTGCGGCTGGTTCTATGCCACCGATGGCAAGAAGAATGTTGAATTGGTGCCTCATAGCCAGGACTTTGATTTCATGGCTCGATCATTGCCCAAGGGAACGAGTCGCGGCTTCGCCCTGCGTGATTCGCGCGATGCGTCGCAGATGCACATCACCAGCAACCAGGAGATGCAGAAGCGTATCGGTCAGATGCGCACCCAGCGAAACGACCCGCAGATCCACATGTTGCGGCCGCCCGCGATCGCGTCGTTCCGCATGACCCGCCGCCTGGTGGGCGAGATCGAGCTGCACGAGAAGGATGACCGCACTTTCTTTCACGACACCGTCGGCATGATCGGCCATTGGCGCAGGTCAGGGCCGGTCTACTGCATTCCATTGCGTGCACTGACAGGCGTGAAGACGGCTAACCTGATGGCAGTGGGTCGATGCATGTCTTCGGCCCACGATGCCTGGGACATCACGCGGGTGATTCCGGCGTGCGCGGTCACCGGGGAGGCGGCCGGCGCCGCCGCGGCCATGCTCATCCGCACCGGCGGCAAGGCGCTGCGCCGGCTGGATGTGCCGGCGCTACAGCACCTGCTCAAGCGCCGCCGGGTAATCCTCGATCCGCGTTTAATGGCAAACCGCGCCGCGCAATAGCCAATCGACTCGAACAGACCCATGCATGACCGACTCTAGTGCGCTGCCCCCGGCAGAGGCGCATGCACCGGGCGTTGGAAGAGCAGCAGGGCGGGAATGCACAGCAGGCACATCACAGCCATCAGGCGGAAGTCATCCACATACGACTGGAGAACCGCCTGCCGCAGTGCTTCGCCATAGACACCGGCCTGCGCCTGCTGACTGGCGGCCAGTTCCCCAATCTTTGGCGCCAGCCCCGAGGTGATCTGCGCGAGCCGCTGCTGATAGGCATAGTCATACGGCGTGAGATGCGCCACCAATCCCACCTGATGGATCTGCGCCCCGCGCGAGAGGAGCGTCGTCACCAGGGCGATGCCCATGGAGCCACCGAGGTTGCGCATCAGGTTAAACAGACCGGTGGCGTTGCCCAACTCGTGGTTCGGCAGCGTTCCCATCGTCAGGGTGGTCAGCGGCACGAAGATGCACGCCAGTGCCACACCGCTGAATACGTTCGGCCACACGATGTTCGTCGGTGCGATGACCATACTCAGATGGGCAAACTGCAGTGTTGCAATGCCCAGAAGACCAAATCCGAACGTCACCAGCAGTCGGGCATCGATGACGCCGATGAGTCGACCGATCATCAACATCATGCATAGCGAGCCCACGCCGCGCGGACTGATCGCCAGACCGCTGTCCAGGGCGGAGTAGCCCAGCAATTGCTGCAGAAACAGCGGCAGCAGCGCAATCGAACCATACAAGACCACGCCCACGATCGTGATCAGCGCTGTGCCGGTAGCGAAGTTGCGGTTCTTCAGGATCTTCAGATGCACGATCGGGTGCTCGACCATGAGTTCCCAGATCACGAACGCCACCAGGCCCAAGGCTGCGATCACCAGGAGCGTGCGGATGAACGGTGACTCGAGCCAATCCTCCTGCTGTCCCTTGTCGAGCATGATCTGCAGGGCGCCAACCCATATCGCCAGCAGACCAAAGCCAATGTAATCGATCGTGCGACTGCGGCCATGACTCAGGTATGGCGGGTCCTGGATGAATGATTCGACCAGCGCCACGGCGGCAATCCCAATCGGCAGGTTGATGTAGAACACCCAGCGCCAGGAGTAGTTGTCGGTGATCCAGCCACCCAGCGTCGGCCCGATGATCGGCGCGACCACCACCCCCAGCCCGAACACCGCCATCGCCACACCACGTTTCCTGGGCGGGAAGCTCTCCAGCAGGATCGCCTGCGAGATCGGCTGCAGTGCACCACCACCGATGCCCTGCAGAATGCGGGCGAAGATCAGCATCGGCAGGCTGGTGGCAGCCCCGCACAGTGCCGAGGCGAGTGTAAAGATGATAATGCAGGTCATCAGGAAGCGTTTGCGGCCGAAATAGCTGCTGAGCCAGCCAGTCGCGGGCAGCACGATGGCGTTGGCGACCAGATAACTTGTCAGCACCCAAGTGGCTTCTTCCGTCCCGGCGGACAGGTTGCCGGCGATGTGCGGTAGTGAGACGTTGACCACGGTGGTGTCGAGCACCTCCATGAATGTCGCCGACATCACGGCGGCCGCGATCAGCCAGGGGCTGGTGCTGGAGCGCCACTGGACATGGTGCAATGGAAGAGATTGGGATGCGGCTTCGGTCATGAGACAGTTTTGCGTCGTTCGAAGATCAGGGCTTTATTGTTGCCTGAGCCGGTATCGCTATGGGCGCCGGCCGCTGATCCTGATCTGCGCCAACGTGCACGTGCGGCTCAACCGACATCCCGGGAGCCAACAAATATTGCGCGTGTTCATCACCATCGAACTCAATCCGCACCGGTATCCGCTGCACGACCTTCACGTAGTTTCCGGTGGCATTCTCCGGCGGGAGCAGGCTGAATCGCGCCCCGGTTCCCGCCTGGATGCTGGCGACCTTGCCGCGAAACTCTTTGCCCGGGTACGCGTCAACGCTGATGTCCACTTCCTGGCCTGTGCGCATCCGCGTGATCTGTGTTTCCTTGAAGTTCGCCGCCACCCACACATCCGGCTGCACGACCGCCATCATGGCCTGGCCTACCTGCATATACTGCCCTGGTTGGATGCTCTTGCGTGCCACCCGGCCGCCACATGGCGCCGTGATCGTCGTATAGGAGAGGTCGAGCTGTGCCGCATCCAGTGCCGCTTTCGCCTGTGCGACGGCCGCCTGGGCGCTACTGACTTGCGACTGCGCGGAGGCGATCTGCTGCGGACCGGTCCTGGCAGCGGCCACTGTGGCCTCTTTCTGCGTCACCTTTGCCTTAGCTTCGCTAACGGCCGACTCCGCCGCAGTTACGTGTTTCTGCACGGTATTGAGCATCACCCGGGCGGTTTCGGCCGCCGACCGCGCGGCATCCACCTGCTGCTGCGCCACCAAACGCTGATCCACCTGCTCGTAGCGTTTGAGATCGGCCTGGCGGCGAGCGTTTTCTGCCTCGGCCGCCGAGACGTCCGCCCGAGCGGCCGCCAGATCAGACTCGCGGGCCTGAACGGTCGCCTTGGCGGCTTCCACGCCCGCCACGGCATCGCTCAGTTGCGCATCGGTGTTTGCGCGGGTCAGTTCCACCGCCGTCCGCGCCACTTCCAGCTTCGCCAGTGCCACATCGTGTGCGGCCTTGGCCTGTTCCAGCCGCGCTTCGAAATCCCTGGCATCAAGTTTCGCCACCACCGTGCCGGGGGCTATTTCCTGGTTGTCGTCCACCAGCACTTCCAGCACTCTCCCGCTTACCTTCGCGCTAACCGGGACAACATTCCCTTCGATGGCCGCATCATCGGTCGATTCGTATTTCATCGCGTGGAGGTAATAGAGCGCGCCGCCGATCAGCAGCGCCACAACCACGATCCCGAGGATTGCCAGCCCAACGGTTTTTCGGAACGCCGGCTTCTGCTCTTCCTCTTCCTCAACAGGAACACTCTTCTCTGAAGTCTGGGACATATCTTTCGCCTTACTTCGTGCTTGCCTGGGTGGTCGGCTTCTCGGGCAGCACATCTTCCCATCCGCCGCCCAGCGCCTTGTATACGGCAATCAGTGCCGTTGATTCGGTCATTTCACTGCGCACCACCGCATCCTGCGTCAGCAGCAGTGCCCGCTGGGCATCAAGCACACCCAGAAAGTCGCTCAGGCCCTTGGTGTACAACTGTTGCGACATTGTCACCGAGCTGGCATTCGCCTTTTCGGCTTCCACCAGCGATTGGCGCCGCAGGTGTTCCTGGGTGAACTGGACCAGCGCATCGCGTACCTCGGCGATCGCCCGCCGGACCGTCGCCTCGTATGCAATCATCGCCTGGTCCTGCTGCGCCGATCGCACCTTGATCACGCCCCGTACGCGCCCGCCATCAAAGATCGGCCAGCTTATCGACGGCCCGATGCTGTAGCCACGGCTGTCGCGCTGGAAGAATGTGCTGCCACGGTCGGCCGTCAGCCCAAATTGCCCGCCGATCTGCAGATGCGGATACAGATCCGCTTCTGCCATCCCCGTCCGCGCTGATGCCGCGGCGAGTTGGCGTTCTGCCATGCGAATGTCGGGTCTGCGCCGCAACAGTTCCGCCGGCACCCCGAGCGGCACCGTCTGCGGCGGCACCGGAATGGGCTTGGCCTCGATCAACTGCTTCCCCACCGGCTCGATATCCTCGCCCAGCAGCACCGCGATGCGATGGATGGCCTGCCACTGCTGGCTGGTAAACTGCGGTATCATCGACTGTGTTGTGGCAAGCTGCGCCTGCACCCGCACCACATCCAGATCTGTGCCCAATCCGCTGGTCTGCCGATCCGTCGCGAGGCGCAATGCCTCCTGCTGCAGGATCAGATTGTCCCGGGCAATCGCCATTCCGCGCTGATACCCGCGCAACTCAACGTAATTGCGGCCGACCTCGCCGATCACGCTCAGCATCACACCACGCTGCGCTTCGGTCCTTGCCTGAACATCCGCGTTTGCCGCCTCAACAGCCCGGCGGGTCCCGCCAAACAGATCGACTTCCCAGGAAGCATCGAAGCCTACGTTGTACACATCAAAGGCCCACGGGAAGTCGGGCGCATTAAACGCGTTGTAGGGCGCAGCGTTCTTGCTCAATCGCTCCCGCGTATAGCCGGCGCCGACGCTCAACTGAGGATACTGATCCGCGCCCACCACCTGCCGATAGGCGCGCGCTTCGCGCAGCCGGGCCGCCGCCATCTTGAGATCCAGATTGCTCTTGATCGCACGAGCCACCAGTTCATCGAGCATCGGGTCGTTCAGAGTCTTCCACCACTGCTGCGCGTCCGCGGGCTCAGACGTTGGCTGGGTCGCTGCCGCCTGACCATAGGTCTTCTCAACCTCAAGCTTCGGGCGTTGATAGTCCTTCCCCACGGTGCATCCTGCACCGATCGCGACAAAGATGATGGTTAGCAACCGTTTCATGGCAGCGTCTTGCCTTCAATCCAAGGGACGAATGCTAGTTAGCTGATGCAAGCAATGCAACCAGCACCCATGAGCTGGCGCGCCGGTCTTTTCGGGGGTCGTCGAGCAAGCGGTTAGTGGTTGGCGGCGTTCAGCGCTACGGCCGCCGGGATGAGGCGCACGTCGTCGCGCTTTACAAGCTTCTCGAGCAGGCGTGCCAGGTACTTTGCGCCGATGGGCCCCCAGCCTTCCTCGTCCAGGCCGTGGGTGTTGTAGAGCAGCCAGCCATCCGGCCGGGCCATGAGTTTCTCGATGCAGTCATCGAGATGGGCCTCGCAGTTTTCCGGGCCGAAGCCGGTGGTGCGGATTGCCTTCATCTGGAGACTGGGCAGCGGGTTGAGCCCGGCCTCGGCGAACCCGCCGCGAAAAGCGCGAACGACGGTGGGCAGCCACTGCTCCAAGTCCGGGGTGGTCCGGTTGTAGGGGAAGTTGAATACCGCATCCTTGCGCTCGAAGCTGGCGAGCTTTTCGTCGAACACGTCCAGGCAGCGCAGGATCAGATCGCGCCCCTCCGCGAAGGACAGGGCCGACTTATCGGCGTGCCGGTAGCCATGGGGCATGATCTCGTGGCCGCGGGCCGCGAGTTCGTTCCACAGGGCAAAATCTCCCTTGGCCACATCGCCATACTTGTCGGATGCCATCACTCCGGTAGCCATGACGTTGAAGCAGGCCTTGAGGCCGAACTGCTCGTAGATGCGTGCGACCTCGATGCAGGACCTGCGAAACCCATCGTCAAAGCTGAGTGTGATCAGATGCATGATTTGGCTCATGCTATCCAACACAGATTCGGATGCCAGTGGCAGCTCGTGGCTTTCCTCTCCCGCATGGGAGATTCTTTGCCCGCCTATGATTGGCGGTGGGGCCGTCCGCGCGAAGACCGTTTGTATTCGAGGAGACTGAAAATGAGAATGACGATCTGGATGTTGGGAATGGTGGTGGCCGTGGCAATCGCAGCGGCGGACAATACGACCCCCGCGCCGGCGGCCGCGACGTCCGACAAGCAGAATGTACAGAGCTTCACGGTGAAGAACATCGAGGGGAAGGATTTGAGCCTGGCGACGTACAAGGGGAAGGTACTGCTGATTCTGAATGTGGCGAGCAAGTGCGGGAATACGCCGCAATATGATGGGCTAGAGAAACTCTACACGAAGTATAAGGACAAGGGACTGGTGGTGATGGGGTTCGCGGCGAACAACTTCGGAGGGCAGGAGCCGGGGTCGAATTCCCAGATCAAGGAGTTCTGCGAGGCGACGTACCACGTGGATTTCCCAATGTTCGCCAAGGTGAGCGTGAAAGGGAAGGATATTGCGCCGCTGTTTGAGTACCTGACGGCACAGGAAAGCAAGCCGCTTTCGAAGGGGGATATCGCGTGGAACTTTGAGAAGTTCCTGGTGGATCGAGATGGGAACCTGATCGGACGGTTCGGGAACAGAGTGCAGCCGGACGACGCAGCACTGGTGGGAGCGATTGAGGCAGCACTGAAATAGCACGACATAGATAGCCCGGATGGCGAATGAGAGGGGTCGGGCAGGAACGCGCGGACAGCGGATAGGGGCTACCACGCTGGAATGGATGAGATGATGGGTGGCCGCCTGCGTTTGCTCAGCCGCGTGGCGGTACGCCCAGTTTGGCCGCCAAATCATGCAGGTGGTCGCGCAGGGTACGCTCCGATCCGCGGGACTGGTACCCCATGCCGGTAAGCAGCGCGTCGCCGAGCATGCGCCCCTGAGGCAGCAGTTCCACCCGAAGCTTCACGCTGCCAAACACCTCGCGGAACACTTCCTGGAAGCGTTGGGCAGAGATGGGGCGATTGGAGCAGATGTACCAGTCGGCGATCGATGTCGGGTTGGAGAGCCCCTGACGGATCAGCAGATCGCAGCCGATGCCCAGGTCACGGCCATCCACACACACAATCTGGGGCGGCAGCTTCAACGTCACTTCCTCACCGGCCAGCAGCCGTCGCACCTCATCGGCAAAGGCGCCTTTGGTGTCGTAGCAACGGAAGCCCAGCAGTTCGCCGACGCCCTCGCCCGCGGGACGCAGCGAGGTGGAGGCGGCCAGACCGTGCACGGTCTTGAACGTGACCGTCGCATCCTCAATGCAGCTTTTGTAGACCGCATACAGGCCGCGAGGAGCACGCATGGTGCGCTCGTCAATGGGCAGCGTGGTTGGGCCGAAGCGCTGCTCTTCGTAGATCGGACCCCGGCCATAGACCGCGCCGGAGCTGATGAAGAGGATCTGCCGGCCGCCGCTGCGCCAGAAGGCATCGTAGAGCTTGATGCTGGCGAGGATATTCAGGTTGGTCCACTCGACGGGGAAGTGGTCTTCATCCACATGGTGATAGCCGTTGTGAACCAGCACCTCGATCCCGGTGGCAAAGTCCTTAAGGCTCTGGTCGTCGGCAAAGTCGGCCGGGAAAAGTTCCGCGCCCCAGGAGCGCAGCTCCTCGACCGCGGAAGCAGTGTTGCCCCAGAAACCATCCCGCATCGGCCGGACCATCGCACGGATGGTATGGCCTCGGTCCAGCAATTCGCGCACGAGCCAGCGACCAATCTTGCCAGTGGCGCCAGTGACACCGATTTTCATAGTATGCCTGTCTCCAGGTGGTCCAAAGGATCGTGAATTACGTCGCGATGGTACGAAACGGCATTGCATCGAACAACCAGGACCAGATTCCCGAACCAGTCAATACCGTACCTCAATGACATAGGCACCGGCCGGGTGGGCGATTTCGATGTACTCATTCTTGACTGTCTCGATCTCTGAATCCCTGCCGTTGATGGTGAGGGCCTTCGGCGCTTTGCCGTCGGGATGGCGCAGGCGAAGCGTGACGGCCTGGCATTCGGACTTGTCCGGCATCCGTATCTCGGCGGTGATCCGGCCGCTGGATAGCTGCGATCGCACCTCGTACGACACCTTCCCGAAGTGTGTCGGGGCATCCGCAACCGTGATGCGCTGCCCGTCGGCGAGCCAACGCCGCGGGGCGGCGGGAAGCAGCAGCAGCGTACCGGTGAACTGGCCAGCGCCTTTGGTCTGTTCGGTCAGCAGCAGGTGGCGCAGGAAGATGAGGGAGACGGCCGACGAACAGGGCAGCGGGTCGCTCATCGCCGGCACTTTGAACTCGGTCCGCAGGTGCAGGTCGCTGGAATAGATGGCGTTGGTCTCGCGCGAGCTGAAGCACGTGTGCTCCAGGTTGAATGCCTGGAATGCATAGAAGCCCAGCAGGAACTCGTTGATGCGATCCTGGTGCAGGCACGTGAGCACGCGGCCCATGCCATAGAGCGCATCGAGGCCGCCGGGGCCGGCGTCGCGGCGGAAGCGCGGCAGGAGGCAGAACTCGCGGTTGTCGGCCACCAGGAAGTTGCCGATGTAGTCCGCTCGTCTGTCGGCGAACTCAAAGGGCAACAGGTCAAGGATACACCCCGCGAAGAGCTGGTAATACTCCTCGCCGGCCGGGCCCTTGGCGTATACGTGCGGGGGCAGGCACGGGGGCGTGCGATCCTTCTCGTAGACTGCATCAACCACGTTCATCAGGGTCTGGTAGTAGTCTTTGGCCTCTTGAGCATAGCGGTCGGCCAGCTCCTTATTGCCCAGATCGTTCATCAGCCAAGCCGTATCCTGCATGCCGCGCCAGCAGGCGAAGTTGGAGTAGAACGGGTAGCACATCTCGTCAGCGATGTCGCCGCCGTAGGACCACTTTGGCAAAAGGCCGTAGTGCAACGGCCGCTTGCCGTCCTCCTGGTCCATCGTCGATCGGCGAGCGGCGATGGTCCACTGGGCGCACTGGTTGAACAGGTCGGTGTGTTTGCCGATCCACACCTTGTCGTGCGTCAGGCGGTACAGCTCGATCGCGTACATGGGCGAGAGACCATTGCGGTACTGCTGGTGACGGTCCTCGTAGGTCTTGTGCTCGGGAACTTTGGCCAGGAACGCGCTGGTCAGGTAGGTTGCGTCCATGTATCGCTGGGCATCGGGGCCGAAGCCGAACATGCCCAGAGCGAGCATCGCGTAGCCTTCCTCCACGCCGTAGAACGCGTTGTCGTACGCCGACGGCTCGCAACCGTAGGGCATCAGATCACCCTCGGCATTGATGAAGAGTTGGGCCAGAATACTGCGATACATGTTGTTGAGGCGCGCCTCGGGCACGTCAATCTTCATGGCCAGCGCGAGGATGCCGGCCCAATAGGTCCTGAACTGGGTGAGTGCCTGGTCGTATGACATCTTGATGAGTTCGCCAGCCTGGTCGGCCGACACCAACCCGATTGGGACCACAAGATCGACGGCCAAGGATTGACCCGGCTCCAGCGCCAGGGGCATGGTGATTGTGGAGGGTGCGACGAACGAAGATCCGGAATTGGTCAGTACATAAGCTCGGTCGTCGCGCGAAAGGATGCCTCCTGACCACGCCCAGCGGTGATTCACCTTGTCGTTGGGACGGTTGCGCGCCTCAATGCCCAGCTCATCTTGCCATCGCTGCGTTGATGTGTTTCTGAGCTCCACGCGCAGCCACAGGGCCGGTGTCTGGCCGACCGACACGGTGAACGTGGTCTGCCTGAGCTCGATCGGACCGACCTGGGCCCGTGTAACGATGCCGGGGAGGTAGCCGTCAATCAGCTCGCGCCGAAGCGTGTCGCGCACCTGTGCCAGGTAGATGGGTTGCCTGCCGACGCGAACGAGCAGTCGCCCGCCGGCAGCGTGGATCTGCCCATCCCACCAGACGGCCTGCTCGCCGGCCCCGTCTTTCAGGCCCATCGTCGCCCAGATCGGCATTGAGAGACCGTGGAGGCCCAGGACCTCGAACGAAGGCTCATCCTTCGATTCCAGCAGTTGCTGCTGGAGCCTGGTTGTGGTGACCAGATCGGGCCAGGCAACGCCGCCGTCAGTGCCGGCGGCGGGCCAGTAGGGATAGACCTGGATGCCGGTAATCCGCGAGTCTCGCAGGCTCACGCGCAGGCGATCCGTGGCAACCGGCGCGAACGACATGCGGACTTCGCTGTCGTGCTGCTGCAATTGCGCGGGCCAGGCCAGCCAGCGCCGGCCGTCATGGACCTGCAATTGCACTTCGCCCACCTGGGCCAGGCCAGAGAGCGTTACGCCATCGACGACGTGTCGGACCGGCCAGATCACACCGATGGCGGCCGCTCCATCGGGGATCACCATGGCCCCATCGCGGCCGGGATCCGGGAGCGCAACGGCCGTGCCATCGGCGAACCAGGCGGTGAGCTGCGCAGCGCCGGGCGTCGTCTTGTTCAGTTGAGCCAACTCGGCAGGACCAGTGGTTTGTCCCATAACGGTCCCCATCAGTAGAGCAAGCGTTAAGGTGATGGTGAGGCAGACGGTGGCAAAGCGCATTGCGGTCATGATAGTGACCGAGTCCACCTGCTGCTACCGCCCCGCGGTCCGCATGTGCGGCGGCCTGAAGCTGGCGACCACATGACGCAGCGGACCGCTGCGTACCTTCTGGCAAACTGGGCACTCGTCAGGGCTGCATCGCTGGCACCTCGACCCGAACGCCCGGTTCACTTGCCTCCGCCGATCGCCGGGCGGCGACGGCCACGCGGATGGCATAGAGCGCTTCTTCGGGCGTGATGCGCAGCGGCTCGCCGGCCAGGGCAGCGAGAAACGCCTCCAGCTCGTTCTGCAGGCCGACGCCCCAGTCGTTGCTGGCTTGGATTTTGTGGGTTCCCGGCTCGTACTGCAGCACCGGCGCCTGGTTGTTGAGGTGAATGTCGCCGGTACCGGCGGTGAGGATGACCGTGCCGTATTCGAAACTGAGCATGGCCTCCGTGTACGGCAGGCCCTTGCTGTGCGTCGAGACGGAGTAGCACGACTCGCCGGTGGCGCCGCTGGCAAACTCGTAGACGATCAGGGCGTGGTCGTGCATGTGGGTTTGCAGGTACATCGGACGGATCGTCTGGCCATAGGCGCGGACCGCCCGAATTGGCCCGGCCCACCAGGCCAATAGATCGGTGTGATGGATGGCGCCCCCGATGATCACGCCGCCCTCATCGGGACCGGCCATCCACATCCGCCGCGACAGGTCGGGGAAGTGCTCGGCGTGGTAGCGAACCTGAAAGAGCCTGCCGAGTTGGCCGCTCTGAGCGATCTGCCTGATCAGCAGGTTGGCCGGGTAGAAGCGGAGCACATGGCCGACCTGCAGGATGCGCTTGCACTGGCGTGAGGCCTCAATCATATCCAGCGCCTCGGGCTCGCTGACGGAGATGGGCTTTTCGATCATCACGTGCTTGCCGGCTCGCATGGCGGCGATGGAATACTCGCGGTGCAAGGCGTGAGGCACGGCGAGGACGACGGCGTCAATGTCATCTCGAAGGGCATCCTGGAAGTCCGTCGAGGCCGGCACATTGCTGTAGCCGGCCGCCAGGGACTGGGCGCGGGCGCGGTCGATATCGATCAACCGGACGAGTTGAGCCCCCGGATGCTCAAAGACATTCCGGGAATGTTGATTGCCCATGACTCCGCAGCCGACGACCGCGAATCGTACTTGTGCCATAGATGATCTCTCCTAGTCATTAGTCATATGGTTCCGGACCATGGACCTTCCTGGCGCGGTTTGTGCAGTCGAAGCAATCCATCAGAAATGAGTAGATGTCGGCGAAGTTGTCCGCCTTGCGGGAGACGATTCGGCCATCGCGGATTGTCGGGTAGGGCAGTTCGTTGGCAAACTGGGCGGCAAGGTCGGTGCGGAAAGGAACCCCCAGTGTAAGCGACTGCGGGATCTCAGGGGGCGCAATGCGTTTACCCACAATCCCTGCCGCGGCGATGCGCAGTTTGTCCAGCACGGCCTGATCGATCGGGCCTTCGTCGCCTCGCTGGCCGGGACGCGTGCTGACGATCGTGAGGCCTGGAACAAGCCCTTGCGCCTCGGGAATCGAGCGGTCATCTCCGGCATACAGGACGGTTGGCACGCCCTTGCTGGCCGCCAGCAGAATCTGGATCGTGTGCTCGCCGCACTTCTGGCCGTTGAGATAAAGGTTCTTGTACTTGTACGAATGCCCCCAGGATCCCGGATAGAGCCCATGAAAGCCCAGAAGCAGCAGTCCAGCGTGCCCAGATGTCAACTGCGGCAGATCAAACTCGCGGGGATCGCTCCGCCGGACGGGCTTGACATGCGCGGGCAAACCACTGGGAATGCCGTGAAACGATGTGAGCGATGTCTCGCCTGCACCAGCGGATGCCAGACCTTCAGCGACGGCAGTCATGTGCGCGAGCAGGATTTGATCGTCGGTCAGCCCGGCGTGGCCAAACCCGGTAAGGCCCTCAATATCGGAGGAGATGTAGTAGTTCATGTTCTGCACGTCGAAGTTATACTTCGGCGACCAAGGAGCAGATAGCATGATTTCAGGGATTCTTCAGGAGATGACGATCGACCAGGTCCGCGAGTTTCGGGCGGAGGTGGTCGTGCTGGGCGTGGCCTCCACGGAGCCGCACGGGCCGATCCTCCCGTACGGCACGGATTTCTACCAGTGCGATGCCCTGTGCCGCGGGGCGGTCGAACTGGCCAACCGGCGTTCGGCTCGCGCCCTGATGTATCCAACGCTGCCGATCGGCAACAATGTCAACTTCAAGCCGTTCCCCTTTGCCTGCCGGATCAGCGTGCGGACGCTGATGCTGACGCTCTTGGACATCATCCAGGCGCTGGAGGAGGACGGTATCCGCAAGATCGTCCTGGTGGACGGCCACGGCGGGAACACCGACGCGATGCGCGCCACTCTGCGAGAGCACTTCGACCGCACCGATCCTTCGCGGCGGGCGTTCGTGTGCATCACGGCCGGCCCGCTCTCGAAAGAGGCGGCGGCGGTCATTGAACATCCTTCGGACCACGGCGGAGAATCGGAGACGTGCCGGATGATGCACCTGCGATCGGACCTCGTGCACGCCGACAAGCTGCAGGATCTCCCCGTCGGCCGGCCCATGGTGGAATCGATCGCGAAGGGGAAGGTCTTCTACGTCCGACCGTGGCATCTGCACGTGCCGCTGGGCGGGGGCGGTGAAACCCGGGCATCGTCGGCCGAGAAAGGTCGGATACTCGTGGAAGGCGGCGCGGCTGGGTTGGCGGATTTCCTGGTTGAACTGAGCCAGGTGCCGTGGAGTTTGACCTTCCCATACCCGCCGGGCGCGGCGTGATCGTCCGCCGACGTGCGTTTCGGTAAGGCGACTGAGGACCCGTCATGAGCGCCAAACCCAATATCCTGTTGATAACCGCCGACCAGCTTCGCGCGGACGCCCTGGGCTGCTACGGCAACCCAGTGTGCAGGACGCCGAACCTGGACGGCATCGCCGCCGATGGCGTCGTCTTTCACAGGGCATACACGCCCAATCCTGTCTGCGGGCCTGCCCGCGGCGCCATGACCTGCGGATGCCACTCCCTTACCTGCTGCACCTGGCAGGGAGGTGGTGGGCCTATAAAGCCGGAGGCGGTGAAGCTGGCCGAGCATTTCCGCTTGTTCGGCTACGGGGCGTACGCCTGTGGCAAGCTGCACTACGAACCCTACTCGCCGCCGGGTGAGCCGCGCCTGGTCCACGGCTTCGAAACATGGGACTCGTGCGAGTCCGGCAGGATCCTCTACGATTTCGACCGCAAGAACGAGCTCCGCGGTGTCGAGGACTATATGGACTTCCTCACCGACTCCGGATGGAAGGGATTCAGCCGCGCCCATGGAATCGGCAACAACGATATCCGCCCGTGTCCCTCGCCGCTGCCGCAGGAACTCTGTCCCGACCACTGGGTCGCCGACCGGACTATCGCCCGGATCAAAGACCACATGCGGAACCGTGCGGATCGCCCGTTCCTAGTGTGGTGCAGCTTTCCCAAACCGCACTCGCCGTACGACCCGCCGCTGCCCTGGGCGACGATGTACTCGCCCAAGGATGTGCCGCCGCCTGTCGGCGATGAGTCAATGATCATGGATCGCAATCCGCACATGCAGCGGGAGCGGATCACGCGGGCGATGGACACGATCTCGCCCGAGGCACGCCGGGTCATCAAGGCATACTACTATGGATCGATCAGCTTCCAGGATGCCCAGATCGGCCGGGTGACAACGGCTCTGCGCGAGATGGCGATCGCTGACAACACGATCATCATTTTCACCGCTGATCACGGCGACATGATGGGTGACTTCGGCACCTGGTTCAAGGCCATCTTCCTGGAAGGCTCCGCCCGCGTGCCGTTCATCGTGAAGGCGCCGGGCACGCCCAGGGGCGAGCGCCGGATGCAACTCGCGGGCTTGCAGGATGTGCTGCCCACGCTGGCCGCTCTGACGGAGTGCCCGCTGCCGAAAGTCTCGGATGGCGCCGACCTGACGGGTCCGCTGAACCACCCTGCCGCAGCGATCCGCGAAGGAACCGGCTACATCCGGGATGTGTTCTACAGCAACTACGGCGGCGAGCCCTGGGTGTCGGCGATGGTCACCGATGGGCGGTGGAAATACTGCTATGCCCAGCAGGGCGGGACGGAGGAACTTTACGACCTGGCCTCCGATCCCTGCGAGCTGGTCAACATGGCATCCAGGGCGGGCAACGAGAAGCTGGTCGCGGAGTGGCGTCGTCGCCTCATCGCCGAGGCGCGGCGGCTTGGCCACACCGAGATTCTTGCGCCGGATGGCGAACTGGTCCGCGTCCCGTGCGATCGCGCGGCGATTGCGAGATTGCCGATCAAGGAGATGGGCTGGCGTTGGTATTAGAGCATGCTGCATGTTGGTTTAGCGCGATATTCCTGCCTCGCTCACGTTCGCACGGTTTCCGGATGCACTGGCCTGGGTCTGCCACGGTCCTTGGAGGGCAGCGATTGCGTGTTCTCGGCGATGCGCACGAGCAGTTTCTGCATCATCTCGGCCGCCAGCTTCAGATGCTGAGGATCCTCGCTCAAGTCACGCAACTCGTGCGGGTCAGTCTGAAGGTCGTACAGCCGCCAGCGGTTGGGCGGTGCGTTGGCCGGCTTGTGCGTATGTTGCGGGCCACCAAAGTTGCGCTGGTCGGTGGCGGGATCGCCGAACATCAGCTTGTACCGGCCGTCGAAGAGCATCTTGTCACAGATGTACTCGGCGTAGATCGTGTCGCGGTGATGCGCCTGACCATCCCGCAAGACCGGCGCCAGGGAACGCCCCTGGTCTAATCGATGCGGAGGAATGCCGCACCAATCGCACATCGTCTTGCCCAGATCAAGCAGTTCCACCAGGGCCTTGCTGTCCTGCCCGGCACGGACGCCGGGCCCCGCTACGATCATCGGGATGCGGACGCTGCCCTCGTAGAAGACGCCCTTGTCGAATCGGTCATGATCGCCGGCCATCTCACCATGATCGCTCGTGTAGATGAACAGGGTGTTTTCCAGCAGGCCCTTGTTTGCCAGCGCCTCGACGATTTGGCCGACCCATCGGTCAACGTGCGTGATCATCGCACGATAGCCGCGCCGGCCGTCGGCCAGCCACGGCGGCGGCTTGGCGCCCCGGGGCTGGGTCTCGGGAACGTCCTTGTACCTGGCGATGTCATCCTTGTTCTCCTGTATCGGCGAGTGCGGGGCGACGAAGCCGACGTGCAGGAAGAATGGCTGTGAGCCATCACGTGAGTTGATCCAGTCAACGGCGTTGCGCCCGATGAAGGCGGTTTCCTGCATCTCCGTGGCGAACGGCCACTCGACGGCCTTGAACGAGTGCGTGGGATTCTTTCGCGGCACGTTCGGGACACCCCATTGGCAGAAGAACTCGGCCACCTTGTCGAACATGCCGATCTCGTGCAGCCACCGGCTGTAGCTGTCCTGGATGCCGACGGTAATCAGCCCGTTGCCGGCGACCTCTTTGGTCTGATCCCAGCCGAGTGAACCCATGAACTCGCGGTGTCGGTAGGAGGTCAGGTCGGAGTCGTAGGCGTGGATTTCCATGTGGGTCTTGCCGATGGCGCAGGTCCGATAGCCGCCTGAGCGCAACTGACTGACGAAGGATGGCATGTGCGCCGGCGGCTCGTGGAGGTTGGAGAACGCTCCGCAGTTCATGCCGTACCGGCCGGCACTGAAACAGATGCGGGAGGGGCTGCAGAGGGGCGAGTTGCAGTAGGCGTTGCGGAAGATCGTGCCCCGTCGGGCGAGAGCGTCGAGGTTGGGCGTGAACGTCGTTCCGTTGGACTCATAGCCCATGAAGTCAAAGCGATGCTGATCCGACATAATCAGCACTACGTTGGGTCTGCTCACGAATGCCTCCTGCGCTGGTTACATCTTGTTCCGCTGCGAACTTGGGGAGATTCTACCGCAGGGCGGGGGCGATTGTGGATAAGTGACAGGTGCGCAGGTTGTTTGCGATGGTACCCCCTATACGGTAAGTGCTGCGAAGACAATCTGTTAGGTGGAGATTGGGGGAGGAGGTGCGCAAGTTCCCGTGGGAGAAGTCAGGAGTCGGAAGACAGAAGACAGAAGTCGGAAGTCGGAGGTCAGAGGTCAGGAGACAGAAGCAGAAACGAAGGCACGCAGGCACGGAGGGGAGGAAGGTGCTCAGGATAGGTGGAAGAAGTCAGAAGCTCAGAAATCGGAAGTCAGAAGTCAGGAGTCAGCATGCAGACCAAGGTGCGCAGGTTCGTGTGCGCAGTCCTATGCGCCGCGTTAGCTGAATCACCGACAAGGCAAACGTGCGCAAGTTAGCGCGCACAGTCGCGTGGAACACGTTTCATCTTGTTCCACTTTGGTCCACGGGCCTTCCCATGGACCGCTGTCCATGGGCTTTGGAACTGGTGCGAGTATTCACTTGCCAAATAGCTGGAGGGCGCGAGGGTCCTCCATAATATAGGGTCGATTTGGAGGGTGCCAAAAATGGAAGATGAGGAATGACAGGCACTTGCGCGCGGACAGAATTCTTTCACGATTTTGGGCGGGATGGAGGACTTGGGTAATGCGATGAGCTATGCCAGAATGGTACCTCCCAACCCCACGCGCCCCGCCACGGCGGGTAAACTGCGGCGGACCAGAGCGTCGCCGGAGGCGACTGAACTTAGTATGCGACGACCGCGTCGGCGCGTAGGTCGAAGACCGCTATAGCGTCAGCAAGGCGAAGGCCGGATTGTGGCCGGGAGACGAGGCGGCCGCCAGCCGCTGAAGCCGGGGAGCAGACTTCGGCGAGCTCAGTCGAGTCGAGCGACCAACAGGCGCGGAACACACCTCTTCTCACGCGAAGGCACGAAGGCGCGAAGAGATGTAGCCACAAAGAGCACATAGATAAATTAGCAAGATCGGATGCCGCAGATGAACGGTTCTGAGCCGGCATTTCGTCCGATTGCGCCGCGGAGTGTATGCGATAGGCTTTGGGTCGGCTGAACCTGCGGCGTATACTGCCGGTAATCCGGCCGGACGTTATCTTGCGCGGCCGGTCAGGTTAATCAGAGGTTCTTCCGCGGGAGGCACTTTGGACTACGCCGTCTGGAACACGCTGCACGACGGCTCGATCGAGGCGATCGACGGCTCGGTCCCCGGTGATGTACACGTCCGCGTCGCGATCGAGTATCTGTGCGAGAAGCTGCCGACTGCCGCTAGCCACGTCGTGGTCCACCTGCGCGGCTGTCGGCGGTTCGAGTACCGGCCATTCGAGGGAGACGCGGTCAGCGATCTATCTGCAATCGCGTCGGCCGATGTTCAAGTCCTCAGTGCCAAGGACGCGGACGGGATCGTCTCCGTTGTCTGCGCAAATGGGTTTCTGGAACTCGTCTACGACCGGACCGACATCTCGCTGGCGGAGGGCCGTGCAATTTCGCAGGCGGAGTTGGAGGCCGCTGCTAAGCGATATTGGACCGAATGGGAAGAGAACGCACGCCGTGCGCGGGAATAATGGCGTCCCGGCCCGCGGAAGGACCAAACGCTGCAATGGACCTGCCCGGCTCCAATCGTCCTTGGTAGAATGAAAGCGTGGTCGGCGCCGGGCCGGCCATTGAACGTTGGTCCCCTATACCGCTTATGGACGCCATTCGTATCGAGCTATCGCGAACACCGTACGAGGAGCCATACCACCTGCGTCTCCGGATCACTGCATCGAATGGGCGGCTCCGCGGCGAACTCGAGTACTACTGCAACGCCAACGATCTACGAGAGTTGGGCGCGCAGATGCAAGCTTACACCGGGAACAGAGAACGGGAGATCGTATATCAACTCGGCTCCGAGAAGCCGGAAGATCGGTTCGCGTACTTCTTCAGCCTGCGGGTTCAGGCGATCAACTCGCGCGGGCATTGTTGCGTGACCGTCCGGCTGAACAGCAACGCCTCCCCGCCAGACACAGAGATCACGGAACTCTCGATCCCTGCCGAGGTAGCTGACGTCAATCGTCTTGGGGGCCTGCTCACGCAATTTGGTCAACTCAGGCACCGCCGGTTGATCTGGCGGGTGGCCAGCGGCGAGCTACTTGAGGATGGCGAGCCTACGGAATAGCCCGCGACTGGAGCGGACCGGGCGCGGGATGGTATGATGTATTCGCGAGCCGGTCGTGGGGCCCGCTGCTGATTGGACTTACGTTATCCCGCAGAGGTCATGTCGGTGAAGCAATGAGCGCGAAGAGAGAGGCCATCCTTGATCGTATCGAGTCGTTGGCGCAGTCAATTCGCATCGCGAAGGAATACCTGGAAAGCGGCAAGCATGCAGATTGGGCGGGATTTCGGCCACTGTTTGTCCGCAAACTTAAGGATGGGAAGGAACTGCCGCCCCACAAGGACTGGATGAAGAACGTGTTTCTACCGCACATGGAAAAGAGACTTTCTCGGGCGGAGAAACTCTTGCAGAGACTCAGCGAGCAAGAGCGTGTTGCCGTGCGGGATAACCCGCCGATGCAGCGGACCGGCCGCGGCATGGTATGATGTATTCGTGAGCCGGTCGTGCGGCCGGCTGCTGATTGGACTTACGTTAGCTGCCCGAAGACGCCGTCATGGAATCGCTAGCATGGCTCGCACAACATCACCTCAAGTCGGTGCTGCATCGCGAGCATGACTGGGTGTTTGCGTTCGACGGCGAAGCTTCGCTTGTTGTGTCTTGTCTTTGGCGTTTGATTGAGAAAGGTCGTATTCGCTTCACAAGCGAAGACGACGGGCAACAATTCGGGTTGCGCACGCCGGTCGATGCGGCCGCGGAATTGAACGGCCGTATTGCGAATGCAACCGTAGAAGCTGTCGTGCTGCGGGAACACACGCTCGATCTCGAATTGCGCTTCGGCACGGGACATGTCGTTCAGGTGATTCCCGATTCGTCAGGATACGAGGCGTGGATTGCGCGTGACCGCGACAAACAGTTCATCGCGGTCGGCGGTGGCGAGTTGGCGATTCTGGGCGACCAAGCGGCGGGCGGATAACCCGCCAATGCAGCGTACCGGCCGGGGGATGGTATGATATATTCGTGGACCGGTCGTGCGGCCGACCGCTGATTGGTCTTAGGTTGTTCACCTCCGATGAGCGACGCCAAGAGACAAGTCGCCGATGTCCTGCGCGAAGCGAGCGTTTGGCTCTCGCGCCCCGGCAATGACTTCGCGTGGTCGTCTTGGGACAATGCCGAAGAGGCTTTGGCTGAGATCTCGGCGCACATTGCAGCCCTCGATGCGGGTAAGCTACCGCCGAAGCGTGATCTCACTGTGCTGTTCGCGCCGACGGGTCCGATTCAGGAAGTGAGCGTTAGCAGCGGGTGGGGCGATGAGTTCCTCGCACTTGCCGCGAAGTTTGGTCGCGCGGTGAAGCGGTTGGGATAGGTGGCATAGGCCATTCCTCCCGACGTGGTGCTGGAATCAATGGCTTACGACCGCTTAGCGTCCCCTAGGAATCCCCCTTATCCGGGATTCCAAAATCTCGATTGCTGACGATTACACTACTACTTCCAGAATCCAGATTCCCGAGTTCAGGATCGAGATGAACGTGCAAGCCCGAACTTCCCTGATGGAGCCCCATGGCCACTAGATGGCGGGCCAGATAGAGCAGTCCACTACTATTCCCTGTGATCCGGACTTCACCGGCCTGTGTCACCGTGACTGCCAATTCGGCTCCATTCGGTCTTGGAATCTCGGGGAATTCGCATGGAGCCAATGCAGGTAAGACGTATCTGAATTCTTTGCGGGTCATAGTTGCAGCTCTCCAAGTGCCTTCATGATAGCCTGAATTATCTGTGGAACCGGCGATTACCACCAGCTGCGTGCCCCTAGGAATCCCCCGACGCTACGCCAGAGAAAACAGCAGAGAGACCGATCCGCAGATTCGCGCCGATGGGCGCAGAAGGTACAGCAGAGGCGAAGACGGGAGTATACTATCGGCGACCTGTGGCGGTCGAAGCCTGCGAGACCGGGAAAGGATAGCAGTGGTGACGCTAGGAGGTAGACACGTCGCCCTTGGATTCCCGTGTTCCACGCCCGTGTTTCACGCTAACCTGAAGCACAGATCAAGGAACAACTTCTAATGTCGAACACACACCCGTCATCGCAACCGCTCGTTGGCTTACGGGAGAACTCTGAACCTGTTGCCTGCCTGTTAACAGCTTTCGCGCGACACCTCTGCGGACTGTTTGAGATTGCGCCTATCGCATATCTGCACAACGTCCCGACGGGTCACGAAGGGCCAGATGGTTCCACAGGCTACCCCATCCTTGCTGCTCGCTCCCATCTGTTGGCCGCACGAGATATCATCAGTATGTGCGACTGGCGTCATCCCGGCCTGGAAGCAATGCAGAGGTTGATAACAGAATTTGAACAATATACCCTGACATTGCGCAGCATGGCAGACTATCGCACAGCTCCAGCTTCGCAGCTGGCTACGACTGTGCGCAGTCTGGCAAGCCATTTCTGGTCGGTGGAGGCCATTCTTGCGGAGGTCACCAAGAAATGCGGCGTGCATGTGTCCTTGCTGGGGCGAATCGAAAAAGATCGTGACTACTATGACCGTTTCGCCAATAACTTGGCGGAAGCGTTTCAGAACGCGCGTGGTACGGGACGTGAGTAGCTGTCGCCTGGACGGGCTGATTCAGCACGTTGGGCGCAGAAGGTACAGCAGAGGCGAAACCCCTGGGCTTCCCCGAAACTCGCTTCGACATTGAGCCGCCGGCCCCTCATAGTCCGCGGAACAACCGGAGCCGTTCGTCGAGCAGGCGGTGCGATATCCAGAAATCGGTCGCTTTGATCTGGTGAAAGGGTTAATCAGAACGATGAGAGGGGAACTATCCGCAACGACCAGCATTATCGGCTGCCACCAAACAGGCTCTTGAGCGTTTGCTGGTCGGCCTCCAGATCCGCCATCGTGAGCGAACCTTCATAGACCTGGTGCCTTTTCAGATAAGCATCTGTCTCAAAGCGGTCCAGATGCAGCACTTGAGACAACTCACTATGGCTCAACTTACTTTGGCGAAAGAGTTCCAGAGCGTATGCGCGCGTGACATCAGCCCCCAGATGTGGATTTTCGGCGCGGAGCTTGTCTTCAATGGCCTGGGGTAGATCAAGTGTGACGGTCAATGGCATAGTCTCACCTCGGTTTATTATACGATCAGCCCCGTTTGGAGGCCACAGATGCGTGATGCGGGTCCGAAATCCGAAGTCGTTCCTTGAACGAAGAGAAGGTGGGTGAGGATCAATTCGCCAAGCAAACCCGCAGCAGAGGGACCGATCCGCAGATTCGCGCCGATGGGCGCAGAAGGTACAGCAGAGGCGAAGACGGGAGTATACTATCGGCGACCTGTGGCGGTCGAAGCCTGCGAGACCGGGAAAGGATAGCAGTGGTGACAGTAGGGAATCGATGCGTCCTCTTGGATTCCTCGTTGTCAGCCGTGGATTGGGTCCTATGAGCCACGAATCGAACTGCGTCCTGTTTTCTTCGCTTTTCTTCGCAGCA
This sequence comes from uncultured Phycisphaerales bacterium, assembly GCA_903871935.1. Classification (GTDB taxonomy): domain Bacteria; phylum Planctomycetota; class Phycisphaerae; order Tepidisphaerales; family Tepidisphaeraceae; genus CAIQIQ01. The sequence goes on from CAIQIQ010000067.1 coordinate 91,243, forward strand.
GAGGGACCGAACCGTAGATTCCTGCCGATGGGCGCAGAAGGTACAGCAGAGCCGAAGACGGGGGTATACTATCGGCGACCTATGGCGGTCGAAGCCTGCGAGACCGAGAAAGGATAGCAGTGGTGACGCTAGGAAGTAGATAAGTCCTCCTTGGATTCCCATGAACTGGCGTGATGAGAAACGTGATACAGGAGGAGGCGCAGATGGATAAATCGAGCCGTGATGTGCCGGACATCTTGCAGTATGCAGTGAAGCCGCGGACCTACTGGATGCGATACCGCGTTCTGGTGCTCGCTTGTTGTGGGACGGTGCTGGCACTTGCCGCAGTAGCCGTTGCACCGGAGATTGCGGCCGGCTGGCAGCGGTTCTGGTGGCAACAGACATGGGCGGCCTGCGCGGTAGTACCCCCGTTCCGCCAGGGTGCCGTGGTATTTGAGGAGGGAAATGTCACGGCAATGCCCGAAAGTGTGGGTGTCGGAATGATAGTGAAGCACCGTGGAGAGACGAGCGCGGTGATGCATGAGGCACCGACGGAGGTACGCCGGGTATGGCGGGCGCTGGGCGTATATGCTTCAGTGGGCGAAGATCCGGTCATCTTTGCGGGTCGGCGCAAAGATCCTTCGGGACTGGAGTTCCTAGTGGTCGTCCAGCTCCATTGGCAAGACCATCGCCCCGGTTTCTTCAACGACGAGATGCCAGTATGGTCCATCCCTGCGACGGTTCCCCCACATGCGTCGAGGCGATACCGTATTATGGCTGAGAATGCATCGAACGGAATGGTAAATGCCGATGGCGCTTTCCGGGTGTATGCTGGGGAGCTTGATCCCAACGATAACACCCATTTTGTGATCCCATATGCAATGGGGAATCGTCGGGGTGTCCTGGACGGATGGGTTCGGCCCACCTATGACGAATGGCCGCCACTGCTCCTTCGATACCGTGATGGGCCTGGAGCCAGGACCCCGCTGGACACGCAAGACTGGATGCCGGAACAGACGTCGGAAGCACACTACGGATCAGCATCCACTAAAGCGAGCGCTACGTCAGATCGTGGAGCGGGTGGCGAATCAGTCCGTGATGCCCGCGAGATGGGTCAGGGATCAAATAGATAGGTCCGCGCCGTGGCTTGGGTCCTATAGGCCAGGAATCGAACGGCGTTCTATCTTCTTCCATGGTTTTCCGGAGTCTGGTGGCGAATTACCTTATGACCCTTACCCTTTCTTTGCGTTTTTGGGGAGGCGAGGTTTTCGGATCAGATGCGGGTGGCTTCCTATGATCGGGAGATGAAGTGCCGAGGAGTCATTTTCGCGGCCGCGGCGGCGCTGATGGGCGGCTGCGCGACGACCATCGTGCCGCCGACGGATGTGCAGACGCCGACGAAGGTATATCTGGTGGACCATGGACGGACGTCGTCGCTGGTGATTCCCAATCAGTCCGGTGGTGCGACGCGGTATGCCTATGGCGACTGGGACTTTTATGCGATGCGGAAGACCGGGCCACTGCATGCGATCGCAGCGCTGTGCTGGCCGACGCAAGGAGCCCTGGGGCGGAAGCAATTGCAGGTGGGTACCGATGCGCAGGCGGTGGCAAAGCAGATGCCCTATCCGCCCGAAAATGTGTACGAGATCGTCCTGGAGCGAGACAAAGTCCTGGCGCTGGGACGTGAGCTTGATGCGGTCTTTGTCACGGCCGCGGGCACGTACCGCGATCAGCCTGCGGTGGGGCTGGAGTTTGTGCACTACCCCGAGGCGTATACGGCGTTGCATAACTCCAATCATATGACGGCGAGATGGTTGCGGGAGATGGATGCCAGGACGCGCGGGTGGCCGGTGCTGTCGGTGTGGAAGGTAGAGTAAGCCACACCCCTTATCCGCAGACCCCTATCCGCGCCCTGTTGCAGGCCCCGCCGGATCGCTGATGATCAATCCTGCAGAGGGAGAAGAGAACCGCGCATTCGGGAATCTGGATTGGGGAAGGAGCGACGAAGTTGCCCTTGTCGCCGTCTTTTTCAGTTGCCATGTTACACCGGCGAGGATTCTCCCTGTGCCGTGCTCGTCTGTTTCGGGGCAGCGGGAGCGCACGTGAGCGTGTGCTTCAAGGGGATGCACGCAGGGGATATACTTCGCCGAGGGTGGCGATGCCGGCCGCGGCGGCGCTACTTTCATTCCCTATGGATTGGCGGCAATATCAGGAGGCAGAAGTGAAGATCACCAAGCTTGACGTATTTCATGTGAACTGGAATCCCGGCCGCAGTGCATGGGTGCGCATCTGGGATGATCAAGGGCGCTGGGGCATCGGTGAAGCTTCGCCAATGAATGGCGGCAATGCTTCACTGGAGATTCTTGGCGCGTTTGAGCGCACCCTGGTTGGGGCTGATCCGCTGGACATCTCTGTTCTTCAGAGTCGCCTCTTTCATCATTACATTAAGATCGGACCCGAGGGTGCTTTTGCCGGGGCGCTGGCGGCGGTGGATATCGCCCTGTGGGACCTGAAGGGGAAGATCCTGGGGCAGCCGATCTATAAGCTACTCGGCGGGGCGTGGCGGACGCAGATGCCGTTCTATGCCTCGATCGGCGACATGCGCGAGCGGAGCGTTGAACAGGTTGTGAGCGTGGTTGAGCAGTGGCTCAAGATCGAGCCGGCGCTGGTGAAGATCCGGTTCGATCCCGACAAGACCTGCCGCGATGAGGATATCCCGGGAGACATCGCCAAGGCCCGCGCGGTGCGCAAGCTGGTGGGCGAGGACTTTCCCCTGGCCTTTGATGGCAACAATGGCTATTCGGTGCAGGGGGCGATCCGCGTCGGCCGGGCATTGGAGGAGTTGGGATATCTCTGGTTTGAGGAGCCGGTGCAGCACTATCACACCGAGAGCTTCCATAAAGTCGCGACAGCACTGGACATAGCCATCGCCGCGGGCGAGCAGGAATACACGCTTCAGGGGGTAAAGCGGCTGATCGATGCTGGTGTGGACATCGTTCAGCCGGACATCGTCAAGACCGGGGGGTTTACGGGGCTGCTGGACATGGCGGCCGTGGCGCGGGCGGCGGGTGTGGATTTCGTACCCCATCAGACCCAGCCGACGATCGGCCACATGGCGAACCTGCACTTCACGGCGAGCTTGCTCCATGGACATTACCCGGCCGAATACGCTGATATGTCTGGCCAGCAGAGCGTCGTGCTAAAGACGCCCCTGCGCCCGAATAATGGCAAGTTCTTCCTTAGTGATCGGCCGGGACTGGGTTTAGAGATTGATGAGGAGCAACTGGGGAAGCGGATGATTCCGTGGCGGGCTTAGGTCAGGCGGGGCATTGCTGCGAACTGGAGTCGGCGGTGACCTGCGTGAATTCCGGTGCAGAGGGTGAACTACAGATGAACGTAGATGAACGCGGATCATGCGTTGGGAACGGGAGGGAAGCGAGATAGCGGAGGGCGGAATGTGGGGAAGGCAGAGGATTGGCCACAGATGAGGCACAGATCGGGCATGGATGAGACGAGTGGCGCTTTGCAGGCGGCAGCGTTTCAAGTGCCTGCTGGAATATGCTTTGACCCTTTTTTCGCTCCGTCATCCTATGCGGGAATTTTCGCGCACGCCGGAACTGGATGGACCGAAGCGGTGAACGGCGCATGGTGCCGGTGGCAGTCAGACGGAGATCAGTTCGACGAACGACGCAGCCTGGGTTGTGTCCAGGAGAGAGCAGACGCCCCGGTCGTGCGTGGCAAGTTTGCCATTGCGATGGATGGCCAGACCAAGGAGATATGCATCGGTTACCTGGCGGTGACCCATCAGAAGAGTGACGGGAATGTGGTCGTGCGCCAGAGGCAATTCGTCCGGCCAGAATTGGTGCTGCGGATGGGCGAGCATCTGGCGCAGTGCTGAGATGGCATCACGTGGTGCGACGGCTTCGCGGATGATGGTGGGATTGGAAGAAATGCGAACAAAGCCGCATTGGGTGATGGGGCAGGTCGCCCAGCCATTCTGAGCATGTTCGGAAAACCATCGGTGGGAGGCCTTATGGTGGATATGGCTCGGCCAGGCAAGGGCAATCAGCAGATTGACATCAAGGAGATAGGGCATCAGGGCTCATCCTCGGCCCGCCGGACATCTTCGGGCGTGATGGGCCTGGCTCCGGGCGGAACCACAAAGATGGGAAATCCGTTTCGCGACTGCAATGGTTTGCCAGACTCCAGGCCTTTGCGGACCAGCTCGCTGAGCACAGAGCCAATGGACGTTGAGCGGGTGCTGGCGATGCTTCGCACTGCGGCAAAGATGTCATCATCGATATTGAGAGTGGTTCGCATAGCGCATAAAGCGTATGTTTGCGCATCGGTGATGTCAAGATGCTATAGCATCATGATGCTATAGATGGTCTGCTCTGAGTTGATCAGGTGTAAGAGTTTTATAGTAAATGAGTTATGGAACGACTAGAACGCGTCTTCCAGTCAGTGCGGCTCCTTTGAGATGCTCAGAGGCGTTTGGCAATGTAGAAGCCTTGGACGGTGAGGTTTGGGAGAGGGTGGACCTCGGCGGGGCAAAGCGTGAAGTGCAGGGATCTCCAGAAGTGGAGGGCTTCGGGGCGATCGCAACTGGTCCAGCCGCGCAGTTGGGTGGCGCCATGCCGTCGGGCGCGCTCGGAGGCGAGGTCGATCAGGTGGTGGGCGATGCCGTGGCGGCGGTGCTCCGGATCGACGTCGATCAGATCGATGAAGGCCTCCTTGGAGTCGCCCAGCGGCGCGGGGAGGGTCTTCCACACGATAGAAACAACGCCGACAGGGAGGCCGTTGAGCACGGCGACGATTGTGAAACCATCATCGAGGTGGAAGATCTGTTCAGAGAGGCGGTGCCGGCCGGGCGCGTTGAGCTTGGCGGTGAGTTGGGCGCGCATGGCCGGGGTGGCATCTGTGAACGTGTAACCGCCGTGTTGCGGGTCCATGAGGTGATCATACCTTGGAGATGAGGTTCATCCAGAGCGATGGAGTTGAGGCAGTGATAACGTTGGTGCATTGGGTGGTGCGGGATGCCACCGAGCTGCTTTGCGAGAGGAGCTCGCTGCAGTCGGCGGAGGACAGGATTTGCCTGACCGACCCGAAGCAGCGGATGTGGGTGTGCTGGTGCGCGGGCGAGGACCGGCAGCATCGTTGGAGGTCGAGTCCACGACCATGCCGACGATATCGGTGGGGGAGTGAGAGTGGCGGCGGGAAATCGGTGAACTACATTCATTGACATTGTGGTGACGACGCGCCTACGGTCTTGGCGGGTCAAGGCTGAGTTCGCCTGAAATGCATATCAGGTGAAGGGGACGTGGCGAGTGGAGACGCCTGTCTGAAATGACACTTCCAGGTGTTCTGGAGTGATCGGTCAGGCGGCTGGTTGCACTTCTATCCTGCTCTCTGGCAGACAAAGGACTTTCTTATGCGAAAGCATGTTGCTCTTTCGTGCGCGGTGGTATTGGCGGCAATGGCCGGCGAGGCGCTGGCGGTGCAGTATCCGGTGATCGATCCGGGCTATAGCCAGCAGATCTACACCGGTCCGCTGGTTGGCGGGCCGGGACTGGCATGGACGAACTCGGGCAATATGTTGAGCCGCAATGGATCGGACATCATTGAATACAGCCCGACGCAGAACACCACTTACCTGGGAACAAACCTGCACGGCTCGATTGCCACGCACAGCATTACCGGCCTCTTTTATAACGGTGTGGGCATGGTCAAGGGCCTGGATGGATATATGTACGCTCCCGGCCAGGCGGGGCTGCAGCGGTTCAATCTCTCAACATGGGGCCCCGCCCAGACCTTGGCTGGCACGGCCGCGGGGCCGGGATACGGCGCCACGCTGCTGCAGGATGGGCGGATCGTGTACAACGCGGGAAGTGGCAGTAACGACATCCATATCTACAACCCGGGCACTGGTCTGGATTCGACCATCTACAGCGCCAGTGGATTGATCGACGACATTGAGGCCGGGCCCGGTGGTCTGATCGCCCTGGCGGGGCAGGCGAACCAGCAGATCATTGTCATCAACAGCTCTGGCACTGTGCTCAGCCAGTTCACGACGACGCACTATGCCGATGGGCTGGCGTTTGGCGATGGCAGCGCCTCCAATGCCCTGTTCAGCAACAACAATGATGGGACGATCACCCGTTACAGTTGGTCATCAGGCATCAGCGGCGCCCCATCCAGCATGTTGGACATCGCGGGCGTGAGCGGGGCATATGGTGACCTGGCATCGGTTGGGCCGGACTGTGCGTTCTACGTCAGTCAGTTCAACAACGCGTGGACGGCTCACGGCAATGTATTCGGCATTGGCACGAACTGGGACCTTCCGACAACGACCGCCGATGGCTCGATCATCCGCATTGCCTCCACGGCCGGCGGCGCGGATGGATTGCCCGAATGCGGCTTCTACAACGTTTATGAGCATGTGCCTGAACCCGCGACGTTCGCGACGATCGGCATGGCGAGTGTCGGGCTGCTGTTTCGGAGGCGTACTGCAGTGATCGGTGCAGCAAGGCCCGCACATCGCCGGCGTGTCTGATCCGCCACGCTCCAGGGATCTGTCGACGAATGCACACGAATCAGCCTGATTCGTGTGCGCTCGTTTACGGATGGCGCGATGTGGCTTGTACAACATGCGGGGATGCATCGCGGTGGAGGGTGAGCGGGTATGGTCGGCGTTGTCGAGGTACGAATTGGGTGGTAGCATGGATCCTGCTGCAACCGTAGAGACCTCCAGGAGCGCGTCTGGATTGATGCGGGGGCCAATGTGACCTCGCACGTCGCCGGCGTTGGTGAACAGCGAAACGAAATGGGAGAACAGTCATGTACCGAATCGGACAGGAAGAGATCGACGCAGTGGCGAAGGTGATCAAGAGCCGCAAGCTGTTCCGATACATGGAGGATAGTGAGTGCGGGCGGTTTGAGCAGCGCTATGCTCGCTACGTGGGCGTCGGCGAGGCGGTGATGACTGCCAGCGGGACGGCCGCCCTGGTGGCGGCGCTGGCGGGGGCGGGCATCGGACCCGGCGATGAAGTGATTGTGCCTGCTCACACGTTCATGGCGACGGCGGTGGCGGTGCTGGCGGTTGGCGCGATCCCGGTGATCGTCGATGTGGATGAGTCGATTACGATTTCTCCTGAGGCACTGGAGAACGGCATCGGGCCGCGGACCAAGGCGGTGATTCCGGTGCATATGTGGGGCTTGCCCTGCAACATGAACCGCCTCATGGAGGTTGCGAAGAAGCGGAAGCTGATCGTGATCGAGGATGCCTGCCAGGGTGTGGGCGGGGCGTATGAAGGCAAGAAGCTGGGCTCGATTGGCCTGGCGGGCGCGTTCAGCTTCAACTACTACAAGAACATGACCTGCGGCGAAGGTGGGGCGGTGGTCAGCAGCGACCCGCGCTTAATGCAGATTGTCCGCTGCTCAACCGACTGCTGCGGTTTCTTCTGGAATGGCAAGGAACAGGATATCCGCAGTTTCAGCGCCAATGGCTCCAGGGCATCAGAGTTTGAAGGCGCGGTCATGAATGTTCAGCTCGACCGAATCGACGACACGATTTCGGCGATGCGCAAGAGCAAGAAGGACATCCTGCGCCGGACCACCGCCAGCGGGCTTTTAGCTGCCAGCCCCAGGCACAGCCCCGACTGGGAATGCGGCACCAAGATCTGCTATCTGTTGCCGACATCCACGGCGGCCGAGGCGTTTGCCAAGCAGGTTGGCGGCGTGATCTCCGCCAAGACCGGACGGCATACGTATAACGAGTGGGATCCGATCCTGAACCGCCGGGCCGGGCATGTGCCGGCGATGAATCCGTATACCTGGGAAGCCAACCGCGGCTGCCGCATGCACTATTCGCTGGACATGTGCGCGCGGTCGCTGGGAATTTTAGGGCGGTCGGTGATGATCGATAACAATCCCGAGTTCACTGCAGGGCAGATCGATGAACTGGTCGGCCGGATCGAAACGGCCGGGGCGTCGGTGCTGGGGCAGGCTGTCGGGCGGTGACGGATTCCGCTAAATCGTCTACGAAAAAGAGCCGGGCATTTGTTGCCCGGCTTTCTTTTTCGCGCTGCACAGATCAAAGGCCCGCGGCCAGTGCATCGAGATGGTGGGCAAAGTGCTCGGCTAGAACATCTGAGTAGGTTTGCGGATGAGATAAGAGCACGGTGCGAATGGCCGGGCCGAACTTCTCGTCGGTCAGGGCTGAGCCGAAGGTGCAGTGGAGGATCTGGCGGCCGGGGGCGGTGAAGCCGGTGTTGGCGGGGGTCTTGGGCCAGGTGTTCAGGTAGAGTTCCTCGAGCTCGCCGATATTGGCGGCGGTGGCGGGAACGGCGGCGAGCGTCGCTGACACGTGGTAGGTCTTCTTATCCACATCGTAATGATCGCGGCCGAAGGCGATCAGGTCGCGGAAGAGATCGGGCTCATGTCGTGCCACGACCCGGAGAGCTTCAAGGTAGCTCGTGCCGGCGGTTTTCACATGGAAGCGCCCTTTGGTGGCGCGGGCGATATCGGTGTAGATCGAGAGCTTGTCGGAACCGGAATGCAGTGACAGCTTGTAGGCCTTGCTGCCGGCGAGCAGGACGGGAATGGCCGCATGGTCGGCCAGCGAACGGCGGAAGGCGGCCAGATCGCCCTTGTAATCGACGCCTTTCTCAAAATCGCCCAGGAAACGGGGGGCGAGGCTGACGACCTTCACGTCGGCGCGCAGGCACTGCTCGGCAATGATGATGTGTTCCTGCGGGGTGGTGGGCAGGGGGGTCTCATCAACCGAAAGCTCGATTTCAAAGCCGGCGCCGTGCATGACCGTGTCGATGTGTTTGGCGATGCGCAGAACGCGGACGATCGCGCGGCCATATTTGACCGCGGCGCGCATGCAGGAGATCTCGTCAAACGACAGCACTGTCCCGGTAGTCAGCGTGATCTTGCGGCCCTTGTAGGAGTCAAACCAGGGGGCCTGCTCGCGAACCTGCGCGAAGCGGGCACGCACTTCCGCTTCGGTGTAGTTGTCAGCCTTCGGGTCGACATCCTCCGAAGGGTCGATGGTGAAGAAGCAGAAGCCGGCGGCGGCGGTGATGTCGACGTCAGCTTCGGTCTTGAGATGATCGGCATCGGCGCCGGTTGGTCCGGTGTAGCCGGCGGCGAGCATGCCGTGCAGGGCTTCATCCATCACCTGCTGGGCCGACCGGCCGGTGCGGGTCATTTCGCGGATGGACTGCTGCGGGAAGATAGGGAGGATGGACTTGGTCTTGGCGCTAGCGGCGAGCGATCGGACATGGCCGGGCGTGGCCAGGCCGATGCGGTCGCCAAAGCCGAACGAGGGAGCAAGGCCAAGGGGCACCGGTTTGAGGTTGGGGACCAGATCGCGGGCTTTGCGCATGGCGGCGGCATCGGCGGGTACGGCCCCCTGGCCGAAGTCGAGCATGCGGGATGATTTGGACCAACTGGCGCGGATGGTGCTGTTCATGTTGTGCCTCATTCTCGGAGCTAAGTCGCGGGATAGGTATAACGATCCCCTGCGAGGGCGGCAAGCCTGATCGAGTTCGGTCAGGAATCAGAAGCCAGAAGTCACGCTTTGCGTGCCCGGGTCGGGCATTTCAACGGTCCCGGGGCCCATAGTGCGGCACGGGCTTTCCGAACTCATGCGCGCCCAGGTCGGGCGCCTTGCCGGCGTAATCCTCGACGACGTTGGGCAATGTCGTGCCGGCATCGATCGCTGCGCTGTCCTGCTTCAGGAGCATCAGCGGTGTTGGTCCATCTTTACGCCAGTCATGAAACGGCGGCAGCGGTGTCTGGAACAACTTTGACGGATCGACCACCGTGTAGTGCTGCAGAGCTCCGGCGACCTTGGCAAAGGTTTCGATGGGGAAGACGAGCCCGAGACCTGAGACATAATGGGAGCCGGGATACACAGCCGGGTCGATTGTCTTGGCGCCGTATTCGCTGCCGATCATGAATGGCCCGCCGAGGCCGTCGTAGTCCATATTCGCCGTGTGCAGAAGCGGTTCTTCGGGGTGGACATTGACGGCCGCCTCGTCGGTAGCGCCCTGGATGAGGTAGAGATTGTTCCGGCTGAAGCTCTTCATGGGTAAATCGAAAGGAGCCAGTTCAAAATTGTTGCCCATCTCGGGTAATGCCCGATGTCCGACGAATGTGTTGTTGATGAGAAACACATCAGACGATCCGTAGCGGTCCTTGGAGCATCCCTCGCGCGCGCCGATAACCTCGTTTCGGATCACGTAGGCCGGACCGCCGATGAAAGGCTGGAACGAGATGCCGTTATTGGTCGGGAACCAGAAGCGATTGTCCCAGACGCGGTTATTCTCCCACGAGAAATCGAGCTCTATCCCATCGTCGCTGTTGCAGATTGCTTCGTTGTTGTAGCAGTCCTGGTTGTCGGTGAAGTCGTAAATGCTCACGGCATCGGAGAGGTGGTACATTCTGTTGTAACAGACCACGCTTGCCGAGCCGTGCACCTCGACGCCCTCGCCCTCGCTCCAGTCGATGCCGGGCACGTCGACGGCGAGACCGACAAGATCGTTATCGGCGATGAAGCATTCATCCGCGGTGCCGATGATGGCGTACTGGGTGGCAGAGGTCCTGCAGTGGGTAATGACGACGTTCTTGAGAATCTGGCCGCTCGCCTTGAGTTTGTCCCACTGCGGTCTTTCCGTGAATCGGCCCTGGCCGATGTTGATCGCGGTGACCGCCTCACGCAGCTCAAGTCCGTCGACATAGATATGCGAGCCGCTCACCTGCAGAACGACCGAGTAACTATCCTTGACGTAGCCTGTGCCCTTGAGAACGGCCGGGCCGTCGCCTGCAGCGCGAATGACGATGGGTTTCTCGGCGGTTCCGCTGGCCTTGATGGTGAAAGGTCCCTGATACGTCCCCTTATGAACGAGGATGATGTCGCCGGGCCTGGCGGATTCGAGCGCCCGGGTCAGCGCGCCGGGGTCGGCGGCGGTGACATCGACATTGTGGCCGACGGTCGGAATCACTGGTTCGCTACGTGTCGTGGACGTGAGCGTTTTCTCGATGGAGAGCTTGCCGTCGGGGTCGGTGAGAGTGAGATGGATCTCGTAGGTCGTGGCGGGCTTGAGGTTGAAGATAGAGCCGGCGAGGTAGTTGGATTTCCATCGGTCAGTGGCATAGTCCAACTCGCCGCTGCCCCATTCGCCGAGGCGTCCCTCGCTGGCGATCAACCGGTTATCGGCGATGCTTTTCTTGATGTCCCATACCACGGGATATTTGCGGTAGAGCGGCATTGCCTCCAGCCATTTGTTCGAGTTTGCCTCGCGGTACTGGACAGCGCAGCGCGCACTGCCGTTGTTGTCGCCTTCGACGGGCCACATGACGCCGATGCAGTAGATAGTCGCGGTCGCTTTGGGCTCGCCGGGCTTGACGCTCAGCGGAGCATCCGCCGCACGGCCATAGGCTGCAAAACAGGTAAACATCGCGAACACAACGGCACAGCGACAGAGATGGTTCATAGTCATGAATGGCTCCTTATCAGCGCACTTCCTTTACTGCGTATTGCTCCTTGCCCAGGCCGATCTCTTCCATCTGCCGGATCATCTCGTAGGGGTCCTTGCCATGGATGCGCTCGAAGAGATGGTCGCCCTTCAGCAGCTCGCGCCCCGGCGGGAGGCTCCCCGGGAGGGGCTCGCCGTCGCGGGTCATGTCCAGGCTGGCTTTGTCCACCGCCACGATGTCCTGCGAGGCGAGGATACCCACATCCGGGATCAGGGACGGGGAGGAGAACCCCCAGCAGTCGCAGTAGACGGTGATCTGAGTCAGGAAGTTGATGTGCAGGACGCGGGTGGGGTCGAAGGTCCGCAGGACCTCGCGGGTGGCCAGGGCCAGGCCGCGCTGGAAGGGCACAAAGCCGCCGCCGTTGATCTTGAACGCCTTCTTCGGGCAGGCCAGGACGCAGTGTCGGCAGTAAGCGCAATGATGGTAGAATATCTTGAGGCGGTCTTCCTTGTCATCCCAGCGGGCTGCGCCGCGGTTGCAGGCTTCAACGCATTTCTTGCACCTGATGCACTTCTCGGGATCCCATTCAAGCCCGCCTTCGAGGCGGTGCAGATCGCCGCGCGTCCGGCCGGTGACGCAGCCCATGGCGAGGTTCTTACTTGCGGCGCCGTAGCCGCAGGCGCCGTGGCCCTTGAAGTGGCTGACATTCAGCAGGACGTCGGCATCTTCGATATTGCCGCAGATCTCGACTTCCTTGAGGGTGCGATAGCCGACCTTGTGTTTGTAGAGGAATTTGTCCCGGATGCCGGCCGCTCCCAGCAGGGGCGCTCCTAGCACCTCGGCGGTATAGCCGCGTGCGGTGGCTCCGGGCATGGACCCCGACCCATCGGTCAGGAAGATGCTCTTGGCTCCGGCATCCTTCACCTTTTGCACCAGCAGGCGGAGGAAGAGCGGGGGAATGGTGGTGAAGCCGTAGCCGCCGCCGACGTGGATCTTGATGGCGACCGTGCCGCCGCCGCAGATCTTCTTCAGATCGTAACGATCCAGCAGCCGCAGGAACTTGGCGGGCAGACTCGCCTCGGCCTCGAGTCGCTGGATGGCGGCCGGCGCGAATAGTACCTCCGCCTGGCCCTTGGCCGTCGTTGTCTTCTTTGCCTTGGTCGCTTTGGTCAACATCAGGATCTCCTTAAGTTACAGCCGTCGGCTAAAGCCGGGGAGTATAACGAACCGCGGCCGCACAAGCATCAACTTCGCCGACTGGCACTACTGCGAAGTCCTGGGCGGATGGCGACCGTGGGTAATCGGCCTCACGCCGGTGGTGCGCTTCATTAGGCGAACGCCCTGCGGCAGAGGGTTCATGTGACGGCGTCCGCTTCCCACTTCCCCCATCCCATGGCACAATGCCCGCGGAGATTCCCCCATGGATGATGTTCAGGTCATTTGGGATCGGGCCGATACAACACGCGTCGTCGACCTGCGGCGGCGCGTGCGCGGGGCGATGGAGCGGCCGCCGGCGGGCTGGGAATGCCCAAAGCGCATCGACGACCGGCACATGGCCGAGCCCCTCGCTGTCCGCAAGGCCCGGGCCATCGCGCTCAAGCTATCACACATGCCGACCGATCTCTGGGAGGGCCAGCTTTTCGCGGGCTCTATGACGCTCGAAGAGCCGCGCATCCACGCGGAGTGGGGATTTCCCGACTACGTGAACGACCAGGAGCGATCCAAGGCGGCCGAGCGCGGGCTCAGCATCCACAGCGTGTTTGGCCACATTGTGCCTGACTATCCAAGGCTGCTGAGCAAGGGCATGTGCGGGATTCTCGCCGAAGTCGACGCTCAGCGGCCGGCGGCGCGCAGCGCTGATGAGACGGCGTTCCTGGATTCGGTGGTCGTGGCGCTCGATGGCGTGATGGCTTTTGCCGGGCGCCTGGCCGAGCGCTGCGACCTGGAGGCATCGCAGCAGGCGAACTCCCAGCGGGCGAAAGAGTTGCGCGAGATGGCGGCGAATCTGCGGCAGGTGCCCTCCGGGCCAGCGCAGACATTCTGGCAGGCGCTGCAGGTGGTGTGGCTGCTGCACATGATCTTCCACTCCACCAAGAACGGCAACGCCATGGGACGGGTGGATCAGTATGTCTGGCCGTATCTACAGGCGGACCTGAATCAGGGGAGGATCACACTGGAGCAGGCGGCTGAACTGACCGATTGCTTCTGCCTGAAATTCAACGAGCGGGCGAAGGCAACGGAAGAGCAGCGGCCGGAGGCCCGCAAAGAAGAGCCGGTGAACCCGGGCAGCCGCACGAGGCACTTCACCTCATCCCAACTGGGCCGCAACCGTGACAGTCTGGACGCGACCAACCACTGGCTCCAGAACATCGTGGTCGGCGGCCTCACGCCCGATGGCGCTGATGGGACGAACTTACTCTCATTCCTCCTGTTGGAGAGCTACCGCCGGCACCAGATGACCAACCCGCTGCTGACGGTGCGCGTGCACTGCGGCTCGCCGGGCGAACTGTTGAGGTGCACAAGTGAGACACTGAAGGACGGCGGCGGAATGCCGGCCATCTTCAACGATGAGGCGATCGCGCCGGCACTGGTGCGCCTGGGTATCCCGGCCGCCGACGCACGCGACTACACCAACGACGGCTGCTGGGAAGTCATCATCCCCGGCCGGACGGACTTCCGCTTTCTGCGCATTAGTGTGATGCTGTGCCTGGAATGGGCCCTCAACCGTGGCCGGTCGCGATTGGATGGAAGCCAGGCAGGTCCGGATACGGGGGACCCGCGGACGTTTGTTACCTGGGAGCAGGTCTGGCAAGCGTTTCTGAGGCAATTGGATGTGCTGGTGGAACGGACCGTGGCACGAGTTGTGGCGAACCTGAACGACCGCAGCACGATCGCGCCGGTCCCGCTGCTGAGCGCGCTGCTCGATGGCCCGATCGCAGCGCGCACCGACATGACGGCCGGCGGCGCGAAATACCGCACGTTTGGCATGCTCGCCGAAGGCGCTGCCCACGCGATTGATTCGCTGACGGCGATCCGCACCGTGATCTTCGGCAAGGACGGAAACGCTGCGAACATGGTGCAACTGTGCGATGCGATCGATGCGAATTTTAGCGGGTTTGCTCCATTGCGCAGCAGACTGCTGGGGGCGCCCAAGTATGGGAACGACGACCCGGTGGCCGACCAAATGGGACAGGAGATGATCGAGGTGTTCACTGCTACGGTGGCGCGGCATGCCAGGGCGCATCAGTCACTGATCAAGTTCCCGTGCGGAGTGGGCACGTTTTCCTGGTATATTGGTATCGGTGAAGGCCTGGGCGCATCGGCCGATGGGCGGCTCCACGGCGAGCCGGTGTCATCCAACTTCTCGCCGGCACTGGGGCGCGACATGGAAGGCATTCCAGGCGCGATTCTGTCCTACGCCAAGATGCATCACTGCAATCTGCCGGCCGGTGCGCCGCTGGATCTGCGCTTGGCACGGCGACTGGTGCAAGGTGAGCAGGGCACAGACCGCATGGTGGGACTGATCCGCAGTTTCGCCCAGACTGGCGGATCGATGATGACCCTGACGGTGGCTGATACCGAGGAACTGCGCGCCGCTCAGAGCGAGCCGGACAAGTACAAGTCGCTACGCGTTCGCATGGGTGGCTGGTGCGCTTACTTCACGATGCTCAGCCGAGAGCAGCAGGAACATCACATCAAACGCCAGGAGGCAAAGGCGTGAGTAGCTGCGCGGGCGCGGCCCTGGATATCACGGGCACGATCTTCGACGTGGACACCTTCGCCGTGCACGATGGGCCGGGGATTCGCCTGGCGGTGTATCTGAAGGGATGCCCGCTCAATTGCGGCTGGTGTCACAGCCCAGAGTCGCGCAAGGCCAGCCCCGAGGTCATCTTCGTGCGCGATCGCTGTACGCTGTGCGGGACGTGCGTGAGCGTATGCGAGAGTAAAGTCCACGAGATCGCCGACCACCAGCACGTGATGCACCGTGAGAAGTGCGTGATGTGTGGCAAGTGTGTGCAGTATTGTGGGCAGGGGGCGCTGGCTATAAAGGGACAGACCACCTCGGCGTTGCGGCTCATTGAGAAAGCGAAACACCTCAAGCCGTTCTTCGACAACTCCGGCGGAGGGATTACGCTGACCGGCGGCGAGGTAACGGTGCAGGCAGATTTCGCGACCGCCATACTGGAAGGCTGCAAGGCGGCCGGGATTCACACTGCAATCGAAACCTGCGGGGCGTGCCAATGGGAGCGCCTGGACAAAATCCTGACGCATACCGACCTCATCCTGTATGACCTCAAGCTGATGGACGATGTGTTGCATCGACAATGGACGGGCGCGAGCAACGCCCAGGTCCTGGCCAACGCGCGGCGGATAAGCGGCCGCAAGGTGCAGGTGCGAGTGCCGCTGATCCCTGGCATCACGGACACAGACAAAAACCTGCGCGCAGTCTTCGCCTTCATGCGCGAGGTGGGTCTGAAGGATGTGGCGCTATTGCCCTATAACGTATCGGCGGCCGCCAAATACGAGTGGCTGGGCATGCCGTATAGGCTGGATAAGCCATCCCAGGATGGCGCGCAACTGGCCGACTTTGCGAAGCTGGCGCTGGAATACGCAGTGGTCGCGGCGATTGCGTGAATCAGATTGGCGGCAGTGGGCGGGGGTGTATGACTATTGCGCCTGCTGGTTGGGTCAGCGCGCTGTCACATCTTCGAGTTTGATGCGGCTGCCGAAGGCGCTGTCGGGACCGGCGCTGTAAGTGTGGCCTGCTTCAAACTTCTGCTCATAGCTTACGTCGTTGTAAGTAATAGGCGTGCCGCTGACCGCCCGGCGGGCGACGATGCGGTGGGTACCGGGCGTCAGCACGACCGTGTTGCCACCGTAGTTAGCCATCTGGATGCCTGACCCGGACACACGGGCGCCGTCGACACTTACAACCTTTACCCCGCCACTGGCTTTAACGATGGCGGATTCCTTTGGGGCAAGCTTCGGAGCAACATAGTCCTTGTTCAGGTCGGCTGTCGGGTTCGTAGTTGGTCCGCCGGCGGAGGACGAGGAAGAGGAACAGCCCTCAGCAAGAAGGACCAGCATCGCGGCAATAGCCACGCAGCACATCGTCGAGATCCGTCGCATAGACAATCCTTTCTGCATACAAGCCCATGGGCTCATGTTTCTTCCCGGCCGCCTCAGTTGAGGGGGCGCATGCCAGATAGCATAGCAGTGGCCAAAGATACCGCCATCGTCGAATCTGGGTCTGCGTAGCTTTCCCGATGTCTGTCACAGGGGACTCGCGGAATGTGTCGGCTATCCGAATGCCCGCCCGTGTTGGTGATGCCAGCGACGGGCCTCCTGGACGAACCGTTGAGGTGGATCAGGACAATGAGTGAGCCCGCGGCCATGCACGACCAAGAGGTGAGGATCGCCAGTCACTCCAGCAGTGACCGCACTATAGCCATGCCGCAAAAGACCACCTCTGGTCGCACAGCGAACATGACCGGCAGCCATGTGAACGTAGCATCCGTACCGGGTACCCAAGCGAGCCACCCGAGGCATTGGGGGGGGGTGACTGTTTGCCGAGAGCTCGGCCTGCCATATGGAGTAAGCGTCCGTCACGCCCGTCCGCGCCGCTGACTCAAACTTGGGCTATTTCCCGCGGCGCCTTCGCAGCAGCAGGACGATCACCGGGGCCATCATGATCAAAGAGGCAGGCTCCGGGAGCACCGCCGGCGGATCAACGTCGGGTTGCAACACCTTATGTTCCTTTTGGGCCGCGTCGGCTGCGGCCACACTCGTATCTCTGATATCCGAGGGATTGATGAAGCATTGGGCCACAAAACTGGCCACCGCGACCAGAGCCCCAACCGTAAGCCAGATGAGTTGCCGATGACGTCTGCGCCGTGAGAGTCGATAGTTCATGTTGCGCCCCAACCAATCCGGTATTGTAGATCGTTGATCGGACAACGCAATATCCGAAAATAGTAGATACACGTGTGTTATTGGAGCTTTAAACCACGGGAGTGCAGATTGTCGACGCACAAAACAACACCCCTCACTCCCCATCGCAACTCCACTATTGCGAGATCGAGTTTTCTATCAGGAGGATTGCACCGCCTGCGATGGCATTGATACCACCCAGAACCAGCCCTCTGGCCGCTGCCTTTCGGTGGAGTGCTGCTTTCGTCTTGGGCAATCCCAGCATTGCGATGCCGGCCATGATGATGGCCGTGAACCCGACGAGCAGAACCGCCACCGACAGTCCCATCGCGATAGCCTGAGCTGGCACGTCCGGCGTTACGAGCCTGCTCATGGCCATCGCGAGTCCGGCCAGCAGGGCACCAGGAAGCAGCCCCACGGTGCCGAGTACTGCCGAGAGAAGCGCCAGGTCCTGGCAGGGCCCGGCGGGGTGCTGCTCGCGTTGCAGTACGGGTGGGCGTGTGGGCGCGGGACGCGGGCGAGGGCGGAGCGATTGCCCCTGCTGCTTGCTTGGCGGTTGTGCCGATGGGGATGCCTGGTGGCCCGATTCGGGATCGGCCGGCGGATTACGAAGGTGCTCCTGCACGCGGGCGTAAGCGGCGTTGAGTTCTGCAGCTTTGGTGTGAGCCTGGGACCGGAGACGCTCATCGCTCGTAAGGCGATCGGGGTGCCAGGTCTTGATCAGATCGCGGTACGCATGCTTCACCTGCTCCGGTGTCGCCCCGGGCTTCAGACCAAGCACTCGATATGCTGCGGCGACATCGTCCACCATTTAAGCGACTCCTGGCACTTTCTCTGAGAATCGACGGGTCTGACGCAGCCGCGTGGTGTCATTCTGTGATGCATGGCAACAGCCCGACAGGTCCATCGCAGCCATCCTACCACGCGCGAGGTGCGATTGCCTGTAGTGGATCAGAGGTATCTTCATGAGAGCGAGGACGAGATATATCAGTCTTGATTCTTGCTCAGTCTTGCGTGACGATTGTCATACGGTTCGAGCAAGAGGCTATATGACGAGCCATGTTGGCGAGGTACTGGTGAGTCTGTGGGGGTGGCTGCAGATTGGCGTGGGGCTGCTCTGCGTCTATCTCTTCTATCGGGGTCTGCGAGTCCGGCGGTTGGATGCGCATCCGCATTGCCGGAAATGTCTGTACGACCTGACCGGCCAGCCGATGGACAGCAGGCGGTGTCCGGAATGCGGGTTGGATGTGATGGCGGCGGGCAATGTGGTGCGAGGACGCACCCGGCGGGAGTGGAAGTGGGCGGGATGGGCTCTGGTGATCGCGCTGGTGGCGGTCGGGGTGGATCACTTTGTCTTGCCAACTGCGCTGGAAGCGAAGGGACGATGGGCGCGGTTGAGCGAGGCCATGGCGGCTGGAGATAGCAAGGCCGCGGCGGCGCTCCTGCAGCAGGATCCGGGGCTCTTGGATCGGCCTGAGGAAGTGAGTTACCTGTTGGCGCTTGCCATCCGGTCGCAGGATGATGCGGCGCTGGCGCTGCTGCTAAAGGATCCGCGCGTGAGGGCGAGAGTGAATACTGCAGGACACTTTGGTGAGGTGCCACTGAGGGAAGCGCTGGGGAGCGGCTCTCCGACGATGGTGTTTGCACTGGTCGAGGCGGGGGCGGACGTTAACGCAAGAGATAAGGATGGCGGGACGCCGCTGATATACGCGGCCCAGTCTAGTCCCAGCTCAGAGGTGATCGCGGCCCTGGTGAAGGCTGGCGCGGATGTCAACGCGAAGACCAACTATGGCTGGACGCCGTTGATGGGGGCGCAGCATAATCCCAGTTCGGAGGTGATCGTAGCGTTGGTGAGGGCGGGCGCGGATGTCAACGCGAAGAGCCTTGATGGTGAGACGCCGCTGATGAGCGCGGCCGCCAAGGACCCCGGCCCAGAAGTGATCGCATCCCTGGTCAAGGCTGGTGCGGATGTCAACGCGAAGGACAAGTATGGCGGGACGCCGCTGATGACTGTGGCCATGGTCAATCCGACCCCTGAGGTGATCGCGGTTCTGGTAAAGGCCGGGGCGGATGTCAACGCGAAGAACAAAGATGATGTGACGCCGCTGATGTTCGCGGCCGGGGCCAGTCCCAGCCCAGAGGTCATCGCATCCCTGGTGGAGGCCGGCGCGGAGGTCAACGCGAAGAACAAGGATGGTCGGACGCCGCTGATGTTCGCGGCCGGTAAGAATCGCAGCGAGGTGATCGCAGTCCTGGTGAAAGCTGGTGCGGAGGTCAACGCAAGAGACAAGGATGGCGTGACGCCGCTGATGATCGCGGCTGGCAAGAATCCCAGCCCAGAAGTAATCGCGGAGTTGGTGAAGGGTGGCGCGGATGTAAACGCGAAGGGCACGTATGGTTTGACGCCGCTGATGATCGCGGCCAGCGATAATCCCAGCCCAGAGGTGATCGCAGCCCTGGTGAAGGCCGGGGCGGATGTCAACGCGAAGGACAAGTATGGTTGGGCGCCGGTGATGTACGCGCAGCTTAATCATCGCTCGAGGATGGTCGCCGCCCTGGTGAAGGCTGGCGCGGAGGTCAGCGTAAAGGCGGGCGCGGGCGTCAACGCGAAGAACGCGAGGGGGAAAGCCATTGCCCAAACGCCCCCACCTGATCTCTTCAAACTATGTCAGAATTGCGCCGTGCAGCAGGTGCTTGAGGCCATCGCGGCCGGCGCAAAGGTCAACGCAAAAGACTGGGATGGCTGGACGCCGGTGATGAATGCGGCCGTATTGAATCCCAGCCCTGAGGTGATCACGGCCCTCGTACGGGCTGGCGCGGATGTCAATGCGAAGAACAATGATGGTGCGACGCCGCTGATATTAGCGGCCATGAACAATCCCAGCCCTGAGGTGACTGCGGCCTTGGTGAAGGCTGGCGCGGATGTCAACGCGAAAGACGCAATGGGTAAATCCGTTCTGGATTGGGGGCGGAAAAACAAGAACACGAATGTCCTGGCCGAATTGATGAAGTCGGGAGCCAAGTAGTCGTCCATCACGCCGGTTGCACTTTGGGTCTCGACGCGCGAAGCTATTCGTGGCCGGCGAGCCGTCCTCGCATTCGACATGTCCCGATAGCGAGAGAACTGCCTGCATCGCGCACACTCCGGAGATGAAATGAGCAAACTCTTTGCGGTTCTGGTTCTCCTCGCCTTCACTTCCGCGGCTTTGACGGCCGGTGAAGTCGTCGGTTGGCGCGGCGATGGTACGGGCAGCTACCCGCAAGCCGCCCCGCCCGTGCAATGGCAGCAAGTCAGCAAGGCCGTCGATGGCTTGCGCTTTCAGGCAGAGCCGCCGAAAGACAACCAGCCGGCCGGCAAACCCATGCCCGACGGCATCATCCGTGAATGGCTCATCCTCGGTCCCATCGCCGACACCATGGATGAGAAGAAGCTTCCCGCCGATCCGGCCTATGCGGATGATCAATCAAAGCTCGAGCCGGCGCTGGGCAGAGAACTTGCCGGCACCGCCTGGAAAGCGATGAAAACCGATACTGCGTTCATCGATTTCGCACGGCAATTTGATTCCTACGGCAAGGATGTCCAACAGGCCGCCTACGCGGCGACCTGGATCTATTCTCCCGCCGACGCAAAGTTCATCATCAACGTCAATCACAGCGATTCGGCCCGCATGTGGATCAACGGGAAACTCACGCAGAAGGCCTCCGATCGCGACATGAACTATAGCCCCCAGTCGGTCGCGCTTCATCAGGGCTGGAACACGCTGCTGCTGCGTTCGACCCCGGTGGGCGCCAAAAGTGCGCCGCCGCTGGCCGGCACCTGGTATGTGAATGTCAGTTTCCGCGCCCCCTCCGCCCCCTCCGCCACGCCCGCCACGCCGGCCTCCCCCGCGCGGGCCGATGTGGATCAGAAGAACATTCAATGGAAGGTCCTGCTTCCGGCCTGTGAGGGTTTCGGCGCCCCGATCGTTGTCGGCGGCAAGATACTCCTGCTTTCTGAACCCGCCGATCTCGTCTGCCTTGATGCTGCCACCGGAAAGATCCTGTGGGTCCGCTCTAACAATTACGATGAGTTCGCCACCGAGGCCGAGAAGACAGATCACCCCGATATCTTCCAAAACATGGAGGCGCTCCAACTGAAACTGCGGGCTGTCAATGATTCCTTCGCCACCGCGTCGCCTCCGAAACTCCAGGAAGTCGGTGGCGGCGAAGGGTACAAGGACAAGACCGAGTGCGAAAAGCAGTTGTACTCCTTGATGAAGCAAGTGGATGACAAGAAGTACCTCATGCCCAAGGGCCAGGATGTCGGCTACGCCGGCTTTACTCCCGTGAGCGATGGCAAACGCGTATGGGCCTGGTTCGCCACGGGCGTTACCTGCTGCTATGACCTGGATGGCAAACTCATCTGGCGTCGTCTCGATAATGAAGGGTCCTTCTGGGAACACGGATACTCGGTCTCACCTCTTCTCGCTGACGGCAAGGTCATGGTCTTCATGAACAAGCTCATTGCCTTCGACGCCAGCACGGGCGAGCGCCTCTGGACCAACGAACTGTCTAGCCCCAACACGCTTCGCTACCACGGTACCCCTGTCGCCATCGGCGTCGGCGGGACGAATCTTGCGGTCCTGCCTTCGGGCCACATCGTCCGCTTAAGCGATGGCAAATTCATTCGCGACAAGGGTTCGGAGATCGGCAAACGCCACCAGGAAATCCCTTCGCCGGTGGCCATTGGCAACACGATCTATGAACTCTCGATCGATGGACACTTCTATAAGGTGCTGCTGCCTGGGCAGTTTTCAGACCCGCTGGACGGCGTATCGGTGCAGTCGCTCAAGGTCGATATGAGCCGCTATCCAACCTACTACTTCGACTGGTTTCTCGCCTCGCCGCTGATTCACGATGGATTAGCCTACTGCGTGAACGGCTCGGGTGTGCTGAGCGTCATTGATCTTGAGAAGACGCAGATCGTGTACGAAAAGCTTCTGGATCTCGACCATTTTGAAAATGCCAACGAAGGCCCCGCAAGAGGCATCGGCATCAGCCCTTCGCTGGCCGGCGGGAAGATCTACATCCTGGGCGACGCCGGAGCCACGATCGTACTGAAACCCGGCCGAACCTATGAGCAGCTCGCCAAGAACAAGATCGAAAGCATCGTTCGCCGGAACTGGCAGCAGCGCACTGAGCGTTTCGTGGCCGCCCCCTTCTTCAGCGGCAGCCAGATGTATATTCGCGGTGAAAAGTATCTCTATTGCTTTTCCAGTCAGTTGAGCCCGCCTTAACGGCTATAGGCTACCGTTGACAAGATCGCAACGAGACTCCATCGTGGCGCTTGATCGCGCCCAAACCGATGATACATTGGAATCGTATTGCTCTCGGGTCGCCTAGGAACGGAAAACCCCTTACTGTCGCGGCGTCGAGTTCTCAGTACGAGGAGCGGTCGTGCTCAATATTGGTAATATCACCGGTAAGAAGTTCACGGCGTCCGCGCGCACCTTTCCCCCAGAAGGCGATGTTATTGCCCACATTCGCCGATTCTTTCCGGAATATGCAGCGAACGTTGACGAAATCTTCGGATTCGCTCCCGAACGTCTGCGCCTCTATGGTGGCCGCCCCCCCGGTTGGGACCCGGGCACATCTGATAAGTCCCTGGCGCGTCTGCGCGACTTTGGCATTGGCTTTGGCCTGAACCTGACCAATCACTATTTCAACGATGAGGCTTACGCCGAGGCCCTGCCGACCTTGCGCCGTCTGCACGTGGAAGGCAACAGTGTCACATGTACGAATGACGAGCTCGCCCGACGCTTGCGCAACGATTTCCCGCTGTTCAAGCTCAAGGCCAGCGTCCTGAAGCATCTGAACACCAAAGAGAAACTGAATGAGGCGCTGCAGCTTTATGACTATGCCGTCGTGCCCAATCACCTGAGTGACGACGAAGCGTTTCTCACCTCGCTGGAGAACAAGCCGCGCATAGTAGTGTGGGCGGTGGTGTGGTGCGCCTACACCTGTAAGCGGCTTGCCTGCTGGCCCTCCGCATCGAAGCAGTGGATGGGCATGGACAGCCCGATGATGCCGGCGGCGGGGTCGCGCATGTGCGATTATACGCGTGAGACCCAGCCGCCCATGGCTTTTCGGCTCGATCTCCCGAAGTTCTCCGGCTTCACGCGGTTCAAGCTGGGCATGCCCAGCATCCGCATTGAGCAAGTGAAATTATACTGACGAGAACACGTCCGGATTCCTGGCCTGCCGCACTCACATCGCGCACCTCATGTAGCGGTGACGGCGCTCTGACCGTATCATCGCATCTGGTCCGATGTGAATGTCCTGTAGGTGCTGGAGGCCGTTATGCCTGCGTTTACAACTCGTCCTGTCGTTCGCGGTTCGCGCGCTGTGCTTACCAGCGGCCATTATCTGGCTAGCGCCTGTGGATTGCGCATGATCGAGCGCGGCGGCAATGCCTTTGATGCTGCGGCGGCCATGGCGTTTTGCCTCATCGTGCTGGAGCCGCACAATAACGGTATCGGCGGTGAGGTGCCGATTCTGTTGTATTCGGCAAGAGACCGCGAAGCTTTCGCGGTCAGTGGCCAGGGCTTCGCGCCGGCGGCGTTCACGATTGACTGGTGCCGCGAGCACGGGATCGACCTGATTCCCGGCGATGGCTACCTGCCGGCGTGCGTGCCGGGCATGGTGGGCGCCTGGGCGACGGTGCTGGCACGCTGGGGCACCAAGACGTTTGCCGAAGTCCTGCAGGGAGCGATCGAACTGGCCGATCGCGGTTTTCCCATGTATGAATGGCTGGAGGAATCGCTGGGCGGATTCACCGAACTGTTTACGCAGAAATACCCCACGACCGCCGCGATCTATCTGCCCGAAGGCCGGCCGCTGCCTTCAGGCAAGCTCATGCGCAACCCTGACCTGGCGTGGACGCTCCGCCAGCTTGTGGCGGCCGAGGCGGAGCGCGGAGCATCGCGCATTGCCGGAATCGGGGCCGCCTGCGATGCCTTCTACCGAGGCGAGATCGCCCAGCGCATCGTGCAGTACATCAGTGAGAACCCGGTGGCCGATGCCAGCGGCCAGTCGCACCTCGGGCTCTTGACCCTGGAGGATTTGGCCCTCTGGCGAGAGCGTGATCTGGTTGAGCGGCCGGTGCGGATCACCCACAAAGGCCTCGATGTCTGCAAGTGCAACACCTGGACGCAGGGCGTGGTCTTCCAGCAGCAATTGCGGCTGCTGGGGGGCTTTGATCTGCCGGCCATGGGACACAACTCCTGCCAGTACCTGCATGTGCTGACCGAGTGCGCCAAGCTGGCTTTTGCCGACCGCGAGGCATACTACGGCGATCCTGAGTTTGACCGCGTGCCGCTGGAAGCGCTGCTCCGCTCGGAGTACGCAGATCAGCGCCGCGCTCTGATCGGATCGACGGCATCGCTGGAAATGCGGCCAGGCGATGTGGGCAACGGTGTACCGGATTTCGTCGGCTTTCATGTCGTCGATGACAACCGCAGGGCAATGGGGATGCCGCCACGAGAGAATGCCAAGGTTGCCGGCCCCGGCGATACCACGCACCTCGACGCGGCCGATTCGCAGGGCAACATGATCGCCGCAACGCCCAGCGGCGGCTGGATCCAGTCTTCACCGGTGATTCCCGGCCTGGGCTTCCCGCTGGGCACGCGCGGGCAGATGTTCTATTTGAATGCCCGTCGGCCCAATGCCCTGGAAGGGCGAAAGCGGCCGCGCGCCACGCTCACACCCACTCTGGTGCTCAAAGACGATCGGCCGTTTATGGCCTTTGGCACGCAAGGCGGCGACTCGCAGGATCAATGGACTCTGCAGTTCTTCTTGAACCATACCGAGTTCGGCATGAACCTGCAGCAGGCGCTCGATGCGCCGCTGGTGCATAGCGGCCATTTCCCCAGTTCGTTCTACCCGCGCGAGGGCAAACCCGGGCGGCTTGACGCTCAACCGCGCATCGCGGCGGAGGTGATTGCCGAGATGCGCCGGCTCGGCCATGATGTTCAGCTCATCGGCGACTGGGCCAACGGCAAAGTCATGTGTGTCCAGGCCGACCACAGTAACGGAACGCTTCTGGCGGCGGCCTCGCCCAATGGCAATGTGGCATATGCGCTGGGATGGTAGGGGGTAGGGTGAGAGAGACATGACGACGCAGACGATTCTGTTGCTGCTGATTCCGATCGCCTACCTGGCCGGATCGATTCCGTTTGGCCTGCTTGTCGGCCGGGCCAAGGGCATCGATCCGCGTACAGCCGGCAGCGGGAACATCGGCGCCACAAACCTCGGTCGGCTCCTGGGCCTGAAATTCTTCTTCATCGTTTTTGTCCTCGATCTGCTCAAAGGGCTGCTCCCCATGGCGGCGGCGTCCTGGGTGCTATCACGTGATGGAGCGGCCGCCGACCGCAGCGCGATGGTCAATCTCCTGCACCTGCTGATCGGCTTCGCCGGCATTTGCGGCCACATGTTCAGTGTCTTCCTCAGATTCACCGGCGGCAAGGGAGTTGCCACCAGTACGGGCGTGGCTCTGGGTCTCTACCCATTCTTCACCGTCGCCGGACTTGGGGCCATGACTGTCTGGATCGTGGTTTTCGTTGCGTTCCGATATGTAAGCCTGGCGTCGATAGTTGGCGCGGCGGCATTCCCGCTGACGTTCATCATCATCGGGCGGTTAAATGGGTGGGACCCCTTCGGCCGACAGCTTCCGCTATTGCTGTTTGCGATACTGGTCACCGTGCTGATTGTGGTCCGCCATCGCTCGAATATCGCCCGTCTTCGCGCTGGCACCGAGAACAAGATCGCCCGGAAGAAGTGATCGATGTTCCGCAGCATCTCCGCCATTCTCGAATCCATCCGCCGGACGCGCAGCCGCAAGCGCATCATCCAGCAGTTTATCCACAAGAACTTTCGCGAACTGGACTGTCCGACGATTCTCGAGCTGCTCCCTCTGCGCGATGCCGGCATCATTCGTGAGGGTTCCAACCTCCTGTTCGAGAAGGGCGATACGCAGGTGCTCGTCTTCTCCACCACCTGGACCCCACGCTCGCGCACACCCGGGCGCCCGTCGGCTTTCCACCTTCTGTGTGTTTCCCTGGGAGATGACCCGGCCATCCGCGAGATCAGCGCTGCCATTCGCGAACCGACGGAGCGGTATAGCATTGTCGACCAGCTCGATCTCGACAGTTATCCATCACTCTCGCCACTGCCGCAGTTCACGATTTTCGCGGCCAACCTGAACAGCGCCCAGCAGATGCTCGCCATTTCCCGTGATCACCGGCCGGCCCTGGGCCAGGAAGGCAAAGCTGCCTCCCCCGGCAGCCTGATCGTCCACAAAGGCCGCCTGATGCTGCAAATGCCAGCTTAGAATTTTTGTCGTGCAAGCATAGCTCTGCCCTTATCGGTGAGGCGATACCGTTGCGTCGGGCTGCGTGGTGATTTCGGTAGCGTTCTTTCAATCAATTCCGCAGTCAGAGCCGATTCCAGATAGTTCTTCCGAAATGTCGGCCGATGGGAAAGCCCCAGTTTAGCCATCAGATCGGTGCTTACCATTTCTCCGTCGGCCAGTATGGCGAGCAGCCTCGCTACTTGGTCGGTTACTTGGTCGGTTACTTGGTCGCTCGTCACCGCCTCAACCAGCGCAGTTCGGAGCGACTCCAGAATAAACTCCGCGAATGGTGTGGCATCTCCTCCCCGATCCGCCTGAGCCAGAACTCTATAGTACTGCTGCTGCCGATCATGGATTACCGTCTCAACGGGGAGATACGCCATCAGCGGCTTCCACTTGCTCAGGATCAACGTTTGCCAAAGCCGTCCCATTCGTCCATTGCCATCAGCGAACGGGTGGATGAACTCGAATTCGTAGTGGAACAGGGAGCTTGCCACCAACGGATGCTCGTCGGTGTTCTTAAGCCACCCCAATAGATCATCCATCAGGATTCCCACGCGACTTGCCGGTGGGGCCATATGCACAACCCGCTTGCCCCGAAAGATACCAACAGCGCCGCTCCGGTATGCGCCAGGGCGGTCCACCAGTCCCGCCATGAGTACTCGGTGTGCCGCCAGCAGATCGCGGCGCTGGGCTGGTTCCCAGCTATCAAGACGCTCGTATGCAACAAAGGCGTTGCGGACCTCCTGAATCTCGCGAGGCGACCCCAGAACGCGCTTCCCGCTCAGCACGGCGGTGACCTGCTCCAGGGTCAACGAGTTGTTTTCTATGGCCAACGATGCCTGAATGGTGCGCAGCCGATTGCCGTGGCGCAGCCGTGGTGTCAGTGGCGTATCGCCGCTTACTGTATACCGGCCGACCAACTCGCTGATCTCCGCAATGTGGCGGACGATCACAGGGGAAATGGTGTACGGTGGCCTGTACTTGCCATTCATGGTCGGGTGCCAATATTACTGCATTCCAGACAGTCACGGAAACGCCCTTCGCGTGATTCTGGAGTGAGAAAGTGATCCTGATTTGGGACGGAGAACCATCCCATCCTACCCAACTACTTTCACCGGCGCCGTCTTCCACGTCTGCGCGGTCAGAGCGCACACTAGTAGCGTCGCCTCAACCTGTGTCGGGGTCACATCGGCCGGAAGGATGATCTTCATCGCCCGCCGGTTCCATCCCGTCATGGAGTTGATATACGGTGGGGGGTTCTCAGTCTTGCCATCGAGCCGCTCAACCGTAAGGGTCTGTTTCGATCCCTCGATGGTATAGACGCCCGGTTCGCCCGGGCGCGCGGTAAGCAGTCCCGAAGCCGTCGCCGCCGCCAGCACATCCTCGCAGCAGACCACCAGCGAATTGTCCTGGGCATCATCAATCGCGAAGACCTGCATCTGGTAGGCGCCATCCGGCACATAGAACAGCACGGCGCGCTGCAGCGTGCGGATGCGATTGGGCGCCCAGGTGATCATGCGTGCCGCGAGTTCGCGGAATGCCTGAGCGCGTTTGGGCGAGGCTGCCTCGGCCGCCGTGAGCCGGCGGGCCAGCGGTGTGCTGCCCCGCGCCCCCAGCTTTTCCATTGCTGCCTCGTTGTCCACGGGTTGCCCCAGGAGGGCTTTGGCCTGCTTGAGTGATTCGGCGGCTGCATTGGCTTTGCGAGGCATAGTTCTCCTGAATACCGGCGCTCCGCGCCAGAGCAGCCCAAAGGGCTCTCACCAGCGCGGAACGAAGAAGACGAGCCGAGCTTCCGCCCGGCCCGCCTTGGATTATACCAGAAACTCTTACCAGCGGTTGCCGCCGCCACCGCCGCCGCCGCCGCTGCCGCCACGGCCGCCGCCGAAGCCGCCACGGCCACCGCCGCCCCTGCGCGCCATCGCCCCAGGATGGCCGCTCCGTCAAAAAAGAATTACTCTTTGAAAACAGATAGTTAGGCA
>CAIQIQ010000068.1 GCA_903871935.1 uncultured Phycisphaerales bacterium
CAACTGAATACCGCCCACCACCCTGCCAAACTGACAGTGGACCAAAGTAGATCAAGATGGAACGCGTTCCACCCAATCTGTGCGCGCTAACCTGAGCACCTTTGTCGCCATCAGTGAGCTAAATCACCGAGAACCCGAGGTCGCGCGCGCTAACCTGAGCATCTTCCCCTTCGTCGCTACGATCTTGAGCCCGTTACGGAACAGTCAATAATCACTACCCGTGATCTTGAGCATCTTCCTTCCCTTCGTGCCTCAATGCCTGGGTGCCTTCGTCTCGGCATTCCGCTCTTCGTCCGAGTTATCCACAATCACCTCGAACTTGCGCACCTCCTCCCCCAATCTTCACCTAACCACATGCCATCACAGCACATAGCTCCATGGGGGTATCCCCTCGGAGAACCTGCGCACCTGTAACTTATCCACACCCGGCACCCTTTCCCCTTAATCCCGGATTCCGAATGCATGGATTGAATGCGTTTCCGCTTTACGCTTTCCGCTTTTCCCCGCGTCTCCCCACAGACTTGTCGACCCTTCCGCGCGGTGAGGAGTTGATCTCACTATAATGATGGCGATGACCTACGAGATCAGCGTGAAGGCGGTTTTCAGCGCATCACATCAGTTGAAGCTGTATGATGGCTCACTGGAGATGCTGCACGGACACAACTGGACGGTGGTCGTAACGGTCGCGGCCACTAAGCTGGACGCGATCGGTGTGGTGATGGATTTCCACCTGCTGGAACGGCGGCTGGGGCAGGTTATCAACGTGTTCCACGATCGACATCTGAACGATGTGCCCCCGTTCGCACAGGTCAACCCGTCGGCCGAGAACGTCGCCCAGTACATCGTCACGAAGCTGGAATTGCCAGGACACGTCTGGCTGCATAGCGTCGAGGTATGGGAAACCCCGGATAATCGGGCACGGGTTCTGCTGGGCCGCGGGAGCGATCTTGTTGATAAGTAAGTCCAAGGCAAATAGGATTTTGTGACAAGGACGGTGATGCCAGGATGAAGTGCGATCAATGCAGCCGGCCGGCCACGGTTCACCTGACGGAGATCCGCGGGGGCAAGAAGTTCGAAAAAAACCTCTGCGAGCAGTGCGCTGCCAAGCTGGGCAGTACCCAAGGGGTGGGCCATACCCCGATCAACGAGTTGCTTTCAAAATTCGTCATGGAACATTCCGGGGTGCAGACCGAGCCGCCGGCCGCTTGTGAGCACTGTGGCATCACCTGGGCGGAATTCCGCCAGACCGGGCTCTTGGGCTGTGCGACCGACTACGACCTGTTTGAACGCGACCTGGCCCCGCTTATCCAGCGAGCTCATGAAGGCGCAACCCATCATCTGGGCAAGGCGCCAGGTTCCAAGGCCGAAACAGGCGCCATCCAGAAGCGTCATGTCGATCTGGCGAAGATGAAGAAAGAGTTGCGGCGGGCGGTTGAAGCGGAAGATTACGAGCGTGCCGCCGCTCTGCGTGATGAGATCCGTGACGTTGAACAGCAAGGCGCGGTCTAGAATATGCAAGTGAGGGACCTGACAAAAGGCACGGGTGAGTGGTTACGGGGCATCGGGCCTAAATCCGATGTGGTGATCTCCTCAAGAATACGGCTGGCGCGGAACGTGGCTGGGTTCCCCTTCCTCACCCGCTGCACCGCGCGCGACCGGCAGGCATTGCAGGTCCAGGCGAGCGCTGCGATTGCTCAGTGCAATCTCGGGCCCGCCGTCGAGTTCCTCGATTTGCAGCCGCTGCGCGATATTGACCGGCAACTGCTGGTCGAACGCCACTTGATCAGCAAGCCGCATGCTGCCCTTGAGGGAGCGCGAGGCGTGGCCCTTTCCAAAGATGAAACGCTTTCGATCATGGTCAACGAGGAAGACCATCTGCGCATTCAGGTGCTGCGCAGCGGCCTGCAGTTGGCCGACGCGTGGGCGCAGATCGGCCCGATCGATGACCAACTGGAACAGCGTCTGCATTGGGCGTTCCATCCTCGCTTCGGTTATCTGACGGCCTGCCCAACCAACGTGGGCACCGGAATACGTGTCAGCGTCATGCTGCATTTGCCGGCGCTCAAACTGACCGGTGAGATCGAGAAGGTGTTCCGAGCGGCCAAGGAATTGCGCCTGGCCGTGCGCGGTTTGTATGGTGAAGGCACCGAAGCCACTGGCGATTTCTACCAGGTCTCCAATCAGACCACGCTGGGGCGAACCGAAGAACAGTTGCTCGAACAGTTCGAGCAAGCGGTGGTCCCGCGGATTATCGAGTATGAGCAGCATGCCCGGCGAATGCTTCTGACCGAGCGGACCGTGGCGCTGGACGACAAGATATTCCGGGCGCTGGGGCTTTTGCGCAACGCTCGCCTGCTGACCGGCGATGAGGCGCTGTTTCTCCTAAGTCATGTGCGCTTAGGTGTGCATCTGGGCCGGATAAGCGATGTCGATATGGCCAAGGTAAATGAGCTGTTTCTGCTTACCCAGCCCGCCCATCTTCAAATGATCCTGGGCAAGGAACTCGACGGCGACCAGCGACGGGCGGCCCGGGCACATTTCATCCGGCAGAAGCTTGGTGCGGGCTGATAAAAGCCGCATGAACGCGCATTCATATGATTGCCGACAGATGCGAAGTGCCCATTTCCACAGCGCAGAAGAACGTTCTGCCAAGTCGGTCGCACCCAATGTGAATTCCAACACAAAACCTGCATAACTAACTCTGCCATACCGTTGAAACGGTCTAAGCAGTTGATTACATTGTATCCATGGCCGAACGCAGCAATACGACTCGCCAGGGAAGACCACAAACCATTGAAGAGGTCGCCGATGTCGTCGGCGTCTATCCCGTTGAGGCGTATGTATTTGTACAGGAAGGCCTGAAATTTACGGTTGCACGGTTGCATGGCTCCGGCCGACCTGGCAAGGGCAAAGGCCATGTTAGCGGACCGCAACTTGCCGAGGGCCTGCGCGAGTTTGCCCATCTTCAGTGGGGCCTGATGGCCAGCGCCGTCCTGCGAAGTTGGAACGTTACCACCACCTACGATTTCGGCCGAATCGTGTTCTCGCTCATTGACGGCGGCATCCTCCATAAGACCGACGAGGACAGCATCGACGACTTCCGCAATGTCTACGACTTCGGCAGTATCGAAGATGCCTACCGAATCGAGAGCAAGCTGTGAGTGCGAGCCGCGGCAAGGGTTCGGATGGCGCGCAGGCAAATGAGGGGCCGGAGGGTGCGGAGGGGGCTCTGATCCGGTTTCTCGCTCCCGCGCACAGATCTCGTCCCCGACTCATGCTGATGGCGCTTCTGCTGATTACCTGGATCGCCATTCTCATTGGGCTGTATCTGAGTACTGCTCACGCGCCCGCTCCTCCTTCGCCAGCATCTTCAAGGGCGGCGGTGGCATTTCTGTACTAGAACGCGACAATGCGCCGGTCCTGATCGGTTCCACCTTGGATGCGAGGTTCCTGCATGCGAAGGCTCTATCTGCGTGATTGCCAGGCTGGTGAAGTGGTTGAGGATGTTTTCGTCATCAGCCAGAAACAGCTCTCCACGACGGCGACCAACAAGCTGTTCATCAAAGCATTTGTCGGCGATCGCACCACTCAGGTGACCGCGCGCATCTGGAACGCCAGCCGTGACCTGTTCAACACCCTCCCCGAAAGCGGGTTCGTCCGGTTGCGCGGGCGGATCGAGAACTACCAGGGCAACACGCAGATGATCATCGAAGATCTCTGGCCGGTGGCCCTGGGGGATTTCGATATTGCCGATCTCGTGCCGCAGACCTCCCGCGATATCCCGCAGATGCGCACGAAACTGGTGGCGATCTGCCAATCGCTGCGCAATCGGGCGCTGCTGGCGCTGATCCAGGCATATCTGGATGATCAGAAACTGATGGATCGCATCTGCCGCGCACCCGCCGCCCAGAGCTTCCACCATGCCTTTATGGGCGGGCTGCTGGAACACACACTCAATTCCATGGAGGTGGCCGATACGATCGTGAAGTTCTACCCCGGCCTCAGCCGCGACCTGGTCATCGCCGGCATCTTCCTGCACGACATCGCCAAGACCTGGGAGTTGTCGTACGAATGCTCATTTGGCTACACCGATGGCGGCCAGTTGGTGGGGCACATCGTCAAGTCCGCCATCTGGGTGGAGCAGAAGGCGATCGAAGCCGAGGCCAATTCCGGAGTGAAGATCCCGCAGCAGCTCATCGATGTCCTGCAGCACATCATCATCTCCCATCACGGCATCCCGGAGTTTGGCGCTGTCAAATTGCCGGCCACCCCGGAAGCGATCGCCGTGCACTTCATCGAGAATCTCGATGCCAAGCTGATGATGTCGCTGGCCGCGACCCGAGGCGACCTTCCGGCCGGCTCGGAGGGGAACTGGACCGAGTACATGAAAGCCATGGGCACGCGTCTGTTCCGCCCGGATGTCGCTCCCGCCGATCTGGATTCAGCAGGGCAAACGTCTCCCGCATCACCTGCGGCCTCTCCCGAGCCGGGCAAACCAACCACGCTGAAAGTGGCGATCTCAAATCCGCTCTTCGAAGCGGCCGGTCAGGGGCCTCAGAAGCGGAAGTAGCAGGGCGCGGGCCTAGCCCTTCACGCTTCCCAGCGTCAGGCCAGCGATGATCTGCCTCTGCAGGATCAGGAAGATCAGGAACGTGGGCACGAAGAGAATGACAATCCCCGCAAACAGGGCCGGCCACTCTGCTGCGTACTGCTGCGTAACCACCAGGTAATACAGCCCCACCGGCAGCGTCTTCAGGTCTGGGTTGGTGATGAACACCAGCGCAAAGTTGTACTCGTTCCAGATGCCGATGAAGTTGAAGATCGCGGCCGTGGTCAGTCCCGGGGCCGCCAGCGGAAAATAGATCCGACTGAACGTCGTGAACTCGCCGCATCCGTCGATCGCGGCTGCCTCGCCCAATTCGCTGGGCAGTGACCGGAAGAACCCCGATAGCAGGAAGATCGTGAAGGGCAGCGACAGCGCCGCATAGATAATGATCAGGCCGAACCGGCTGTCCATGAACGAGAAGTTCAGTGCCGCGACATGCCAGTTGCGCATCATCAGAAACAGCGGCACCAGGATCAACTGTGTCGGGATCGCCAGCGACGCCACAAACAGGTAGAGCATGCTGTCGCGCCCGGGGAATTCGAGTTTCGTCAGCGCATAGGTTGCCATGGCAGACAGCAGCGTAATCAGCCCGACCGAACCCACGCTGATGAGCACGCTGTTGATCATGTAGTCACCCATGCGGGCGATCGTCCATGCGCGGATGTAGTTCTCGCGCCAGTGGTCAAAGCCGTTGAAGTGTGCCCCGGCCAGCAGGGCCCCCAAGCCAAGTGCCCCAAGCAGGCCCTGTCCCGCATAAAAGGAGTATTCCCCACCTGTCGGACGTCGCGCCAGCATGACCGCCAGCGCCACAATTCCGCCGCAGCATGCCAGGCATACCGCCATTGCTGTCATGGTCGCTGGATTGTGATAGTCGAAGAACTGCATGAGGGCTTTTTCCGGCACCTGCACGAAGTCCTTGCTTGTGCCCATGCTGCTGATGATCACCCACAGCATGGCGAGTATCGAAAAGCCGACCCACAGCGACTTAACGGCATAGAGGATTTTGAGCCGTGTGCGGTCCCACGCCACCAGGATGACCACGCCGATCGTGAACCATGCGATAAACGTAAACGGGTTCGCGATCCGGATGATCTTTTCCGGCACAGTGGCGAGAATGTTAGGATCCCAGTGCATGGCTATCTTCAAGCAGTCATCGTGCTAGAACTCGAGTTCCTCCTCACTCTTGAACAGTCGCAATCCCAGCGCAAAGATCACAATCAGCACCAGCAGCACCACCGCCATCGCCGTGGCGTATCCCATCTGGTAGATGTTGTCGCGGTTGCTAAATGCCAGTTCGTACTGGCGCGTGCTCACCACGCTGCTCGTCTGATCCTGGTCGATGCCCATCGCCTGTACAAGTCCAAACACTTTGAGCGATCCGATCACCCATAGCGTCAGCGTGATCAGGATCACCTCTTTGATCATCGGCAGGGTGATGTGTACGAATACCTGGCGTTCATTCGCCCCATCCACGCGAGCGGCCTCGTAAAAGGTCGGCGGGATCCGCTGGATCGCCGCTATCAGCAGGATCATCTCGCCGCCCACGCCCGACCAGATCGCCGCGGCGATGACCGAGTTGAACATGTTGTCGCTGCTGAGCCACTCAATCGGTTCGATCGTGAGGTGGATCGGGTGGACGACGCTGATTGCCCGCGATACCAGGTCCGCCACGCCCTGAATCATCTCGTTGCACAGGCCGCCCCGGGCGTCATATACCCGCTGCCACAGGATCGCGACGCCGACGGCGCTGATGAACGAAGGGAAGAAGATCATCGTCCGGTAGAACTTCGCGGCCTTGAAGTTCGCCATGGACAGCCCGGCGGCAAAGATGAACGCGAACGCGAAATTGAACAGCCCTCCCACGAACATCAGCTTGAAGTTGTTTCGCACGCACCAGCGGAAGAAATCGTCGCCATCCTGCGTGCCGTAGAGCCACCACGCCAGCCACGCACACAGGATCAGCAGCGCCGGCCACCATGCCCACTTCGCCTGACGCCGTTGCCAGAGTGTTGGCTCCGTTTGCCGGCCGCTGCGCCAATTGAGCAGCCCGGCCGCTGCCAGTGCCACCGCCAGCGCCAGCAGAAAAGGCACGCCCATGCCCCACACCGTCGCGCCGAACATGTCGCGGAAGTGCCGGATGCCCACCCATTCCGGACGTGGCGAAAACCCCGTCCAGTTGTACAGGCTGATCCGCAGCGCATCGATGGCCGGCCACACCATGAACACGCCAAAGAGCACCAGCGTGGGCGCCAGGAGCACCAGAGCTACCGCCGCCTGCCGCGCCCCGGGATGTTTACCACGTACAATCACGCCTACATCCCCTTCCCGTATTTCGCATACAGTTCTTGCGCCTTGCGCTCCATCGTCTGACAGAACTCCTCGGGCGTAAGGTTGTCGCTGCGTATGGGCATGAACTGGGCTACCGATTCCAGCAGCACGAATTTCGTGAACATCGGCAGATCGCCCAGGATCCCATCCGTGATGATGTCTCCCGGTTTTGCCTCCGCCAGGATCGGCCCAAGCGCTGCCATCTCCGGAGGAAGCGGGACGCCTTTGCGCGCCGAGATGTAGTGCAGCTCGGTCCCTTCCAACTCAGCGCCGTAGGTTGACAGGTAATTCAGCAGGGCGGCCGCGCCCTTGTGATTGCGTCCCTGCCGCGTGATCGCGTGTCCCTGGGCTGACGCCGTGATGGCGCGCGGATTGCCCGTGCCCTCAGGACATCCGGGAAAAATAAAGCAGGACAGGTCAAAGACCTTCGGATCATAGCTTCGCGTCTGGGCGATCTCCGCCGGCAGCCACGTCCCCGTGAACAGGAATGTGCACTTGCCAGCGCCAAAGTCGCGCTGTGCCCCCGGCCACTTGCTGGCGCTGAACTGTTTCATCCAGAACCCCTCGTTTCGCCAGCGCCGCAACCGTTCGGCGACGTCAAGATACCGCTTATCCGCATTCGATCCCGCGAACCTGGGGCCATACCCGCTGCAGGATTTCAGCAGTTCATCGTAACCTACCATGCGGTTGGACAGATCCAGCCACCAGTTTTCGAGGTAGGATTCGCCATCTTGAGCGATTGGTTCAATGCCCGCCTTAAGCAGCTTCCGGCACGTATCCTCAAACTCATCGACCGTCCTGGGCGGCGAATCCGGGTTCAGCCCGATTTGCCGGAAATGGGCGCGGTTATAAAAGATCACATTAATGTGGATCAGGCCCGGCCACAGGTACGCGATGCGTGTACCGGCCGCGTATGGGTGATGATTCTCCCGGACATCGCGGGGGTTAATCGTATACCTGCACGCCTCCAGGGCGACGTTGTTAAACGTGTCGATGACCGGCACGCCGCCGCCATCGGCGCTGGCACTATACAGGATCCCCTTGCTCCGCCAGACCGGGTCGCTCTCCTCCGGCAACGGCCGATCCAATGGCAGCGCCAGGTTTTCCCGGAACAGGATTCGCAACTCCGCCAGCGAGCCCGCGATGAGGTCCGGGACATCCGATCCCGTCAGGAATCGCGGGCGATTGGTCGACAGCACCCACCTGCCATCCCATCGCTCCTCGATCGCGTATTGCGGGTGGCGCCGCTTAAAATCTTCGAACAGCCCGACCGTATATGCCGGGTGCAATTGCTCAAAGATGTGGATCAAGTGAAGATCGTACTGTGGGTGCAATTCCGCGAATGCGTTAAAGAGTTCCAGACGCTGTAGACGGTCCTTCCTTCCGATGGCCGCCACGAGCCGATCGATATATCGCCGGTCCAACTGCCGGTACTGCTCGGCCAGCGCCCCAATGTCACTGGCTGCGGAATCCGGGCTGGGCAGTTCAGCCTGGAAAACCGCCTGAAATCTCTGCTTGACCTTCGTCGCCATCTCCGGCCAGGCCGCCGCCAGCGCTGCATAGTGCCCCGCCGCCTGCGCTCCGAAGGGATGCTCCGGCTCCAGCCCGGCCGGCGGCCCGGAATACAGCAACTGCACCGGCTCGCCCGGACCGAACATCCCCGCGTAGATGATCAGTTCCTTATTCCCGTGGCTCACGCGTCGGCTGCTAAGATCCCACCCCAGCACCGCCAGAAGGGTGACAATGACGATCGCCGATAGCTGGTAGAAGAATCGCATGCCGTTATTGGGCCGCTCCGGTAGCCCGTCGGGCTGCTATGGTACAAGAGGTCGTGCGGGAATCCATCGAGAAAGAGGGACCACCGTTTGACTTCGGCCACGACAGTGCATCTCTCTGCCGGTAGACTGATCGCTTTGGTACAAGCGACATTGCAGGAGTAATCCCGCATGGAAGACCTTGAACGGCTGGTCCAGTTGATCCGTGCACGCCATGCGTGCATCACCATCATTACCCGCGAGGAAGATGAAGCGCTGGAACTCGTCCGCCACGCGGCCGTCGAGGCGCAGCGTGCGATGTGGCTGTGGTACAACTCGCGCGGCCTGCGTGATGGCCTGATGGCCGGCAGCGAGGCGGTGACCGGCTCGGAGCATCCCGCCGCCGCCATTACCTATCTGCTGGGCATGCGAATACCCGGCGTCGGCGTGCTGGTCGATCTGGCCGGCCACCTGAAGGATGCCAAGACCCTGCGCCTCCTTCGCGACCTGATCGCAGCGCAGGCCGCCAATGCGTCAACTCTGATCTTCATTGACCATTCCGACCAGTTTCCCGACTGCATCCGCGACGTCGCGACGGTGTTCACGCTATCTCTGCCCGATGAGAAGCAGCTTGAAATACTCCTGCGCTCGACGGTGCGCGAGTTGAACCGGCAGCAGCCCATCGAGGCGACACTCAGTCCGGCCGAATTGGCGATGGTCATCCGCAATCTTAGCGGCCTGACATCGCGGCAGGCCCAACGCATTATTCGCGATGTTGTGCTGGATGACCGCAGACTGGATGCGCAGGACATCAACCGCATCCTCGCGGAGAAGCGCCGGCTGTTCCAACAGATTGGCCTGCTGGAGTACGTCGAAGCTCCGGTTGACCTTGGCGAGATTGGCGGACTTGGTGGCCTCAAACGCTGGCTCAGCCGCCGGCAGTTGGCCCTGTCCCCGGAGGCCGCCGCCTTCGGCATTCCCGCTCCACGCGGTGTGCTCATGCTCGGCGTGCAGGGCGCTGGCAAGAGCCTGTCGGCCAAGGCGGTGGCGACCGCCTGGCAGCGCCCGCTGATGCGGCTCGACCCCAGCGTGCTCTATGATCGCTACGTCGGTGAAAGCGAACAGCGCCTGCGCGATACGCTGCGCCAGGCCGAGGCCATGGCGCCGATCATCCTTTGGATCGACGAGATCGAAAAAGGCTTCGCGTCGGCCGCTAGCCAGAGCACCGATGGCGGTCTGTCCAAGCGCATGTTCGGCACGCTGCTGACTTGGATGCAGGAGCACGTTGCCCCGGTGTTTACCGTTGCCACCGCCAACGACATCGAAGCTCTGCCGCCTGAGCTGCTGCGCAAGGGCCGCTTCGACGAGGTGTTCTTTGTCGATCTGCCCGGCATATCCGCCCGGGCGTGCATCTTCGCTATTCACCTGCGCAAGCGTGGCCGGGACCCGCAGGGCTTTGACCTGAAGGCCCTTGCCAAGGCGGCCGACGGCTACAGCGGCGCCGAAATCGAGCAGGCCGTTATCGCCGCGCTACACGAGGCATTTCCTGAGCGTGCCCAGCTCACGACGCAGCGCCTGATCGATGCGTTGCAGGGAAGCCCGCCATTGAGCGTGACCATGGCCGAGCGCGTTGACGCTCTGCGTGCCTGGGCCCGCGGTCGCTGCGTTCCAGCCGAGGACCTGGAGGCCGAAGCCCTGGACGTCGCGAGCCTCGTCCAACCGAAACCCGCCGACGGCCTGCGTTTACGCGAGTAAGCATTCTGGCACTGCCAAAGCATCTCGCAGTTGCGCTCCTCACTATAGAAGGAGCAGTTGTGATCAGTTACAACAGTAGACAATGAGCACTGCAACCACGGTATCGTTAGATGAAGTTCTCGCTGGGTTGAAGGAGCAGGACTGTGCGCCGCAACTCCGGGCACACTGGGATCAGGCAATGGCGGCCATGCCTTCCATCCGGCCGGCGTTCTTG
Source organism: uncultured Phycisphaerales bacterium (assembly GCA_903871935.1). Taxonomy (GTDB): domain Bacteria; phylum Planctomycetota; class Phycisphaerae; order Tepidisphaerales; family Tepidisphaeraceae; genus CAIQIQ01. The sequence continues at coordinate 10,658 of CAIQIQ010000068.1, forward strand.
CAGCATGATCAAATCCGGGATGCCTGGGAGCATGGATCGTTCGAAGAGAGCCTTCCGCAGGAGCTACTCAAACTCGCCGACCGCGTGGCGGCCGATCGTCATCTCCTGGCCATGGCATGGTTCATCTACTGGTACACCTTCGGACCTGTGGATCGGACCTGGTCATGGACCATGCCGGAGCTGACCAATTGCCTCGGCGAGGATGCCGGGCTGTTCTACCTTCTGGTGGCAATGGCATTTATCCCGGCCGTCCATGAGTATCACAAGACACTTCCGGTCACACCGCGCGTTACCGAAGACACCTGTCGTCAGGTGCAGTGTTTCACGCTGAACTATCGGCGGGGAATGAACGGCCGCTGGGGAGTCTATCGCAGCCAGTTTGGCTGGCTGGGGAACTACCTTGCTCCGAATCTGTATATGCGGGTCGGCCGGTTTGAGTACTGGCGGCAGACCTATAAGCGCGGCTTCCGTGTCTACCGGCAGGTCGCAACCGGAGCGACGGTCGTGCTGGCTCCGGATAAGAACACCTACACCGCGCAGGGGCATCAGTGCTTCAACCCGAGCCAACTGCCGGCCGGGACGTGGCAGTCGGTGTTCACCGAAGATGCCGATGCCGTTACCGGCAACCCGATTTCGCCACGGGGCAAGGCGATGAGCAAGGTTGTCAAGCTGGACAAGAAGCAGTGGCGCTGCGTCCTGGCGCCGGGCGATACGGTGCTGGATATGCACATTCCCGCCGGCGGCCAGATGGGCCCGCAAGCCTGCCACGAGTCGTTCGAGGAAGCGGCGAGGTTGTTCTGCGAGAACTTCACCGACGATCGGCCCAAGGCTATCACCTGCGGCTCCTGGATGCTCTCGGAGCAATTGGAAGAGTGTTTGCCCGAACAGAGTAACCTGGTTCAGCTCGTAAAAGAGATCTATGTCCTGCCTTTGCCTTGCGTGGGCAATGATGGAATGTGGTTCGTGTTCCTCCAGTCGAAGTTTGATCCGGCCACAGCGCCGCGGGACACGAGCCTGAGGCGCGACATGCTGAACTACCTGAACAAGGGAAACGTCTGGCGCAACGCCGGAATGATCGTGATGCTCGATGACATCCGCCATTTCGGGACGCAGTATTATCGGCGCCAGTGGGATAGCCTGTCGCTGGTGTGACGCGCGCGTGAAGGAACGTCAACCCTTCTTGAGCAGGTCCTGCACGTCCACCGGCTTACCCGTGGCCAGCGACTTGTTCACCGCGTGGCCGACGAGGATTGCCTGCACGGCCTGATCGAGCGAGGCCATCATCTCGTTGGGCTTGAGCTTCCAGTCACGCACGAACAGGTCCTTCTGCAGCAGCGGATCGGAACCGCCGTGGCTGCCGCGCAAGTTCTTGAGCGGGATGTCACGGATTGGCTTGGGCGGCACGAACAACCGTACCGTATTCTGCCGATAGTCCTTCATGTTCGGGAAGCGGTTCTTCTTGTTGCCCAGCGCCCAACCGCCGTCATGGACTGACATCATCTCCAGACGCCCTTTGGTTCCTTCAACGGTGACCCGCATCGACTCGACAGCCGAATAGGCGACGAGGGAGTAGCTGCACTGGATGCCGTTGGCATATTGGATGCTGGCCGCGAATTGGTCTTCGATGTCGATGGTCGGATCCCATACGCAGTTGTCGCGGTAGTATCCATCCACCTCTTCGCACTTCAGGTACATATTCTTGTAGTGCTGGCCATAGCGCGGATCGGCGGGATCGGCATAGAAGGAGCACTTGCCGGCATATTTGCATCCGCGGCAGCGCGTGCCGTGGAACGGATTGTTCTTTCCGTAGAAACGCAGGCCGCCCAGGGCACTGACGCGCACGGGTTTGGAGAACGACCACCAGTTCAGGAGGTCGAAATGGTGGCTCGCTTTGTGGATCTGCAGGCCGCCGCTCATGGCCTTATGGCGGTGCCAGCGGCGGAAATAGTCGCCGCCGTGATTCTTGTCCAGCGTCTCGTCAAGCTGCATCCAGCGGATCTCGCCCAGGATGCCGCTTTCGATCAGGTTGCGCACCGTCGTGCAGGCTGGGCCATAGCGGGCGTTGTGCGTCGTGTAGCAGGTGCCGCCGGTCTGCTTGGCCACCTTGAGAATCTCACGGCACTGCGCGGCCGTGGTACATAGTGCCTTCTCGCTGAATACGCGTAGCCCCGCCTTCAGGCCGGCCACGACATATTGCGCGTGCACGGCATCGGGCGTGGTGACGATGATGCCATCGGGCCTGGTCGCCTTGAGCATCGCCTGCATGTCGGTGAAGACCGGCACGGCGTATGGCAACTGCGAAGCACAATACTTCGCCCGCTCGGGATTGATGTCCACGAGGGCCACCAGCTTTGCCGTCTTGGTGTAGTTTGTCGTCAACGGCTTGGCGTACATGCCCAGCCCGCGATCTCCTGTCCCAATCAAAGCCAACTTCTTGCACTGCATGGTTTTCTCCTGATTTGCCCGGATGTTATCTTCCGGTCGCTGGGATTACACCCCATCGCCATTGCGGCCGCAAGGCGCGGCGAGATCGACAGTCGTCTTTATCGGGACTGATGTCCGAATCCGCGCGCGCTCGGGAACTGCCGTTACCTTTAGAAAACGATGGGGCTCGCCGTTGTGGCGAGCCCCGTTTGTCATTCGTGTTGTTGGATGTCCAGGGACGTTCAGCGGGTCTTGAGCACCTTGGCCACCTCGAAGATGCCCTGGGTCTTGATCACCAAGAAGCTGTCATCGAACAGGTGGAAGCTCTGCACCAGCAGTTCGTGGCTGCGGCACTCGACGTCGAGAACCGACAGGATTGCGCCAGATTCGGCGGTGGCGGTCGTCTGCGACATCAATAGTTCGCGACGTTGAGCGTAGGTGAGGATCTCGTGCCGGGTCGCCTCGTAGAGCGTGCTGGTGAGCTGCTCTTCCTGGGTGCTGATCATGTAGCGGATGTTGCCGGGCGCTGTCATCTCGTGATAGCGCTCGCCGCGGCAGGGGATCGACTGGATCAGGCCGCGATCGGTGATCGGTTCGGCTCGGAGGGCAATGACCTCGGCCAGGGTGTTTTCGCCGGCACTGAACGAAACGACATGGCCACCCTCGACGAGCCATACGTCGGCATCGTACGCCTTGCGTCCATACTGTTGAGATGCCAGTATCTTGAAGAGTTCGGGATGGAGCGGGCGCTGGTAGAGCAGCAAGGTAAGCCCACCTGCGCGTCGTTGCTTGGTTCGGTTCGCCATAGTTCTTTCTTGTCGGGTCCTGCGGACGTTCACAATACCGGCCGGGGGGTACGAATGTTCCCGGCCAATAAACAAACAAACCGCGTGAGTCGACACAGCCGTAAGATGCTTAAATAGCAACACTTACACTCTGTGCGGCCCATCACGGCCCGTCGCATCGCACGTTTCACGTACAAAGGCATTATACGGAAAGGACGCTCTGGATTACAGAGAGAAATTGTTGCTTCTTCTCAGAGCTGGCCGAGGGTGACCACGATTAGATCATAAATAGCGTGGGAACCAGCGGTTATGCCAAGGCCGCGATAGATGAAGAGGGTGGCAAAATATGCCCCGGCAACCGTACGAAACACGAAAGTGAAGATGGAGAATGGTTCTTGAAGATAGTGATAGAGGGAGAATAGCACGGAACTGACGAGCACAACTGCTATGGTGCATGCCAGGGGCTTGAGACGCAGCGAATTCTCGGCGATCAGGCGCAGCAGTCCACAGCCGTAGAAGCGGAACATCAGTTCCTCGTAGACGCCGGCGCCAAGAGAGATGGACCACAGAGCGGCGGCGGGCTGATGGGATGATGCGGCGGCCGGGATATATCGATGGCAGAGTATGGCGATGGCCAGGACGGGCAGGGCGAGCACAGCGCTCTCGAGCAACATCCATATCAGCGTGCGGATCTGAACATGCCAGCGATCACTGATGGCGAGGTGCCAGATCAACAGGGTGAGGATGAGCAGGGCGGCGGGGACGCCCCGGCCGTATATGCCGAACCAGGCGGGAAGTTCACGGAAAAGGCTGTATGCAACCACATCGACGCGATAGAAGCGGGCGCCCATTTCGTAGAGAAGGACGAAGGGCATCAAATAGGCGAGGATGACCAGCGGGCGTTGGGATTGCTGAAGATAGGCATCGAGTTCGCGCCCGCGCCCGCCGCCGAAAGATGCCTTTTTGCTGGATTTGCTTCGTTTTGCGCTCATACGGCCACAGCCTCATGCTGCGCGACGATGGTGCTCGTCACGTGTGATCCAATCCATTGGATGTGATGAGATTATGACATGGTGGGGTTTATTTGCCATGGTCTGGACGTTGGTGACGCTATGCTCAGGAAGGTGATCAGATCAGGCCTTGCTCGTTTGCCCGGAAGCACGATAATCACGGGCTGGTGCGTGTGGTTAAGAAGAGCCCGGTTTATCCGGGAGGAGTTCTACGATGATCAAGCTTGTTCACGTGGCGATGATTGCCGCGCTGATGGTCAGCGGGGCGGCCTTGGCGCAGACTGCCTCGGATGCGGGCACGCCGGCGAACCCGGGTTCAGCGGCGCCCGAGAAGAAGACCTCGAGCCGACTGCTCCGGGGCGAAGTTACGGCCGTGGACATCGAGGCCAAGACGCTGACGGTAAAGGCAAAGAAGGGCGGCGAAACGGTCAGTGTTGTTGTTGAGACCGATTCCCAGACGCAGTTCATCGTGAAAGGCGCAACGGCCACGCTGGTTGATGTTCGCAAAGGGATGAGCGTCGCCATCATGCCCGACGTCGGTATCGCAACCAAGGTGACGGCGACCGCGCCCAAAGCGGCACCCAAACGAACTACCGGAAGCACGACCAAGCCCAGCAATCCGTGATGAACGGCGAGGGAGCTTTGTCAACTGCTCGCGACAGGGCGAAGGGCGGGCGTTTGTCGGGAAATTCAGCGATTGAGAAACTTCCGCGGATCAGGAAAGAAAACGCCAAATGGGACTTGCTCAGTATGCTAGGATGTGTATGATGGAGGAGAGTTGAGTGTTGCTCCGAGGCATGCTATTGGCGGTCTGAACCGTTGAATGGCGGGTGACACTGAGGTGCTTCTCGCGGATTTTGTGCTGCGAGATGAAAGGAAGGCTGCAATGTCTGGCTGCAAAAAGCTGGCGTTGATCGCGGTGGGTGCTATGGCGATGTTTGCGCCTGATCTGGTGCAAGCTTCTCCTTTGACGGAGCCCCCGTTCGCTACGTTCTTTTCTCAGAACGGCAGCGGCAACGGATGGCGTCGGTCGACCGGTTATCTCATGACGTTCGTTCATTGGACCCAGAAGGGCCCGGAGTGGAGCGTTGAGAATATCTCGTGGGTCGAGCGCTGGTCGGGTGGCGGCGGGTGGGTTGTTCGGCCTGATCCGGATTCCCCAACTGGCTACGTTGACGATACGATTCCGCCATGGAAACAGGATAAACCGGTGACCATTCCCGAACCCGGCACGGTCGCTTTGGTTGGCGCATTTGTCGGAGCGCTGGCATTACGTCGGCGCGTGAAGGCCTGAAGCCGGATCTCCAATTAGCTCAAGAACAATCGCACGCGAGCCTGCCGCTCGCGTGCTTTCTTTTTATGGGGGATTGTGTCGTTCGCCTGGGGATCAAATCATCAGAGCGTGGATCGAGCATCCAAATCCGACCTGGCGATTTCCTAAGCTTCGCCGGATGGACCGCGCTGGGTTAAGCGGTGGGCGATTGCGGTCGGATAATGGCCGCTGCGATGCCCGCAATGGCGGTGTGGATGGTCACGACGAGCAGCAACTGCGGCGTATGGCCGACGAGCATTACCGGGGAGATGGCCGGGATCAGCTGCTGCAGCGTGTTGCCCGGCGCGAACTCGGCCAGGATGTACCAGAGCAGGGGCGTGCCCGCTATCCAAAGCATGATGGCCGCGGCGGCGAGATGCTTCGCTCGATCGCTGCGGGCGACCTGCATCCAGCACATCATGCCGGCGAGCCAGACCAGCAGTACGACGGAGTCCAACAGCGATGCCAATGCCCCCGCTTCGCATTTCCAGCCGGCAAGCTGCGTCACGGGGAAGGCGAGTGCAAAGGTGATTGCGGCGAGTGGGGCTGTCCTGGCGATATCGGCCAGCAGCGCGGCGGAAGTGATGAGTTGGCCGGCGAGCAGGAGTGGCGTCCCTATTTGTCCGGCGGTGTGAGTGGGATTGGCGGAGATGCGCATATCTGCCCAGATCGCCGCCAGCATGGCGAGTTGGCACGCCGCCCAAATGACCAGTGCTGCCGCCGGGGACTTCGCGGCGGCAGGGCCTGAGGTCTCTTCCCGCTGAGGGAACTGGGTCATTGTGCGCTGGCGGTGATGGTCGCGACGGCCGGGCACTTCACCTGGTCCAACCGGACATCGACCCACTGCTGGCCGGCGTCCACCCGCTTGTACTGTGCACAGATACGCTGGAGGTTCCGGAGTTTTTCCGCGGCCGGCACTTCGGCCAGGTCGGTGCTGGTGACGGGCCGGCCCCAGCGGATCTGGGTGTTCTGTCGGGTTACGAGCACGAGTTGCGCCTCACTGCCATCCTGGCGGCCGGCGAAGTTCGACACGTCGACTTTGACGATCTCCTCGGCATAGGGCTTGCCGTGGAGGACCTTGATCATGTCCAGTGCGGAAGCAAGGTCGTCTCCTTCCCACTTCTGGCCAGGCATGGGGCGATCGCTACGAATACCTTCGACGACGCGGATGTTCATCCGGCCATCGGGGCCGAAGATTACCCGCGTCACTTGATCGGCCGAGTAACGCTCGGGCAGGGCGGTGCCATCGCCATCGACCAGGTAGTAGGCATTCTTGTAGTGAACCAGCGCCACGGGCACGCGGAAATCACAGTCGAGCACCATGGTGTCGCCGGGCCGCTGGCCATAGATGAGCTTGAGCTGATTCACCTGCTTGATCCAGGCGTTGGTGCGGATGTTATTTTCCAGCATGGCCTTGGAATTGCGCAGCATGCGGTTATCGAGGGCGGAGTGGGCGCCGGATGGCCGGGCGGCGGCGCAGATCTGTTCTGCGACCAGATCACTCATCCAGGCGGGGCGGTTCTTGAGGACGACCTTGGGCGGCTCGGGGGAGTACGCGACATTGCGGTCGACGTACTTGCAGACCTTGTAAAGGCCAAAGGAAACCAGCGCGATGCTGGCAAGGGAAATACTGCCGATCAAGGCAGACCGGGTAAGAATGCGACGCGCATGGTCGCTCAACGCAAAACGCTCCATCTTCCTGCGTGCCATTGCACACTCCTGGGGGTCCATCCCCGGGTCAAACCATATTGGCAACTACAACAGTAGGTTAGCAGGCAATGCGGTGCAATGCCAGAGGAAGTTGGGGTGAAGGTCTGGCACGGTAGCGAGGGCGGCCGTTCCTGAAGGATTGTTTTCAGGGAGATTTGCTGTTATGTACTGCGCGCAAGTGCGCCGGCTAAACACCATTGTTCTTGGGCTGTTCTTCTGCTCCGGTGCGTGCGCGCTGATCTATGAGGTGCTGTGGTCGAAATACCTCGCTCTCATGCTGGGGAGCACGATCTACGCGCAGACGATCGTGTTGGCGGTGTTCATGGGCGGATTGGCCCTTGGCAACGGCATCTTCGGACGGCGCACGGCCCTGCTCAAGCGGCCGCTGGCAGCCTATGGCTATCTGGAGATGGTCATTGCTCTTTATGCGTTCTTCTTTGACGACCTGTATCATGCGGCCGACGGGCTGTTTGTTCTGGTGGGATCGCGGCTGCTGGAAAAGACGGCTCTATTGATGGCTTGGAAAGCCGGGCTGAGCGTATTGCTTCTGCTGGGCCCAACGATCCTGATGGGAGGCACATTGCCGCTGCTGGCGGGCTGGCTGGATCGCCAGCAGGACGATTCCAACCGCCGCTTGGCCCGTTTTTACTCGGTCAATAGCCTGGGCGCGGTTCTGGGGTCATTCCTGGCCGGTTTCTACCTGGTCCGCGAATTGGGCTTGGTCGCCGGGTTGCAGGCGACGGCTGTGGTCAATCTGCTTTGCGGAATCACCGCCGCGGGGCTCGGGAAGAAGGAGGCTGGTGGAGGGGTTGTTTCGTCCCACAAACGTATTGACGTTCCGCAGACGCCCCAGCGCGATAAGCAAAGCGTCGCCCCTGCAATTGCATCCAGCTCTGACCTGTTGCCTTTGTGCATTCTCGTTACCCTGAGCGGCGGCGTTTCGATGGGGCTGGAAGTGCTGGCTTCGCGCTGCCTGGCAATGATCGTCGGGGCATCGCTGCAGGCATTTGCTATCGTTCTGATTTCCTTCATTGCGGGGATCGGCCTGGGTAGCGCGGTGGTGGCGGGCCGGCGGAAGGCGTGGTCCGAATCCACTCCGCTATGGCTGATGTTGGCGGCCGCACTGCTCATTGGCCTGTTTGTGTTGAATATCGAGGGCTGCGCCTATCTCTATGTGGCCGGCCGCACGTGTCTGGCTCCAACGCCGACCGGCTTCCTTTACCACCAAGTGTTTGTGGGCCTGATTTCCATTGTTGTGCTTGGCTGCCCGGCGGCGTTGTTGGGAGCCATCCTGCCGCTGTGCATTCGCGCTGCGTCGAGATCTGAGGCCGGGCTGGCCAGCCAGGTGGGGCGATTGCTGACCTGGAACACCTTGGGCGCCGTGCTGGGTGTGTTGATCACCGGTTTTGTTCTGATGCCCTTGCTGGGACTGCGCGGCGCGCTGGCCGCGCTGGCCATATTTATCACCGGTGTAGCACTCGTCGTAGCGCTGCGCAAACGGCAACGCATTGTGCTGGCGGCGGCGGGCGTGCTGGTCCTCACTCTGGTTTCGATTGGTTTCACCGGCGGACAAACCTGGCAGCGAGTCCTGGGCAGCGGCGTCTTTCGGTATCGCTCGAACGACATAATGACGCGGGACTCGTTTCACAAGACCACCCAGGCGCTTGACCTCCTGTTCTACGAAGACGGCCCGGATGCAACCGTATCAATCGACAGAGCCAGTACAGGGATTGACTCAGTGGCCTTGCGCATCAATGGCAAACCCGATGCTTCCAGCCACTACGACCTTTCCACTCAGTATCTTCTTGCGCATCTGCCGATGCTCGCGCGTCCGCAAAGCAAAGAAGTCTTTCTGCTGGGCCTGGGCAGCGGCGTCACGGCCGGCGCGGTCCTCACTCATCCAGTGGAACGCCTGACCATCGCCGAGAATTGCCGGTCCATCGTGCGCGCCTCGGCCTGGTTCGAAGAATGGAACCGTCACGTACTGGATGACCGCCGAGTCCGGTTTTTCAACGAGGACGCCCGCACGGTGCTGAAGCTTGATTCCACCGTGTACGATTTGATCATCAGCGAACCCTCCAATCCGTGGGTGGCCGGAGTGGGCAGCGTATTCAGCTATGAGTTCTATCAGACTGCCCGCTCGCGCCTTAAAGACGACGGGATTATGGCGCAATGGTTTCACTTTTACGAAATGCACGATGAAATAGTGTTCCTCGTGCTGCGGACCTTTCACAGTGTCTTCCCCAATATGGAGATTTGGGAGAGTCAGGATGGCGACCTTGTCCTGCTAGGTTCAAAGCAGCCGTGGATTTCGACGCCGGATTCTTTTCGCCCAGTTTTTGCGAGATCCGTCCCCCGGGCTGATCTGGCACAAGTCGGCCTCAAGACGCCTGAGATGGTCTTCCTCCGCCAGCTTGCCTCCCAGCGCACCGCCTTTGCAATTCCCGGCGGCGGCCCCACCGAATCCGACTACTTCCCGGTCCTCGAAACCAGCGCGCCGATGGCGTTCTTCATGGGTGAGAGCGCCAAAGAGCTATTTCAGTTCGACGAGCGCACCGAGCAATCTGCGCTCGCGCCGGAAGAGAAGCGTGTGGCGGTTTCCGGACTAACCAATGAAGCTTTCGGCTCAGTTCTTGACGAGTTCAAGAGCGGCAATGAAGGATTGTTGAAGTACGCCCATTGGCGAAAGACCCACGGACCCACCGACGTTTATGATCTCAAGCCCGTGCTGGGCCGGCTGCCCGCCTCTTATCCGCTGCATCCGAAAAAACCGGATCGCATGAGCGCTGAAGCCAGCCGGCTGCAAGACTGCCAGATCAGTCTGCTGGTCACCCCGGAAAACTGGCGCGAGGCCGTCTCGGCCATCGAAACTGTGTTGGCCGATCGCGCTTCCGCCGATCATGCGTCGCTGGACTGGGCACCCGGCGACTACGCTGCCCTGGCCGCCCGGACCCGCCTGGCCAACCATGATACAGCGGGTGCCGCCAGCGCCATCAGACTTGGCTTGCGCCTGGCCCCGCAAGACCTCCAACTCGCTTATCTTCAGGCCATGCTGCCCCCGTAGGCGGCGTAAGCCACGAGCGCAACTGGAGTTACAGGAGAGGTACAGTCGCGGTGGAATGCGGCAGAAGCGTTAGAACAGTTCTGGGCGGTTTGGGATTGGTTGCCGGGCGAGGGAGGCCTGGCGAGGCAAATCGAGGAGATATCGCAACTTGGCGTTATGCCTCTTGAGAGGTGAGGCAGGACTTCCTATACTACGCGGCTCTTGACTCCGGGTGGGCCGGGGCGGATTGAAACTTTAGAAGGATAGGTATGCCGACAATCAATCAGTTGATCAAAAAGCCGCGGCAAGCTCTGTCGCGCATCAACAAGGTCAAAGACCTTGAGGCTTGCCCGCAGAAACGCGGCGTGTGCCTGCAGGTCAAGACCATGACCCCGAAGAAGCCGAATTCGGCTTTGCGGAAGATCGCCCGTGTGCGCTTGAGCAACGGTAAGGAGGTCACGGCATATATTCCGGGTGAAGAGCACAACCTGCAGGAACATAGCATCGTGCTGGTTCGCGGCGGTCGCGTTCGCGATCTGCCGGGTGTGCGCTATCACATCGTTCGCGGCACCCTTGACGCATTGGGCGTTGATGGCCGCAAGCAGAGCCGATCGAAGTACGGCGCCAAGAAGGGCAAGTAAGGTTCGCCATGACGCTGATTGCCGATGCCGGGATAGACGCCCGCGAGTATCAGACACATTTGAAAAGCCTGATATTCTTGTGCGTGTTCGTCCTGGGTTGCATCGCGGTCGCGATCTGGTGGTTAAGACGCTAGGAAAAACGAGAGAGAGAAAATGGCCTTCAAGAAATTCACAGCCAGCGAAAGTATCCTGAAGCCGGATCCCCGGTTCAACAGCAAGCTCGCCGCCAAGTTCATCAACTGTCTGATGTGGGGCGGCAAGAAGTCGGTTGCCCAGAAGATCTTCTATGATGCGATGGAGATCTGCACCAAGAAGATCAAGGAAGTTCCGCCGCTGGAACTGTTCGAGAAGGCGATCGAGAACGTGAAGCCGTTCGTCGAAGTGCGCTCCAAGCGCGTCGGCGGAGCGAACTATCAGGTTCCGATGCAGGTGAACCGCAAGCGTCAGCAGTCGCTGGCGTTCCGCTGGATCATCGGCGCATGCCGCGAGGCGAGCGGCCGGCCGATGTCGACCCGATTGGCGGATGAGCTGATGGCGGCCTTCAAGAAGGAAGGCAAAGCCATTCAGACGCGTGAGAACACGCATCGCATGGCCGAGGCGAACAAGGCGTTTGCGCACTTCGCCTGGTAAGGGCGACAAGTAAATGGCATACCAATGGGCCGGCCGATGATGACATCGGCCGGCCTTGTGTTTTGGCTACACACGCTGCCCGGTCGCGGGTAGGCTAGAGGGCGCTATGAAGCGATGGATTCTGCTGGGTCTGTTCTTTGTCGTGCTGCTGGCGCCGCTGGTTGTGTCGGCGTGGCTGGGGCGCGAGGTGAAGGTGAAGAGCGCGGACCTGGAGCTGGTCATCATCACGCCGCACCAGGAGGCGATTCGGCGGGAGTTCGCGGAGGCGTTTACACGCTATTACCGCGAGACGTTCGGCAAGACCGTTGCGATCGACTATCGCACGTTCGGAGCTTCGGACATCGTGAAATACTTCGATGAGCGGGCGAAAACGGTATCGAAGGAAAACCCGACCTATGGGATCGATATCGCGTGGGGCGGGGGTGATTTCCTGTTTGACGTGCAGCTTAAGAAGCCGGGGTATCTGCAGGCGCTGAAACTGCCGGCGGAACTGATGAAGGAGGTCTTTCCGGATGCAAAGCTGAGCGGACTGCCGTTGTACGATGTCGATCCGAAGAATGGGCCATGCTGGTTTGGCACAGCGCTCTCGAGCTTTGGGGTGGTATACAACCGTGATGTGCTGCGGCATCTGGGCGTGCCGGAACCCAGGACCTGGCGTGACCTGGCGGATCCGCGGCTGGCGAACTGGGTGGTGCTGGCGGATCCAACGCGGTCGGCGTCGGCGAAGCAGGCATATATGGTCATCGTCGAAAGGGCGATGGCGGATGCATTGGCGCGCGGGCAGAGCGAGAATGTGGGCTGGGCGGATGGGATGGGGCTAATTCGGCAGATCGCAGCCAATGCGCGGCTGTTCACCGATTCATCATCGGTGGTGCCGATCATGGTGTCACAGGGCGAGGCGGCCGCCGGCATGGCGATTGATTTCTATGGACGATCGCAGGCGAACGCGGTGGGAAATGAACGCATGGGGTATGTCGAGCCGGCGAATGCGACGATCATCAATCCTGATCCCATCGCGTTGGTGACCGGTGCGCCGCATCGGGAGCTGGCGCAGCAGTTCATTGAGTTTGTACTCTCGCGGCAGGGGCAGGTCCTGTGGAACCTGAAGCCCGGAGTTGCCGGCGGGCCGCGGGCCGATGCGCTGCGGCGGCTGCCGATCCGGCGCGATGTCTATGCGGATATGACGAACTTCACCGATCAGGTGAATCCGTTTGAAGCGGCCAGCAGCTTTAACAAATCCAATGCGCGAGAGAAGACCTTTGGCATCATGGGCGAACTGATCCAGTTTTCGTGCATCGATCTGCTGGATGAACTGCGCGAGATGCGAAAGGTCATTCTGGCATCGCCGCAGGCGAAGGAACTGGATGCCAGGCTTGGCCAGTTCCCCTTCGAGGAACCCGAGGCACTGAAGCGGCTGGATGCATGGAAGAAGGCAACGCCATCGGCACGGTTGGCGCTGGCGCGAGAATGGACGGAGCAGTTCCGGGCCGAGTACGGCGAGCTGCGAACGATGGCAGGGGCACGCTGAGTGGTTTTACGCTTCGATGGCCGCTCGTTTTGTCTGGGCCGCTTTGATGCGGGTCATGTCGAACTTGGTTGAGCGGTCGAAGCGGTAGATGCCGTTCTGTTCCTGGAAGACGTCGGTGAGCTGCGTGTAGCAGTAGCCGAACATGCCGGGGTTCTCCAACAGCACAGCGCAGAGGCCTTCAAAACGGGTGTAGAACTCGTCGATGCTCTTGCAGCGGTCGCCGTAGCCCCAGGAGTTGTCGCCGGGCTTGGCATTGGGGTTCCACCAGATGCCGCCGAACTCGGAGACGAAATACGGCTGCTGCCGATAGCCTACGGAGATCATTTCGTTTTCCCGGCCGGCCTGCCAGGGCTTATTCACATAGGGTTCGCCGCTGGCGGTCTTGGCGTGGCGCTGGCGGAAGGTGTCGGGCTTCTGGTCGTAGTCGTGCGAATCGTAGATGTCGGCATCGAGCACTCGGTGGGAATAGCCAGAGGCATCGAGAACGGGGCGAGTGGCATCGACGAGCTTGGCGGCGAGGAATGTGCCGCGGGTCAGGTCATCGAGCTGATCGATGCGATCGAGGAAGGGGCGGCTGCTCTCATTGAGCGGACACCAGCCGATGATGCAGGGGTGCGAGTAGTCGCGCTGCACGGCCTCGAGCCATTGGGTGATGATCGTGGGCTGGGGATTATCCTGGTCGATACCCCAATCGCCGAACTCACCCCAGCAGAGATAGCCCATGCGATCGGCATGGTAGAGGAAACGCTCTTCGAAGACCTTCTGGTGCAGGCGGGCGCCGTTGAAGCCGGCGTCGAGGGAAAGCTGAATATCGCCGACAAGGGCGTCATCCGTCGGGGCGGTGAGGATGCCGTCGGTGTAATAGCCCTGATCGAGGACGAGGCGCTGGAAGATGGGTTTGCCGTTGATCAGGACGGATTGGCCTTTGACGGTGATAGAGCGCAGGCCGGCATAGCTGCGGGCGCGGTCGATGACTTTGCCGGAACTGTCCAGGAGTTCCATGACCAGGTCATAGAGGAAGCCATTGCCAGGCTGCCAGAGGTGGATGCGATCGGCGGGGATCTTCAGGCTGGCGCGGACGACGAAGTCGGTGCTGGCCGGAGCGGTGGTTGTGCAGACGATTCCCTGGATATCTTTGAGGGTGTAGCGGATCTGCGCGGCACCGAACGAAGGCAAAACAGATTGTTCCACGTGGAACATGGCATTGCCGACATCCGGGGTGATCCTGGGGCGCTTCAGGTAGCTCTGGGGGACCGGTTCCAGCCACACGGTCTGCCAGATGCCGGTGGTGCGCGTGTAGTGGCAGCCGGCGTTGTGGTAGCCGCGGGATTGTTTTCCCTGCGGGGCGGATTTGCGGATATCGTCGCGGCAGCGGATGACGAGGGTGAGGGATTGGCCGGGGGTTGCGATGCTGGAGAGGTCGGCCGTGAAGCCGCACCAGCCGCCGCGATGGCGGGCGACTTCCTTGCCATTCGCGAAGACGGTGGTGTCGTAGTCGGCGGCCTGGATGTGCAGAAGGACGCGCTGATTGGCCCAGTCGGCCGGGATGGTGATCTCGCGGCGGTACCAGACGGCCAGCATGTAGTCGACGTGGCCGATGCCGGAGAGGGTGGATTCGGGGCAGAAGGGGAGGGTGATCTGGCCGGTGAGTGCGCGGTTGAGTAGGCCGCGTTCGATACCGCTGTCGCCGTGGTCGATCTCGAATTGCCATGTTCCATTCAGGCAGAGCCACTGGTCACGGACGAACTGCGGACGCGGGTATTCGGAACGCGGAACCGACATTGATGGTCTCCTTGGTGAGGTGGTCTTATAGCATGCCGTGATGGAGCGGCAAATCCTTGGGTATGAGTCTGCGCCATGGACAATCCGCGTGAAGGAACCTACGATTTGCTTGTATTATGCAACTATTGCAAGCATCAACTAGCATGCCGCAGGTGCGAGATTGTGCATCGGGGATCCTGGAAGCCGTTCCCTACACGATCGGCTTCATCCGTCAGCATATGCGCAAGCACCGTAAAGGCTTGTCCGTAATGCAGTTCCGATCGCTCGTTTGGGTAGAACGTAACCCCAACAATACCCTCTCGGCCTTGGCTGAATTTCTCGGGGCATCGTTGCCCACGACCTCGCGAATCGTCGCTGGCCTGGTTGCTAACGGGTATCTCACTCGCGTGGGCAGGGCGGATGACCGCCGACAGGTTGCCCTGGGGATTACCGAGAGTGGCCGGGCCGTGCTCCATGTCGCCTGGAGCGAAACTCGGGAGGAAGTAGCCCGACATCTCGGGGGGCTTTCGGACGATGAGCAAGCCAAGATCGCGGAGGCGATGCAGTTGTTGATGTCCGTTTTCGGTTCGAAAGGTTCAGCGCATTCCCCGGCCGGTCAAGCAAAGGACTGATGTTTTATGTGGATTGTCCGACTTGCCCTTCGCAGGCCCTATACGTTCGTCGTCATGGCGATGCTCATCGCGATCCTTGGGATCGTGATGATCCTGCGCATGCCCACCGACATCTTCCCCACGGTTGATATCCCCGTCGTCTCGATCATCTTCAACTATGGTGGCATGTCGGCCGACGATGTGGAGAAGCGCGTCACCGGCCAGTTTGAGCGTTTTCTCACCACGGTGGTCAACGATGTTGAGCACATCGAGAGCCAATCGCTCAACGGCATTTCGGTCATCAAGGTCTATTTTCAGCCGCATGCCAAGATTGAGGCCGCTATCGCTCAGGTGACGGCGGCCGCCCAGACTTCGATTCGCGGCATGCCACCGGGCATGCAGCCGCCGCTGATCATTCAGTACAGCGCCTCCAGCGTGCCGATCCTGCAGTTGAGTCTGTCCAGCGACACGATTTCCGAGGCGCAGGTCTTTGACCAGGCGGTGAACTTTATTCGCCCGCAGTTGGTGACCATCCCCGGAATCCAGATGCCGTATCCCTATGGCGGCAAGCAGCGGAACATCATCGTCGATCTCGTTCCCGACAAGCTCTATGCCTATGGCATCTCTCCGGCTGACATCTCCACGGCCGTCAACGCCCAGAATCTTATTCTGCCCGCCGGCTCGACCAAGATCGGCACTCAGGAGTATCAGGTTCGCCTCAATAGCAGTCCAACAACCGTCGAGCAACTCAACAATCTGCCGATCAAGACCGTCGATGGCACGACCATCTTTCTAAGAGATGTGGCAAGCGTTCGCGACGGGTTCGCAGTGCAGACTAATGTTGTCCGCGACGATGGCAGACGCGGCGTGTTGATCTCGGTCTACAAACTCGGCAATGCCTCTACGCTGGATGTTGTTGATGCCGTGAAGGCGGCTCTGCCCGGCATCAGGGCCTCGCTTCCGCCGAACATGAAGGACATCCAGATCGAGACGCTCTTCGATCAGTCCGTCTTCGTCCGCGCTTCGGTGGAGGGTGTTGTCAAGGAAGCCGCCATCGCGGCCGGGCTGACTGCCCTGATGATCCTGCTGTTCCTGGGTTCCTGGCGCAGCACGCTGATTGTCGTGATCTCGATTCCGCTTTCGATTCTGGTCTCGATCATCGTACTGGCATTCCTGGGCCAGACGCTCAACGTGATGACCTTGGGCGGCATGGCACTGGCGGTGGGTATTCTGGTGGATGATGCTACGGTGGAGATCGAGAACATCCACCGCAACCTGCATCAGCGCAAGCGACTGGTGCAAGCCATCCTGGACGGCGCTTCGCAGATCGCCGTTCCCGCGTTCGTCTCCACCTTGTGCATCTGCATCGTGTTTGTGCCTGTCGTGTTCATCAGCGGCGCCGCGCGGTTCCTGTTCACGCCGATGGCCATGGCGGTTGTGTTCGCGATGCTCACAAGCTATCTCCTGAGCCGCACTCTCGTCCCCACGATGGTTCACTACCTGCTTGCCAGCGAGGTAGAGATGTACGGCGGTGTGCTTGATGCCCACGATCCTCACGCCCAGCACGCCATCCACCTGAAAGAGGCCCAGGAGCATCATGCATCGCTCGCGGAGGCCGATCTGCCCTGGACGATCCGCTTGCGCCATTGGCTGAGAGCCGGAAGTCATAAGGCGATTGTTCTGTTGATCGCCGTGGCACTGGTCATCGGCGTCGTGCTCTTTGCCCGCTCGCCGTGGTGGCCGGTGGCCAACGCCTGGCTCGTCGGCCATTGGCGCACGATCAGCATGTCGCTGCTTGGCGTGGTTGCCGCCATCTGCCTGATCTGGCTCGTTCAGCAGTTGCACGTCACCTTCAACCGCGGATTTGAGAAGCTGCGCCGGTTCTACGGCGGCCTGCTGGTGTTCGCGCTTGATCATCGACCGACGACCGTGGCCGCCTTCGCCATTCTGGCCATCGGCTCTTGCTTCCTGGCGCGATTTGTCGGCAGTGATTTCTTCCCCAGCGTCGACGCCGGCCAGATCCGCCTGCACGTCCGGGCATTGCCGGGCACCCGCATCGAGGAAACCGAAGCGCAATACCAGAAGGTGGAGGATGCGATCCGTGAGCTGATCCCGCGTGATGAGATATCTACCATTCTCGACGACATCGGCATCCCCAACAGCGGCATCAATCTTTCGATGAGCGATGGTTCGTTGATGTCGCCCGCGGATGGAGAGATCCTGATCTCGCTAAAGGAGAACCATAGGCCCACAGCCGGTTATCTTCGCGCCCTGCGCAAGGATCTGCCCAGACGATTCCACGATCTGACGTTTTACCTTGCACCATCTGACATTGTGACGCAAGTGCTTAATTTCGGGCTCTCCGCGCCCATTGACGTGCAGATTGCCGGCCCGATGCGCAACGTGGAGAAGAACAACGACATCGCCCGGCGCCTGATGACCGATCTTGCCGGTGTGCCGGGGGTGGTGGATCTTCATCTCTTCCAGGTGGCCTCGACTCCTGACATCCGTATCAATGTGGATCGCACGCTTGCCAGCGAGGTTGCGGTGACGCAGAAGGATGTCGCCAGCGATCTGCTGATCTCTCTTTCCTCCAGCAACCAGACGGCTCCGAATTTCTGGCTCAATCCCGCCAACAACGTCAACTACAGCATCTATGTCCAGACGCCCCAGTACTTCATGGGGTCGATCAATGCCCTGGAGAATACGCCCATCGTCGCCAGTAGCGGGGCGACCGGTCCCGCGGGAGTACAACTACTCTCCAATCTGGCCACCACCGGCCGCGGCGTTTCGCCCACCAACGTCACCCACTACAACATTTCGCCGACGGTTGATGTGCTGATGGGTGTGCAGGGCAGTGACCTGGGCTCCGCCGCCGACCGTATCCGCAATGTCATCGCCAGATATCGCAGTGAGCTTCCCGCCGGCTCGCAGATGGTTCTTCGCGGCCAGATTGAAAGCATGGATGCCTCGTTCAAGGGACTGGGCTACGGCCTGATCTTCGCCGTTGTTCTGGTCTACCTCCTGATGGTGATTAACTTCCAGTCCTGGCTGGACCCGATGATCATCCTCATGGCGTTGCCCGGCGCGGTGGCGGGCATTCTCTGGATGCTTTGGACCACCCAGACAACCATCAGCGTCCCAGCACTAATGGGCGCGATCATGAGCATCGGTGTCGCCACCGCCAATTCGATCCTGATGATCACCTTTGCCAATGACCAGCGCGAAGAGGGCGCTGATGCGCACTCGGCCGCCCTGGCGGCGGGCATCACGCGCTTGCGTCCGGTGATCATGACGGCTCTGGCCATGATCATCGGCATGCTGCCGATGGCGTTGGGCCTGGGCGAAGGCGGCGAGCAGAATGCGCCGCTGGGCCGGGCCGTCATCGGCGGCCTGTCTCTCGCCACGCTCTATACGCTGTTTTTTGTTCCGGTGGTCTACAGCCTTCTTCGCAAGAATGCTCCGATTACACACGTTGAGCAGGAGTTGATGTAATGAGAAGTGAAACATCCCCCAGCATTCAATCGCACGACCAGACCGTTGCCACGGATCTGCGCCGGCCCAGGGCATGGGCGATCGTCGCTGTGCTCATCCTTTTCGTGGCACTGCTCGCGGCCATGTTCTACATCGGCTACGTTCCGCGCGAGCGCGAAGCCGCTCAGGCCGTCGCTGACGCCGCTGAGCGCGCCGGCGTCACCCCAACGGTAAGTGTTCTCAAACCGACGCTACAGGCCGTCAGCAATGAGATCTTGCTGCCGTGCGATGTCCGCCCCTTCCAGCAGACCGCCATCTATCCCCGCGCTTCGGGCTACCTCAAGAAGCAGTACGTTGACCTGAACGACCAGGTGAAGGAAGGGCAACTCCTCGCCGATATCGATATCCCGGAGGTCGATGCCCAGCTCGTGCAGAGCAAGGCCGCCCTCGAACAGGCGAAAGCCAACTACGCCAAGATGCAGAGTGACCTGGATCTGGCGCAAAAGACTCTTGCCCGCTACCAGCACCTTGCCGCCGGGGTCATCTCCGATACGGAGATGGACACGCACAAGTCGGCCGTTGACGATGCCAAGGCTGCCCTGGCTCAGGCAAAGGCCGCCATCGCCGTCGCGGAAGCCGATGTCCAGCGTCTGACCGTTACGCAGGGATTCTCCAAGATCGTCGCGCCCTTCGCCGGCAAGATCACCACCCGCAACTACGATGTTGGCGCTCTGCTCTCGGCCACAAGCAGCACGCCGGGCAAGGAACTGTTCAATCTCGTTCAGAGCGATCAGGTTCTCGTTGACATCAACATCCCCCAGGTCTACGCCAGCCAGATCAAGCCCGAGACCGTCGCCGAACTGGAGGTCCGCAACTTTCCCGGACAGCGGTTTGGGGGTAAAGTTGATCGCATCTCCGGAGCGATTAATTCAGGGACGCGAACGATGCTCGTCCAGTTGCTTTTTCCGAATTCCGATGGCCGGCTCTTTGCCGGGATGTACGGCCAGGTCCACCTTCGGCTTTCTCAGGACAAGCCCCTTTTGACCATCCCCACCAGCGCCATGATCTTCAACACCGGGGGCACGCAGGTCGCCATAGTGAAGGATGGCAAGGTTCACTTCCAGCCGGTGCAACTTGGCCGCGATTTGGGCACCGAGATGGAAATCCTCTCAGGCCTGGAGCCGGCGGCACTCGTTGTCGCCAATCCGTCCACGATGATCAGCGAGGGCCTCGCGGTCGCCTCCATCGCCCCCAAAACCGTCGAGTCTTCATCAGCCACACGCCCGATCGCCCTGAGGTAACAATGAGCTTGTATCACGAACTATCCGGCAAATGGGGACCGCGTGCGCAACTGGCGTTGGACACGATCGCGATGCGCCCAAGGCGGCAGGTCGCAACCTACTGCATCTTTGCAATGGATATCCCGCTGATGGAACGCCTAACGGGAAACGCGCCCGGCAGCTACGTCGCGGATCCGAACCGCATCTACCTGGCGTTCCAGAACCTGGCTGGCACGTGCTTTATCGACCAGTACATTCCCGACAATCCGCTGACGATGGGCCAGGAGGGTTACGAGCAGGACACAGCCAAGACGGCGACAACCGGCGCCGAGCATGTTGTTGTGGATGATATGCTGATCGATACGCCCGAGGCCGTCGTGGAGCACATGGAACGTGTCGCCTGGCCGCGACTGCGGAAGGAGATCGAGCTGTTTGACGCGCAGGATCCGGCCACGATCGAGCGTTTTATTGCCGCGGAGAGCGCGATCCAGGCGCGCTTCTCTCCGGCCATACTAAAAGGCCCATACGTCACGGCTCTGCCAGTCGTCCACTACGGCCGCTACGGCTACGAAAACTATCTGATGGCGTACGCTTTGTACCCAGAAGTGATGGAAAAGGATTTCGCCCAGCAGGCGGAACTGGCGAATAAGCGAAACCAACTCTACGCGGCGGCGATCGTGCGCGGAGGCATGCCGCGGCTGCTGCGGCTCGATCACGATCTGGCCGATTCGCGCGGGACTCTGGTGGATGTGAAGTCGCTGGATCGGCTGTGGTTCCCGCATTTTCAGCGATCCATTCGGCCGCTACTAGATGCCGGCATTCGCCTGATCTGGCACTGCGATGGGAACTTGATGGAAATGGTGCCGCGGCTAATCGGTTGCGGCATCACCGGTTTCCAGGGCTTTCAGTATGAAGATGGAATGGATTACGAGAAAATCTGCCGGATGAAGGGGCGCAATGGCGAGGACCTGCTGATCATCGGTGGCGTCTCGGTGACGCGCACCTTGCCAATGGGAACGCCGCAGGATGTCAAAGACCAGATCAAATGGCTGGTGGATAGCGGGCCGAAGGTGGGCCTGTTCCTGGGCCCATCCAGTTCCATCACCCCGCGCACCAACCACGAGAACATCCGCACGCTGCTGGAAGGGCTGGCCTACTACCGCGAGCACGGGAGGGATTGAGCTGGTCGACGCTGCATGGTTCATGCTGCAACATAGACCATCCAGAGGACGCCGAAGCGGTCGGTGACCATGCCGAACTGGGGAGAGAAGAAGGTCTTGCCCAGGGGCATCTGGACTCTCCCGCCAGCGGATAGGGCGGCGAACGTACGCTGGGCTTCGGCTTCGGTAGAGACCGTCAGTGAGAGGCCAAAGCCGCGGAACTCCGGATGATTCCTGGCGTGCCCGTCGGAGGCGAGGATCGTGCTGTCGCCGATGCGGACGTCTGCGTGCATGAGCTTGTCGCCGGCGGGAGCGGGGTCGCCGGTGCCCGGGTCGTGGGGGACCGGGCTGTCTTTGTAGCGCATGAGCATTGTGACCTGGGCACCAAGGGCATGGCGATAGAACTCCAAAGCCTCATCGCACCGGCCGTCGAAGAACAGGTAAGGCTGGACTTGCATTTGTGGCTCCTGGTTGGGTGTCTCACCGGATCTGGCGGCATGGCCGCAGACTACAGCAGTATATGCCCCCGTCGGGCGGGAGTGCATTCGGCGGATCGTGCGGCCGGGTTTGCTTGGCATGCGCCTTGCGGCGGCCTAGAGATTGCTTGATTTGGGCGTTGTCGAGGCGGGGAAGCGTGCTATACTCCTTCGACAGACATGCAAATACGGTGCCTAGGCACTAACGTGTGCTAAGTGGATGTGCGGTATGCAGTTAACGCAATCAGCTTCGCTGCGCATGGATATGCGGCAGCTCCTGACACCCAGGATGATCCAGAGCATGGAAATCCTGCAGTTGCCGCTACTTGCGCTGGAGGAGCGGCTGGAGCAGGAGCTGCAGGCCAACCCGGTTCTGGAACTGAAAGAGGGTGGGGATGAGGATGCCGCGGAAGAGCCGGTGCAGGAGCCCGAGGATGATCGGATCGAGACCAAATCGCTGGTAGTGGATGATAAGGGCGACCAGGCAGAGGATTTCGATCGCCTGGCGCGGATTGGCGAGTATCTGGAGAACAATGAGGAGTATTCTCCGCGCGATTACAACCGGGGGATGGGCGGGTCGGGGGATGGGGAGGATCGCGATCGCAAGATGGACGCGATGGCGAACACGGCTGCCATGGAAGGGACGCTGACGGAGTCGTTATTGAGTGAGTGGGCGTTGATGGAGTGCCCGCCGGAACTGCACAAGGCGGGGAAGGTGCTGATCTCGTACATTGATGAGGATGGGTATCTGCGGACGCCTCTGGAGCAGATTGCACAGGAATCGAAGCGGCCGGTGACGGTGGAGGAGCTGAAAAAGGCGTTGCCACTGGTGCAGACGATGGACCCGGCGGGCGTGGGGGCACGCGATCTGCCGGAGTGTCTGAAACTGCAGTTGGACCGCCTGGAGGATCAGGCGGATGCGGAGGTCGCGGATCAGCACGATTTTGAGCTGGAGAACAAGCTCATTGACGAGCATCTGAAGGATCTGGAGATGAACCGGTATCCGCAGATCAGCCGGAAGACCGAGCGGAGCATTGAGGACATCAAGCGTGCGGTGGCGATGCTGGGGAAGCTGAATCCGCGGCCGGGCAGACTTGTCGGGCGTGGCAACAACCAGCCGATTACGCCCGATGCCCGGGTGTACTTCGATGAGAAGACGGGGAAGTATGAGATCGAGATGGCGCGGGATCCATCATCGAACGTGACGCTGAGCCAGTTGTATCAGAAGATGGTGAAAGACAAGCAGGTGGATCGCAAGACGCGGGAGTTTCTGAGCAACAGCGTTCGCAATGCCAAGTGGCTGCTGGAGAGCATCGAGCAGCGGGGCAGCACGATCAAGCGCGTGATCCAGGTGGTGGTGGACGCCCAGCAGGAGTTTCTGGAGAAGGGGGCGGAGTTCCTGAAGCCGCTGCCGATGATCCTGGTGGCGGATCAGCTCGGGATCCATGTGGCGACGGTGTCGCGGGCGGTGAGCGAGAAATGGATTCAGACACCGCGGGGGATTTATCCGCTGCGGCGATTCTTCTCCGGCGGGACGACCAACAGTGACGGCGAGGACATGAGCTGGGATGCGGTGAAGGAGAAGCTGCGGGTGATCATCGACAATGAGGATAAGGCCGAACCTCTGAACGATGATGAGATCGTGGAAAAGGTGAGGGAGCAGGGGATTACGCTGGCGCGGCGCACGGTGGCGAAGTATCGAAAGATACTGGATATCCCGACAGCGCGGCAAAGAAAACAGTTCTAGCGGAAACGGGACAGCACACTAGGTCTTCAGGAATGTCCCGTTGCGCAGTTCTTCATACGCCTGGCGTAGCTGTTCCTGCGTATTCATGACGATCGGACCGTACCACGCCACCGGTTCCTTCAGGGGCAGCCCTGAAGCCAAAAGGAAGCGAATCCCTTCCTCACCGGCCTGCACGGCGACCTCGTCGCCACTGCCAAAGAGCACCAGCGAGCGGTTGTCGGCTTCTGTGGGCGGGTTTGTATCCCACCAGCCGACGCTTTCGGTTGGCACACTCAGTGGCGCCGAAGCATTACAGAATTTACCCGAGCCGGCAAACACATAGGCAAACGCGTGATGGCGTGTTGCGACGGGAAAAGTCTTGCGTTTGCCCGGCGGCACGGTGATGTCGAGATACACGGGGTCGGCGGCAATTCCCTCCACCGGACCACGTTTGCCCCAAAGGCTGCCGCAGACGATCTTGGCGCGGGTGCCATCGTTGTCGGTCAGTTCGGGAATGCTGGCGGCCTTGACCTCCTGATAGTGCGGCTTTGTCATTTTCAGTGCGGCCGGCAGGTTCGCCCATAGCTGGAACCCGTGCATGCGGCCGGAGGCATCGCCCTTGGGCATCTCCTGATGCAAGATGCCGCTGCCGGCGGTCATCCACTGCACATCTCCGACACCGATGACGCCGTGGTTGCCCATACTGTCGCCGTGCTCCACCGTTCCGGCCAGTACATAGGTAATGGTCTCAATGCCGCGATGGGGATGCCACGGAAAACCGGCGAGGTAGTTCTCCGGAATATCGTTGCGGAAATCATCCAGAAGGAGGAATGGATCGGTCTCGGCGGTGTTGCCGAAACCAAAGGCGCGATGAAGGTGAACGCCAGCGCCTTCAATCGTGGGTTTGGATCGAATAAGGCGATCGACGGGTCGGACAGACACGTGAACCTCCCGCGGCAAGAATCGCCGCGTTTTGTCTGGGGCAAGAGCCCTGCGATGCCATGTGGCAGGCTAGCCCCGACGGCGCAAAGCTGTCAACGGTGAATTTGGCAGGAGGCCGGGTGATGCCCCAAATCACTTTCTGGCGAGTAGCCAGAAAACCGACATGGCCGCGAGCCAGATTACGATCAGAACCACAAATCCCATGGCAATCATCTTGAGGCGCCGCTTGCGCTCTTCCTGTTCGCGGACTTCTTCTTCGATGGCGCGAATGCGAGCTTCCTCGCGCCGGGAGGAAGCACGGCGTTTTTCCCAGCATTGCGGGCAGACGGCGGTTCCCTTGAACTCGACCAGATCGGCCCGGGTCATGGCGGCATTGCAGTCGGGGCAGGCCGCGGGCTGGCGCGACATCTGGTCTTTTTCATTGCAGGAGGGGCACCAATAGCGGCCGCTGGAGTCCTTGTAGCGCATGCGGCCATGCACATCCACCCCGCAGACGCAGCAGGTCTTGCTGCTGATCGCCCCCATGATCGAGGAATCAGCACTGCTGTCGTGCCGTTTTCGCTGGGCGGCATCGTCCGCAGCCAGACCGTCAAGATCGTCGCTTTGAGCCTTGGCCATCTCTGCACCTCGTTTATCCGGTGTCTCAGGACCGACCTATAAAGCAGTATACCACCCCCAAGGTCACAATGGGAGCATAATTGCCTTGGAACAAATGAAGGAAGTTTCCTTGACTGAGTGTAAGCCTTACCGTTAAATGTGCCGACGTGCTGTGTGGGTAGAGGCGGAGATAGCTCTCGACCTGGCACAAGATGGGCTTTGCTCGAACGGAGAGATTCATGGCTGCCAACCAGGGTTCGCGTGGCGGACTGATAACATCGGTCGTCATCCTTTCGATTGCCAGCGTCGTCGCTGTCATCTTCGCTTTCTGGTACGCCGCTGAGAAGCGCAAGGCGGATCAGGATCTGGCGGATCTTCGCAAACGATACACCGATGTCATTGCCGATGCATCGTTGAACGGTGCGGAGGTGACGGAACTCAAAGCGCTTCGGGCAACGGCCGACAGCGGCTTTACGGCCCAGACGAAGCTCTGGGATGTCGCCCTTGGCCAGCGCAATCAGCTTATTAAGCTGGTCACGGGCGCTGATGCCGGCCCCGACAACAGTGCGGCAACGGCCGCCAAGAAGGCCACCAGCGGGCTTGAAGCTGCGGTCGAGACGGTCAAGCCCGCCACCATTACTTCAGATAACCTGGTGGGCGCGGTGTCGACGCTGGCTGGCAAGGTCAAGGAGCAGGCAACTGCCATCGCTGACCGGGACAGCAAGCTTGACGAGGCCAACAAGCGTGCAGAGGACACCATCAAGTCGAACGCTGCTGAGCTGGCGACGCTGAGCAAGAAGATTACGGACATCAGCGCGGAGTTTGACCAGAAGAGCAAGCAGCTCGATGAAGATCGTGCACGCCAGACAGGGATCGTCGACACCATCCAGAAGGACCGTGAGGCCGAAAAGCAGGCCCAATTGGAGACATTGGCGAAACGGGATGTCGAGATTGCCAAGCGTGATGCCCAGGTCAAGCAGCTTCAGGATCAGTTGAACAAGACGCAGGCCCGGTTTGACCGCATTCGCGTCGGCGTTACCGACACGATGATTCGCCATCCTGATGGCGTGATCAGCGGTTTTGGCGCCAAGGACATCCTCTTTATTGATCTCGGGTCAGGCAAGCACATGGTTCCGGGCATGACCTTCGAGGTGTACGACAAGTACCGCGGCATGCCCAAGATGGATAACCCGGATGCTCCGGAACAGCCCTCGGGCAAGGCCAGCATTGAGGTGCTTCGCGTGCTGGAGGTCGGAAGTGAATGCCGCGTGACCAGGCGGACGCCGGGGCAAGAAATTGTTCAGGGCGATCCAATCGTCAACGTTGTTTATGACCCCAGTGTCCAGTATGGGATCGTCGTCTATGGTAAATTCGATCTGGATCGCAATGGCGTGGCGACGGAGAACGACGCCGCGGTGGTCCGCCGCATGGTAACCCAGTGGGGCGGCCGGCTTGTTGATGCCAAAGACAAGGCCGGCAAGATACGCCTCGGTGTTGACACCGACTTCGTCGTGATCGGAGCTGAGCCGGTCGTTCCGGTGTTCAGCCAAGAGGAAATGACCGATCCAATCAATGTGCAGAAACAGCAGGCCGCAAAAGCTGAGCTGGCAGACTATGAAGAGGTCATTCAGCAGGCTCGCGAGCTGCACATTCCGTTCCTGAACCAGAACCGCTTCCTGGCGTTCACCGGGCAGCAACTGGCGGCCGGCCGCTAGTGCAAATGAGAAGAAAGTCACGGCCGGCAGGTTCGGTTACGAGCCTGCCGGCCGTTTGCGTATAGCGCATATTTGCAGGAGAGCCTGCAGCGCGATATGTTCAGTGCAGCTTAAACGACAGGTGTTTACATGCAGATTCCGGCCGGAACATTCCTCGATAAGGAGAACCAGACACGTCGCTGTCCATGCGTTCTTCTGCTGGACACTTCGGGGTCGATGGCGGGAGAGCCGATTCGGGCTCTGAACGCCGCCCTTCCCCAGTTTCGCCAGGCGATCGCCGATGACAGCACCGCGCGCAATTCCATCGAGTTGGCGATCATCACCTTTGGCGGCGTTCCTCAGGTTGTTCAAGACTGGACGGACATCGATCACCTGACACTTCCGGTGCTTGGCTCCAGCGGCGGAACACCGCTCGGGCCCGCCCTGCAAATGGGGTTGGATATGATTGAGTCGCGCCGGCAGTTCTATAAGCAGAACGCGGTGGGCTCGTACGTGCCCTGGATATTCATCCTTACCGACGGCGCGCCAGATGAGGGGACGGAACTGACGGCTGCGGTATTCCGTGCCCAGCAGTTGCAGCAGGTTGCCTCTGGCGGGCGTTCCCCCAAGGTGATCGTCTATGCCTGCAGCACCAACACGGACCCCAAGGTGATGGGACGTCTCAAGTCCATCACCGAACGCACCTATGCGCTGAGCGGCATGGCGTTCCGCGAAGTGTTCCTGTGGCTCTCCGCCTCGTTGCGGACGATCTCTAAGGCGACGCTGGGCACGCCCACGGTTCTTCCGGCCGAGCCATCGCAGATGACGCTGAGTCAGGCCAAGGTCATTACGCCATGAAAAGATCCGGGGGCGATGATGCAGACGGGTGGATAGCGCTGGCCGCATCCGAGATCGGAACTTCTCACAAGCGCAAGCATCTCCCTTGCCAGGATTTCAGCCGCATCACGGTGGCGCGGGGAGGGCTGGTTGTCGGCGCCATCGCCGATGGAATCGGTTCGGCCGAACATTCCGATGTCGGATCCAAGCTCGCCGTTGAGACGGCCTCGGATTATCTCCTCGATCGCGTTCCCGAACTGCTTGCCCGACGAGGCAAATCGGCACGCGAGCACTGTCTGCAGGCGCTGGCTAAAGCCGCCGAAGCGATCAAGGCATGTGCAGCCCGGCACAAACGCAGTGGCGATGACTATGGATGCACGCTGATTCTGGTGCTGGCGGCGCCCGATTGGCTGGCGGCGCTCTCGGTTGGCGATGGTTTTGTTGTCTGGCGCGCGGCAAAGTCGGAAGCACACGAAGTGCTGCTTCCGCCGGACAAGAGCGAGTTCGTGAACTACACCTCATCGATCACGAGCAGCGACATCCAGGAAACGCTCCGCTTTGAGTTTCGTAATGAGGCGCCGGCTTTTGTGCTTGCCTCATCGGATGGCCTGCTGTACCTGGTGCTTGAGAGCGAAACGTGGAAGCCGCACCTGCCGTTCTTCAACTTCATCGAGTCCTATATCACCCGCGACGACATGACCAGTGACAAGCTGCGCAAGCTGCTGGCCGATCCGCAGATCAATGCCCTGACCGATGACGACAAAACGCTGCTGCTGGCCTGCTCCTGTGAGCATATGCCGGCCGAGCCGAAACATAAGGTCGTCGCGGCGAAATCCGCGCACGACCGGAGTGCGGATGACTGATGTTGCAGCCGGGCGACATCATTGTCGTTGAGGGTGGGCAGACCGTTCGCCTGGAGAAGCCGCTTAAGGGTGGCCGTGGTGGCGAGGGCGTAGTGTTCGATGTCTCGGTTCGCAGTCTGGTTGCCAAGATCTACCACAATCCGCCGACCCCGGAACTGGTTGCAAAGCTCACCTGCATGATCGCCAATCCGCCGGATGATCCCGAGCGTGCCAGCGGGCACGCCGAGATTGCCTGGCCGCTGGGGCTGGCGATGCATTCGGGGAAAGTCGTGGGCTTCCTGATGCCCAAGGCGCCGATGGGGAGGCAGCTTGTCAGCCTCCTTAATCCCAAGACGCGCAAGGAGTGGATGCCCCAATTCACCTGGCAGGGGATGCTGCTGGCGGCGCGCAATATTGCCGACGCCTTTCAGCATGTCCACGCCAAGGGTTATGTGGTCGGCGATGTCAAACCGGAAAACATCCATGTCACCGAACAATCGCTGATCACGATCCTTGATACCGACTCATTCCAGGTGAACGATGAACGGAAGGGCGTGATCTACCCTTGCGGTGTGGCGACGCCGGGCTATACAGCGCCGGAACTGCTGCAGGGGAGCATGCGCGGTCAGGCGCGCCGGCCGGAGCAGGATGCCTTCGCTCTGGGCGTGATTATCTTCAAACTGCTGGCAGCGACCAACGCTCATCCCTATCAGGGGCTGTGGGTGGGCTTGGGCGATGCCCCCGACAGTGACGATGAACTGGTGCTCAATGGCTGGTACACATTTCGCGCTGGTTCGCTCATGCGCCCCAATCCGCGCATCATGCCGATGAGCGCATTCCCGCCTGATGTTGTTGCGCTCTGGGAACGATGTTTTGTGCTGGGACATGCATCCCCTTCATCGCGGCCGACGGCCAAGGAGTGGTTCAAGGCCCTGGACAGGATTGTCAACAGCAATGACATTCTCGCACGCTGTGCGGATGTGCCGTGGCATATTCATGTCCGTGATGTTCCCTGCCCATGGTGTGCCCTGGCGAAGACCCAGGGAGTGAGCTATTTTCCAGGGCCTCTGCCCTCGCCGCAGCCGGTGCCCCCGGCCGTGGTGCCGGCTCCCAAGACGGTTGCCAACCGCAGGGCGCCAATTGTGCCTCCACCGCCGCCCTGGCCTCCACCGCAGCCTCAGTTCAAAATGTCGCCCCAGCCCGGCGGCGCAGCACAGCCGCCGCAGCCCGTATCAGCCGCTATCTTCACAAGCGCTGGTGACCGTTCTTCCGGTCGCCGGCGTATTATGGCGCGGGCTGGGATTATGTTCATGGTTCTTCTGCTGGCTGGCGTTGCCATCTATGCAACGCGGCGCACGCCGCCCGTCGCAGCCATCCACATTCCCTCTTCCCTGCCGCCCTCATCCGCGCGCAAACCCGGCGATGTGTGGGTGAACAGCATCGGCATGGACCTGGCATACATCCCTATGGGCGACTTCCTGATGGGCAGCCCCAACGGGTATGGTGCCGACGATGAACACCCTCAGCACCGCGTCTACCTGACCCGCCCACTGCTTATGGGCACTACCGAGGTTACCCAGAGGCAATACCTGGAGGTGATGAAGAAGAACCCGAGTTTCCTCAAGGGAAGCATGGAACTGCCGGTGGAACAGGTGAGTTGGAAAGAGGCCATGGAGTTCTGCAGCACCCTCGGAGCCCGCGAGCACCGCAGCTATCGCCTGCCTACCGAGGCCGAGTGGGAATATGCCTGTCGCGCCGGCACCCCTGAGCCCGATGGCGGCATCAGCCACCTCGTCCAGAACGCCTGGTACGGCCGCAATTCTGAAAACAAGACCCACGATGTTGGCACGCGGCCCGCCAATGCCTGGGGCCTTTACGATATGCAGGGCAATGTCTGGGAGTGGTGCGAGGATGTCCACGGCGATTACACCGAGTCTGAAGAGCATGACCCTATGGGCCCGGTCGCGTCAACCCAGCCAACGGTCTCGGACGACGCAGGGACGCCGGAAAAGGCGGCGCGCCAACCCCACGTCGCCCGCGGCGGCTCCTGGTATGACGATCCAGCCCGCTGCACCGCCGCCGCCCGCCTGAACTTGGCACCGAACACTCGCTTCAACTATGTGGGCTTCCGCGTCGTCCTGGAGAACCCCGGTTCGCGATAGCGCGACTCAACGCATTGTTCCAGTGCTTGATCTGCGTCAAGCCACCCTTTCGTGTTCGATGAGACACTTCTCGCATCAACATCGAAAGGAGATGCAGATGAGCTATACAGTACAGACACAGGTGGGACAGTTCGTGGCGGATATGCCGGGGCGGTTTCGGATCTTCCAGGATCGGGGAATCGACTTCTGCTGTGGCGGCAAGCTGCCTCTGGAGCAGGCGTGCAGCGAGAAGGGGATTAATGCCGTTGAGTTGCTCAGTGATCTGGTCGCTTACCAGGCTCGGCCGGAAGATGCACAGGGGTTGGCCGGCAAGACGCTGACGCAAATCTGCGACCAGATCGAGTCCACCCATCATGCGTACCTGCGTGATGTGATGCCGCGGCTCTCAACCATGGCGGCGAAGGTAGTGGCCGCCCACGGCTCGCGGCACCCCGAGGTGCTCCAGGTGCAGCAGGTTTTCGAGGGGCTTTGGGCGGAGATGCAGAGCCACATGATGAAAGAAGAGCAGGTGCTGTTCCCCGGAATCCGGGCATTGGAGGCGGGGGATGCGCAGGCCTGTGGGCACTGCGGCACGGTGCAGAACCCCATCCACGTGATGGAGATGGAACACGACAGCGCCGGCGCGGCGCTGGCGACGATGCGGCAACTGACCGGCGGGTACAAGGCACCGGCCGACGCGTGCAACACCTTCCGGGCACTGCTGGCGGGATTGGAGGATGTGGAGTCGGACATGCATCAGCATGTCCACAAGGAGAACAACATCCTCTTCCCGCGGGCGATCATGCTGGAGAGTGAGCTTCGCGGGCGCTAGCATACGTCCGGATAACGCCCTATGAGTAAAGACATACTTGGACGGATCACGGCCGGTCGTACCGATCTGGTGTTCGATTACCTCGCGGCCGGCCACGCCGCCACGTCAGCCGACGAAGGCGGCGTTTCTCTGCTCAAATGGTGCGCCTATTACGGCGATGTCAGCGCCATCTGGCATCTGCTGGCCAATGGCGAGACGCTTGCATCGTTGGGAGATAACCTCGACTTCAATGGAGCCGCTTTTCACGGACACTGGCGGCTCTGCGAGTTTCTGGTTGAGCATGGCGCTGATGTGAACTGGCCACTGCCGGATACCGGTGAAACACCGCTGCACGCGGCCCTGTGCACAACCAATCGGCTTTCCCATGACCTGGTGATCAAAGTGCTGCTTCGCCATGGCGCGAACCCCAATTGCGCCACCAAGCCATCGGTTGAGACAGGCGGCTTCATGCGTGATTGCAGGACGAAGGCGGAAACGCCTTTGCATCGCGCGGCCGCTTTCGGCAATGAAGAGACCATCCAGATGCTTCTGGATGCGAGGGCGATCATTGATGCCAAGGACATGAATGGAGATTCGCCGCTCTCCTGGGCGAGTTGGTATGCGCGGCCGGATTCGATCCTCAGAAAGCTCTGCTATGGCCCGTTTCATATTCGCCCGAACAGGCGCTCGATGGCGGCTTATGTGCTCGGGGAGCCACACGAATAGGCGCATTTCGTCGTCGCGTCGTGGCGAATTCAGAATGCCAGAGGCCGTTACTGCCTGATCGCCTGCCCTTCATCCTTCCGCACGAAGTTTCGCCATTGACATTGCGCCGCCCGGCGAGGACGCTGGTACGGTCGCATTTCGTGGGAAAAGGAAGACATGGAGCAGTCTGCAACCCAGTTACCTCCGGCGATCGAGCACGTGCCCGACGTTGTTCGCAGTCAGCTTGATGGCGAAGCCGGCAGCATCGTCGCCTGGTCGCTGTTTGACCTGACTGATGATGGCAAGCTGGGCAGTCGGCATCTGGTGTTGACCGAACACAACCTGATCGTGTTGGATAATGGCCGGAAACGGTCCATTCCGGTGGATGAATTGACGGCCGCCAAAGTGGTGGAGGGGCTCGGCGTCGATCGGCTGGTGGTTGTGGCCGGTGAGCAGGTTCGGGGCGAGTTCCCGTATTCGCGCCATTGCCGCCGCGAAATGACCCGTCTGCACCGCAAGCTGGAACGCAAGCTGCCGGGCGAGGATGGCAAGCCCAAGGAGCGGCCGCCCGATTGGCTGGATGTGGTCGAGCGGCAGACCGAGGCGAAGGAATATTGCAGCAAGTGCAAAGAACTGATCCCATCCTATGCCGAGGGTGTCTGTCCCAAGTGCCTGCACAAGCGATCGGTGCTGACGCGCCTGATCGCGTTTGTCCGGCCGTATCGGGGCCGCTTCCTGATGGCGATGGCACTGATGCTGGTGCTGGTAGTCACGCAGAACCTGCCCATGCTGGTTACCAAGCAGACGATGGACAAGGCTCTGGCATCAAGCGCGAGCGCCGACGAGCGCGTGCGGCAGCTCTTCATCTGGTGCAGTGTGACGTTTTCGCTGATCGTCATCTCGGAACTGCTTGGCGGGCTGCACATGCGCATCCTGACCAATGTGGGCACGATGGTGGCCCGCGACCTTCGGCACGCGGTCTATGACCACATGCACGATCTGTCGCTGCGTTACTTCGCCAAGCGGCGGACGGGATCGCTGATCACGCGGGTCACCAATGACACTGACCGCCTCTGGGATTTTATCGTGTTCGGCTCGGTGGGTCTGGCCCGTGCGATGCTGCTCGTCTTGACCGGCGCGGGCATGATGTTCTGGATGAATTGGCAACTGGCCCTGGTCGCCCTCATCCCAATGCCCATCGTTGCTGTGATGAGCTATTACCGCGGCAAGACGATGCACCGGATCTTCGGCCGGCTGTGGACGTATTGGTCGCGGATGGGCGCGGTGGTGGGCGATGCCGTGCCGGGTGTGCGCGTGGTGAAAGCATTTGCCAACGAGAAACGCGAGGTCAAACGTTTCGATGACCGCAGCGATGAATACACCCGCAAGGAGCAGGAGGCCAACAACGCCTGGACCAGCTTCCAGCCAGTGGTCGGCGGCATCATGCGCATCGGGTCGCTGACCGTGACGCTGATCGGCGGCTACATCATCATCCGCCATCCCTCGGACAAGAACACTCTGGGCACGCTGATGGCATTCACCCAGGCGCTCTGGCAGTTCTACTGGCCGATCTCGGAACTGGCGAACTCCAACCGCATGGTCACGCGTTCGGCAACCAGCGCCCAGCGGGTCTTTGAGGTGCTGGATACTCCGCCGGAGATCTACTCCAACACCAGCGCGATTTCCAAGCCCAAGCTCGAGGGCAAGATCGAGTTCCGCAGCGTTTCCTTCAGCTATGAAGGCGCTCAGCCAGCGCTGCGCGAAGTGAACATGGCGATCGAGGCCGGCGAGATGGTTGGATTATGCGGGCCATCGGGCGCTGGCAAGACGACGCTGGTGAACCTGGTCTGCCGTTTCTATGACCCCACCGATGGACAGATCCTGATTGATGGCATCGACATCCGCGACTATGACGTGAAGTGGCTGCGGCGGCAGGTGGGTGTCGTGCTGCAGGAGCCGTATCTGTTCCACGGCACCATCGCGGAGAACATCCGCTACGGCAACCCGGATGCGACACTCGAAGAGGTCATCCGCGCTGCCAAGGCGGCTAATTCCCACGATTTCGTTGTCGGCTTCCCCGATGGCTATGACACCATCGTGGGCGAGCGCGGGCAGAGCCTCTCCGGCGGCGAGCGCCAGCGCATCAGCATTGCTCGCGCCATCCTGCACGACCCGAAGATCCTGATCCTCGATGAGGCGACCAGCTCGGTGGATACGGAGACTGAGAAGCAGATCCAGCAGGCGTTGGACCGGCTGGTAGAGGGGCGCACGACGATTGCGATCGCGCATCGTCTGTCCACGCTGCAGTCGGCCGACCGGCTGATCGTGCTTGAGAAGGGCAAAGTCGCCGAGACCGGTAAGCACGATGAACTGGTGAACAAGCCCGACGGTGTCTACGCCAAGCTGCACAAGACACAGGTGGAAATGAGTACGCTGGTTGCCATTCAGTAAGCCCTATGGGTGTTCGTGTTTCATTGCCTTGGCGGGGTCGGCAAGGGCGGCGGTGAGCTTTTCGCGGAGCATCAGGCGGGCGCGGAGCAGGCGCACCTTGACGTTGGAGGTGGACAGGCCCAGGGCATCGGCCGCCTCTTCGGTACTCAGTCCCTGAACGTCGCGAAGCAGAAAGACCAGACGGTACTTTTCGTCCAACTCCTCCAGGGCTGCGTCGATGAGTTGACGGACCTCGTTGTTGGATGCGAGCTCTTCAGGATTATGCTGCCAGGGGGCGATCATGCTGGGATGGGGCAGCGGAGCGGAATCGTCGTTCGAGGCATCAAGGCTCTGAGTTCGGCGGACCTTCTTCTTGCGGAGGATGACCAGGGCTTCGTTGGTGGCAATGCGGAGGATCCAGCTCGCGAAGGTGGAGGTCTGGGAGAAGAAGTCGAGCTTTTCTACCATGGCGAGTAGGGTGGACTGTGCGGCATCCTGGGCATCGGCATCGTTGCGGGTGATGCGAAGTGCCAGGGCGTAAATCCGCTTCTCATAGCGGTTCACAAGCTGCTCGAACGCGGCGTAGTCGCCGGTCAGCGCCTGCTGCACCAGCGGGAGGTCGGGATCGGGATGGTTCTGGACATCGGCCATTGGTCGAACTGATGGATTCTTGGATCAGGGATTCTGCTCGGCAAATGCCTCGACGATGGCGACGGCGTTGGCGGTGGGGGTCTCGGGTTGGAGGGTTTTGGCGGGGGCGAGGACGTAGCCGCCGCCTTTGCCCATCTCGCGGCAGAGCTTGCGGACTTCGTCACGGATCTGATCGGGGGTGCCGAAGGGGATGGTTGATTGGGAGCCGAGGCAGCCCCAGAAGGTGATCTTATCGCCCCAGCGGCGTTTGAGGTCGTAGGGGTTCATGTCGGCGGCCTCGGGCTGGCAACTCTCAAGCACGTCGATGCCGATCTCGATGAGGTCGGGCATGATCTGGGCGACAGAGCCGCAGGAGTGGTGCATGACGAGTTTGCCGGCGGCGTGGGTGGCGGCGTAGATCCTTGCCCACTGCGGTTTGAGGAACTTTCGCCAGCGGTCGGCACCGATGATGACGCCGCGCTGGTCGCCCCAGTCATCGCCGAAGCAGATGGCATCAACGGGGAGGTCGGCCGTGTATTGGACGAAGGCGAGATAGAGGTCGGCGAGACGGCGGATGCTTTCGGCGAAGAAGTCGGGTTCGGAGATGGCGTCCATCAGAGCGTTTTCAAAGCCGCGGAGGTTCCAGGTGCGCTCAAACAGGCCCCAGCCGAGGCCGGCGATCAGGAAACGGTCTTTGTTCTCCTGGCAGGTCTTGATGGCGGCCGCCTTCCATTGCGGGCGGAAGAACTGGTCGGGCGTGGGGAAGGTGTAGCCGTCGAAACTGGGGCCGGAAAGGGGAGGGGTTTCGAGGTGCCAGGGGCGCTGGTCGATGCGCCAGATACCGCCGTAGCCGTCGCGGCGATGGGTGGTGCTGATGGGGGTGCTCATGTCGGTATCGACAGCAGCTACATTCGCCATGTATGGAAAGAGGCGGGAACGCCATGCCGGGCCGCGGTAATGGGCGTCGAGGCGATCGGATACGACGCCCTCAAAGGAGAGGGAGTAGGGGACACGAGGGGTGTCCTGGTGATGGATCTGTGAAAGGACGTAGTCGCGCGGTTGCATGAAGGGGAGTCTGGCATGGGGGGCGGTGGGATGCAAGGAGGTGCCCGCTGCGCGGGAGTGACCAATGACCGCGCCCAATGTCCAATGAATGACCAACCTCCAATGACCAATTGCGCCTGTGGATAAGTGACAGGTGCGCAGGTTCTCGGTGGGGAGGGGTGGGGTGTGGCAAGTAGCGCGGAGATAAGGGGTTAGGTGAGAGTTGGGGGAGGAGGTGCGCAGGTTCGAGGCGATTGTGGATAACTCCGCCTGGCGGAATGACCAATGCCCAAATCCCAATGGCCAATCAATGACCAAGGTCCAAGCACCTATGACCAAAGGTGCTCAGGTTGTGTGCGCGTGTTCAGGGGGGTTGGTGAACTGGATCACTGATAGGGCGAAGATGCGCAGGTTAGGTGTGGTACTTGGTTCTTGGTACTGATGAAGACCAAGGTGCGCAAGATGCCGACGGATAAGTGGCCAGTGATGGAGTGACGAGTGACCACACGACACAAAGGTGCTCAGGTTGTGTGCGCATGTTCAAGGCGGTCGGTGAGGTGGATCACCGATGGGCAAAGGTGCGCAGGTTCGGTGTGCATGTTTGGGCGGAGATTGCCTACTTGTCCGGTAGGAGTAGTGGTATTCGGTTGTCAAATAGCATCAAGCGCGCCCTGCCAATGCAAAATGGCAAATGACAAATGCAAAATGGCAGAGCAGGACCCGGGAGGGTGGAAAAACATGTCCCTCTACTATATGGGGTGGTTTGGCCTCGTTTTGTTAAGAAAGGGCGGAAAAAGCGGGGGTGAAGAAAATGCGCATTTTTTTGGTGACCCCTCCCAACCCCACCCGCCGAAGGCGGACCAAAGCGTCGCGGGACGCGACTTGGGCCAAAACGGCGACCGCCGCGCGGGCGCGTAGCACAGACGTGCGCTCCTGCGTCAGCGGTTCGACTTGGCTCACCGCGGGCAAGGCGAAGGCGTACTAGCCGTGGAAGCGGGGGCGGCCGAAAGCAGGACGCCAGAAGCCGGGGAGCAGACTTCGGCGAGCTCAGTCGAGTCGAGCGACCAGCAGGCGGAAATCCATGCTTTTTGAACCCCGATGCAATCGGGACGGCGTACCGCAGGAGGCAACGTAACAGAGCAATGCGCAGAACAGAGGGCAGAGTCTTTGCCACGGATGGGGCACAGATCGGGCACGGATGGGTTTCACGCGGGCGCAGAGATGCCCAGGGGTTGAGAGCGAGCGGGTGCCGTGCCGGCATTCCGTCTCATGGCGCCGCGGGGTCGTCCAGGGGAGAATCTTTTGTGGCGGCTGAACTTGGGTAGTATACTGCCAAGAGTCCGGCCCGACCTTATCTTGCGCGGGCGGTCAGCATAGTGAGAGGTTATGTGCCCGATGGCGAAGCCCTCGCGACCAACTGTCGAACACTGGAAGGTCGGTCCCGCCGATCCCGACGATGAGTGCCTATCCGTCGAAGAGATCCTCTTTCGTCTTCGCGAGGCCTTTCCGCAGTTTGAGGAAGACGCTGATCTGGGCCGCCGTAAGCAGCAAGAGAAAGTTGATCGACTGAGACAGATGGGCGCCCCGGCAATCGTTGTCGATCATGAAGCGGCAGCGGTGGAGCGTGCTGTGTATGTGGTTGTGTCCGATCCTTCAGTGAACGAGCAGCCCTTGGACTTCATTGTTCGCGACGACGAGGACTTGGACGTGTTTCCCGAGATGGGGAAGCACGTTCTGTTGAGGCGATTGGCCGAGGCGCTGGACTATGGCCATGAAGAGATGTGACGGCCCTCCGGCGGCCGGATAACCCGCCGCTGCAGTAGACCGAGCCGGCGTTTTGTCCCATTGCGCTGCGGGGTCGTCCAGGGGAGAATCTTTTGTGGCGGCTGAAGTTGGGCCGTATACTGCCAAGAATCCGGCCGGGCGTTATCTTGCGCGGGCGGTTAGGATAGTCAGAGGCTATCCGCCATAGGCAATCCAGTGGCCACGAAGCTTAACCAATATCGAGGCACCCTAACAGCGGATCAGATTGCTGAGGGGATCAACTGCGCTAACCGGAACGCGATGCGGCTAGTGGAAGATGCCAAACTCCTGCTTGCCAACGATCGCCTTCCGTCAGCCTGTTCGCTTGCTGTGCTGTCCATTGAGGAATCCGGCAAGGCGTCGATTCTTCGCAGAATCGCCTGTTCCGGCGATGGCGAATAACCCGCCGCTGCACTGGACCGTGGCGGCAGAACGCTTATCGTAATCTGAATGGTCGTCGGCACGGCCGCGGCCAGTGAACGGCAGATACGTTATGCAGCAGGGCCAAACCGCAGCACCCACTCATGCAACAGATCACGATCCGCAGCTTTGAAGGTTCCGACATCTGCGTCCGGTCGCCCTCAGAGTTGGCGGCTGCGCTAAAGGCGTTGTCGGCTGAGCATCGGCACGAACCGCTACTGATCTATCTCTATGGCGAATCGGGCAACGTCATGATCTTCGGCATCGGCGCCGCCCACACGACGATCGAACTCATCGCTGGTGATCGGCATTTCCGTTCGCTCGGCTCCACCCCACCGGCACCGGAGTCGATTCCGTTTATATTCCAAGGGGAGTTGACGGAAGTCGAGCCGAAGTATCTCATCTCTCAGGCCGACGGCGAGCGTGCGGCTCTTGCATGGTTCGAGGGTCGAGGTCTGGATGACACCATCGCGTGGCGCGACGATCCGTTCCCTCCGCGATCGGGTTCAGGCCGATGATGCGTGTGAGTTCTCTGGCGGCACCGTTGCTGCATAACCCACCAATGCATTGGCCCGAGCCGGCATTTCGTCCCATTGCGCCGCAGGGTCGTTCGGGCGCAATCTTTTGTGGCGGCTGAACTTGGGCCGTATACTGCCAATCATCCGGCCGCACGTTATGTTGCGCGGTTGGTCAGGATAGTGGCAGGTTAGGCGGAGTCGCGTATGGCCCCGAAACTGAAGCTACAGTGCTGCATCTGCAAGCAGGGCCTTGACTACAAACCGTCGGCGCCGGACTCGCTCGACCCCTGCGCCTTGGAACTGATCGCCCATGTTGACCGCGATTGGAGCGACCAGAAGTCGCAGACCTTCTACTGCCATTTCGAGTGCTTCCGCCGCCTGATCGGCGACAATACGTTGCTGTACATCGCCGAGCCTGACTATTCTACTCACGGCGAGTTTCAAGCCGAGGTGAGCGACGAAGGGGCGGAGGACGAAGAACCGACCTAACCGCGCGCACTGCAACGGACCGGCCGGGGCGGAACGGTCCTTGTGATTCCAACGGGACTCAGTGCCCGGGCCAGCCGTTCAACGCTTCTACGCTATGCGGCGGAAAAGGGGGATCTCGCCGTGAGGCGGACAATGATAGGTGCCCGCATTCATTGACTTTTAATGCCAATGGCCATAGCGTGGATCGGATGGTGCAGGTGGTCTTGAGCGATGAGGCCGTGGAGCAGGTGGGCGAACTGACCAACCCCATCCTGGCGCGGGTTCAGGCAGTGCTTGAGCGGCTTGAGCAGTGGCCTCAAGTGAGCGGCGCCAAGCCGTTGCGTGGAGCACTCAAGGGACACTACCGCATCCGCACCGGAGACTGGCGGATCGTTGTTCGCCCATCCGGCAGCGTGCTATGGGTCGTGCGGATCGAGAATCGCAAAGATGTCTATGAGGATTGAGTCATGACCCAGACACTGACTATAGAAGGCAAGAAGTACTACCTGATCGACGAAAAGGAGTACCGGTCTCTCAAAGCTGCGGAAATGCCCCCGCTGCCGGGCAAGAACGACACTGGCGGCATCCCCGCCGTTTCTTATGTCCGCGCCCTGATCGCTCGTCGGATCATCAAAGCCCGGCAAGAGCGTGGTCTGTCACAGGCTGAACTTGCCCGCCGGGCGGGCATCCGTGTTGAGACTCTGAACCGGATCGAGAAGTGTCGCCAGTCGGCCGACCCAAAGAGCATTGAGAAGATTGAGGCCGCATTGGCGTGATTACGATTTGCGTCCGCTTGGTCCGCGTCTTGGTCCGATCCCGCGGGGTCGTCCGGGGGCGAATCTTTTGTGGCGGCTGAATTTGCGGCGTATACTGCCGGTAATCCGGCCGGACGGTATCTTGCGCGGCCGGTTGGGGCACAGAGGCTATGCGGCACGAACTGCGAGTCATCCTCATTGTCCTGGGCGTTGCCGTCGACGTGAGCGGTTGCGGCAAAGGAGGCGGGGTGAGCGACAGCAGGTTCACTGCGCAAAGCGTCAAAGTCGACGCCGGGTCCGCGTTCGCCGACGTACTTGGCCCGGGCCCAATCACCATGCCGGATGGGAAGGCAGTCACTTTCGACTGCTATCTGCTGGGTCAACTTTCACTCCCATCGGGCAAAGTCGTTGCGGCCGACGGGTTCATCATGTTCGGTGCCAAACCGTTCACCCGTTCCGTCAAACCGGGGTCGTATCCTGTGACCGTGGCCGTTGCGCTGCTTGGGAACGACCAGCGGATTGCGTTCGCGCAATTGCGATTCTCTGATCGCCGCGTCGCGAAATGGGAGATGGCGCTGACGCCCGGCCAAGATCCGACAAAGCTGAAGGCAGACGAGATTTACTGTTACGGTGTTGATTCGGGAACAGGAAGCTTCGCAGATCCCGGCGCGCAAGAGGTCCTGAGCGCGCGTGACGCGAGGAAGCTCGTGGATGATGCAATGGCGGAGATGAAGAAGACCTACGTGCCCACGCGCGACTGGGTTATCATCAACACGCCGAAGGGATCCGCAGCGCTGTTTTCCTCCGGCTGGGGCGATGGCGGATACGCGTCATACTTCGGCCTGGACCAGAATAACGAGCCCGTCACGCTCGTGACTGACTTCCAAGTGATTGAGTGGAAGCGGCGGCCGTAGTGCCGCATAACCCAACCATGCAGTGGACCGAACCGGCGGGTATGATGTCTGATTTGGCGAGCCGGTGCGTTGCTGGCCCGGCCGCTCAACGGCTTCACGTTACACCTCGATGAACACTCGTATTGGATGTCTGGGTCTGCTCGCGCTCTGGGCAGCGTGGGGCCTTTACCTGCATTTCACCGGTGGGTTCGGTGAAGAGGGCGGTGGGCTTTTCGCGCTAATGGGGATCCTCGGTTTGGCAGTGGTTATCATCGGCCGCGGTATTGAGCGGCTTACCATGCGACGGCCG
Source organism: uncultured Phycisphaerales bacterium (assembly GCA_903871935.1). Classification (GTDB taxonomy): domain Bacteria; phylum Planctomycetota; class Phycisphaerae; order Tepidisphaerales; family Tepidisphaeraceae; genus CAIQIQ01. The sequence goes on from CAIQIQ010000068.1 coordinate 52,069, forward strand.
CGTGAGTCGCGGGGACGCCGGGTTGAGCGCAAGAGGCCCGATGGCGAGGCATAACCCGAGAATGCAGTGGACCGAGCTGGCATGTCGTCCCATTGCGCCGCGGGGCCGTCCAGGGCGACCATGACCATGCGTGTCGCCGAAGGCTGCGTCGTGCTAAAATGCCGACATGAGCATCGTCGAGATTGAAAATGCCATTGAGAAACTGCCCGCTCAGCAGATGGAGCAATTGGCGGACTGGCTGGAAGCGCTTCGCGCAAGACGGGCTACGCCTCCGTTGGTTGAAGCCTGGCTGCAACGCGCACGCGGTGCGGCTGTTGCCGGCACGACGACTGCCAACGTGATGGCTCTCACCCGGGGCGAGGAATGAGCGGGTTCCTGACACGGCAGGCTGGCTCGCAGCGCAGGCATTTGTGTGATACCGACGCGGCGGGGGCACAAGAACATCGCCGCTGCCGGATTTCTACATCGGGGCGCATGCCTCAGTTGAGAAGCGGACGCTTGTCACACGAGACGGCGCCCGCTATCGCACGTACTTTCCCGATGTTGTGCTGATCACTCCGACGTAATGATAAAGCGGCGGACAGTTGCGATTCGTCGGTCATGATGTGGCGCAGTGCATATCCCATTGCGCCGCGGGGTCATTCAGAGATAATTTTTTGTGGCGGCTGAAGTTGCGGCGTATACTGCCAATCATCCGGTCGCACGTTATCTTGCGCGGCCGGTCAGGTTAATCAGAGGCTATGTCACGCGGGGCAATTACAGCATCGCTGGAAGACTTCGCACGGACGGGGCGGCTCGGTCCGCTGTCGGTCGGTTTGAATCGCGATGAGGTGCTCAAGTTCTTAGGCGCGCCAACGGACTTCTTGGCGGGAAAGCTCGTCGACCAATCCGCCATATGGAAGTACGGCGATGTCGAAGTCTACTTCGCTGATGACGTCGTCTCGCTGGTGCATTTCGATCGGTTCGAGGTTCCCGTTGGCGGACCGACGTTGAAGATTGAGCCATGGGTGATCCGCAGAGGGCTGCCATTGGACAAGCTAGAAGACGCCTTGCGCAGGTCTTCGATCGAGTTCTCCGCCGCCTGCGATCCGTCGAATCCCAAATGTGTAAAGGTCGTGACCTCAGCGGGCGTAGCGTTCGTCGTTCAGGTTGACGGCGAGGCGTGCGAATTGGGCCTGTCGATCTTCGGCCGGTCCGCTATGTAACATAACCCGCCGATGCAGTGGACCGGCCGGGAGACGGTATTATGTCTTTCATCGGGTGTACCAAGATGGGAAGCGGATCGGCGAGGGAACCGGGTTTGATTGTGTGACGTGGCGGCGACGCAATAGATGCACGGAACAAGGAGCAGCATGCCAAGACGCCTCCTCTATACGATGATGCTGATGTTTGCCATCGCCAGCGAGGCATTCGCCAGGCTTCCCCCGATGCCGGACGGCAACGATGCCGTCTTCACTGCCACGCACGTGGTAATCGTTTCGCCCGGCAAGCCCCATGCGTTCATCGTTCAGAGATCGTATCTGGGCGATCTCGCGGTGGGTTCGGCCATCGAACTGCCGACTTTCAGGCTGGTTACGTGGAACGACATGGGACTTGAGCAGCCTCAGTCCCTCACGGACAGCACACATATCCTCCTGTTCCTTCGTCGCGATGGGAATAGTCACGGTGTTCTAGCAATCATCGACTACGGCAATGCCTTCTTCTTCCGCGATCTGGCGCGAATTGACGAACTCGATGCGATGGCCACGAGGGCGATCGACTACCACAGAAGGTGGCAGGTGGCCCGTGACACGTTCGACCGACAAGGGCGCATCCGTGCCTTGTTTCCATATCTCCTCAACCCCGCTGAGTCGTGCCACCACCTTACCCTCACCGAACTCGCAAAGTTGAATCCAGATTCGGGCGACTATCTCGCGGAAATCCTCCCCAGAGTTTCCCCCAATGAATGCCAGAGCCTTCTGCTGGATATTCGCCAACTCCAATCCCCAAGATCTCACTCCGCTGCGATTGCCATGGTGGACCGCGCCCGCGCGCAACTGAGCAACTATCTTGACGCCCACCATCTCAAGAACTTCGACATCACGGCCCAATGGAACCACGGAGCCCCCGAGGAACTCAAAGGGGTCAGTGGCATCATGTACTACGGTCTTGCGGCCATCCGGTCGTTTGGCGACCAGGCCGACATGCCGTACTTCCGCGGTTTGATCCCGTTTTTGCTCTCCAACGGCCTTGAGCAGTCTGTGGAGGAGTGCGGGTACGCCATGAGACAGAATCCGGGACCGGAGAACATCCCGGTCCTCAAAGCGATCTGGGAAGACTACAAATCCCATCACTACACTCGGGAACAGGAAACTCTGCTTCCTATCGATCTTGCCCGTACGCTTACGGCGCAGAACGATATAGCAGTAATCGCCATACTCCTTGAGCTGCTCGACAACTACAATGGGCGCGATTCCGCGCATGAGGGCCTTCGCAAACTCAGCGGGAAAGACTTCCATACCGACGCCGAATGGAGGTCCTGGTATGAATCATTGTCCAAGGGTGTGGAGAAGACTGTGCAGTAGGCGTGTGCAAGGATTCCATGCATTCTGGATTCGGGACCAAGGAACAAGGATGAAGGATGGAAACAGAATGCAGATGGTTCACGACATGGGTGGCGCAGGGCGCGGCCTTTTGAGGGCAAGGGGTCCGGGGCCTAGCTTGCCGCCTCGTTGTGTTGTTGCTCCTCGATCGTCATCCACTTCACCGGGCCGAGGTAGAAGTTCACCACGACGACAAGGACCAGCGTGGCAAACGCGATGATGCAGGTCATTACAATCTTCCCGACCACCACGAGCTGGATCGCCTCCCAGATGCCCAGAATCGCGGTGAGGCCCATCGCGACGATACAGAGCAAGGATACTATCAGGAGAAACCGTCGTGCCTGCCTGACGGGAAACAGGCCAAGATGGACGGGATAGCGTGCCGGTAACGACTGAGAGTAGAGGTGATTCCGAAGCAGCGTCTTCTTGGCTTCTACAACCTCATCAAACGGTGGTGCCGGCTCAACGCTCTCAGATTGAAGCTCGGAGTCCTGCATGGTCGCTCGCTCCTGAAGAAGGATGGGTCACAACCTTGCTTTCGCAACAACCGATTATACCACGCTGGCTTTCACTGCAAGGGCCGGTTTGCGGATGTCTGGGCGTGACCATCTTTTGAGTATAAGGAAGCGGCTGCGCCGGCGGCTTGGCTACGGCTGAGGTCAGCCGTGCCACTGACTCAAGGTTTCTGAGGTGCGGGCTCGGTGCAGAAGGTCACCTGGTGGCGGATATCTGTGGGCAACAGCGACGTTGTGGCCCGGACGTCCGTGGGAATGAGTCGACCGGGGCGTGCGGGGCGGGAACTGGCTATGAACCCCTCGGCGATGGCATCGCCCAGCTTGGGGAACCTGGCCAGAAGTTCTGCCTCGGAGAGGCGGGTCGCCAGGATGGCGCCATCTTTGGATTTCACCGTGTAGACGAGGCCGTTGGGTCCAGAGAGGATGACGACGATCTGGTCACGGGAGCGAATCTCTCCGAGAGCGATGTATCGGTCATACTTTGGATGGGCGGCGGTGGGTGGCATCGGTTGGGCCGGGGCACGGGTAGGAGCGGGGGCTAGCGGGTGCTGGCAGGCGGCGAGGCAGAGGGGTAATGCGATCAGCGCACAGCGCACGGGGGCTTGCTGCATGGGCTATCTCCTTCGCTAAGCGAGGCACATTATACATCAAGCCGAGCGAAGCAAACATTGCATTTCATCGACCGCAAACTATTCTGGGGGTGTGCCATTCTTCGCCCTGCGGCGGAAGGGAACACGATGCTGCCTATGGTTAGTTTCTTTGGAACGTCTGTCACGCGGTTGACGCTGGGGGACAACCCCTTTCATGGCCATTCGTACATCCAGCAGGTCCACAGCGGCGAGGAGATGAAGACGTTTTATACGATCGACACCTGCGTCCGAGCGCTGTTTGTCGCCCAGGAGCAGGGGATCAATACATACATCGCCCTGGCCGAACCCAAGACACTGGAGATCATCCGCCAGTATCGCCAGGCCGGGGGCAGCATGAACATCCTGTTCCAGAGCTACCCGCCGGCCGACCTTGCGGCCAACGTCAGGGAGATGCTCGAATACCATCCGATCGGGATCTACCACCAGGGTGGGTCGCTGGATTACATGGTGGAAACGGGGCAGGTGGAGCAACTGCGCGAGCGGCTGAAGCTGATCAAAGCGACTGGGCTGGCGACGGGCCTGGGCACGCATGAGCCGGGCACGGTGCTGCGCGCTGAGGAAGAGGATTGGGGCGCGGACTTCTACATGACCTGTCTCTATAACGCCCGCCGGACGCAGCGCGGCCAGCAGAGCGGGTTCATCACGGGCAAACCCAAGGAGCTGGTCTTCTATCCGGAGGACCGCTTCCTGATGTTCGAGGTGATACGCAAGGTGGCCAAGCCGTGTATTGCGTTCAAGGTCTTTGCCGGCGGGCAGATCTTCTGCGGCAAGAAGCCTGAGGAAACGGCCGCCATCGCGGAGGCGGCCATCCGGGAGACGTACGGGAGCATCAAGCCTGGGGACCTGGCCTGCATTGGCGTGTACCAGAAGCTAAAGGATCAGTTGCGCGAGGATATCGGCATCGCCAGAAAGGTGCTGGGGTAGCGGATCGCCGTTGGGCTTGCTGGCATGTCGGCCATTATCGCTAGCGCGGCTGGCCCCAGCCGTAGTGCCTTTCCTTAGCTTCTGCGCGAAAGCATTGTTACGACCTTACCAACCGTTTGCGGGATGGTGTTTGACGGTGGGGGGTGCCGCCTTATAATGCCGGGCCGCACAATTGTTGTGCGGGAGCGGATACAGAGCGCAAATATGGCACAAGTACTCCTGGAAAAGATCACGAAGATCTACCCCGGCGGCGTTAAGGCGGTCGATGCGATCGACCTGCACATCGCCGATAAGGAGTTTATTGTGCTGGTAGGGCCTTCGGGCTGTGGCAAGAGCACTACGTTGCGCATGGTCGCGGGGCTGGAAGAGATCACTGATGGGACGATTCGGATCGGCGACCGGGTGGTGAACTCGGTGCCGCCGAAGGATCGGAACATCGCCATGGTGTTCCAGAACTATGCCCTGTACCCGCACATGACGGTGTACAAGAACATGGCTTTCGGCTTGAAACTGAGGAAAGTGCCGAAGAATGTGATTGACCAGAGGGTCATGGAAGCGGCCAAGATCCTTGCCATCGAGCACCTGCTGGATAGGAAACCCAAGGCGCTTTCGGGGGGCCAGAGGCAGCGTGTGGCGGTTGGTCGTGCGATTGTGCGCGAGCCGGCCGCATTTTTGTTTGATGAGCCGCTGTCGAACCTGGATGCGAAGCTGCGCGTGACGACGCGGGCGGAATTGAAGCGGCTGCATCACCGATTGAAAACAACGACGATCTATGTGACCCACGATCAGGAAGAAGCGATGACGCTGGGTGACCGGATTGTCATTATGAAAGATGGGATCATCCAGCAGGCGGATACGCCGCTGGTGACCTACCAGAAGCCGGTGAATCGATTTGTGGCCGGCTTTATCGGCATGCCGCCGATGAATTTCTTCGATGGCTTGCTGAAGATGGTTAATGGCGCCATGGTGTTTGAGGAAGGCAAGCTTGAGGATGCGAAGGTTGTGACCAAGCGGGCTGATGAGCCGCAGGTGGCGATCGGGCAGGTAACACTGCCGGGCAATGGGTTTACTATTCCCGTGCCGGAGCAACTTCGGGCATGCCTGGGTGCGAAGGTTGGGAAGCATGTGGTGCTGGGGATTCGTCCCGAGCACTTGTCGCTTACCGATCACGGCGGTGAGTCAATCAACGTGAAGTTGAATGTGGTTGAGCCGCTGGGCAACGACATGGATCTCTATCTGGAGACGGTGTTGCATCCTCATGTGGTCGCTCGGGTGGAAGCCCACGCCGGCCTGGAGGTGTCTTCGCAGGTGAAGATGTTTGTGGACTTGAAGAAGATCCACTTTTTTGAGCCCGGAGAAACGGGCGTGAACCTGAGCCTGGTAAGCGAGAAACCTCATGCTGCTGCGTAGCGGGCATATTCTCGCATGCTGCGGGGCTTACCCGCGGCCGGGACCGTGGTGAAGAACCAGCCCGGCTTGCTGGGCTGGTGAACGCGTTTCCAGGGAACGGAAATGTGGGCCGCACGAAAAAGCGGCCCAATTTGTTTGTCTGAAACGGAAGTATGTGATGGTGGTTACGGGTGTGAAGGTGATGCACCGGCCGCCATAAAAGTGTGTGAGTGAATCTAGTATCAAAGGCAGCGAGGAAGCATGGCCAACCAGGATTTGCTTCGGATTGTCGACGGGATTGCCCGCGATAAGAATATTGACCGCGAGCTCGTATACACCGATATCGAGCAGGCGATTGCTTCGGCGCTGCGCAAGCAGTTCAACACCGAGGACAGCAGCGAGTTTGGCGTGACACTGGATCGGCATTCCGGCGATATCAGTGTGACGCGTCAGGGCGTGACGATTCCGTTGGCGGCGATGGGGCGCATCGCCGCTCAGACGGCGAAGCAGGTGATGATCCAGCTTATCCGAAAGGATGAGCAGGGCAGCATTTACGATGAATTCAAGGACCGCGTTGGGACGATTGTGACTGGCACCGTGGCGCGCTTTGAAGGCCCGCGGATGATTGTCAGTTTGGGACGAATCGAGGCGGAAATGCCTCGGACGGATCAGATCCCCGGTGAGCAGCACCAGGTCGGCGAGCGGATTCAGGCCTTGGTGACGGAAGTTCGCGATGGGGCCGCGGGAGTGAAAGTGACGCTCTCCCGGACGCATCCGGAACTGGTTCGCAAGCTCTTTGAGCGTGAAGTGCCCGAGGTTGGCGAGCGCACCATCGAAATGAAGGCTCTGGCTCGCGAGCCAGGGCACAGGACGAAAATTGCGGTTTCATCGATCGACTCCAAGGTGGATGCGGTCGGTGCGTGTGTCGGCATTCGCGGCAGCCGCATCAAGAATATCGTTGAGGAACTTGGCGGGGAAAAGATCGACATCGTGCGCTGGAACGAGTCGAGCCAGATCCTGATCAGCAATGCACTCAAGCCCGCGGAAGTCGCAGAGGTTGCGCTGTGCTTTGAACTGGGCCGGGCGACGGTAGTGGTAAACGATGACCAGTTGTCCCTGGCGATTGGCAAGCGCGGCCAGAATGTACGTCTGGCGGCTCAGCTTACGGGCTGGGACATCGATATCCTCACGCCACCGGAGTTTCGCAATGGCGTGAAGCGGCTTGAGCAGGTAATGCTGACGGTGCCGGGTGTGGTCAAGGAGATGGTTGACAAGGCGGTTGCCCTGGGTCTGATCGATGTACGCGATATCGAGGAAGTAGGGGCGGAGCCGCTGGTTGCGGAACTGACGATGGAACCGGCGCTGGCCCAAGCGGTGCTGGTGCGCTGCTCCGCTGAGGCGAAGATCGTCGCGGTGGAGCAGGAGGCCAAGAAGGCGGCAGAGGCATCGGCCAAGGCCCGCGGTGTTACGACCGTTGCGCCGGCGGCGATTCGCGAGGCAGCGTCGGCCGAAGTGGATGTGCAGGCATCGCCGCTGCCCGGAAGCCTTGAAGCTTCTGGCGGGGCACCGGAAACGACTACGCATGCGATTAAGACCGGCGCCGGCCGGGATGAACTGTCGCTTGAGGAACAGGCGATTAAGGGTCTGGAGACAGAAGCGGCGCCGCCCCAGGGGGGCGCAACTTCTGAAGAAGATGAAACGGCAGCGTTGGCTGAAGGCCGCGTCAGGCCGCCGAAGTCCCAGAGCTAGAGCATGGATGGAAGACGCTTTAGGACGTGAATACCGGACGAATGTGCAGCCGTGTGGTTGTCGTCAAGCCGGCAGAGTGCGTTACGGAGTAGAGCTTGGCTAAAAGCACTAAGAGCATCCGCATCAATCAACTCGCTAAAGAGTTGAACGTCTCAAGCGCCCTTATCCTTGAGAAGCTGCGCAAAGAAGGTCTGGGCGACGTTGCCGCGAACCACCAGAGCGCCGTTCAGCTCGGGCTGGCGGAGACGATCCGCGAGTGGTTCCATCACCACGCAGGGGCCTCAACCGCCGTGGAAACGGCCGCCCCAGTCGTTGAAACACCGGAAAAGCCCAAGCGCGGGCGCAAGAAGAAGGGCGAAGAGGGCGAGGGCGCTGAGGCCGTTAAGCCCGCACCTGCGCATGTGGAAGCTGCAGTGGAGCCGGCCGTACCTCCGATTGAGGAGGCTCAACCTGCCCCTGCCCCTGAACCGGCTATTGAGGCGGCGGCACCCGAGCAACCGATATCCGAGAGCGCTGTGGTCGTTGCACAGCCGCCCGTGCCCGCAGCGGCAGAGGCGCCTGCGCCGGTTACCGTTCCCGCACCAGAGGAGAGGACGCCACAGCAGCCCCCGACCGAGGCCCCGAAGCCCGAGATCGCGGCAGAACCGGCGGCTGAGCCGGTTGCGCAACCCGCAGCGGCAGTGGAAGTGGCGCCTGAAACGGCAGCTCCGAGCGAGCACGTCAAGGCGCCTGCCAAGGCCCATGGGCCGGCTCGTCACGTCCCGCGCAGCACGACATTGCCGCATCAGCCGGCCAAGCGCATGGCCAAACCTGCGGTCTTTACCCCTGAGCCTGCCAAGATTCAGGGCCCTCGCGTCGTCCGCGTTGAGAAGGAAGAAGTGGTCAACATCGGGCCGAATCGTGCCCGCGGGCCGCGCGCGCAGGGCAACGATGGGCCGACCATAACGCCTGCGGCGCCGCGTGGTGGCCGTGGTGTGAAGGTTTCGGACGCCGAGGAGGATGAGGCCGAGAAGGCGAAAAAAGCCAAGAGTGGCCGGTCACTTTCAAGCCGCCGCCGTGGCGCCGACGGACGGCGCGGCGAGGCGCTGGAAAAACTCAAAGAGTATACCGATGCCGACCTGTTGGAACGTCAGGAGCGCCTGGCGGCCGCGGCCGGATATCGTTCGAATTTTGACAGTCACTTGAAGCGCCATGACAAGACGCCGCAGGGCAAGGCAAAGACGATCGTGCAGCGGGGCGAGCCGGTGGCGATTGAGGAGCCGATAACGGTTCGCTCGCTGGCGGCGTCGCTGGGCCTGAAGACGAATGACATCATCGGCAAGCTCATGCGTCAGAGCGTCTTTGCGACGGTCAATCAGAGCCTGGATCTCGATACCGCGCAGGCGCTGGCGCTGGAGTGGGGTCTGGAACTGACCGCGAAGCAGCAGGCGACCGCCGAGGAAGTGCTGATGGACGAGTTCAGCAACCGCGATGTGGATGTGGCCAAGCTCGTGGCACGCCCGCCGGTGGTAACGATCCTCGGGCACGTCGATCACGGCAAGACCAGTCTGTTGGACAAGATCCGCAATGCCAACGTGGCGGCGGGTGAGGCCGGCGGCATTACGCAGCATACGGCGGCGTGGATGGTCGAGGTCCAGGCTGAGTCTGGCGCTAAACGGGTCACATTCATCGATACGCCCGGACACCAGGCATTTACGGCAATGCGTGCCCGCGGCGCTGACATGACGGACGTGGTGGTGCTGGTGGTGTCGGCCGCCGAGGGCGTGCAGCCACAGACGATCGAATCGATCAACCACGCGAAGGCGGCGGGAGTGCCGATTGTCGTGGCGCTGAACAAGATTGACCGTGCCGACGCCAACCCGGACATGGTGCTGGGCCAGCTTGCGAAAGAGGGCCTCAATCCAGTCGAGTGGGGTGGCGATACGGAAGTGGTCCGCACCAGCGCAACGACTGGGGCGGGCATCAAGGACCTGATCGAAATGCTCGACTATCAGGCGGAGTTGCTGCAGCTCAAGACGGATCCGACCGGTCCGGTGCGCGGCAGCGTGATTGAGAGCCGGATGGACGAGGGCCTTGGGCCTGTGGCGACAGTCCTGGTGCAGGATGGCACGCTCAAGCCGGGCGATGTGCTGCTGGTTGGCAGCACCTTTGGCAAGGTCCGCCGCCTTCTCAACGATCGTGGTGAAGCGTTGAAGCATGCTACGGCATCAATGCCGGTGGTGGTCAGCGGTTTGTCGGGCATGCCCGATGCCGGTGACAAAGCCTTCCAGGTGGATGATGTGGATCGGGCCCGGATGATCTGCGAAGATCGGGCCGGCCGGGATCGCATGAAGGATCTGGCGACCAAGAATCCCGTATCGCTGGAGAATCTGCTGGAGACGATCAAGCAGGAGGACATGAAAGAAGTCCGTCTGATTATCAAGGCGGATGTTGCCGGCAGCGTCGAGACACTGGCCAAGACGGTGGTCGAGTCCAGCAGCGCCGAGGTCCGCATTCGCGTGATCCACGCCGCGGCCGGCCCGATCAACGAGAGCGACGTCGAACTGGCGGATGCATCCAAGGCAGTGATCATCGGCTTCAATGTCGTGCCGGATGACACCGCTCGCGCGATGGCCGAGCAACGGCGCATTGAGGTGCGGCTGTACCGGGTGATCTACGAGATCCTGGACGACCTGAAGAAGGCGATGAGCGGCATGCTCGAGCCTGAGATCCGCGAGAAGTACCACGGCCGGGCGGAGATCCGCCAGGTGTTCAAGGTATCGCGGCTGGGCAATATCGCCGGCTGCATGGTGATCGATGGCCATATTCAGCGTGGAAGCAAGATCCGTCTGATTCGCAACGGCGCGATCGTGGTGCAGGATCAGGCGCTGGAGTCGCTGCGTCGAGCCAAGGACGATGTGAAGGAAGTGAAGCAGGGCTTCGAGTGCGGCATGAAGCTCTCCGGTTACGACGACATCAAGGTTGGAGATATCTTCGAAGCGTACATTCGTGAGACGATCCAGCGGACACTGTGAGACAGATAGTGATTATTGATTAACGAGTAACAGCTCACTGGGCCGTTACGGAATAATCAATAATCACTACGTTTTTATGCTCATGATTGTCGGAGTATTACAGATCGAGCTCGAGATCCCTGAGGCGCAGAGCCTCAAGGACAAGCGGCGTGTCATCAAGAGCCTGAAAGACCGGATCGCTAACGGCCACAATGTCTCGATCGCCGAGGTCGGGGCGTTGGATAAACACCAGCGGTCGATCCTGGGGATTGCGATGGTCGCCAATGACAAGGCCTACGTGGAAGGCGGTCTCAGCAAGATCGTGGATCTTGTCCGTATGGTCCCGCAGGCGAATCTGCTGGATTATCAGATAGAATTGCTATGAGCAGACGCACGGAACGAGTTGCGAGTTTCATCCAGCAGGAGCTGGCGATGATCATCATGCGCGAGCTGGATGATCCGCGCCTGACCGGCCTGCCGTCCATTACGCGCGTCAAGGTCTCGGAAGACCTGGCGACTGCGGATGTTTTCGTTACCGTCATGGGCACCGAGGGGAAGCAGACCGCAGCACTTAATGCCCTGAAGCACTCGGCCGGCATGATGCGATCGCGCCTGGCGGAAATGATGGAACTGCGCCAGGTGCCATATCTGAAGTTTCGACTCGATGAGGAACTCAAGAAAGAACGCGAGGTGCTCGATCTCCTGAGGAAGATCCAGGAGGAGAACGAGGCCAAGGGGAAGTCGGAAGAGCCAAGTGGCGAGGATGAGGCGAAGGGGACGGTACAAGAAGAAAAGGATGAAGGATGAAGGATGAAGGATGAACAGGAGGCGCCCCTGCGCCGATCTCTGGTCCTTCGGGCTTCATGCTTCATATAAGGAACTATGAAAGGTGCAGGCAAGTACGCGGAAGAGCTTAAGGGCCTGGTGAAGAAATTCGCCAAGGACGGCAAGATCCAGCCTATGCAGAAGCAGGAGCCGCTGCGGACCCTGGTTCGAGCGATGTTCTCGTTTGACACGACCGATGCGAAGGCTGATGAGGCCCTGGCAATCGTCGATCGCGAGTTTGTCGATATCAACGAGCTGCGTGTGGGGACCGAACTGGAGGTGGAGGCCCTGATCGGGGCAAAATACCCCCAGATCATCAAACGGGCATCACTGATCAGTTCGGTGATGAACGCTATCTTCGACCGCGAGGGCGTACTCAGTCTCGACCGCGTGTCGACGCTGAAGAAGGCCGAGGTCCGGCAGTTTCTGCGAGAGCTTCCGGGCATGACTCCCTTCGTCGAGGGCAGCGTCTGCCTGCTGTCGCTCGATATCACGGCGATGCCGATCGACGACATGGGCATGAACTATCTGAAGCAGGCCGGGGCGCTGGATGCCGCCTTCGGCCTGGAGGAAGCTCAGAAGTTCATCGAGACCCATATCAAGCCGGAAGAGATCTATGAACTTTACGCCGGACTTCGCCGCCTGGCGAAGGAGAATTTCGTGCCTGCGGCCCCGCCAGCCCCGGTCGAGGAGACAAAGAAGAAGAGAAAGTGATGTTGATGGCGTAGTCCCGGCGCGCCGGGATTGACTATTTCGTAACAGCCGGCCTGTTGTTACGGAGTGATCAATAATCACTATGCCTGCCCAGCACATGATGAACACGAGAAAGCACCTGACTAACTATCAACCATGACATCACAGAAACTCCCAGAAACGACCCTACGCCTTGGACTGCCATCGGGCAGTCTTCAGAACGCCACCGTCGAGCTCTTTGGCAAAGCCGGCTATAAGGTGACCATCGACAGCCGCAGCGTCTTTCCCCGCATCGATGATGAGAAGATCTCGGCTGTGCTGTTCCGCGCCCAGGAGATCAGCCGCTATATCGTCGAGGGGATTATCGATTGCGGGCTGACCGGCTATGACTGGATTGTTGAGAACGGCAACGAGCAGGATGTCGTCGAAGTCTGCGAACTGGAGTACTCGCGCGCCACCTCCAACCCGATCAATTGGGTGCTCGCTGTCCCGGATGAGAGCACGGTACAGAAGCCCGAGGATCTCAAGGGCGGCGTCGTTTCCACCGAACTTGTCGGCGTGGTCAAACGCTATTTCCAGCAGAAGGGGATTGACGTGCAGGTGGAGTTCTCCTGGGGCACCACCGAGATCAAGGCGCGCATTGCTGATGCCATCGTTGATTGCACCGAGACCGGATCCAGCCTCAAGGCCAATAATCTCCGCGTCATTGATACGCTGCTCAAGAGCACAACGCGTTTTGTCTGCTCCAAGAAAGCCTGGGCCAATCCCTGGAAGCGGGAGAAACTTGAGAACATCGCCATGCTGCTTAAGGGCGCCATTGATGCGCGCAGCAAGGTGGGGCTGAAGATGAATGCCCCGAAGGCCGGGCTGGCCGGGATCCTGGCATTCCTGCCATCAGCGAAGAGCCCGACGGTCAGCCAACTTGCCGATCAGGCATGGGTTGCGATCGAGGTGATCCTGGAAGACAAGCAGGACCGGGAGCTAATTCCGAAATTAAAGCGCGCTGGAGCCACAGGGATCATAACATATCCTTTGAACAAGGTGATTCCATAACCATGGCTACAAAGCGACGCAGCGACGCAGCGATCCCGGCGCGCCGCGGACAGGCTCCGCGACGAAGGGAACGAGTACCCCGAGGGCTTCGGTGTCTGCTCGCCGCATCGATGGTAGCAGTGGCGACGGCAGGATGTGCTGTGCCTGCAAGGCAGCCCAACCCGCGCGGCGCCGCTTCCCGCCCGGTGGTGTCCGAGAAGGCGATGCTTTCGCTGGACCAGGTTCTGCCGCCTGAACCGCTGGCGTCACCACATCCGTCTACGGCCCCGACCACCGCGCCGGCCTCACTCCAGTCGCTGCAACTTTACGCACAGGCGCGGGTGGCATTGGAGTCCGGACAACGCTTCACGGCGGTACAACTTCTCGCTCAGGCTCTGGCGATCGATCCTGACAGCTTCCAACTGAATATGGCGATGGGCGAAGCGGCGTCGGGCACAGCCCTGGCATCGCGCGCCATGCCTTGCCTGCAGCGGGCTGCGGAACTGGACCCCGACAACATCGATGTCTACATCCAGGAGGCGCGGCTCCATCTCGCCGCCGGTGAGGGCATGCAGGCCGCCCGTGCGCTGCGGAAGGCGCAGCAGACCAGTGCTTACCGCGACGGCGGCCCTGAGGCTCTGGCGGCCGACTTTTTCCTTGCCCGGACCCTGCAGGTCATGGGCTATGACTCGGCCGCCTTGAGCCAATATGACCTGGTGCTGGGCCAAATGCCGCGAATCAACCCTGGCTATCGCGGCCCGGTTGAGGTCATGCAGATTCTCCGCAATCCCGACCTGGTATTCGTTGAAGTGTCCCGCCTGTCGGCCAAGCTGGGCGACTACAAGACTGCGCTGGCTGCGATCGAACAGGCGATGATCGAGTCGCCCGATACATCACAATATGCGCTGATGCGAGTACGGCTTCTGCAACAGGCTGGACGGCCGGCAGAGGCCCGAGCTTTTGTCCCCGAAGTGGTCAGCCGGTTTGGCGCCGGCGTTGAGACGTTGGCGCTGGTGCGGGAGATTTACGGCGCTTCCGGCGGTGAAGTGGCGGCCATCGCCGATCTGCGCAAGGCGCTGCGGGCACACAAGGATAATCAGAACCTCGCCTATGCGCTGGCCGACATGCTGGTGCGAACCGGCGGCGCTGCCGAAGCCCGGGCAGTACTGACTGATACGGTGAAGCAGCTCGATTATCGGACCGCGCCGGTCAAGCGGCTGTTTGATCTGCTGGAATCGCAAGGACGGACTCTGGATGCCGCGCGGCTCCTGGTCGAGGCCAGTGCCCGCCGGCCGGAGGAGTTGTCGGAACTGGACGGCCCGATGAGCCGCCTGACGCGGATCTCGCGCAGCAATCACCTCCGCCTGCACGATCTGCAGGCGATGCAGGTGGAGAGTTGGGCCGAAGCATCGCGGCTGTACTGGGTGGCGATGCTCGCACAGATGTGGGACCGCGATGAGCTGGCGCGGGCGGCACTGGAGAAGGCAGTGCGCACCGGCAAGCCCTTTGCGCCGGCATTCCGCGAGCTGCTTATGCACTATTTCAAGCGTTCCGACTGGGATCAGAACCGCAAGCTGCAGACCGCCGAAGAACTGATCACGCTGAGTTCGCTGAATCGCGATGCGGGGCTTACCGCCGAATTGCGCGGCCGGATCGCGCTGCAGAGAGAGGATCTGCCGGCGGCGTCCCAGCAGTTCCTGGAAGCCATGCGCGTCGGCAATACGATGCCGGAGGTGCAACTGGAATACGGTCTGACACAGCTTGCTCAGAAGAATGTCGTCGAGGGCGAGCGCATCCTGCTGAAGCTCAATGACGACCACCCGCTGTTTGAGCAGGGGTACGACACTCTAATCAGGTTCTACATCAAGCAGCAGATGCCCTCTTCGGCGTTGCGAACGCTGCAGCGGTGGCTCAGTGCCGATCCGCAGAACCCGTCCGCGCGGCTTTTGCAGGCCGATGTGTACGCCAGATCCGACCACGGTGATGCAGCCGAGCGAATCCTGCTCGACCTGTTTGAGCAGTACACCGACAACGCTGATGTGCTGAAATATCTGTATGCGTTTTACGTCGAAACCGGCCGGAAAGAGCAGTTTATCCGCGTGCTGGAGCATAAGCGGCAGTCGCGCCCCGATATCCGCGAGGTGGCGGAACGACTGGTGTTGATCTATGCCGATGATGGGCGGATTGCCGAAGCCGATCGAGTGATTGCGGATCTGCGGCGCAGCGCTGAGGGAGACAGTGATCTCTTGTACGAGATCTCGAATCTGTATGTGGAAATCAATGATCAAAAGTCGGCCGAAGGTGTGCTCGAGGAGGCGCTGAAGGTTGATCCGCAGCATTCCTCTGCGGCGAACAATCTGGGATATTACCTGGCCCAAGAGGGGCGCGATCTGGATCGCGCTGAGGCACTGGTGCGAATAGCGGTTAAGGCAGAGCCCGACAATCAGTCGTTTCTCGACAGCCTTGGATGGGTTATGTATAAACGCGGCCGTCTTGAGCCGGCCCGCGAGTTTCTTGAGCAAGCCGTTGCCCAAACGATCAAACCCAATCCGGTGGTGTTGGACCATCTGGGTGACGCCTATTACCGGTTGGGACGGCGGGATGACGCGGTCAAGCGTTGGGAATCAGCGCGGACAGGTCTGGAGACGCTGGGCGGCCTCCGGACGCTGACCAGCGAGGAACTGACAACGCAGCAGAGCGTTATTATGAAGCTCGCGGCGGTGCGAGATGGCCGGCCGGCGAATACCGCGGCGATCGTCGGGGCGGAAACACCGGCGAGCAAGCCATCGTCCGGGGAATCGAAGTAGACCATAGTCAGGAAGGCAGCGAAGATATGTCAGGACATAGTCACTGGGCGAAGATCAAGCGAGCCAAGGCCGGCAACGATGCCAAGCGCGGCAAGATCTGGAGCAAGATCGCCCGCAAGATCATCATCGCGGCCCGTGCCGGCGGCGGCAATCCCAATGAGAATCTGACGCTGCGCTATACCATCGACGAAGCCCGGGCCGAGAACATGCCTCGCGACACGATCGAAAAGGCGATCATGAAGGGCACCGGCGAACTTGGCGCCGAGAACTATGAGGCCGCCACTTATGAAGGGTATTCGCCGGGCGGGGTGGCGCTGATGATCGAGGCCCTGACCAATAACCGATCGCGCACGGCTCCTGAACTGCGCAAGATATTCGAGGTGGCCGGAGGCAATCTGGCGCAGAACGGCTCTGTGGCATTCCAGTTCGTGAAGCAGGGCGTGATCACCATCAAGGCCGATGCGATCACCGAAGACAAGCTGATCGAACTGGCACTGGAGGCGGGCGCGGATGATGTGAAAAATGAAGGGGAGGCCTACATCGTCATCACCGGTCCGACGGTGATGCACAAGGTGCGTGAGGCCCTGGTGGCCGCGAAGGTCGCGATCGAGGCGTCGGAAGTCAGCTTCCAGCCGACAACGACGATTCCGGTTACCGCCGCGGGAGCCCAGAAGCTGTTCCGGCTGATCGACGCGCTGGAAGACAACGAGGACGTGCAGAACGTTTCGCACAATGCGGAAATACCGGAATCGGTTGAGGTGTGACGCCTTGGCGTTTGGGGGCCATCCACTTCACGGTAACCCGCGCAGGAAGGCTGCCTGGAGGTGCTCGCGCATCTCGTGAAGGCTTGGCGCTTTCTCCCCCAGGAGTTTCTGCAGCGACGTGACCGGCCGGCCGATCAGCCCGCAGGGGACAATCAGGTCGAAGTAGCGCAGATCGGTAGCCACGTTCAGCGCAATCCCGTGCATCGACACGCCGCGCCGAATCCGCACACCCACCGCGCAGACCTTCGCCAGTTTCCCATCGTCCGGCACCCAGATGCCCGGGGCTTGAGGGTCAACCACCACATCGGCGATGCCAATCTGCTTCAGGGCATCGATTGCAATCGCCTCAAGGCGATGCACGTAGCCGCTAATTGAGAGTTTGTGGTCGGCGAGGCGGATGATCGGATAGACGACGATCTGTCCCGGGCCGTGGAAGGTGATGTCCCCACCGCGATCGCTCTCGACTACTTCAACCCCCAACTTCGCCAGTTGCTCTGCGGAAGCCAGGAGATTCCGCGCTACGCCCGGCCGGCGGCCGAAGGTAATCACGGGCTCGTGCTCGACGAAAAGCACGCACTCTTCCTCGCCTGCCATCACGCGCTCATGCACCTGTGCCTGGTAATCCCAGGCGGGGCGATACGCCATCCTGCCAAGATCCTCAAACCGCATGCTCAAAGCTTACAGCGCGAACCATCTTCTGGCACACCTCCGATTACTCCACCTCCACCAGCACCTTTTCCCGCAACACGTAGTTGAGCTGGGCATTGAGTTGCTCCTCGTTCGCAGCGCCGACGACGGTGACATCCAGCTTCTTCAGGGGATCGAACACTTTCGCCGCGACATCGAAGGCGACGAAATGGACGCCGATATAGGCATCTTTCGCCTGGGCGTCTTTTCGCAGCCCGGGGAGCACCTTGGCCGGGTCGGGGCCGTTGGTGTTTGCGCCATCGGTGATGACCATGATATGCTTGTGATTCAGGGGCGAAGCCAGAAGCTGGGCAGTGGCGACTTGCAGGCTCTCGCCCAGGGGGGTGCCGCCATTGGGCTTCGGAGCCGAAGCCACCCAGTCGCGGAAAGTCTGGGCGCTGAACGGGGCCAGCGGCAGCGCCTCTTTCACCTTGCTGTCAGCGAAGATCAGCAGGCTGACGCTGAGCTTCTTGTCCTTTGCTGTGTCGGTGAACTGCTTGAGTCGATCCACCACGGCGAGCAAGGCACGCTTGGCGATGATGTACTTCGGAGTGTTCTTTCCGTCGCGGTCCGGCACGGTCTCATTCATGCTGGCTGAAAGGTCATAGACGATGGTGACGGCGACTCCCTCTTCGGCACGGGCGGACCTAACAGTTCCAGAGAATCCCACCAACGCGATGAAGCACCCAAGCAGTACCGATCTCAAAGCCATGTGTCTCCTTTTCCGAAAGCTTTCGCCGATGCTAACACTCGCTGTTGCGGGGTCAATGATAAACCGGCCGTGCTTTTGTAGTGCGCCGTTGGATGAACTGGCGACTATTTCAGTACATGAACACGGCAATTTGGGGTATTGTTGACGCGGGAGGACAACGATGAGCTTAGCAAAACGCATCCGCGAGGCCAATGACTTTGCCGAATCGTACTGCATTCGCAAGGGAGAGAAGTTCCGGCTGAAGGACATTGATCCGGCCGATACCGGAAAGGTGGACGACAAATCGCAGGCCAAAGAGGTGCTCGCCGAGGGCGTGCAGATGCTGGCCCAGATGCAGGACATGCTCTATGCCGATAACCGCTGGGCCGTCCTGCTGATCTTCCAGGCGATGGATGCGGCCGGGAAGGACAGCGCGATCAAGCACGTCATGTCGGGCATCAATCCCCAGGGATGCCAGGTGCACTCTTTCAAGGCGCCCACATCCGATGACCTGGAACATGACTATCTCTGGCGCTGCATGAAGGATCTGCCCAACCGAGGCGACATTGGCATCTTCAATCGCTCGTATTACGAAGAAGTGCTGGTGGTCCGCGTTCATCCTGAGTTCCTCGCGAAGCAGCGCATTCCTCCTGAACTAATCGGCAAGCGCATCTGGCAGGATCGCTACGAAGACATCCGCAACTTCGAGCGCTACCTCACCCGCAATGGTATTGCGATCTGCAAGTTCTTCCTGCATGTCTCGAAGAAGGAGCAGAAGAAGCGGTTCCTGGAGCGGCTGAACAACCCGGACAAGAACTGGAAGTTCTCCGCGGCTGATGTGCAGGAGCGCGAGCGCTGGGACCAGTACCAGCAGGCATATGAGGAGATGATCCAGAACACCGCGACCGAGTACGCCCCGTGGCATGTGGTGCCGGCCGACAACAAATGGTTCACCCGTCTGGTGGTGGCCGCCACGGTTGTCGGCAAAGTCGGTTCGCTGAACCTGGGATATCCGAAGGTCAGCCCGGAAGCGCGCAAGGCGCTGGATGAGGCGAGGAAGAGACTGTAGGGCAATGCGAAGTAGGAGTGTTTACCGCAGCGCATCGCCTTTGAGGTCGCTGGCGGGGAGTGTGGCCGATCCGCCGGCCGGCTCAAAGAGCGTTTCGTGCTCAACTTCAGTGCCGGACCTGTAGAAGCGGGTGCGTAGCACGGTGCGCGGCAGGCAGCGGCCGACGATATCCGGCAGGGGGGCTCCGCGGCGGGGCTGCAGCGAAAGCTCGTCGGGAGACATCAGGCTTCCGTCGATGCGGCTGAAGTAGAGTGCGGTGTCTTTGCCCGTGCTCCACTTGATCTGCCCTTTGGAATACTGAATCTCGATCTGGTTGCGCTGGGCGGCCGACCGGAATGCCTCCATCGATGTGCAGGAGATCCCGTACTTCCGCAGTGCCATGAGCATGTCCGCCAAGACTTCCTGACGTTCGATATAGGTGGCCTCTTCGTTGGGTTCGAGCTTCGCCGCCCACTCCAGGAAGCGGTCCTGGAAGCCTTTGTAGTTGGCCGAGAAGGCCTGGACGAAGGCATTGTCCGCGGGCGAGCCGCTATGGATGAGCTGCAGCAGTTGCACCAGGCGAGTGCGATATTTCGGTTGGCCGGCCGGGTCGAGATCGTTGACGAGGAAGTGGACCATCGCCCATGCCTGGTTGTATTGTGTTGCCCCGCGCGTCGATGAGTGTGAGCCCAGGGCCTTGCCCCACTGCTCGGTGTTCAGGGTGAGAAACTGATCGAACGGAACGATGCGCTTGCCGCGGATATCGGCCTTGAGCTGGCGGACCCGCCGTGGCGGCACCTGGGCCAGGGCAAAACTGTTGCCCGTCCAGAGACCCTCTTCGAAGTACTGCGCCATGCCCTCATTCAGCCACATCGGCAGGGGGGTCTTGAATGCATTGGCCGCGAACTGGTGGAAGGCTTCATGCTGCAATGTCCGGCGGAGACTGTCGCGGCCCTGGCCAACGTTGAAGGCGGCCAACGCATTACGCGAGGGGATGTAGACGCCGCCGGTTGAACGCATGCTGTTGCCGGCAAAGCGCAGGTAGTCATCCTGCTTCTCGAAGAGATAGGCATCGACCATCACCTGGTCAGCCGCCGGCTCAAACTGCATCAGCCGGCGGGCATACTCCTCGTGCATCACATCCAGCCGACGGGCCAGATCCTGCGCCAGGCCGGGCTCCATATCTGTGTTGACGTGGTAGAAGCGGGACTGGAAGACCCGCATTTCTGTTGCGGTCGCCTGCGTGGGGGCGGCGAGGCACGCCACCAGCGTCAGCATCATCAGCATCGTTGGGAGCCAGCGGTTCATCCGGTGGTGATGATATCCGAAAGTAGAGCCGGTGACCTCACCGGCGGAAACGGAGGGCAAAACAGCAGACGGCACCTAAGCACTCTTACTGGCGGGAGGTGGTCATGCTGGGTGACCTCTTCTGGAATCACTATGCCGCCGGTGGGGTCACCGGCTCTACCCATCGAGCACAACTTAGACTACAAATCCCAGCGATATGAGCCTGTCCTATGAACAGAGCGGCGTGAACTACGATGCGCTGGATGCATTCAAGCGTGCCTGCCAGAAGGCGGCCGCCTCAACGACCGGGTGTTTGAGTCACCATGGGCTATCAGAGCCTGCCAAGATCCGCGGTGAATCGGCCTATCTCATCGAGACTCCGGACGAGTACTTCGCGCATGTTGAGGAAGGTCTGGGCACGAAGAACCTCATCGCCGATGCCATGCTCAAGCTGGCCAACCAGAGTTTTTACCGCAATATCGGCATCGATACGGTGGCGACGATCGTCAATGATCTGATTTCCACTGGGGCCATGCCGGTTTCGGTGGCGATGCACGCGGCCGTTGGGGATGGGCAATGGTTCAAGGATGTGCGGCGGTCGAACGATCTGGCGGCCGGGTTTGCCGAGGGGTGTCGTCAGGCGGGCGCGGTATGGGGTGGCGGTGAGACGCCTGCCCTGAAGGGCATCGTCGATCCGAATACCATCGTATTGGCCGGGTCGGCTTTCGGCCGGGTAAAACCCAAATCGAATCGCATTACCGGCCAGGTGAACGATGGTGATGCGATCATCCTGCTGGCATCGAACGGGGTGCAGACCAACGGCCTGTCGCTTTGCCGGCAGATCGCCGACAAGCTGCCGCAGGGGTATTTGACGAAGATTGCGGATGGCCGGACGTATGGGGAGGCGCTGCTGGATGCTTCGGCCATTTACGTGAACTTTGTGAGTGAGTGCCAGAAGCAGGAGTTGAAACTGAATTACGTGTCTCACATTACCGGCCACGGCTGGCGGAAACTGATGCGGCTGGATGAACCATTTGTCTATCGGATGGACAGTGTTCCCGACCCGCAGGCGGTGTTCGGCTTCATCCAGCAAGCCGGCCCGGTTGAGCAGCGCGAGATGTACGCGACGTTCAACATGGGGGCGGGGTTTGCGGCGTATGTGAAACCGGCCGACGCCGAGAAGTGCGTACAGATTGCCCGGGTGGTCGGGCATCGGGCGTGGAAGGCGGGAACCGTACACAAGCAGGGCGGCCGCAAGGCGGTCGAGGTCGTACCCCTGGGAATCACCTTTGAGGGCGACACATTGAAGGTGCGGTGAAAGCGTAAGGAACGCCTAACGCCTTGATCGGGGAAACAGATCTGGTCACTCTGCTGCGTTACACAACCCGGCCATTTGGGCTATATTCAGTGTCATGGCTTACAACTTCACCACCATCGAGAAGAAATGGCAGGAGTATTGGCTGACCAATAAGACCTTCCGCGCCTTCGATCCCGACGAAGCCGGGGACATGCCCAAGGCCTACATCCTCGACATGTTCCCGTACACCTCCGGTCAGGGCCTGCACGTCGGCCACCCCGAAGGCTACACCGCTAGCGACATCTACTCCCGCTATCTCCGTATGAAGGGCGTCAACGTCCTGCACCCCATGGGCTGGGATGCTTTTGGCCTGCCGGCCGAGCAGTACGCCATCAGGACCGGCAAGCATCCGCGGCTCACCACCGAGGAGAACATCAGGAACTTCCGCCGGCAGATACAGATGCTGGGGTTCTCCTACGACTGGGATCGCGAAGTTGATACCACCGACCCCAACTATTACCGCTGGACACAGTGGATCTTCCTGCAGCTCTTCAACTCCTACTTTGATCCCATGGACCAGAAGGCCAAGAGCATCGGCCACCTGATCAATGAACTGCAGAACGGCGATTTTCTTGTGGCCCCCGATGGCACGATCCACCTGAACCCGGTGCAGGAAGGCATGGAGGCGCTCAGCGGTCAATCCAGCCTGCTGCGCGAGTGGAAAGACATCTCGCCCGACGAGCAGCGCGATGTCATTGATGGCCAGCGTCTGGCCTATATGGATGAGGTCGCCGTCAACTGGTGCCCGGGACTGGGCACCGTTCTGGCGAACGAAGAGGTGATCGACGGCAAGAGCGAGGTGGGCGGGTTCCCCGTAGAACGCCGGCCCATGCGGCAGTGGATGCTGCGCATCACCGCATATGGGGATCGGCTGATCAAGGACCTGGATCTCTTGAACTGGCCCGAATCGCTGAAGGAGATGCAGCGCAACTGGATCGGCAAGTCGATCGGAGCTGAAGTCGATTTTGATCTGGTGGTCCCGCGACTGCCCGAGGAAGATGAAGTGCCTACCGTCACGGTCTTCACTACCCGCCCGGACACGCTCTATGGGGCAACCTACATGGTGCTTGCCCCCGAGCACCCGCTGGTGGATCGCATCGCCACCTCAGCGCAGAAGGCGGAGGTCGCTGCCTATCGACAGCAATGCGCCACCAAGAGCGATCGCGATCGCATGGCCGATGCCAAGGAGAAGACCGGCGTCTTCACCGGCGGCTACGCGATCAACCCTATGACGTATAAACCGATTCCCGTCTACATCGCCGACTATGTGATGATGGGTTATGGCACCGGCGCGATCATGGCCGTTCCCGCGCACGATCAGCGCGACTATGACTTCGCCATGAAGTTCAACATCCCGATCCGCCAGGTTGTCAAACCGGTTTCGGGAGAACTGCCGGCCGGCAGGGCTTTCGAAGAGGAAGGTATCGCCATCGATTCCGCGTTGATCAATGGCCAGACCACCGCCGAGGCCAAGCAGACGATGATCCGCGCCCTGGAGGCCGAGAGCATCGGTGTGGGCGCGACCAAGTACAAATTGCGCGACTGGCTCTTCTCGCGCCAGCGGTACTGGGGTGAGCCATTCCCCATCGTCCTGGATGAACAGGGCAACGCCTACGCCATCAGCGAGAAGGAACTGCCACTGACCTTGCCGGAGATGGAGGACTATAAACCCACTGGCACCCCTGAGCCCCCGCTGACCCGCGCCACCGAATGGCGAAAGTACCAGCGTGATGGGAAGCAATACCTCCGAGAGACCAACACCATGCCGCAGTGGGCCGGCTCGTGCTGGTATTACCTCCGTTACATTGACCCGAAAAACCCGAAGCAGTTCATCGACCCGGTGAAGGAAAAGTACTGGATGCCGGTGGACCTCTACGTGGGCGGCGTTGAACATGCCGTGCTGCACCTGCTCTATGCCCGCTTCTGGCACAAGGTCCTGTTTGACCTGGGGCATGTCTCCTCGCCCGAGCCCTTCATGCGCCTGGTCAACCAGGGGCTGATCCTGGGCGAGATGGAGTTCCATGCGTTCACCAAGCCGGATGGTTCGCCCGTCAGCGCGGATGAACTGAGCGATATCGCCGAGGAAATGCTCGACAAGACTCCCACCATGACCGGCACCCACAAGACGACCGGACAGAAATGCCTCGGCCGGCGCGTGGACATCGAAGCCGTGGAGAAATCCGGGCCGAAGTTCGTGCTCAAGTCCAATCCGTCGAGCGCCGTGGACGCCCGTGCCTTCAAAATGTCCAAGAGCCGCGGCAACGTCGTAAATCCCGACGCCATCGTGAAAGATTACGGCTCTGACTGCCTCCGCCTGTACGAGATGTACATGGGGCCCCTGGAAATGCAGAAGCCCTGGAGTACTCGCGACATTGTCGGGATGAGCCGCTTTCTGAACGGAGTCTATCGCAACCTCCTGGGCGATGATGAAGCACCCTCAACAACACCGCGCGTTGCCGCAGCGCCTGTTCCCGACGATTTGGATCGGCAATTGCACCGCACGATCAAGAAAGTGGCCGAGGATATTGAGGGGATGCGCTTTAACACGGCCATCGCCGAACTGATCAAGCTCAACAACGAACTGACGCACCTGCAACCTGTGCCCAAGAACGTAGCTGACGCGTTCGCGCTGCTGCTTGCCCCGTTTGCACCGCACCTGGCGGAAGAGGTCTGGAGCCGGCTCGGCCATGCAAAGAGCCTTGCTCGCGAGCCCTGGCCCACATTTGACCCCGCCAAACTGGTGGAATCCGTGCTCGAACTGCCGGTGCAGATCAACGGCAAGCTCCGCGACAAGATCACCGTCCCGGCCGACGCCAGCGAAGAGACCATCCTCGCCGCCGCCCTCGCTGCCGAGAAAGTTCAGCCCTGGATCCAGGGCAAGAGCGTGAAGAAGAAGCTCTATGTGCCCAAGCGGCTGGTGAACATCGTGGTGGCGTGAGATGTATAACGAGGCAACGCCGATTGGCCGAACCATTAGGTTCGGGCAGGGGTTGGGCCGTATACTTCGGTTGTGAGAGGACTTGCTGATGTCTGACCTGCGTGAGCTATACCAGGAAGTCATCCTGGACCATTCCAAGAAGCCGCGGAACTTCCGTGAGATGGCGGATGCTACCCACCATGCGGACGGCCATAACCGTCTCTGCGGTGACAAGCTGCATGTATCGCTGAAGGTGCAGGATGGGAAGATTGTGGATGCCGCGTTCAAAGGAAGCGGCTGCGCCATCTCGACGGCTTCGGCGTCGATGATGACCGATGCCCTGCGCGGCAAGAGCGTCGAAGAAGCCATGGCGTTATTCAAGCTCTTCCATACGGCCCTTACCACACCCGCCACAGAGGAACCTGAGCACGTTGACGATCTTGGCAAACTCGCTGTTTTCGCAGGGGTGCGTGAGTTTCCTGTCCGCGTGAAGTGCGCTACGCTTCCCTGGCACACCATGGAGTTGGCGGTCAAGGGCGAGCACAAGCCGGCGACAACTGAGTAAGCCATGAGTGATCCATCCCGCAAGAAGGTCAGCCTGAACCAGTTGCCCGATACCGAGAAGCTCTCGAAGATCGTGCAGCGTGCTGAGGAGCACCAGAGGAGCAAGGCGACCGACTCGGCACACCCTCCTTCCCTATCATCCGACATGCAGAATCAGCACCCCAGTGCCCTGCTTCCCCCGGCCGACTGGCCCATCGAGCGCAAGCTTGTGCATGGCAAGGTCGTGGCCGCACTGAAGAAGGTCTATGACCCGGAAATCCCGGTTGATATCTACGAGCTGGGCCTGATCTATGGCATCGACATCGACGCCGAGAACAAGGTCAAAATCCAGATGACCCTGACATCGCCGGGATGCCCAGTGGCCGGCACGCTGCCACGCGAGGTGGAGACGAAAGTCGAGGCGATCGATGAGGTTCTGGAAGCAACGGTTGATCTGGTCTGGGATCCACCGTGGTCGCGCGAGCGGATGAGTGAGGCAGCGATGATGGCGTTGGGGATGCTCTGATACTCAGATCTCGAGCATCAGCCGGGCCGGGTCCTCCAGCAGTTGCTTCATGCGGACGAGGAAGCTCACCGACTCGCGGCCGTCGACGAGGCGGTGGTCGTAGGAGAGGGCGACGTACATCATCGGGCGGATCTCGATCTTGTCATCGATAACCACCGGCCGCTTCTGGATGTTGTGCATGCCGAGGATGCCTGATTGCGGCGGGTTAAGAATCGGGGTGGAGAGCAGTGAGCCGAAGATGCCGCCGTTGGTGATGGTGAAGGTGCCGCCCGAGAGGTCATCGATGGCGAGCTTGCCATCGCGCGCGGCGGTGGCGAGGCGGCGGATCTCGCTTTCGATCTGGCCGAAGCTCAGAGCTTGCGCGTTGCGCAGAACCGGAACGGCAAGACCGCGCTCGGTGCTGACGGCAATGCCCATATGAACATAGTCGTGGTAGATGATGTCGCCGCCGTCGATGAAGGCGTTGACGCGTGGAAATTCGCGCAGGGCTTGGGCGCAGCCGCGGACAAAGAAGCTCATCAGGCCCAAGCCAATGCCGTGGACCTCGGTGAAACGTTCTTTGAACTTGGTGCGAATATCCTGGACGGCCTTGAGGTCGATCTCATTGAAGGTGGTGAGTATGGCGGCCTGCTGTTGAGCCTGAACCAGGCGCTCGGCGATCTTGCGACGGATCTTGGTCATCGGCTCGCGGCGGGTGCCGGGTTGATCGCCGGGAGGGGGCGAGGGTGCGGCAATAGCGGCAGGCGCGGCGGGCTGGGGCGTGAGGGGCTTGGGCTTGGGCGCGGGCGCTGCGGCGACGGCCGACTGCATATCCTGTTTGGTAATGCGGCCACCGCGGCCGGTGCCTTTGACGCTTGCGGGATCGATGCCGGCGTCGCCGGCGATGCGCTGGGCGGCCGGGCTGGCAGCGGCGACGGGAGGTGGAGGCGCCTGTGGGGGTGCGGTAGGGGCAGCCGGCGCAGGTTGTGCCGATGACGCTTGGGCGCCGGCGGGGTCGATGGTGGCGATCTCCTGGCCGATGGCGACGGTCTGGCCCTCAACAACGGCCGTGCTGATCACGCCGGCGGAAGGCGAGGGGACATCGACGTTGGCTTTGTCGGTCTCAAGTTCGCACAGGGGCTCATCCTTGGCAACGGACTGGCCGGATTTCTTGTGCCATTTGACGATGATGGCCTCGGTGATCGATTCGCCAAGAGAGGGGATCTTAACGCTGATAGACATGTTTCTGGCTCACTTCCCTATCCAGCCCCGTCGGGGTGAACCGCTTCCATAGCAAGCGGGCTACTCTAATCCGATACGGGCGTTGCGTTGCGGGCGGCTTCCTTTGCTGTGGTACGGGCCGGCCGAGTTTCCGGCAGGTCCAGGGCTGCGCCGACGAAGACCTGTTCCTGCTTCACGTGATCATGGTAACTCCCAACGGCCGGCGACGCAGCCTCTGGTCGGCCGTAGTAGCTCAGCACCGCGACATCGGGCAGGATTTCCCGCAAGCGGTGCTCCATGAAGGACCATGCCCCGCGGTTCTGGGGTTCCTCCTGCACCCAGCCGATTTCATGGGCACTGTTGTACTTGGCGATGATCTGTTGCAGTTCCTTTTGCGGGTACGGATAGAGCTGCTCCACGCGGATGATCGCCACGTCGCGCATGTTGTTCTTCTTGCGTGCGGCATCAAGCGTGTAGAATACCTTACCGGTGCACAGCAGGATCCGACGCACCTGCTCGCGCTGCGGAGTCGAGGGATCATCCAACACGAGTTGAAAGGTGCGATCCGTGAACTCCGTAGGGAGCGAGGCAGCGGCTTCAGAGCGCAAAAGGCTCTTGGGCGTGAAGCAGATCAACGGCTTGCGGAAACGGCGCAGCATCTGTCGTCGCAGCAGATGGAAATACTGGCTCGGCAGTGTCGGCATGCACACCTGCATGTTGTTCTGGGCGCAGAGCTGCAGGAAACGCTCCACGTAGCTGTTGGAGTGCTCAGGCCCCTGGCCTTCATAGCCATGCGGGAGGAGCATCACCAGGCCGCAGCACTTGCGCCACTTCGCCTCGCCCGGGCCGATCAACTGATCGATGACCGGCTGAGCGCCATTCACGAAGTCGCCGAACTGGGCTTCCCAGATAATGAGGTTGCGCGGGTCGGCCGAGGCAAAGCCATACTCAAAGCCCAGCACGGCCAGTTCCGAGAGCATAGTGTTGACGATGATGAACGGGGCTTGATTGCGGGAGAGGTTGGCCAGGGGGAAGTACTTTACGCCCGTGTTGTAGTCATGCAGGCAGGCGTGGCGGTGGCTGAAGGTACCGCGCTGGACATCCTGTCCGACAAAGCGGATGGGCGTGCCTTCCAAGAGCAGGTTGCCCATGGCGAGCATCTCGGCGCAACCCCAGTCGATCGGCACTTGGCCAAGGCTCATGTCGCGACGGGTGGAGAGCAGCTTGCGAAGCTTGGGGTGAACCTCAAATCCCTGCGGCACCTTGGTGGCACTCTCGCCGATTTGAGCCAGCACCTGCTGCGATACCTGGGTGTGCGCGGACCAGTCAGCGCCCGGTGGCCCCATGCCTTTCCAGATGCCACCAAACGGCGGCATCACCTGCTGTGGGGCCATATCCTGCGATGTCGCCTGAGCGGCATCAAGGCGGGCGGTTACCTGCTGCTTCAGGTTCTCATAGTCGACGGGGGTGAGCACTCCCTCAGCGATGAGCTGCTTCGCATAGGCGTCGCGGACGGTGGGGTGAGACCCAATCTGCCGATACATGACCGGCTGGGTGAACGTCGGCTCATCCGTTTCGTTATGTCCATGCCTGCGGTAGCACCAGAGATCGATCATCACATCGGTGTGAAATTGCTGGCGGAACGCGATCGCCAGGCGTGCCACATGTACAACCGCCTCAGGATCGTCACCGTTGACGTGGAAGATCGGGGCCTGAATGCTCTTGGCGACGTCGGTGGGGTAAGCCGTGAATCGCCCCTGCTTGGGCGGGGTAGTGAAGCCGATCTGATTATTCACGATGACATGCACGGTGCCGCCGGTGCGCCAGTACGGCATTTCCGAAAGGGCCAGTGTTTCCTGCACAATGCCCTGGCCGCAGAAAGCCGCATCGCCATGAATCAGGAGCGGCACTACGCGGGTCCGGTCGTTGTCGTCGAGGTAGTACTGCTTGGCGCGGACGATTCCCTCGACGATGGGATCGACCAGCTCGAGATGGCTGGGGTTAAAGCTCAGGGCGAGGTGCAGGCTCTTGCCGGAGCGGGTTACGCGCTCACCGGAGAAGCCCAGGTGATACTTTACATCGCCTGTGCCTTCGCCCTCTTGATGGGGAAGAATGCCGGCGAATTCGGCAAGCATCAGTTCCAGCGGTTTGCCGACTACGTGGGCGAGAACATTCAGCCGACCGCGATGGGCCATTCCGATCACGATCTCATCGACGCCAGCCGTAGCGGCATCGTCGCCTACCCAGTTCAGCAGTGGGATCAACGATTCAGCGCCTTCGCAAGAGAATCGTTTCTGGCCAACGAAGCGCGTGTGGAGGAACTCTTCGAAGCCCTGCGCCTGGCAGAGCTGGCGAAGCAGGTCAAGCTTCTCTTCCCGGGAGAGTTGGGTGCGGTTGAGCGTCGGCTCGATGTGCTGTTCGAGCCAGTCGCGCTGCGATTTATCCGAGATGTGGGTGTACTCAACTCCGATCGAGGCGCAGTAGGTGGCTCGGAGTTTGGCAAGCAGATCGCACAGGGTGCCGGAGGTCTCGCCGAGAAAGCCGCCGTTGCCAACGGTCTGGTCGAGAAGGGCCTCGTTCAAGCCGTACTCTTTGAGTGCCAAGAACGGGTGGTCAGGGCGGGAGTTGCCCAAGGGATCGAGATGGGCGGTGAAGTGGCCGAGCTCGCGATAGGCATGAACCAGGTTTGCCACTTCCAGGACGATGGGGACAGGAGGTCCGCCGACTGACGAGGCGACGTGCGCGCCCGTTGAAGCAGCCCCATCCGTCGAGGCGTTCTCGATGGCGTCAAAGAGCGCGTACCAGCGAGCATCGATGCCCGCCGAGCTGGCGCGATACTGCTGGTAAAGGTGGTCGATATAGTCGGCATTCGCGATGCCAAGATCCAAAGGGCTGCTGGATGCCATAACACGTTGATCCGTAAAGACGTTGGGGCGTTTCCTTTGCCCAATAGTAGGCGATTGGCTGGCGGCTGTCAGCGGACACAACAGGCGACTGGTCTTGGAACAGGGTGCAGAGCAGCAGGACTGCAAGAGCTTGTCGTCAGGTGCACCGCACACCCGCCTCGCCACAGACCCGATCCAATTCCGTGCCGATCCGCCGGATCAGCTCGGTATCGCGCTGCAGGTCAAGCGGCACATCGGGATCGCCGAAGTACGTCCATGGACCATTGCTCCGGCGCTGCGGATCCTCATCAGCATAGCGGGGAAAGATGTGGGCATGCAGCGCATAGTCGAGGTTCTGCAGAAGCATGTAGTTCATGAGCCGGGCGCCGGTCGCGGCAAGCACCGCATCGCCAAGCAGCGCCATGTCCTTCAGGAACATCGCCCGATAATGCTCCGGCACGTGGTTGATGTCGCTTAGCACCGGGTCGGACAAAAGCAGCGTGTACCCCTTGAGCCGCTGGCTGTCGCCGATCACCACCCAGCCTGAAGGGAGCTTGCGGATCGTGGTGGGATTCATTCCCAACTGACACATCCACACGCGGCGATGGATGATAGTGGGCGTTTGCCGCTCATACCACACCGCCCGCTTATCCTTGCCCGGGAACTTCTGCTCTTCGAAATCGCGCGTATAGGTGAGTCCCAGTTTTTCCATCACGCGCCGTGAAGCAGTATTTCCCGCCATGGTCCGGGCAGTAATCTTCGCTGGCCTCCCCTCCATCACCAGTTTCGCCAGCAGATGCTTCGATCCCTCAGTGGCGAGTCCTTGCTTCCAGAATCGCGTATGCAGCCGGTAGCCCAATTCGTATACATCGTCCTGCTCGCGTGTGTGGAGATGGAACCACCCGGCAAACTCCCCCGATGCCTTGTCCACTGCGGCGAAGAACCCCCAGCCGTTATACTCATAGAGCTCCAGCCATCGCGGCAGCACCTTCTCCTTCAGTTCTACCGGATCCGCTGGCTGCCCATTGGTGATCCACCGCATCACTTCGGGATCAGAGTGCAAGCGAATCAGCTCATCCGCATCGGCGGCCGTCAAGTGCCGCAACGTCAACCGTGGCGTCTCCAGAAAGTTGGACATGCCCGCCATTATACGCGTGCCAGACCCCCACTGCCCAACTGCACCCATCCATCCATAATCGCATGCTCGACACGCCAGACCGCCTGACCTAGATCCGTGAAGCGGTATTGCCCTGCTTCGCGATCCAGCAGTCTCTGGTCAACCAGGCTGCGGCGGATCGTGGACCAATCACCGCAAACCTGGGCGATGTACTGGGTCACCTCCGGCTCGGAGTACACGCGCATTTCCGGTAGAATCCGCATGGCCGCATCCAGGCTGATATGACGAGTCCGAATCGCATGCGGCACGGAAAAGCATGTGGTGGAGTACCGCGGAGCTCCTGGCGACGCGGCCACCGGCGCCTTGCGGTTCATCCCATACAGCGCCGTCGCCGCTGCTTTCCTGATCACCTGGTCGGATGCCTTCAGCAGGCCCTTTAGCTCCTGATCAAGCTCCGGCAGGCGCAACTCACCCATGGCAATGACAGCACTGCCGCGAACCTGCGGATCTGAATCAGCCAGTCTCGTTCGCAGCATCTCCAACGCTCCCTCCGGCGAGAGCCGGCCGATTGCCTGAACCGCCGCGCGACGCTCCGCTGCATCTTGGGACTCCGCCAGCGCCAACAACCGCGTTGCTACCTGATGAGCGCCCAGGCCGGCCATGGCATAGATCGCGGCAATCCGCACTCTGGAATCAGCGTCCGTCAGCCGATCGGCCACCTGCCCCGCATACTCCTGGGCATGAAGGCGATCAAGAACTCGCAGCGCCGTTCGTTGAAGCTGCGCCTCCGGCGACGCCAGATATCCAGCAGCGATTTCCGCGCCCCTGTCGATGGAGCTCTGGTCCAACTGCACCAGCGCAACTTTGGTCGCGTCGTCTGTCTCACCGATAAATCGCGGGCCCGGAACGGCCGGCCGCCCGTCCCGCTGCCCGTAGTCGCATATACCCGCCCCAAAGGCATCCAGAGCGGCCAGCCAGAACTCTGATCGCCCCTGGCGCAGTTTGGCGTTGATGTCGTCCAGGAACCACGTTCCGGCATTCCGCAGTGTCTGGAATACATAGTTCGAGAGCGGATACGGCTCCTGCGGGTCGCTGCTCTGTTGCAGCTTCTGGAAAAGGCCGCTGTAGCCGGTTTCTCCCAGACTCAAAACAACTTCGCCCAACAGCATGCCACTGGCCTGGTGCCGCGTGCTTTCCATCAGGGCAATGAGCACCTCAACGGTCCGCGCTACATCCTTCGACTGCGCCAGCAATTCATCGGCTATGAGATACATCGTCAGATCCGGCATGCCAGGAGCTCCGATGTTCAGGCGGTTCTCCTGAAAGCGGCCCACCAGCGTCTCGAGGACATCCAGCGCGGCCTCGGCCCCTTCGACGCAAATACGCACGACAATCGCGATGCCCGGCCGGCCAAGCCGCGGAAGCAGCCGCGCCAGGTTCGTCACCGTAACGGCCGATGCGGGCTCGCGGATCAATCTCGCCAGCCGCTGCGGCGAATGAACCAGGACCGCCGAGAGCCGGTCCGCGCTCTGCCGATCGCCCTCAAACGCCTCCAGCAGCAGCGAGATCTCTGCATCAATCTCTTCCTCAAATCGTGCATCGCCGGTCATCGCTATGGCCTCCTCATCCTCTGACTGAATCATGTCCTCTTTGAGAATCCGCCGGGCACGATGAAGTCGGCTAAGCACCGTACCTGGCGCTATGCCCAGGAACACCGCCACATCTTCGCACGGCATTCCTTCCAGATAATGCAGCACCACGGGCATGCGATACGCCGCTGGCAGCCGCCCGACGCTCTGCAAGAGCCGGGCACACTCCGCCTCGTCATAGGCATCCATCTCACCGGCCGCTGTCTCGACGAGCGGTTCCTCATCGCGCTGCCGCCGATACCACATCCGCGCCAGGTTCAGCGTCATCGACCGCAGCCACGGCACAAACCGCGATGGTTCGCGCAATGTCTCCAACTTTACAAACGCCTGCACGAACGCGTCGTGGGCCAGATCCTCGGCATCATGCCGCCGGCCGGTAATCCGGTAGCACAGGGCATAGACCATCTCCTGGTATTGCACAATCAACCGCGAGAACGCCTCGCGATCTCCTTCCCGTGCAGCACACACCAGTTTGTCGTCCAGATCCATGCTCATCGTTCCTCACTCAACCAGATGCACACCCGTACCCGAGATTCCACATTCTGGAGAGATTTTCTCCTGAAAGCGCGCCAAAATGCCAGAGGGCACGGATTTGCGTCCGTGCCCTCGTGTGCTGTGCCCAGTTGCGGTAACGCCTCACATTGGCTCCTGCTCCACCGTCTGATCGTACATCTCCAGGAGCTTCTCTTTATCGAAGATCATCTCCTGTCGTGTCAGGCCCACGATGTCCACCACGCTGGTCAGCTCGATCGCATCGCACGGGCAGGCCTCTTCGCACATGCCGCAGTAAATGCAGCGAAGCTCGTCGATATCGAACTTGATCGGGTACTTCTCCCGATCCGGCCAGGGACTCTCGCCGGCCACGATGTGAATGCAGTTGGCCGGGCATGCGGTTGAACACATAAAGCAGGCCACGCACCGCGGTCGGTCCGCCTCATCCTTGTTCAGACGGTGCACGCCCCGGTAAACAGCACTGGTGAGTTTTTCCGCATCATCAAAGCTGCCGCCATGAAGAAAGGCGACATCCTGTCGCTTTTGCTCAGGATATTGCACCACGCGCCCGCCGCCGGGTTTAAGGGTATTCCACAGGTGCTTCATCGTCGTTCCCAGGCCCATGGCGACCTGAGGAACATAGAACTGATCCGAGAGCGTAAGCCCAGGTTCTTCCAGGAGGATGATGTCCGTTTCCTTCATACGATTCTCGAAATTCCGTTTCTGCATTCAATCCTAGACCACTGCCGGCTTGTCATTTCCATACCGGCTGTCTGCCACCAGCATCCTGCGGTTCACATTCGGTATCGGTAGCCGCTGCGCCACGACGGCGACCACAACCAGCAGTGCCCCATTCATCCCCAGCAGCCCCAGCGCCTTATAGCCGCTGATGATACGCCCGTGATCGCCGAGCTTCTGGTAGAAGAAGTACACCACGATCGCTGTGCCCAACATGATGAACAGCGAAATCGGCACCAGTGCCCGCCACGAAAGGTTCATAAGCTGGTCAAACCGGAACCGCGGCAGGCTCCAGCGCACCCACATGAACACGCTGATCACCACGGCGACCTTGGCAAAGTACACTCCAACTCGTACCAGGATCATCAGGAAACTGGTCGTTACTGCCGGATTGGCCGGGTCGGCATCGCCGGTGAGTCCCGGGAAATGCCACCCGCCCAGGAACAGCGCCACGAGGATGCTGCTGGTTACGACCATCTCCACATACTCGCCCATCAGCATGAGGCCCAGACGCATCGAGGCATATTCCGTGTGATAGCCTCCAACCAGTTCCTGTTCCGCCTCCGGCAGATCAAACGGCGATCGGTTCGCCTCGGCGTGCAGGCAGATCAGGAACATCACGAACGCCAGCGGCTGGCAGAAGATGTTCCAAGCCGGGATGAAGCCACCCCAGTAGTGCGCCTGCGCCGAGACGATGTCACTGAGCGATAGCGTCCCGAACATCAAAGCGATCGCCAGAATCGACAGCCCCAACGGCACTTCATAGCTGATCATCTGGGCCGCCGCCCGCATGCCGCCAAGGAACGAGAACTTGTTATTCCCCGCCCAGCCGGCAAACACCACTGCATACACCGCCAACGAGAGCACCGCCACCGCCAATAGCACGCCGATGTTCAGGTCCGCGATCTGAAAGGCAAACCGATACGTAGCCCGATACTCGTTCACATTGCCGGTGGCGGCGATTCCGTCATTAACCAGCAGTTGTGACCCGGCCGGAATCTTCTCCATCGCCAGCTTTGCCGCGGCCGCCGGCGAATCCGCCGTAATCGTCCGCGTGCCCTGGAAGATGCCGCCCCATGGAATAATCGCCACCGCCGTGAATACCACCACCATCATCAGCACTGGCGCCAGGGAGAAGACCCACTTATCCGTGCCCGGAGAGCGGTAGTCTTCCTTCATGAACATCTTGATGCCGTCCGCCAGCGGCTGCAGCAGCCCCCATGGACCCACGCGATTGGGGCCGATCCGGTCCTGGACCCACGATGCGATCTTCCGCTCCAGCAGAATCAGATAAGCCGCCGCTCCCAACATCACATTGAAGATCACCAACAGGATGATCACCCAGGGCGGAACGACACTAAAGATGTCTTCAATCATGTTCTTCTCGCAAGGTGTGCTGATGTAGTCATCAGCACACCTGTACCACTACAACTCCACAAACTGCATCTCCGGCTCTTTCACCTGCGCCTGCGGGATCTGGGCCGAGGCAAACGGCTCACCCATCTCCTTCCGCACTGCCGCCGCATCATAACCCGGCTGGCCCAGCAGTTGGCAATATACAGTGCCTTCGCCGACAACGCCTTCGGGCGCCCGGACGGCTGCCACGAACACCTGTGCGATATTCTGGTAGTTCTCCCAACACCCATCCTTTTCCGTCCACGCTGCACCCGGAATTACCACCTCGGCCGCATTCGCCAGACCATTGGGCAGAATGTCCTGCACCACGCGATACCCCTTCTTGAAGAGCGCCGGTTGCTCCTTTGGCAACCAGTCTTTCAGGTATCCGCCGACGATCCATCCGCCCTTGAGCTTCTTCAGCTCGGCCGATTCGCTCTTTACCAGCTCTTCCCAGGTCGCCTTGGGTCCGCCCAATAGTTCAATCACTCGCTTCACGCCGGCCGCGTTGGGCACCTTCTCACCTTTAATCACAAATGTCTGCTTGCCCGTCAGGTAGTGCTTGAATGTCTCATCCGCCTGCGTCGGTGTCGGCCCGGCCACCAGCACCGCCTGCGGGTCAAGCGAGCGAATCAGTTTGCCCAGCAGATACGCCTCTTCGCTGGCCATCATCGGCGACAGCATCGCATAGAGCGATCCCGCTCCGCCAGTGGCCGCCAGATTCGTCAGATCCGCAAACGCCTGCTCAATGGCTCTCGCGCCATCCGTCTCCACCTGTGTGCCAAACTGCAACCGCTTGGCGCTCTTGATCCGGTTCCCGCTCTGCACCGCCTTCCAGGCATAGCGGCTGTCATCCGAGATCCACCACCTATTGACCTTCTCGTTGTACCGCGGCCGGATGCGGAAGATCTCGCCACTCTCATTCGCATCCACCCAGATGTTCTCCCCGCCCGCATCCGCCGGTGAAATCGACGGCATCGCCTTCAGCAGCCACACTCGCTGCTTAAAGAGGAAGTTCTTATCCAGTAGTGCTCCCACCGGACACAGATCAACCACATTCCCGGATAGCTTGTTATTCAGCGGCTTGCCCGGGAAAATCTGGATCTCTTCCTTACTCCCGCGCCCATCAACGAACAGTTCCGAGGTCCCCGAGACCTCGCGCGTGAAGCGAACACAACGCGTGCACATGATGCAGCGATCCGAATACAGGAGGATGTT
Organism: uncultured Phycisphaerales bacterium; assembly: GCA_903871935.1. Lineage (GTDB taxonomy): Bacteria > Planctomycetota > Phycisphaerae > Tepidisphaerales > Tepidisphaeraceae > CAIQIQ01. The sequence continues at coordinate 88,742 of CAIQIQ010000068.1, forward strand.
CTCGCCCACATCCTTCTTGGGCTGCTTGACCTTATCTTCCTCAAATCGCGCCTGAGCCCGGCCATACTGATACGAGTAATCCTGCAGATAGCATTCGCCGGCCTGATCGCACACCGGGCAATCCAGCGGATGATTCACCAGCAGGTACTCCATCACCTGCTTGCGGTTAGCCACCGCCTTGGACGAGGTGCTGTGCACGACCATCCCCTCGCGCACCGTCGTCTGGCACGAAGGCACCAGCTTGGGTATTCCCTCAACCTCGACCAGACAGATGCGGCAGGATGCCGGCACGCTCAGTCCCGGGTGGTAGCAGTAGGAGGGCAGCGCGACCCCGGCATCCGTGCAGGCATCAAGGATGGCCTGTTTGTCTTTGCACTCAATGGTCTTACCGTCGACGGTAATCTTGGGCATAGCGAGCCAATGATATAGCCCCTTGCTCCACTTTTCACGAGCGCACCCTACACCACCTCCCAGATGGCCGGCCGGACTCCCGCCACCTTCCATGTTCCACTGCCAAACATCGCCGTCGATGTCAGCTTCGACTGACTCACCTTCAATACGCCCGCATCATTGAGCACATGCACCACCGGCGCAGAACTCCCTGGCACATTCAGCAGCGTCAGCGTCCCGACATTGGGTGCCGAGATACAGCTCCCTGCCACATACGCCGGATTGCTTGATCCCGAAGGTAACTTGCGCCCCGATACCTTCAGGCTCCCCAGCTTGGCCGTGCTATCGGCAAAGTCACTTGCGCTCGAGGCAAAATCTCCTGCAAAGCTCTTTGCCACCCCAACCAGGATGTCACTACCCAACAGCGTCGCCGCGCTGAATGTGGTGATCGATCCTGTCGTGGCAATCCGGCTATTGGAGACATCCCCGCTAACCGCAATCGATGACACCGGCAGGCCCTGCACCTGGATATCCGCATCACTAATCTGCCGGAACGTCATCGATACGGCCGTTTTCCCGGCAGTCTGGTTCAGCACATTGAGCCGCACCTGCCCAGAAAGGATGGCGGCCGTTCCTGATATGCTCTTGATCAGCCCATCGCTGCTGAGGTTCCCGATCGTCACCAGCCCATCGCCGCTGACGCTCTTCTTCACAGTGATCGTCAGAACTGTCTTAAGCCCGGTCCCGCTCAGGGTGATGTCCTCGAAACTCTTGTCAAAGCCGTAGACTTTCCCCACGCCACCGCCGGTGAGCTTGAATGTCACCAGGTCTCCGTCCGCATCCTGCAATGCCGGCGATGCCACCGTCTTGCCATTGACCAACCCAAAGGTGCTGCGCAAATCACTCGGATCATCCGTGACCGCAATCGTAAATGCCTCGTCGTAGCTCAGTCCACCCGTATCCGTGGCGCGAACGCGGATCGAGTAACTGTTGTTGCCTTCGTAGTCGAACCGCGAAGCCGTCTTCAGTTGGTTGCCCACGAGCTCGAACAGACTGTTGTCTCCGTATCCAGGCAGCAGGCCAAACCTCAGCGTGGCACTCTGGCCCGCGTCCGGATCGGTACCCGATATTGCGCCAACCACCGCCCCGGCAGGCAGGTTCTCGGCGACCGATGTATTTGCTAACGCAATGTCCGTCGGATTGTCGTTGACATCCGTCACGGTAATCGCGAAGCCCTTGTCGTAGCTCAGGCCGCCTGTATCGGTGGCACGCAGGCGGATCGAATAGCTGCTCCTGGTCTCGTAGTCGAACACGGCCTTGGTCATGAGTTGGCTGCCGACAACCTGGAACAGACTGTTATCAGCGTATCCAGACGGCAGGCTGAATGTCATCGTGGCGTTCTGACCCGCGTCCGGATCGGTACCCGATGCAGTGCCAACCACCGCCCCGGCGGGCAGGTTCTCGGCAACCGACATATTCGCTAGCGCAATGTCCGTCGGATTCTCATTGACATCTATCACCGAGATCGTGATGGCCTTCTCATAGCTCAGTCCACCCGTATCTGTGGCGCGAACGCGGATCGAGTAGCTGTTGTTGCCTTCATAGTCGAACCGCGAAGCCGTCTTCAGTTGGTTGCCCACGAGCTCGAACAGACTGTTGTCTCCGTATCCAGGAACCAGGGCAAACGTCAGCGTGGCGCTCTGGCCCGCGTCCGGATCGGTACCCGATACAGCGCCAACCACCGCCCCGGCGGGCAGGTTCTCGGCGACCGACATATTCGCTAACGCAATATTCGTTGGATTGTCGTTGACATCCGTCACGGTAATCGCGAAGCCCTTGTCGTAGCTCAGGCCGCCTGTATCGGTGGCACGCAGGCGGATCGAATAGCTGCTCCTGGTCTCGTAGTCGAACACGGCCTTGGTCATGAGCTGGTTGCCGACAACCTGGAACAGAGAGTTGTCTCCGTATCCAGGCACCAGGCCAAACGTCAGCGTGGCACTCTGGCCCGCGTCCGGATCGGTGCCCGATATAGCGCCAACCACCGCCCCGATGGGCAGGTTCTCAGCGACCAATGTATTTGCTAATGCAATGTCCGTTGGATTGTCGTTGACATTCGTCACCGTAATCGTGAAGGCCTTATCGTAGCTCAGGCCGCCTGTATCCGTCGCCCGGAGTTGGATCGAATAGCTGCTCCTGGTCTCGTAGTCGAACACGGTCCTGGTCATGAGCTGGCTGCCGACAACCTGGAACAGAGAGTTGTCCCCGTATCCAGACGGCAGGCTGAATGTCAGCGTGGCGTTCTGGCCCGCGTCCGGATCGGTACCCGATACAGCGCCAACCACCGCCCCGGCGTGCAGGTTCTCGGCGACCGACATATTCGCTAACGCAATATCCGTCGGATTCTCATTGACATCTATCACCGAGATCCTGAAGGCCTTCTCATACCACAGCGCGCCCGGGTCGGTCGCCCGAAGGCGGATGTCGTAGCTGTTCCTCGTCTCATTGTCGAACGTGACCATCGCCCTCAGTTGGTTGTTGACAATCGCGAACAGACTGTTGTCCCCGTATCCAGGCACCAGGCCAAACGTCAGCACGGCGCTCTGCCATGGGTCTGGATCCGTACCCAGGATGCCGCCAATCACCGTCCCCGCAGGCCGGTTCTCAAAAGCCAACGTGCTCGCTAACGTAATGTCCGTCGGACTCTGGTTAACACCCTCCACCATGATCGTCAAGACCTTCTCATACCACAGCCCGCCCTGGTCGGTGGTCCGCACGCGAATGCTGTAGCTGCTCTTAACCGCATAGTCGAACACCGCTGCCGTCCTCAGTTGGTTGCCCGAAATGCTGAACGAGCCGTTGTCTATGCCGCCAGGCCCGGTCACCAGACGGTACGTGAACGTGTTGTTGCCGGGAACGGAGTCCGTCGTGCTCAACGTCCCCACCGTCGTGCCCGAGGGCTCCTTCTCGGGAACGCTGTTGCCCGCCAAGGCAATGTCCGTCGGCCCATGAGTGACCTGCGTCACCGTAATGGTGAAGGTCTGCTCATACCACAATCCCCCCTGGTCGGTGGTCCGCACGCGGATGCTATAGCTATTCTGGGCCTGATAGTTGAACACCGCCGCCGTCCGTAGCGTGCTGCCCGAAATGCTGAACGAGCCGTTGCCTGTGCCGCCGTTCCCGTTCACCAGGGTGTAAGTGAACGTGTTGCCGGCATCCGGATCCGTCGTGCTCAACGTCCCCACCGCCGTGCCCGAAGACTGGTTTTCAGGAATGCTGCTGGGCGACAGGGCGATGCCGGTCGGAGCGCGGTTGTTGTCACTGCTGGTGAAAGCCTTGACGCAGAAGTTGGCGGAGGGATCGAAGCTGGTCAGGTCGGTCCAACTCGTCCCGTTGGAGCTGTACCAACTCTCATTCGGCGCTGCGGTGCATGCGGAACTGTAGCCCGGAGCCTGACAGTCGTATGCCTGCGGATACGCCCCGCCATTCGTGATCGAGACGACGACATAGAAATCGTTGCCAGTCGTGAGGCCAATGGTCGAAGGAAGATTGATGGTATGCCATCCGGCCGTGGCGGAAGTGCCCGAACTGCTGCCCAAAAGGCCCGAGAGCGAGCCGCCAGAGAAGGTATCGTAGACAGAGATCGTGTAGGCGGCGTTGTCCGCTTCCGTGAAGAAGCCAACTGCCTTGAGCTGTTCGTCGCTCTGAGCCACGAAACGGTTCATCGCCCAAGGCGCGTCCATTTCAGTGACGTCGCCGAAGCTATCCCAGTAATACACATTGGTATATGTGGACGCAGGCACAGCGCCGCCAAAAGACTCGCCGCTCTTTGCGCCCGCGCCATCAGCATAGGAGAGCCAGAAATAGCCGGTATTGCCCCAGCCCGTGCTCCAGCTATTCTTGATCAGCCAGGCGCCCGGAGTCGGCGCTGCGGTGATCTTGTTGTCATCCCACCCGACGATCGTGACCGCGTGGTTGCTGCCGCTGCCCGTATAGTAGAAAGTGAAGTCGGAATCGCGGTATGAGCCGTCATCCCACTCCATGGTGGTATACAGCGCGCCGTTGGTGATCAGCGCGTTCTTCATCTCGTCCATGGTGTCATAGCGGAGCATCTGCGTAACCCAGTTCTCCCGGGGGTAGCTGGGCGCAGGCGTAACTCGGTCATCCCAGGCGTTGTAAGGATCATTGGCTTCACTGACCGGGCCTGAGCCCCGGGATAGATAAGCTTCGGAAATGTAACTGTTGCCGCCGTCACAGGGGCCCCAGTCAAATCCATGGTAGTCCTTGAGGTTGTTCTCCGAGAAGTCGGTGGCTGGCCCACCGGCCTTGAGGATCCAGCTTTCAAGTGAGGCGTAGGTGGCGAATGACCAGCACGAGCCGCACTGGCCCTGATCGCGGATGCCAGTAACGTAGGATGGGAGCAAACTGAATGAGCCCGGTAACGCCTGAATATTGGGGAACTGGGTGGCCGCCTGCGGTGCCTGCACCGTCACCGGCGCATACGGCGTGGTGTGCAACAGCGGGTCAGCCTGTGGAACTTCGCCCGACAGCAGAAAACGCTGCTCAAGTGTCTCAATTACAGCACCGACCGCGCGCAAATCCCATAGCTGAGCCATTCTTGCCTCCTAGAATGTACTAGTAAACCCTAACACCTTAGGCTAGCCACCACAAGCACATTCCAACTCTCCGCTTTCCGCTCGTGTTCCGATCCGCAGATTCGCGCTGCTTCCCGCGGTGTCAGACCTCACACAACGATGCCACCCCGAGCATGCGCACAGGTTGAGAGAGCCGTCCTCGGCCGCGGCAGCCGAACGCCATAAAGACCTTTGAATAGGAGCACGCAAAGACCGCGGAGAAATGCCCACCACCATCTTCGCCAGGCGACGCCAATAGAAAGGTCGCCCCGTATGGAAGGGCAGAGGGTGACATGCAACGTCGGATGCAACATGCAACGCAACAGCGCATGCAACATCAATGTTGCACGATCCGCCCCATACCCCGGCCGTGACCGCTCGGAATCGCTCTTTCCTTCATGCAACATCGGGGCAACATGTTGCACACCTAGGTCCTTGATCTTTGGCGGTACCGACCTTCTGACTGCTGACTTCTCCCCACCCGCTCCGATCACCTTCTAGATTCTCACGCCAGCCTGCTGCAGTTCCAGTATCCACGGCGGCGTGCCCAGGCGGCAGGCGGCCACACGCTTGCGTTGGGCGTGGTAATACGCGGCCGTCAGGGCCGGACCGATGATGCCCGCAGCAATGACCCCCGTATAGATGGCAATGGCGAACGAGCGGGCAAGCTGATCATAGGGGGCGAGCAGCTCTTTGGTTTCTGGGTCCATACCACCCATTGAGGAACTGAGCATCGCTGGATTCACAGAGGCTTGCCAGAGACTGATGGCCCCATATGCGACAAGGAGGATGCCGAGGATGACCTGATTGCGGGCGAGGGCCGCCGGAGCTTTCTCATCAAGCCGGCGCAGGGCGTCGGCCGCGCGGATCTGGTAGAACGCGATGATCGCCATGCCCGCGCCCAACACCATGCCGGAGATGCTGCCGATGCCGCTGCCGACGCTGAAGATGAGCGTGATGACGCCAAAGATGCCGATCGTCCAGCCATCGACCTTGCCGACGATCACCGCCCGGTGCAGGCCTCCGCCAAGCTTGCGGGCGGCCGCGAGTTGTTCGAGGTGCTCGGGAGTCAGTATGGGCGATATGCCCTGAGGTACCGACGGCGATGCGTACGGTAGGATGGGTGCTGGCGATGCGGGCTGTTTGTCGGGAACGTCCATTGACAATTCAGTATACCGGAAGTCTTAGGGCCGTGTGGTGGGGAGCGTGCCTGGCTGAGTAGCAGGCAGGACAATAAGTTCTGCCCAGACCAGGGGATGATCCGATGCGCCGAGATTGCGCGTGCCGGCATCGCGGGTCTCCAGGCCGCGGGTGAAGATCCAGTCGATGTGTTTGCCGGCCTGCTGGGGCATCTTCTCATCCAGCGGGTTGCCGACGCCGGGCGTGTCGAGCAGGCCCTGGATCAGCGGGTGCTGTGAGGTGGCGTTCAGGTCGCCCATGAGAATGGCAGGTGCTGGCTGGTTGAGAAAGAGTTTCTCCACCAGTCGCAGTTGCTCATCCTGATCGGTGCTGCGCGTGATATGGGTGATCAGGAACGTAACGGTGGTGCCAGGCCAGGTGGAGCGAACGATCAGCACGTTGCGGCGGGAATGCTCGCGTGGCGCGGGCAGCGGGTCTCGTTGCCAATCATGAACAGGCAGATTCGTTGTCACAGCGTTACCGAAACGGTCGCCCCAGTATTGCCGCTCACTGGGAGCGAACAGCCACGCCTGCCCAAGATTCTGGCCGATGAAGCCGATTTGCGGCGGCGTGGCAGGTCGCGGGGAGGCGTATACCTCCTGGTAGCCGACAAGGTCAAAGCCCTGGGCGGTTTTCGCGGCCAGGGCCAGATCCTCTTTACCCGAGGCGCCGCGGCCGGAGTGCATGTTGAAGGATGCTACGCGGATGTGGCTGGATCGAGTAATGGGAGCGAAGGTGTGCGCTTCTTTCTGAAGAGATCTTCCTTGTGCTGGGGACGTTGCGGTGCGTACCGAGCCAACGCCGACGATCCCGGCGGCGAAAACCACCGTGGCGAGTACCGTCTTGGTGATGCCATTTCGGATGTTCATGGAGGAGCCCTACGTCCCTACGCCCCTACAGCTCGCGGGTGCGGTCGAGTTCGGTTGCCACCTTCCATCCGAGGACTCGAGTCTTCATCCAGCGGATGGCCAGCAGATCGCGGAAACTTTTGAAGAGCCGGTTCCACACGCCGTACTTGCTCTCACCGTGCAGTCGCGGGTTATTCGTGACGGGTATCTCTGTGACCGTGCAACCTTCCATCTTCAGAAGCGTCGGGATGAAACGGTGCAGCCCGCGATAGAGCTTGATCTTGGCGATCGCCTCGCGGCGGATGCAGCGATAGGTGCAGCCGGCATCGGAGATCTCTTCATCGGAAAGCTTGTTGCGCACCCAGTTGGCGATGCGGCTGGAGGCGACACGGACAAAACTGTCGCCTTTGCCGCGGGTCGCCACGCGGGTGCCGCAAACACAGTCCACGCCGCTTTCCATCGCCTTTAAAAAGGCCGGAATGTCGGCCGGGTCGTTCTGCAGATCGGCGTCCATGGTCATGATGTACTTACCGCGGGCGTGACGCATCCCGGCATCGGAGGCGGCCGTCTCGCCGCAGTTGAACTGGAACTTTACGCCGCGGACTCTCTTGTCCTTCTGCACGAGCTGCTCGATGACATTCCAGGAATTGTCCTTGGAGCCATCATCAACGAGGATGATTTCCGTGCTGATATTCTGCGGATCGATGACCTTGCAGATCGCCGCGTGGAGCAGGGGAAGGCTCTCTTCTTCGTTGTAGACAGGGACGCAGATCGAAAGTAGCGGTCCGGACATGGGTTGTGGTTCGGGCATTTAGTCGTCATCTCCTTTCAACGACGAAACCTCGTCCATCATCGCCGATGTCTCGCGGTTGCTGCGAAGTCGCTTCATGGCGATGCGGAGAGCAATCCAGATTGCGGCACAGACGATGATCGCAATGCCCACGTAGGTGGCGGTATCTCGAGCGGAGCCCTTGGCCAGGCCAGCGCCGATCAGGGCGGCCGGGATCGCCTCGGGCACGAGGCCAATGATGGTGCCGATGAAAAACTGTCGATGCTTCAGGTGCGTCAGGCCCAGGCAGAGGTTCGCTAGTGTGCCGTGGATGGGAAGTTGCCGGACCAGGATTACGCCGATCGAGCCTTGCTTCTCGATCAGGTCGGCCCAGCGCTGCAACTTTGGCCAGCGGTGATGCACCATATCGCGTCCGCCCCAGCGGACGAAAAGAAAGACCACGTAGTAGCCAAGGACTGTTCCGATCTGGGTGGTGAGCAAGCCGGGAAGGAAGCCGATGGCCGCGCCGCCGATCCCACATAGAAGCAGACGCGGCACGCTGCAGGCAACCAGGATCGCGGAGGCGATCGTGCAGATTGGATAGGCCCAGAAACCTAATCCATCCACCGCCTGGCGGATCCGCCCGGCCGCCTGATCGGGATGTTTGAGCCATGGCTGGAGTGGGGAGAAGTAGACGGCGATCAGTCCAACCACCAGCACCAGGCCGATGATCGCGATGCGGAGCCAGACGCTCTTGACGCCTGGCCGGGGCAGCGCGTGCGCTGGCACACTGAGGTTTCCCGCCTCAGAAGTACCGATCACAGGCGTCTTACCGCCCTCATCCATGAGCCATCCTTATACAAACTCGCATTGGCAAACGCCATTGATGGGGCTTCGGTGGCTTTTCGGCTCCTGATCCATTTTCCGCACCAAAGCAGTTCTGTGCGCGGCGATTCTTCCCGCGGCTCACCGGTACACATCGCGCCGATTACCTACCTTCACCACGCAGACCACAAGTCTGTCGTCCTCTATCGTGTACAGAATTCGATAGTTCCCCTGACGAAGCCGGTATTGTTCCATGCCTGAGAGTTTCTTGGTCTGTGGCGGACGAGGGTCGTCTGCCAGCGACCGAATGGCGTCAACGATGCGAGCGACATCCTTCTTTGGGATATCCTTCAGGTCGTGCCGGACCGATTCCTTAACGATGATCCTATAGGATGCCATCGCGTCTGAGCCCCTTGACGAACTCCCCAAACTCCATGGCCGGTTCGGACCTGCGCTGCTCGAAGGCCGCCAGGTCATCGGTATCTTGTGCCAACTCATTGCGAACGGCATCGTTGATCAGGTCTGAAACTGACCGAGAAGTCTCAACCGCCTGCAGTCGCAGCGCCTTATGCAAAACCGGATCAAGATAAACCGTTGCTCGTTTGTTCGCCACGCTCATGGATCGCTCCATTCTTTATGGTATTCTAGCGTTAAAGCGTCATAACGTCAAAGACCCAACCGATGCCTCCGCTGCGGTTTGATCGAAACTGGAGAGGGTTTCTGCGATCGTCGATTGGCGCTCGTAGCTCGTCACGTGTCGGCAACCCGTGTCGCTCGAGGGCGAGCGACCCACTTACGAAGATGCTCAAGATCGTGTGCGCAGCTCAAGGGTTTGGGTGATCTGGATCACGATTATTGGGAAGGTGCTCAGGATCGGTGAACGTCATTGGTGCGGATAACGGACCTTCTGGCCCTACTACCAACAAAGGAGGATTCCTAGGGGGACGCAGTTAGTGACATTGTCCCTTCGCGGTACGAGTCTTCCTGCCATGCCGGCCTCCTTGGCTACGCGTCGTGTGCTGCAGTTAGTCAAAGAGGACGAGAATCAATAGGTTTCTATCAACAGCCTGGAAAGCCGCTATACCCCCACATTGTGCGATGGCTCAAGGCGGCAACAGGCGGATCACCGCTGCGAGCAAGGTGGGGAGATGGTCCTCGATTACGGACCATACCCGTTGGTTGCTTATGACGTCGTAGCCATGAGCGAGGATGTTCCGGAATGCGATGATCTGATAGAGGTCGGGGAGCAGGTCGGCGGTGGCCGGGTCGGCTTTGCGCAGGCGCACCATCGCCTCTCCGATGATCAGGAACTTGCGCTCCACGGCTGAGCGCAGTATCTCGTCCGAGTCATAGCGATCCAGTGATTGCCCGCGTGTGACGCGGATGATGAACTCGGCCGCCAGCCTTGCATCCTCAAGAAGTTTCGGAGATTCAAGCTGCATAGTAGACGGGAATGCGGGTGCGCGATAACTCACGGATCATGAAGCGATTCCGGATCGCCGATTCTTCGAGCAGATCAACATGCCTGCCGAAAAGTGCCTCAAGCGACCGGAGCAGGCCGAAGTACTGGCTGGCGCCGTCCATGTCTGCGGGGGTGCGCCCAAAGGTAACCACCAGATCAATATCGCTTCTTGCCGGGTCAAAGTCGTCGCTTGCGGCTGAGCCGAAAAGGTCAAGACGCTCAACGCTGAACTGCTGGCACAGTTCACGGAGCTTCGCCTGGCGGATTGCCACCTCGACATTCATACGCTCTATTCTAGCAAAGCCCGCACTGGATGGTAGCGTGTGCTCCATGCCCAACTCCTGTGCCGCCTGGGACCTCCATCCATCATCGCCAAACGGCCGGGTGCGCGCGAGACTCGTACGCCATCGCCTTTCTCTTTGGCCGTGGTCCCTCATTCACCTGGGCCAGCCAATTCCTCGGCCCCGCTGCCGGCGTCGCCGGGCGTGACAATGCTTTCGGGCAGAGGATAAGGAAACGGCTTCGCCGGCAAGACTGCTACGGCTGGGGTCAGCCGTGCTACTGGTGCTGCCCGAAAGTATTGTCACGCCGCCATTGCCCGGAAAAGCGGGCATGCTGGCTCTGTCTCGACCCTTGGTGAACTGGGCATCGAAAAACGGCGTGAGATCACTCAGTTTTGCTCTTGGCACCGCCAGGACGGGTGGTACATTGTCTCTGGCTCCCCGGAGGCGGTCTCCGGGCATCAAGAAAAGCGATAGACAGGCGAAGAGCATGGCACGGCGGGAGGATTTGGCCTTGAGGATCGCGGAAACTGAGCGGGAGAGCACCCCCGTTTCCCGAAACCTCTCACCCCAGGATGATCGCCAACCGCCCCCGTGAAAGCGAATTGCCTATCAGTCCGACACGGGCCTTCGGCCCACCCGCAGAGCATGAAAGGCGGCCATTGGCGCAAGCCGTTTCCGCATTGTTGTTTAGGTACACTCGATTGGCGTTTCGTCCGGCGTATTTTCAGAGCAGGCAGGAGATGGCGATGAGCAGGGCGGCGGTCAGCGTCAGTACGGCGAGTGATTAGAGCTTGATCTTTACGATGGCTTCGACCTCGACGCTTGCGCCCAGGGGGAGGGCGGACATGCCGACGGCGCTGCGGGCGTGCCAGCCTTCTTCACCCAGGACGTCGATGAAGAGTTGGGAAGCGCCGTTGATGACGAGGTGCTGTTCGGTGAAGTCGGGGTGGCTGTTGACCATGCCCAGAACTTTCAGGACGCGGTCGATGCGGTCGAGGGAGCCGAGCTCGCGGCGGAGCAGGCGGAGGATGTTGACCGCGCATTGCTGGGCGGCTTTCTTGGCGGCTTCCAGGGGGACTTCATTGGGGACTTTGCCCTTGCTGGTCAGCACCTGGTTGTCGTCGAAGGGGACGCAACCCGAGACGTAGGCGGTGGTGCCGTCGATGACGACGGGCTTGTAGATCGCGCCGGCCTTGAGGTTGCATTCGGGGGAGTAGCCAAGGGCCAGCATTTTTTTATCGCGTTCGTTCATGTGCGGTCTGCCTCGTTATTTGGGTAAATTCTTACGGAAAAAGTTAAGCCAGTTGTTGTGGAAGATCGCGTCGATGTCGGCCTCGGCATAGCCCCGGCCGGCGAGGATGCCGGCGAGGTTCTGGAGGTCGCTGTAGATTCTTAGATCGGCGGGGGTCTGTTCATTGCCGAATCCGCCGTCGAGATCAGTGCCTAGGGCGCTGTGGCGGGTATTGCCGGCGATCTGGCAGACATGGTCGATATGATCGGCGAAGGTTTGCAGGGTGGTGGCGGAATAGTGGGTCTGGCCGCGAATCCAGCCGGCGGGGTAGAGCATCCAGGCGTCGAGCGCGCCGCCGATGACGCCGTTGCGGGCGATGATTGTCTTGATTTGATCGTCGGTGAGTTGACGGTCGCCGGGGACCAGGGCGCGGCAGTTGTGGTGGCTGGCCAGGAGCGGGCCTTCGAAGTAGTCGAAGGCCTGGGCCATCGATTCATCGCAGAGATGGGTGACATCCAGGATCATGCCGAGGTCGTCCATGACGCGGAGGAGTTCGATGCCCATGGCGCTGAGCGGACCTTCGACGGCGGTGCCGTAGCCGTGCTGGCCGATGCCGTAGTGAGTCAGGCCGGCGGCGCGCAGGCCGTTGCCGAACCATTCGTGGGCCTGATCGGGCGTGACGATCGGGTCGGCGCCTTCCATGCTGAGGATCATGCCCATCGGCGTCTTGACGGGGTCTTTGGCGTAGGCGGCCCAGTGCGCATCAAGCTCGGTGGCGGTGCGGATCATCTTGATGTGGCCCTGCTGCTGCATCAGACGGTAGTAGGCAAGCTGAGCGTGAGCGGCGGCGTAGGCATGTTCCGGGATGATGTAATCGGGGTCGGTGCGGGCTGGGCCGGTGGTGCGGAGGGGTTGCCTGGGGCCGCAGCGCGCGAGGAGGGTGCCGACGCAGACGGCTACGCCGGACTTGCGGAGCTCGGGGTAGCTCAGGACGTTTCGGTTGCGGGCCGTTTCGTCGCTCATCCCTTTTTCGGCGTCGCGAATCTCCTGAACGGATTTGGAGAGATTGTGGTCGAAGAAGACCGCGCTCCAGGCGAGGTCGAGGTGCGAATCGATGATGGGACGCGGTTTGGACATGTGCATTTCCACTTAAAAGACCCGGCCGCGCGCATCCACGTCCATCGGGCGGGGCGATTGGCCTTCTTCCTTCCACCAGACCTGGTTTTGCAGGTTGACGCAGGGGCAGATGTGATTGGGGATGACGGTGACGCGATCGCCGATTTTGGGGAGGGCATCGCACCGGGTTGAATCGACCTGCCCATGCTCTTCGGTGAGTTTTGCTATTCTCGCCTTGGGGTATTCGAGGATGTAGCCGTGGCCGCTGTCGGGATTGGGGCCGTTCTTGTCGCTGGTGAGGGTTTTGGTGCCGGCGTCGATGACGAACTGGCCCGGGACGGCATTGCTGACGACGGTGCAGTGGATGCGGGCGGCGCAATCTTCGAGCTTGGCGTAGCCGCCATAGACGCCGTTCATGTCGTAGAAGATGTAGGTGCCGGGGCGGGCTTCGGTGGCGCTTTTAACGTGATGGGAAATGTAGGCGGTGGGAGACGATCCGCCGGAGACGATGCCGGCTTTGAGGCCGCTCTTGGCCCAGAGGGCGATGGTCTCGGCGAGCTTGGCATCGACGCCCTGCAACTGCTTGATCGACTCGGCCGATTCATCCTTGATGGAGCCGGGGTAGAACATGATGCCGTCGAGGCGTGCGCCTTTGAGATTGGAAACGTACTGGGCCAGGGCGAGCGCTTCGGCGGGGGTTTGCAGGCCGGTGCGGTGCATGCCGACGTCGAGATCAACAAGGAGGCCGATGGTGGTTCCGGCGGCGCGGGCTGCGGAGGCCAGAGCATCGGCGGCGGTGCTGGAATCGATGCCGACGCGCATGGTGACCCTGCCGGCGAGCTTGGCGAGTTCGGCGCAGCGGAGCGGATCGACGGCGGGGTAGGCCATGAAAATGTCGCTCGAGACTTCGGCCATGACTTTGGCCTCGCCGACTTTGGCGACGGTGAGGCCGGTTGCGCCGAGGTCCATCTGCATCTTGCCCATCAGGGCGGATTTGTGGGTCTTGGTGTGGGGGCGGAGCTTGATGTTGTGCGATTTGGCATAGTCGGCCAGGCGCTTGAGATTGCGGCGGACCGTGGGGGCATCGAGAACGATGCTGGGAGTGGGAATTTGCAGGGCTTGGGGGTTCATCGTCGATTTCCTCAGGTCGATGGAAATTTCCTATCAGGCTATCAGGTCACCTCCGGATGATCGCCAACCGCCCCCGTGAAATCAAATTTCCTATGATGAAATCGCCAATCATGGTTATCATGCCCCTTGGAGACAAAGATGGAAGAACTAATCAAATTCACTTTGAACGGGAAGCCTGTGGAGGTGACGGCGGACGGCGATCGCATGCTGCTGTGGGTGCTGCGCGTCGATCTGGGGCTGACCGGAACGAAGTACGGTTGCGGGGAAAGCTATTGCGGCGCCTGCACCGTGCTGGTCGATGAGAAGGCCACGCATTCCTGCATGACGCCCCTCAAGATGGTTCAGGGCAAATCGGTGGTCACGATCGAGGGGCTGGCTAACAACGGCGAGATGCATCCCCTGCAGAGGGCTTTTATGGAAAACGACGCCCTGCAGTGCGGCTATTGCACGCCGGGGATGATTCTCCACGCCTACGAGTTGCTCAAGAAGCATCCCAATCCGACGGAAGGTGAGATCGTCAACGGCATGGAGCAGAATCTCTGCCGTTGCGGAGCGCACAAGCGCATCATCGAGGCGATTCAGGCCGCAGCCCAGGCAATGAAGGGAGTCTAAAGATGAGACAGAATAGCGATCTGGATCTGGATTTCACGGATCGTCTGGCGGATATTCAGTTCAGCCGGCGCAGTTTTCTGAAGGTCACGGGCGGGGGGATCATCATCCTCTTCCTGCTGGGCGATATTCCCGCGTGGGGGCAGGGGCGTCAGCCACTGCCCACCGATTTCAACGCCTTCCTCCATATCGCCGAAGACGGCCGCGTGTCGCTCTATACAGGCAAGATCGAAATGGGGCAGGGCGTGGTGACGTCGCTGGCCCAGATGCTGGCCGACGAACTGGACGTCGCCCTCGATTCGGTGGATATGGTGATGGGCGACACGGATCTTTGTCCCTGGGACATGGGGACGTTTGGTTCGATGTCGACGCGATCCTTCGGACCGCCATTGCGTGCGGCCGCGGCGGAGGGCCGGCTGGTCCTGATGGAAATGGCGGCCGCGAAGCTCGGCAAGCCCGCGGACCAACTAACGGTCGAAGGGGGAGTCGTCTATCTCAAGTCTGACAAGAGCGTCAAGGTCTCCTACGCGGAACTGGCCAAAGGGCAGAAGATCGCGCGAAAGGCGTCAGGGAAGGCCCCGCTCAAGACGCCCGACCAGTTCAAGATCATGGGCACTCCGGTTACGCGGCGCGACGCGCGCGAGAAAGTGACGGGCAAGGCGAAATACGCGGCGGATATCCAACTGCCCGGAATGCTTTACGCCCGGATCCTGCGTCCCCCCTCGCACGCCTCGAAGCGGACCTCCCTCGATGTCTCCGGGGCGCGGCAGATTGCGGGAGTCGAGGTCATTGAGGACGGCGATCTGGTCGCGGTTCTGCATAAGTATCCGGATGTCGCGGAGAAGGCGCTCACGAAGATCCGGGCGACCTATGACACGCCCGCCTCCGATCTGAATGAGAAGACGATCTTCGACCACCTGTTGAAGGTGGCTCCTCAGGGGAATTCGGTTGGCCGGAACGGTGATATCCAGAAGGGCAAGAGCGAGGCCGCCAAGACCTTCGAGATGACCTACCTGGATGGATACAGGGCGCACGCGCCGATGGAGCCGCACGCGGCGGTGGCGAACGTGGAAGGGAACAAGGCGCGGGTGTGGCCCTCCTCGCAGACGCCTTTCCCCGCGAAGGACGAGATCGCGCGCACGCTGGGCATCCCGCCCGCAAATGTGCATATCACGCCGCCCTTCGTTGGGGGTGGATTTGGCGGGAAGTCGGTGAATCAGCAGGCGGTGGAAGCGGCCCGCCTTTCCAAGCTCTGCGGCAAGCCCGTACAGGTCGCCTGGACGCGGGAAGAGGAGTTCTTCTACGATGCCTTCCGTCCGGCGGCGGTTGTCAAGATCAACTCGGGCCTCGATGGCGAAGGACGCATGCTGTTCTGGGATTACCACGTGTACTGGGCCGGCGAGCGCGGCGCGCAGCACTTCTATACGATTCCGAACTCCAGCACGTTCGCTCACGGCTCGGGTTGGGGGACGCAACCGGGCACGCATCCCTTCGCGACCGGAGCCTGGCGCGCGCCGGGCAATAACACCAACACCTTCGCGCGGGAATCGCAGATAGACATCATGGCGTCGGCGGCGGGGGTGGACCCCGTGGAGTTCCGTCTGAAGCATTTGTCCAATGCCAAGATGCAACGCGTGCTGAAGACAGCGGCCGAGAAGTTCGGCTGGACGCCCGCCGCCGCGCCGAGCGGACGCGGCTTCGGCGTGGCCTGCGGAACCGACGCCGGGACCTCCGTCGCTGCCATCGCCGAAGTGGAGGTGAACAAAGCTACCGGCAAGGCGACGGTCAAGCGCGTCGTGTGCGTGCAGGATATGGGCCTGGTGATCAATCCCCAGGGAGCGACGATCCAGATGGAAGGCTGTATCACGATGGGTCTTGGCTATGCGCTCGCCGAGGACATTCACTTCATGGGGGGCGCGGTGCTTGACGTGAATTTCGGAACGTACCAGATACCTCGCTTCTCATGGCTGCCGAAGATCGAGACGGTAATCATCGACGCCCGCAACGACGCTCCCCAGGGCGGGGGAGAGCCGGCAATCATCACCATGGGCGGCGTAATCGCCAACGCGATCTTCGATGCCGTCGGGGCCCGCGTCATGCAGATGCCGCTGACAGCCGATCGCGTGAAGGAGGCGATGAAGAAGGCGTAAGGTGAACTGGCCTCTTCCGCGCCCGGCTCACTTGTCGGGCATGCCGGGAATCCGATCGTCAGGCTGCTGCAGTGTCCAGGCATCATCGCCGAAGGGGGGCTGTGGGGGAGGCCTAGTTCCCAGCGCAATTGCTCCTTGTGGCCAACTACCGCGTTGACCCTGAAAAGCGGGCATGCTCGCTTTTCGCACCGCAGTACATATGCTTGGGCATGCCTATGCAGGTTCTGGATGGAATCCAAGGTTTGCGTGCGATCGAACGCGGCGCCGTCGTCACGGTGGGAAACTTTGACGGCGTCCATCGCGGCCATCTGCGCCTGTTTGGCGTCTGCCGGGAACTGGCCGGTACAGCGCACGTCGTCGCGGTGACCTTCGAGCCGCATCCGCTTGTTCGCCTCAGGCCCGAGTTTGCCCCTCCCAGACTGACACCATTGCCGATAAAGCATCGTCTTCTGGAGCAGGCGGGGGTCGATGTACTGGTGGAGCTTCCGCCCGATCCCGAGGTCCTGTCCATCAGTGCCCGCACGTTCTTCGAACTGCTGGCAATGGAACTGCGCGTGAGCCACCTCGTCGAGGGACCGGACTTCAATTTCGGCAAGGGCCGCGAGGGAAACATCACCAATCTGCGCAATTGGGCGACCGGCACGTCGATGCAGGTGCATGTGGTGGACGAGTTGACGGTCATTTTGCCGAACATGCATATCGTCGAGGTCCGTTCCAGCCTGATCCGCTGGTTGATCGCCTATGGCCGCGTGCGCGATGCGGCGATCTGCCTTGGCCGGCCGTATACGCTTTCCGGGCTGATTGTCGTGGGCTTCCAGCGCGGCCGGCAGTTGGGCATGCCCACCGCCAATTTCGATTGTGGCGAGCAGATGATCCCGGCCGATGGCGTATACGCGGGGCGCTGCAGCGTCGGCGGGAAGACCTACGCCGCCGGCGTGAGCATCGGGACTCTGCCCACCTTCAACGAAACCAAGCGGCAGGTTGAAGCGCACCTGCTGGGCTTCGATGGTGATCTCTACGGGCAGACGCTCGAACTGGAACTGATTGACTTCGTCCGCGAGCAGATCAAGTTCTCCTCTGTCGAGCAGCTCAAAGAGAAGATGTGGGCCGACATGCGCCGTTGCGAGCGTCTGGCCGAGAGCGACCCCGCTCGACCGGTGGTCCGTGTCGCCTGACCTGCTACTTCCCTTTTCCGAACCATTTCCAGATGGCCGACTCATTCGAGAAGAGGCCCTCCGCGCACAGCAGGATCAGCGCCAGAGCCAGCGGCAACGACCAGCGCGGTTGCGGCTGGCTTACCTGGGCGATCTTCGTATCCAGATCCTGCATCGATCGGGCGATCAGTGTGCCGGACATCTTGGGCATAATGCCGTCGGCGGGACGGTAGATCGCTTCGGACTCACCGGCCGGACCGGTGACATTGGCGAGCGCTCGTATCGTGCTGTCGCCTGCCTTCCGCCACTGATAGATGCCGACATCGTGCGGATCGTCGTAAGCGAATACCCGCCGGCCATCGCGGTTCTGCGCTGAAAGCTGATAGACCTGACCACCGGGCGAGCGAAGTTCCATATCACCACCGGAGCGGACATCGGTTTCATTGACGGTGATGGGCGTACCCACCTGCGTGTTGCTGGCCAGGGATGTCTCCTGTCCGCGCAGGCACTGATTGACCAGCAGGGGGAGGAACAGCGGATGCGTGCCCAGGTTGGTCAGGATGCCGTCGGGAATGCACGCCCATGTGTAGACGCGCCCGCGGCCGACCTTGCGCACATAGAGCAGTCCATCGCGATCGGCCGGCGCGCGGCGATCACCGGCCGCGGTCGCCAGCAGTAGTTGTGTTGAACGCTGATCCGCAACGCTGAGCCCGACAATCCGATTCGCCCGCATTTCGGCCAGCGCCTTGGGATCATCGGCGAGGCCCATCGTAACGGTATCCTGTCGCGCAGCGGATGCGGGAACGACATGCAGCAATTCACTGTTGGTGATCTCGTGTGGGGCAGAGGGCAATAGCCCCTCCAGGATCGTGCGCGACTCGGCCGAAGCGGACGCCCAGGTGGACTCGATCCCGGGCTTGAGCAGCAGCACGAGCTTGCCCCCGGCGGAGACGAAATCCCGCCACCCAGCGGCCACAGTTGGCGAAGGAACCTGCTGGAGCACGGCGACGATGGCATTCTGGCCATCGCGAATGACGGAGCCGGCCTCGAGGCGCAAGGGCCAGTTGGCGAGTCGGCCCTCACCCGGATCCAGAGCCAGTCGCACCATTCGGTGCACAGCGGCAAGTTCGGCATCCGCATCCCAGACCAGCACACGCTGTTGGGGTGGCAACTCGATTGCCAGGGTGCGGGCATCATCCCAGGGCATCGGGTCTTCGCCCTGAAGTTTGGCTGTGATGAGTTGCCAGCGTTGGTTGGGCATCTCTAGATCAAAGCGCAGGCTGGTATGGCCGGAGTCGTCGATGTTGGCCATCTGCGGCGGCTTGGCAAGCAATTGTTTTCCATCGAGATCGGATACCGACAACGCAACCGGGCGCACGTCGCCTGGTGTACCTGCGATATCCACTTCAACCGAAGCGCGAATCCCGGCGACCACCTGAGCGGGCTTGATTGTGATCGCGGCGACGCCTGCAGAACGCGGTCGCTCGGGGTGGAGGTCGAGGGCGACGATTCGCAGTTGCGGGTCGGCCGGCTGCGGCAGCGGGCGGGGAAAATCGGTGCCCTGGAAATCGCTGATGACCACCAGCAGTTTCTGCGCGGCCGGGTTCTTGGAGAGTATCTCGCTGGCCGCGGAGACAGAATCGAACAGCGGCGAGCGCGCCGGCTCGGGCTTGAGCGGCACCCATTGCGCGAGCAACTCAGAGCTGCCGCGGAAGGGGGTACGGTTGAGGTCAGAGGCGGATGTCGCCAGCATGATCGAGGCATCGCGGAGCTTGTCGCGAAGCAGTCGCTGCACGATCTGATCGGCTTCAGCGATCTGCGTGATCTGGTTCTCTTGTCGGTACTGCATCGACCAGCTTGTATCGACGACCAGGATGGCAACCGTGCTCTGGTCCGATCCGAAGAAACGCGATGCCAGGATCTTCGCAGGCTGTGCGATGGCCCAGATCAGCAGGGCCAGTAGCAGCATGCGAATCGCCAGCAGCAGCCAGCGCTGCACTTTGCGCCGAGCGGCGCTCTGCTGCAGGCTGCTCTGGATGAAGCGGAGTGTGGGAAACAGGACAACAGGGCTCTTGCGGCGATGCAGCAGATGCAGGATCAGCGGCAGCGCTGCCAGGGGCAGCGCCCAAAGTGCCGCGGCGAAGAGGAACTCCAGGCCAAACATGCGGTCCTATCTGTGTTTACGCCGCAGTATCGCTCCCTGTTGCCACATCGACGGCCTTTATCTTATCCCCACCTGCGTCCGACCTCACGGATAATGTCATACGCTGCCTTCGGATGCCCGATCTTCCTGGCATTGCGCTTGAGTTCCTGTAGACGGGCGGGGGCTTTGAGCAACTGCTGGGCTTTGTATGCAAGCGTCGCCAGGTTATTCGCCTTGATCGCTGCTCCCTGTTCCAGGAGATAGTCGGCATTGCGGCTCTCCTGGCCCGGGATGGGGTTGATGATGAGCATCGGGGCGCCGGCCGCCAGACATTCACTGCTGGTCAGCCCGCCGGGCTTGGTGACCACGAGATCGGCCGCGGCCATGAATTCCTGCATCACATCCGTGAAACCCACGATGTGGCGGCGATGCCGTGTCGGGCAGGGCACTTCGGCGAGTTGCTCGGCGACGGCCTTGTTCTTCCCGCAAACGGTAACCAGTTCAATCCCGCTCTCCAGGCTCAGCAGCGTCTCGTGCACCTTCTGGATCGGCCCGACACCAAATCCGCCGGCCAGTTGCAGCACGATCGGCCGGTCGCCGGCAAGATCGTGCCGCTTCAGGCATTCCGCCCGCGCGGGCAGCTTGCTGAATGCCGGATGCACGGGAATCCCGCTGACGCGCATCAGTTCGCGCGGAATGCCGAAGCTGTGCAGATACTCCGCCCCTTCGTCGGTGGCGGTGAAGAACAGTTCACAGGGCTGGTTTACCCACAGACGGTGCGTTTCGAAATCGGTAGTAACGGTGACATGCGGCAGCG
>CAIQIQ010000069.1 GCA_903871935.1 uncultured Phycisphaerales bacterium
CCGCGCGGATTTGCTGACGCAGTTGCGCGGGGCGAAGGTGACCTGTCATCTCCTGGATGGCAAGACGCTGACTGGCACGATCATCGGCGTTGAGATCGAGAAGGTTCCCAGCGGCGAGAAGGGCGATCTGCAGGAGATCCCAGTCCTGAACCTGCTGAACGAGCAGGGGGCCACCAGCATTCGCATGCCAACGGTTCAGTATGTCTCTTTTGAAGATCCCCGGCTGCAGGAGGAACTGAATAAGGCGCTCTCGGCGCTGGTGCAGGCGCGCGATCAGGACAAGAAGGCGGTCAGCTTCCAGTTCGCCGGGGAAGGCAGCCGGCGGGTGAAGATCGGCTATGTGGTGGAGACGCCGATCTGGAAGACCAGCTACCGACTGCTGCTGGACGATGGCAAAGATGCCAAGCCATTTATCCAGGGTTGGGCGATCGTGGAGAACCAGACCGACACGGATTGGAACAACGTGCAGTTGTCGCTGGTGTCCGGCCGGCCGATCAGCTTTATCCAGGACCTGTATCAGCCGCTGTATATTCCCCGTCCGGTGGTGCAGCCGGAGCTCTACGCGAGCCTGAAGCCGCGCGAGTATGAGGAGGGGATGGAACGCGCCAAGGGGCAGGATGGTGGCATGAACCTGGCCAGTGTAGATGCCCGTGCGGCAAATGCTCCGGCCTCTCCCGCAGCGGCGACGCCGGAACAGGCGCTCAGAAAGGCGACGTTTAGGGGCGTGCCTGCGGCAAAGCCGAGCTTGGCCGCTGGCACGTTTGGAGTGATGCAAGACAAACAACAGGGTGAGCAACTTCAGTTCGCCAGCGTCGCCTCAGCCGCCTCAACCGCCAACCTGGGCGACCTTTTCCAATACACCGTCTCCATCCCCGTTACGCTTCCGCGGCAGAAGTCGGCCATGCTTCCGATCATCGGCGAGAATATCCAGGCTCAGCGGGTCAGCATCTACAACGCCGGCACACTCGCCAAGCATCCCCTCAACGGCGCCATCCTGACCAACACCACCGGCAAGCACCTGCTCAACGGCCCCATCACGGTGCTCGACAACGGCGCCTACGGCGGCGATGCCCGCATCTCCGATCTTCCTCCGGGGCAGCAGCGGCTGATTTCCTACGGCATTGACCTGAAGGTGCTGGTGGATTCCACCAGCAGCAAACAGGATGAGTCGATCACGGCCGGTAAGGTGGTCAAAGGTGTCCTCCAGGTTGCCCGCAAGCACCTGTTTACCCAGGAATACAAGATCGAGAACAAGGCCGATGCGGAAAAGATGTTGGTGATCGAGCACCCTTTCCGGCAGGGCTGGACGCTCTTGACCCCGGAAAAGCCGATGGAGAAGACCGATGCCCTCTATCGCTTCCAATTGGCCGCGGCGGCGGGCAAGCCGGCCAATCTGAAGGTGCAGGAGGAGCATACTGACTGGGAATCGATGGCGATTCTGCCCTTTGATATCGATCAGCTCACCTGGTACAGCAAGAACGGCCAGATTGCCCAGCCCGTGCGTGATGCCTTGGTGAAGGCGATCCAGTTGAAGCAGGCCCTGGTGGATACACAACGTCAGATGGAGCAGACCCGGCAGAAGATTGCTCAGACCACCCAGGCGCAGAGCCAGACGCGGGAGAACATGAAGGCGATCGCTCCGCAGGCGCAGGCCAGCGACTACTACAACCGTCTGCTGAAGCGCATGAGTGACCAAGACCTCCAACTCGATACCCAGCAGAAGGCGCTGGACGATCAGCAGCAACAGTTCAACGCGCGGCAGAAGGAATTAGAGGATTACCTGAACAACCTGAGCGTCGGGTAAGGCCAATCGCTTCCGATCGTGTGATAATCATCAGGCGGCGGGTGTCGGGCCGAAGAAGTCCCGCACACCGTTACGCCAGGCGATCTTTTCGAGGGTCTGGGGGCTGAGGCCCGTCTCGATAAGCCGCCGCCGCCATGGACGGTAGACGCACTCAATGCTCCACGCGCGGTCTGGCTGCTTGTTCTCGGACATGGCAAGATCGGGGCCGATGTAGAGCCGGTCGGCGTGCTTTTCCAGAAGGGCACGGATGGCTTGCAGATCGCCCGTGGTTTGCCAGGGGCGCAGGTCAGCTTGAACATGGGGGAAGGTGCTGAGCAGCCGATCAAATTCTTCCGGCGTGTCGTGGTTGCCGCTGTGACAGATGATAAAGCGGATGTTCTTATGCGCGGCGAGCCAGCGATCGCGCGCTGCGAAGATCTGCTGCTTGGTCAAGCCGGTGGTCGCCGATGCAAAGCTCCTACCGGGATCAGCCTGATGAACCGCGATCCACAGTCCCAGTTTGGCCACGGTTTGCCAGACCCTCTCCAGTCGCTCATCATCAACGACGGCGGGGGTGCTGTTGGCAAAGCGGGAAAACATGCCCAGGTCCTTCCACACCTTCAGGCCTGTCGCGCCCAGTTCGGCGTAGCGGCACAGGTCATCGCACAGCCGCGAGACAAAGCCACTGGGGTCGAGCCCAAAGCCCATCCAGTCGGGCCAATAGAACTGCGCGAAGCGGTAGAACAGTCCTTTGTCGCGGCAGGCCTTGAGGAACTGAGCATAGTCGCCGTTAAAGAAGTACATGCCTTTGTACTGGGCAGAAGCCGCGCCCCAGAGGTTGATGCCGCCGATGACGCCGCACTCGCTGTAAGATGCCATCGCCTCATCGAGGAAGGGCTGGCAGTAGTGCATATGGCCGTCAAAGAGGGGGAAACTCCAATGATTATCGCGAGTCAAAACGTTCTCCTTAACAAAGTCTGAGTCGTGCAGTCTACGGGATTTCCGCTCTTCCTCCAGCGAGCTGGTCAGACTTCGTATATCCAACTGTCGCGGTCATAACCAAAGGATTGGAAATCCGATTCGTAGATTTCGCAGGTCATGCGCGCCAAGGCGCTGTCGTAGGCGATAGCGGGATGCAGCATATAGGTAGCGTTCTTTACCTCACTGACTGTGGCAAGGATCTCTGGCGGCGCGACCAATCGCTTGAGCACTTGCGAGAAGTCGGCCTGGAATGACTCAAACCGGCCGACGAAGTCGTATGGGATCAGGTGCGGTGCGAGGATGCGGTTTTGGATGTTGAAATGGCCATCGTGGTGCACGCCACCCGCCGGTTTTGCCGCGGTATGCTCCCTGTGCAGGTAGCGAACGACGTCCGCAAAGGGCACGAGGCCTTCTCGCCCGGCCGTTGCCACCGGCAGGTCCAGTCCCTTTTTGATGTCATCTTTCAGCCACCGCGTCTCCTGGTTCCACGAGTTCCCCACTTGCGTCTTGTACGCCGAGAGGAGCCGCATGTAGGGATTCCTGACGAAGCAGAACCTGAACCAATCCGGAGAACTCAGCATCTCGACAATCTCATCCCGGCCGAATGAGCCAAGATGGATGCCCTTGCTGTGGACATTGCCAAGGTGGTCAAGTGCCAGGTTGCCCTGCAGCAGATGAAGCGTCAGTTTGATTCGCGAACAAGCGATCTTGGGTACCGTCATGCACACGCACTTGCGCGCAGGCAGAACCCAGGAGTGGAATCCCATCGCCTGATTCACATCACTCTTGAGTGTCTGCTCGACCCAATCTGCGAGTGCCTGTCTGTCTGGCATGGTAATTCGATCCTAACTCTTGATCATCTTCCACAATGAAGGGGCGCGGAACTTCAGCCCGTCCTTTTCCAGTCGCACTACTGCTGAGCTCTCGTAGATGTTGAAGGCGCTAAAGCCGTCACGTTCGCAGGCTGCCAGAAAAATGGGCAGGTCTCTCTTCCAGTCTTCATCATTGGCCGCGAACATCGCAGGTGTCATGACCATGGGTATGTTCTTCGACCGACAGAGCTTGACGGCATTCCCATAGAAATTGCCCTTCCAGGTGAATCCCGCGATCGTGGCCATATCCACAAAGCCGCTGCAGCACCATTTCCGCCAGTCGAAGTAGATCTCCATCTTGCAGCGTTCTTCCGAAGGGTGCTCGAAATCGTCGTACATCTGAACGGAGAGTTTCTTGCCTCGGGCGTGGAGCATCTGGCCTATCTCGAGCAGAGTCTGATCGACATACTCGCCACGGAGTTTGCGCCACAGAGCGCGGTCAAACTGTTGCCTGGTGATATCCACACCGTATCGCCGCTTGAATTCGTCCAGGATCGGCTTTCCAAAGCCGTAGTTCTCCCAGTCGAGGGACTCTGTGTGCGTGTTGAGGCGGATATCCACGCCATCGCAGCCGGAATCGATCGCCACTCTGGCCGAGTCAACGCAGTACTGGCGGGCTTGGGGGTAAGCCAGTTCGAGCACCCCAGAAACGAAGCGGTTACGTCCGCGCGCCAGCCCAATGAAGCCTCGCTGTTTAAGGTCCACCCTGTGCCTGCCGCCGGAACTCATATAATGCCAGCCTCGGCCCGGAATGTTTGTGCCGAATGCGGCGTCAAAGGCAATCCCGACATTTCGCCAGTCATCTTTCTGGGACTCATCCAGCAGATCCCGCATTACCGGAGCCAGACCGTAGGTGAACGCGACGGTGTTCCCCGCGATGTCTTCCAGTTCAACCAATGCAGATAAGGTGTTTGTTAACTCCGTAGCGCCTTGGGCTTCTATCGCGATGAACGGTTCGGCGATATCAAGGCCTGAGAACTCAACGCAGGTAAAGATGCCTTCAGGACCGTAGGATACTTCCGGAGCCGGTGTAAAGACCCGCTGGCGGTGCTTGCGCTCAGAGAAAGAGATCTGCTGCGGGCCGGTATACGGCCGGTAATTCGCGTTATCCCGGGAAGTGTAGATCTTGAACGCAGAAGGGCTCAGTCCTGACTGCTCGTGCCATAGCCGGATGCGGCCCAACGGGCGCCTCGGTGGCTGTTCCATCAGCGAGGGATGCAGCTCCGCGCGCATTTCGGGATGATCGCGCAACCAGTCGGTGTACATGACCGCTCTTCCGCCCAGGAAATCAATGCTGGCATCATCGCCCACGGATTCTGCGACAGGACCAGGCGTAAAAGGCATTCCCAGACATCGGTCATTGATCTTCAGAACGCTGAAACAGCGCATGCCGTTCTTATGAGATTCATCGGCGATCACGGCCAGCGGATCGGGCACGTTTCGGAGGAATGCGCTGTAGCGGTTCCGAGCGCTTCCAGCTTCCAATCCGGCCTTGATGTCATGGGAATGGATCCAGTGCAGTGCACCGATGCCGCGTCTGGCGTACTCCTCGACGAGTTGACGCAGCCAGCGCTCATCCCAATCCTGCTCCGCGTAGAGGACATCGTCGCCGAAATCGAACGTCAGGTGAAATTCCATTCGATCTTCCCTCTTGGGATCAGTACCAGTAGTGCCCCGAATAATAGATGAAATCATAGCCTGAGCCAGTGTCGTAGTCGGTATAACAATTGATCCAGATATCATCGTCACCGGCGCCGGCAAAGACGGTGTCGTAGTCGACGTCGGCGACGATCGCATCATCACCATCGCCGCCATAGATCAGATCGTCACCACAATCGCCGAAGATGGTGTCAGCACCGTTGTTACCATAGATCGTGTCATCGTCGT
The DNA here is from genome assembly GCA_903871935.1 of uncultured Phycisphaerales bacterium. Classification (GTDB taxonomy): domain Bacteria; phylum Planctomycetota; class Phycisphaerae; order Tepidisphaerales; family Tepidisphaeraceae; genus CAIQIQ01. The sequence continues at coordinate 5,524 of CAIQIQ010000069.1, forward strand.
CGCCGCCGTCGATCCAGTCATCATTGCCGCCGCCATAGATTTGATCTTCGCCGTCGCCGCCGTAGATGATGTCTCTGCCGTCGTTGCCGCTGTCGGAGTCGAACAGATCACCGGCGATCTTGTCGTTGCCTTCGCCGCCGCTGAGGTAGTCATCGCCGCTTCCGCCGATGAGGGTATCATTGCCGGACTGGCCATAGACGGTGTCATTGCCCTCATCGGCTGTGACAAAGTCAGCGCCGTTGCCGCCATAGACCTGATCATCACCGCTTCCGCTGTCGATGGTGTCAGCGCCATTGCCGCCCCAGATATCATCTTCGCCGCCGCCGGACTGAATCACGTCGTCGCCGGAGCCCCCTGAGATCGTGTCACTGCCGTTGCCGGTGGTGATCGTGTCGTCGCCGCTTGAGGTGGCGATGTAGTCGTTTCCGCCGTTGCCGATGATGGAGTCGTTTCCACTATGGCTGTAGATCGAATCGCTATGGGTGCTGCCGATAATGGTATCATTGCCATTACCGGTGGAGATGTTGGCGCGAAGATCGACGTTGATCTCGACCCTGTCGCCTGCGTTGCCGCCGACCACTTTGATGGTGCTCACACTCCCGGCCGGGTAGGCTGTGGGGTTGCCATTGAGACTGGCCAGCAGTTGGCCCGGGTTGGCCGGGTCAACTGAGACAATGATGATATTGGCGGTGTTCTTGTTGCCGGTGATCTTGAGAGTTCCATGTGACAACGAAGGGCCGACACCAAGGTGCAGGCGCGTTTCCAGAAGTTCTGCGTACGTGTGTTCCATGAATAGTAAGACCCGTTCTGCTGTGTCTGGTTAGTGGGTACAACCGGGCTGGATGAGGCGCACATCGGGAACGGTTATCTTCCTCACTTAACGTGCTCTGGAAAGAGCTTGAGCCACTGCTTCTTCATTGTGGCCTTGTCTTGATCGGGCAAAGCGATGCGGAGCGGCGGCTTGCACAGGCCCGCATCAATGCCTCTGAAACTCAGCGCAGTCTTCCATGCCGCGATGCCGCCGTATTGGATGAGTAGGGATACGGCTCTGGTAACGAGCTGCTGGCACTGCATCGCCCTGTGCATATCCCCGCCGTGAAAGCTTTTATAGATCTCCAGGAACAGTTCGGGAATGACGTTCTGTGTGGAACCAATTGAACCGACGACACCCATGGTCAATGCAGGCAGGAACATCTCGTCAGGCCCGGAAAAAGCGATCCACCGGTTGTCCATCTTCAACAGCAGATCCTGGAGAGTGAAGAAATCATGGGCCGTGTACTTGATCCCGATGATGTTCTGGATCTTTCCCAGTTCGACCAGTTTGTCATTGCTCAGGGCGCCCCCGGTCAGTTGCGGGATATAGTAGATGAATAGAGGAAGGTCCGAGGCCTCGGCAAGCGCCTGGTAATAGTTGAATATGTCAGCAAAGCGGAAGGGGTAGTAGATCGGCGGGATCGAGGCAACGGCATCGAGCTTCAACTTCGACGCGTGCTTTACCAGTTCCATGGCGTTCGCGGTATTGGTGCTTCCGCCGACGTGGACGATGACTTTCACTTTCCCCCGCGCTTCCTCGGTCACGATCTCGGCGACTTCTTTTCTCTCATCAACGTTCATGTTGATACCTTCGCCGGTACTGCCGCAGATATAGAGCCCATTGAGCCCCTTGCCGATCTCAAACCGGATGAGCCCTCGGAGCTTCTTCTCGCTTATCCTGCCCCTTTCATCAAAGGGTGTGAGCAGGGCCGCGTATACGCCTGAAAAGTTCTCTTTCATCATCTCTTCTCTCGATCGATAAGATTCCCACTCGTTGCGCCCGCCTCAGGAAGCCAGGTCAAAGACCTTCACATTGTCGTACCAGGCGTCGCTGTCATAAACATTGCGGAAGCCAAAGCGCCCGCCTTGCCAGGGCGCCTCGTCATCGGTCCAGTCCATGAACGTCTGCCCGTTGACGACCAGTGTCACATGTCCGCCCTGTTTGCTCAACGCCACATGCGCCTTCTGGTTCTGCGGCAACAGGGTCTCGATCTGGCTGGACTTCTTGAGCACCAGTCCGGGATTCTTTCGCAGGTTGCAGTTGGCCAGTTCATTGCGGCGGTAGGAGATGTGGTAGCCGCGGAGGCGGCTCTGATGGTGTGCGGCCCGCTGCGGTGAACTGGTGTATTTGTCCCAGTCGTCATAGGGTTTCCAACTCTTCCAGTTCATGTACTGCTCAAAAAGATCTTTGCCGAGGATGTCTTCGCCCTTGACGCCCTGCACGCAGAAGAAGATCAGGAAGAATCCGCTCTTGGACGCCGGAGTCACATCAAATTCGATACGAAAGTCCGTTGGCAACTCCCGCTTGCACCAGATGTATTGACCCACCTGGCGATCATCCTGCACGGTCTTGACGTGCAAGCGTTCGTTCTCGATCTGCACAAGGTGTGGTCCTTCTGACACCCAGTGGTCCATCGTCTGGAAGTCATCCGCAAACACGACTTGTCCTTCCGCCGGGCGGGTTGCGCGGGTTGCCGGCCGCGTCTGCGCCCAGCCTCCGGCGCACATAGCCCATGCTGCGATCCACGCGACCATTGTCCAGCCGTCCATGCTCACTGTCTCCTGTCGCTCCCAATGCTCGCCCGCTATTATGCCCTGAACGAGTGTTGAGTCATACGGAGTGTCTGCACCGCCTGATCGGGTTCTTCTCCAATGCCCACATCGCGGCCCAACATCCTGCTTGTCATGTCCGACCAGCACAATGCCCGCTTCATGGGCAATGCTGGCCACCCGGTCGTGCGCACGCCAGCACTCGACCAGCTTGCTGCCCAGGGCACGCGCTGCTCCGCTGCGTATTGTCCTCATCCCCTGTGCGTTCCCTCGCGCATGGGGTTTCTGACCGGCCGGCCACCATCGGAGGTCGGTTGCTGGGGCAACGGATCGGTTCTCGATTTCGATACGCCCACGTTCGCGCATGCATTTGCCGCCGCTGGCTGGGAATCGGTCCTCTGCGGCAGGATGCACTTCGAGGGCCCGAACCAGTTTCACGGGTTCCAGCGGCGCCTCTTCGGCGACAGCACGTACAGTCTCTCCCCGGAGATCCTGGGCCAGGGCCGCAACCGCACCAACGGCCAGACCCGATACGCCGTCGAGGTCGCTGGCCATGGCCAAACCGGGTTCCAGAGCTTCGATCAGATCGTCACCGATCGCGCCTGCCGGTTTCTGCGGGAGCGATCACCTGCCGATCCGCCGTTCTGCCTCGTGGTCGGTCTCATGCTTCCGCACAATCCCCTGATCTGTAGCCAACGTTGGTTTGACTACTACATGGGTGCGCTGCCTCCGCTGGAATTACCTACGCCCCGGGAGATCGAGCATCTCCACCCCGCCATCCGCGCTTGGCGCCAGCGCCGGGACGTTGATGACCTCACGCCTTTACGGCACCGCCGCGCTCTGGCCGCCTATTGCGGCCTGGTCAGCGAGTTAGATCAGAATCTCGGTACTCTCCTCCGTGCATTACGCCAACCCGCGTTCGCTGACAACACTCTGGTCGTCTATTGCAGTGACCATGGCGACCAGGCCGCCGAACATGGTCTGTGGTGGAAAAGCTCCTTCTACGAGGGCAGCGCGCGTGTTCCGCTGATCTTCCATCAGCCCGGCCGCATTCCCGCCGGCCGCGAGCTTGCTTCGGTGGTTAGCCTCATCGATATCGGTCCCACGTTGCTGGAACTGGCCGGCGCCCCGGCGATGCCCACCGCCAGCGGCCGCAGTTTCGCCCGGTTGCTGCTGAACCAGCCCAGCCCATCCTGGCCGGACGAAGCTTTCAGCGAGTACGCTGGCGACCACGGCGATAGGCCTTCCTGCATGCTCCGTCGCGGCCGCTGGAAACTCATCTATTACAGCGAATTCGACTCATGCCAGCTCTTTGATATGTACTCCGACCCGAGCGAACAGCACGACCTGGCGAGTGATCCCGCACATCGCCCCATTCTCGATGCGCTGTTGGCCGACATCCGCCAGCGCTGGTCGGCACAACGGATGATCGACGGCCTGCAGCGCGACCGCGAGCGATGGAAAACCATCAAAGACCTTCCGCCCATCGGCCCCCATCCAGTGGAGCACCACCAGCCGCTGCCTGGCGACAACGCTTTTGACTTCTCTCAGCTTCCGCAACCGCCATCGCTACTCCGCAGCCTCCAGAACCAACAGGGAGTCTTCCCAGCCGTCGGGCGTTGAATACGACTTCACGACTTTGTTCGTTTCCTGGCCGACTCGCGTCGCCGCGCCGGTGATGGGGTCGATCCAGCACACGTTGACCTTCGGCGAACGGATCTTGCTCATATTGACCGAGAACGACGCCTTGTCGGCCAGATACAGCATGGCCCACTTGCCGCCTTCGTGCCGGGCGGCCAGGTGAAGCAGATCGCCGTTGTCTCTTCCGTTGGTCATCGAGGGTTTCAGGCCGCGAACATAGACGCTGCGCTCTTCCTCGCTCGCATCATACCTGGGCAGTGCAACCGGAACGGTGTCACCGCCCGAGGCAAACACCGATTGATCGGGGACCAGAAGCCACCACTGTTTGCGGGCCGTGATAATGTCTTTGAGCACACCCATCTGAACCGCGCCTGGCGCATCCAAGGCTTCTTTCCAGGTGGGAAGCAAACGCCAACTGTCGTTGTGCCCGTAACCATGAACCGCACCGGCCAGATACGTGTACCAGGCCTGCCGACGCACCCACAGCGGCGTGACATCAAAGCTGTATTCCGTGCCCGCCTCGTAGGCGCCTTCGGCCATCAGAACCGGCTTGGCCGGCTTGAGATGGTAGTCGCAGGTGATCATCGGATAGATCAGCTTGATGGCGTTCCACGTCTGCATCGAATCAAAATCCAGCCACTCTTCATTGTGCAGGAAGCTGGAGGAATAGGGTGATGGGTCGGGCTTGAAACTCATCAGGTGGCGGCCACCATCTCCTTCGCGCAACCCGGCGGCCAACTCCCGAATGACTGGAATGAACTCCTTCTTCGCCTCGGGAGTCGTGGTCCAGACGATATTGGGAACATCTTTGTATCGCTGGCCCAGCCACTTTGTCCAGGCGCGGGCCTTCTCCACCGTGATGAAGTTGCGATAGCGCTGGTGGTAGATGGCCGGCAGGATGATCATGTCGTTGTCGGCCGCCAACTTGATCACGGCGTCAACGTTTTTGAAATACGCCTCATTCGGCTTGGCTGGATCGTCGTCGATCATCGCCTTGTGCCCATGGGCGTTGGGTTTGGTGCAATCGCCGCCCAGCAGCTTTACCTGAATGACGGTAAAGCCGTTCTTCCCAGACAACTCGATAATCGTCCTGGCGTCGTCGAAACTGTTGCCGTGAAAGAGTTCCCATTGCGTGGTGCCCAGCCAGAAGAAGGGAACGTTATTCTGGTCGACGAAGTACCGCCCGTTGGAACTGACCTTCAGTGGGAAATGCATCGGAGACCTGCTTTCACGCAAGTGGCGGTGGCGCCCCGCGGATGACAGCGTTTCTGAACCGTCGGTCATCGAGTCCTCCAATCTTACCCCTCCAGAGCCTTCTTTCGCTCCACAACCTTCTTACGCGGCTCGGCCGGCATGTCGGCCTCGGCCAGCAGTGCATCGCAGCCATCAATGAAATACGGCCGGGCGAATTCGGTGGTGTACACCTTCTGATCCATCGGCCGACCTTTGACCGTAGACAGGAAGCCCTCAAACTCCGCGAAGTAGCTTCCATAGATGTGGAATGAGTCGACGATATGGCAGTACTCGCCCAGTCCCACCCCAACGCGGGCGGCCACATCCGCCTGAAGTTCGGTAAAGGCGAACATGTTCATGAACGCCGCCTTGAAGGCGTCGTTGGAGCGCATGTGGATCACCATGTTCAGTCGCCCATCCTGAACCCGGAACCACAGCCGCTGCAGGCATGCCGGGTCGGAGATCCCCAGGTCGTTCCACGTCTGCCACGTCACCGCCTGCGCCCGGCGGGTATGGCCGCATTCCCGCAGTGCCTTGACGCACGCTTCGATCTGGTCGATATGCTGCACGGTGTCGCCGCGCGGGATGCGATAGTCGAACAGCCGTTCATGGTAGGTGTACTCCCACATGCCGGCCGCCGGGTTGATCCAGTGATCGTGAACGCCATAGAGCACTTCGCCGCGATACTTCTCCAGGTCGTCCAGGCCGCCCGGAAACGCCCGATGGATCCGCGGTTCGCCGAAGGGCTTGCGCACATGAATCATCGCCGTCACATCGCGGCTGTTGGGATCGTTGGGCTTGTCATACTGCGTCGGGAAACTCTCCCCCTCTTCCCAGCAGGCCAGCACCGCTTTCTCCCATGCGTGTGGCAGATAGTCCTCAACGATGTGAATGCTCTTCATGTGCCAAAATCCTTCCTGATGAAACTCGGATCGAACTGGCAGAGCATTCTACCGGCCGTGACAATTCTCAACCACAGTCGGCCAAACTCGCAACTATCTCCAGCGAAGGTGAACGAGGACGAGCATGGCACCCAAGACAAGGAAGCCGACACCGCAGGCAGCGAAGACCACCGTGTTGCCATTTGCGCGAGCACTCGAGAGCAGACCGCCCGTCAGACAGCCGGCGCCGATGGCCAGGAAAGGTGAGGCCAGCAAAAGCATCCAGGGAAAACGCTTGCCTGGCGGCGCAGGGGCGTAATCAAGACGCTGCGCTTCGGGAAGATTCTGCAGGTCGGAGTCCATCGCTATGCGGCCAGAAGTGGAGCGAGGTCGGAATGGGCAACGGAGGGAACCTTGTATTCCGCCAAGAGTTGATCCAATGCGTTCACATCCACGTTGCGCGCCGACGTGAACTCTACACCGATGAGCCTTCCATCCTGTGTCAGATCAGCGACGAGCGACCCAACCCGGCGCGAATGCTCGGCCTTATCCTCTGTGCGTCGAGGCAGGTAGAGATAAGCAGCGATGGCTCGACCGTGACGATATGTGACCTCAAGAGAGACCTTATTCATGGCTGCACCTTGTATGCTGTGATGACCAGCACGACCTGCTCATTGTACAGCGGCTCGACCACAACTTCCCATACCGAACCATGATAGCGAGTTCGGATTGCCCAGCGGCCGGGCTCATGGTTTGGCTCGATGGTCTCGGGATCTTCCAGTATCGCTCGAACATCCGCCTCGGTGAAGCTTCGGTCCAGCATCCGTTTGCGAAAGTGGGGCAGGGAACAGTCCAGTTCCCAGGTCCACCATTCCGGCTTTTCGCGTCCGATCCGCATCAGCGCCTATCCCTTCCGCCACACCGTCCCATCCGCTCGGTCCTCAAGAGTAATGCCGATTTCGGTTAACCCTTTGCGGACGGCGTCGGCGGTGGCGAAGTTCTTGGACTTTCGGGCGTCGGCACGGACCTGAATCAGGAGCTTCATGAGCTGATCGACCAGGCCGGTGTCTTCGCCCTTGCCGGCAGAGGGCTGCTGACCAACGAAGCGGAACATGCCCAGAGTCTGGCCCACCGCCTTAAGCTGGGCGACGGCAGCGGCGGCGTTGACGGCCGCCGTCTGGTCCTTCGACTTCTCAACGCCGCTCTTCTCGATGTAGCCGTTGATTGCGCCGGCCAGTTCATGCATCACGGCGATTGCACCGGCGGTGTTGAAATCGTCGTCCATCATGTCGGTGAACTTCTGACGATAGGCGCTGACTTCTTTGCCCAGATCGCCTTGGACTTCAGCCGCGGTCGCGGCCGTGGCGCCCAATCGATCGACGCGTTCGAACAATCGCGTGAAGACCGACAGTGCCTTCTGGCAATTCGAGAGCACCTCTTCGGTGAATTCGATTGGGCGGCGGTAGTGGGTGGAAAGGAGGAAGTAGCGCACCAGTTCGGGGCCGTACTTATCGACCAGTTCGCGGGCGGAGACGACGTTGCCGATCGAGCCGCTCATCTTCTCATCTTTCCACTCGCCGCTGGCGGCCTTGGTCTTGATGCGGGTCAGGCCATTGTGCATCCAATAGCGGGCGAAGGGCTTGCCAGTGCAGCTTTCGGACTGCGCCAGTTCGTTCTCGTGGTGCGGGAACTGGAGATCCAACCCGCCGCCGTGAATGTCGAGGGTGTCGCCCAGGTATTTCATGCTCATGGCCGAGCATTCGATGTGCCAGCCGGGCCGGCCTTTGCCCCAAGGAGAGTCCCAGGAGGGCTCACCGGGCTTGGCGGCTTTCCAGAGGGCGAAATCGGCCGGGCTGCGCTTGCCGGAGCCTTCGGTCTGGCGGGTGCCCGATTCCTGATCCTCCGGCCGGCGGTTGGTCAGTTTGCCATAGTCGGCATCTTTGGTGACATCGAACCAGACATTCCCGTCAACTGGGTAGGCAAAGCCCTTGGCGATCAGTTCCTGGGTGATCTTGATGATCTCGGCCATGTGCTCGGTTGCCTTGGGGAAGCGGTCAATCTGGTCGATGCCGAGGGATTTCAGCACCGAGAGGTATTCGGCCGTGTGCTTCTCCGCCAGTTCTTTCATCGACGTGCCATATTCGTTGGCTTTTTCGATCAGCTTGTCATCTACATCGGTGATGTTGACGATCCAGGTGACCTGATAGTCGCTATGCACCAGGTAGCGCTTGATGGCATCGAAGATGACCGGGCCGACCATGTGGCCGATATGGGGGGATTTGTAGACAGTCGGGCCGCAGAGATAGATGCCCACTTTGCCGGGGTGAACGGTCTGGAACGGCTCTTTCTGACGGGTCAGGCTGTTGTAGACGCGCAAGCTCATAAGACTAATCCTAAAACGAGGTACGGATATGGGCAAACAGATAGCGACGCGTGCGGGAAGCTCTCTCCGCGCGTCAACAACAACAGGCATGAGCCGGCCGATGGAACGGAGTCATGCGGAGGATTCTATTGTGTACAGGGTGAGCGGACAAGACCGGTGACAATCTCGGTGCGCTTGCTGTGCCTTGCAGGCCTGACGTAGCCCGGTCCGATCTCAACCCTTTCGCGACGGGAGGCGGCGTGTTACCTTCTTCTTCGTCCTGTCTACAGGAGATCAACGGTTCAATTCGACACGGAGTGTTCTATGCGCATTGCCTGTGCCCTGATTGCATCGATCGTGCTGCTGGCCCTGGCCGCGGACGCCGGCGCCAAGGAGTTTGCCCAGAAGTGGGTGTACGCATCGGCGAACTTCACCACGGACGCTGGCGCCAAGAAGGCCGACGAGCAGCTTGACCGGTTCAAGAAGCTCGGCGCTACCCACATCCTGCTGGTCGAGGCCAAGATGAGCCGCCTGTACGCCGCCACGCCCGACTACTTCCAGCGTGCCAAGGCGTATCAGGCCAAAGCGAAGGATCTGAACATCACGCTCGTCCCCAGTGTCTACCCGATCGGATATTCGGGCACGTGGTTCCACTACGATGCCAACCTGGCCAGCGGCATCCCCGTCAAGAACGCCCCGTTCATCGTCCAGGGCTCGGTTGCCCAGCCTTACCCGGCCAATACACCCAAGCTGATCAATGGTAACTTCGAGCAGTCGCAGGCGGATACGCCCAATGATCCATTCAGCGGCTGGATACTTCAGCCCAGCGCCGCCGTTATTACTGCCGATACCACGACGAAACATGGCGGCCAGATGTCATTGAAGCTCACAAACTTCGACAAGCTTCCCAAGGACAAACCCAAGGAACCCCAGCTCACGCGCAACGCCGTCTACCTGACGCAGAATGTAAAGGTCAAGCCCTTCCAGTATTACCGCGTCAGCTTTTGGGCCAAGACCCAGGACCTCAAGGCCAGCGGTGAATTGCACATCTCCATTACCTCACAGAATGGACTGCGTCGTCACGAGTTCCAGAACGCGGGCATCAATGAGACGCAGGATTGGACGCAGCACTTCGTCACCTTCAACACCTTTGAGGCCGAAGAGATCACGTTTGGTATCGGCGTGAACGGGGCCAAGAGCGGGACGATCTGGTACGACGATGTGGTGATTGAGCCGGCCGGCCTTCTGCTGGTGCTGCGGCGCGATACGCTGCCGTTCGTCGTCACCAGCGAAGATGGCAAAACCGTTTACGAGGAGGGCCGCGACTACAAGCCCGTCCGCGACCCGTGCCTGTCGCAGGAGCCGTTCCCCGGCAACTTCACGATCACGCACAAACCCTCGGCCATCGTCTCGACGTATAACTCGCGCATCACCGAGGGCCAGAAACTGCTGGTCAGTTACTACCACATGATGCGCATCTACTCCGACCAGGAAGTGATCTCGATCCAGGATCCCAAGGTGTTCGAGATCATGGAGGACCAGGTGAAGCGCGTGGTCGAGGCCTGGCCGACCGGCAATTACATGATGGGCTACGATGAGGTCCGGGCCGGCGGGTTCGAACCGCAACCCAATGGCGAAAAACTCACACCCGGGCAACTGCTGGCGCGCCATACCAGGAAGGGCTACGACATCCTTCGCAAGTATTCGCCCCAGGCGACGATCTACGCCTGGAGCGACATGTACACTCCGTATCACAACTCCCGCCCGTTCGACGTCTCGACCCACGAGGGCAAGGGTTACTACTACATCACCCCCAGCACATTCGAGGGCGCCTGGGAAGGGCTGCCCAAGGATGTGGTCATCATGAACTGGTGGAGCCCGGACGCCAGGAACGTCAAGTTCTTTGCCGATCGCGGCCACAAGCAGGTGCTCTGTGGCTACTATGACGCGCCGAAAACTGAAGACATGCAACGCAACATCGCGACCTGGTTGAAGGTATCCGATGGTGTACCCGGCATCCTTGGATTCACCTATACCACATGGCACAACGAGTACGACCACCTCGACGAGTACTTCAAACTGCTGGAAACCGCGGAATCGTGGACCAAAGACGTGAAGGAAGAGCCCAAGGACGAGTAAGTCTCCGCCTGTACTATCCCAGTCATTCTGGACGAGATACCTATGCCTGAAACGAACACAAAAGCTGCCGTCTCCAGTCGTCGCGATTCTTGCGTCTATCCCGAGCCGCAGGAACTGAACCTGACGGGCCAGACGGTTTCGCTTGCCAATGCGGTCATCATTGCAGCGACTCCCCAATCCCGTGCCGTCGCCGAACTGCTCGGCCGCTGGGTCGCCGATGAGTTCCTCGTCAGTTTGCCCATCGTCACGGCCGCTTCCGCCGGCGCTACAGCAATCACTCTTTCGATCGGCCCCGGACGGTCTGATGTCCCCGATAAGCCCGAAGGCTATGCCCTGGCGATCGCCGCGAGCGGTGTCACCGCCACCGGACAGGATTCCCAAGGCCTACTCTACGCCGTTGCCACGATCGTCCAGCTTCTAAAACTCGCCGCTGGTGTACTGACGCTGCCCGCGGGCACCGTTCGTGACTGGCCGTACCGTCCCATCCGCTACGTCCACCTGTATATCCCCGGCCGGAACCACCTCCCGTTCTTCAAGCGTTACGTCCGCGACTTCCTCCTCCGCTACAAGTTCAACGGCATTGTTATGGAAGTCGGTGGGGGTGCGCGCCTGAAGAGCCGTCCCGAGATCGCCACGGGCTGGAAACGCACCGTCATGGAACTCTACGCCCATGGCGACCAGATCCAGAAGACCGGTGAATCCTGCCCCCTCGGCCCCGACAACCGCTTCCAGGACACCACTCACCACGGCATCGCCGACGGCGGCTGGATCGAGGCCGATGACCTGCGCGATCTCGTTGCCTTTGCCCGCGCCCATGGCCAGGAGGTCGTCCCGGAGATCCAGTCGCTCACCCACGTCTACCATCTCGCCTGCGCCCATCGTGACATTGCCGAACTGCCGGATGCACTGTTTCCCGATGCCTATTGCCCCAGCAATGAGGATTCCTACAAGCTCCTGTTCGACGTGATGGATGAGTACATCGACATCATGTCGTCGCGCACCGTGCACATCGGCCACGATGAGTGGCGAGCCGGCGGACTGTGCCCGAAATGCCGCGAGAAACATACAGGCGATCTCTTCGCCCAGGATGTCATCCGCATCTACCAGCACTTGAGCGCCAAGGGCGTCAAAGTGTGGATGTGGGGCGACCACCTAGTCTCCGGGCACAACGAAGCTGGCCGCCCTCAGCAAAAGGGCGGCGCGGTCTGGTACGACTACCCCACGACCAAAGGAGCCTGGCAACAGATCAAGAAAGCCTGCCCCGACCTGGCCCTGCTCAACTGGTCATGGTCCATTCGCCCCGACGGCGCTACCGCACAGGGCCAGTGCGACCAGGAACTCCACGACAAGGGCTTCCCGTTCCTCTACGGTAACTTCAACGGCCCCGGCTTCGACAACTGGTCCGAGCGTTCTGCCCGCCACAACGTGCTGGGCGCTGAGACCTCAAGCTGGTGCACCATGAATGAGTTCCAGATCGGCAAGATGCACATCCCGATGGCTCTGGGATCGATCAACCTTTTGTGGTCCACCCATTGGCCCGCGCGCGCTGACGTGTCTCGCCGCGTGGTTGAGCTGCTACCGGCGGTCTCGCGCCGACTCAAGGGCGCGTACCAGCCGCCGATCCGCCTGACGCCACAGCGTCAAGCGACCCTTAACCTGTCCTCGCTGTTCAACTCGCCGCTCAAGGCGCAAGCCTTCGATCTCTCCGGCATGCGCCAAGGCGCCTTCACAACCGCCAGTCTGGATTGCCGCTTGGGCAATGGCGCCATCCTCATCAGCCGCGCTCACCAGAAGAGCGCGTCGCCCGTGCAGGTGACGATCCCCCTTACCGGCAACTTCGCTGCCTTGGTATTCCTCCAGACATCCATCGGCAAGGCCCGCGATTCCATTCACGCCGGCGACGGCACCTTCTTCGCCAACGAATCCAGTGAACTGATCGGCCTGTATGACATCGTCTTTGGCGATGGCATGATCCTTCCCGCCGAGATTCGCGCTGGCGAAAACGTGGCTCGCTGGGATGCGGGCTTTGGCTCCATCCTCTACCACGCCCGCAACATCGAGGCAGGCATCCTTCCCGTCGGATCTCCCCTGGTCATCTGGGGCCTTGAATGGACGAATCCGCGCCCCGATGAGGCGATTGTTGAAATCCGCTTCCGCGGCACCAGCGGCCCATCCGATGCCCAGCCGCTACTGCTGGGCCTTACCACCATCGAGAAGGATCGCCTTAGCGACTATCGCCGCTGATTGTGTCAGCAGCTTACTCCAGTTCCAGCGCATCGACGGGATGCCATCCGTCGGGTCTGGTCCCTTTGACGGCGAACTTGATCGCGGGAACGTTGGTATCCTTCTTGACCAGCGCCACCTCGATGTTGACCTTGCCGCGTTTGAACGTTGCAGGAACCTTGATCGTCTCCTTGACCCAGCTATCCCCCGGGAGCCACGAGCGGATATCGCGGTCAATCTGGATGATCTGTTGCATCTTGCCCTGAGAGAGTCGCAGGGCGGGAACATACAGGTCGCGGTAGATCGGGGCGACGCCGACATTCTCAACCCACATGTCGAAGGTGAAATTCCGATCCTTCTTCACGATGCTGTTGAACTTGAAATAGCGCAGGACGTACCGGTAACCCAGCCGCTTGATGAACTTCATCAGCCTGTCTTTGTAGGCCTCGGGGATCAGCGAGTACTTGGGCATGAACAGCGAACAATGGAACTTCAACCCCTGCTCAATGATGAAGTCCAGGAACTCCAGCGGCATGTTGTCGTTGTACCACTCGATCGGGTTGCCGCAGGTCTCAAAGACTACCGGCGCATGTTTCCAGTTTTCCGTCATCCCCGCTTCGATAATCCTCTCCGGGAACGCGTCGAAGTGGTGGTTCCAACCCAGTCCGTTGGGCACGATCCCGTGCCCGAAGTTGCGCATGTCGCCAAAGCAGTTGGCACGCCACCCGGTGCCTTTTTTCGCACCGTAGTCCAGCTCGTGCCCGAAATCCACGACCAGCCTGCCGGGGCGAACATGTTTGAGGTAGATATCGACGAAGTCAGCGCAGCGTTTTGCCGTCATATCACCAGCGCCCTCTCCCCACTGCCCGTTGAACGCGGTATCGATAATGTCGATCTCGGGATGATTGCCGTAGATCTTCAGTGCCCGATCCAGCAGGCCTCCCCAGAGCCTGAAATATTCCTTGCTGTTGTGGTCGGGCTCCCAGTGATGGGCCACCTTCGTGACCTTGTATTTATTCCTGTACCACTCCGGCAGTTCCGGGCTGGCCCCACCTGAATAGGACATCAGCCGGATATGCAGCGACTGCCCGCGCAGGCGGCAGACCTTCAGTGAGTTCTCGATGACGCTGAAATCATATTTGCCTTCCTCGGGCTCAAACGTGCACCAGTTCCAGCGGTTGTAGCACACCGTCGATGGCAGATGCCCGTCGACCACCGGCGGATCCTTCTTCACGAACTCGAATTCATGCGGGCCTTCCTCGCTCCAGAACTTGCCGGGATACAGAGGGTCACCGTTGAAATGCTGGAACGTCTGCAGTCCCTTGTGAGGGTTGCCCAGGTATTCATCCGACTCAACCGGCCTCACCTTCCTGTAAGGCTCACCCTTGGCATACGTCCCGGATACTTCGGTGTAGTAGAACTTCGTTTGCACATCCATGACATTCTCCTTTGACTTAATTCGATGGTTTGCATCCTATAGCGCCTAGTCCAGGTCTGGGTACTGTTGCGGCGCTTCGCCTTCGCCATCGATCTCTCGAATGGACTTCATCTGCCGGCCGTCCATGGCTTCGATCAGGATGTCGAACGTCCAGTCAGACCCGAAGTCATACTCGAAGGTGATCTTCTGGCCGACGCTCAGGCCCATATCCCCGAGTTCCATCTCATCCGCGGGCACGCCCTCACCCGCCGCCGGGTGCGCGTAAGTGATCTCCTCTCCCGTCGGCGTTTGCATGCGGAACTCGTAAAGGTGATCGTCATCAAAGTCGAAGACCTCCAAAGCGGCGTACGCGAGCTCGTCGAGCGTTCGATCCGCTGGGATCTTGATGCGTCGCCATACCTCCCCAAGGGAGATTCTGACCGTGAAGGTGCCGGTGAACCGCTCAGGCCGCGTCTCGCGGAGCAGCAGTTCCTTCCACTGCGGTGCGACGGCCTTGAGCTGCTCGCGGAAGAACCCCATGCGCTCGGCGGAGCTCTTGCGCTGATCGACATGCAACAGGACAAGTCCCAGCGAGCGGTCTTGATCACGGATCAGGTCGCGCAGTTGCTGGCCCAGGGGGAGCACCTCGTATTCGCAGTCCCAATCACCCTCCGTTTTGCTCTTCCCTACCACGCTGAACCGGATCATGCCAAACATTGCCATCAGCGCAAACTGCGGCATCCACCTGCCGTACATGCTCCCATCGGAGGGCGCATTCGCCAGGTACTCCATGGCAAAGCGCAAGGCTTGGAATGCGCCGAGAGCCCTGTCGTCTCCTGGCTCGCGCGCCAGCAGCCACCACACGCCCAGCAGATTCCAGTAGCGGTCAGCCGCGGATAGCTCGCGCCAACGCTCGACGACCGGATTGTTCAGAACCAGTCGCGTGCCTCTGCCCTTCTGCTTCTGGATCAGACCCATTCCACTGCTACGCAGGAGCATGTACAGACCCGCGATGTTGGGATACGAGCGAAGCTGCGGCCGTTTCAGACTGGGTTTCAGCGGTGCCGCAAGCCTGGCGTCCAGTTCGGCCAGGCGATCCATCGGGAAGAGCCCCTTGTCGCCTGCAATGCGCAGACCTTCCGGGCCGATGATGTCCAGCATCGCCTGGAAATCGCGCAGGATCGTTCCGGGCGCCTCGTCGCCGAACTCGATGGGCCTTGTCTTCATGGTCTGCATACTATACCGATTCCGGCGGTGCCGTCCGGGCGACTTGGCGGTTTGTCAGAACCGTGTCCTTCCTATGATACCGCATCTTTTGCGGCGCATTCGCCAATGTCCTGCGGTCCAACGAACTGTGTTTGGAATCCGTCAAAGCTGCGTGTGTATGGCCGATCCACATCACCGGCAACGACGTAGTTGCTCCCGAGGGGATACTGCCGGCGAAACGCGAGCAGCCCGTTGGGAAGGAACCTGTCGGCTTGCCACTTGCACTCAATCGCAACGGTATTGTGGCCGGGCCGAGTGATGACGAAATCCACCTCCAGCCCCCGCTTGTTTCGCCAGAAGTGAATGCCTGATCTGGCTACGCTTGCCTGCAATTCGTTCAGCACCAGATGCTCCAGGAGCAGGCCACGGTCTTCGTTGCGCAGGGCGCTGTAACCGCGATAGCGGCAGATGAATCCAGTATCGAAGCCATACACGCGAGGGGAGGCAATGATCTCGGACGAGCGATGCTGGCTGTACGGCCTGACGACGTGCGCGACATAGGTTTGTTCCAGAACCGAAAGGTAATTGCTGACTGTTGGGCGGCTGATCTCGCAGGCGCTGGCAAATCGGCTGGCATCCCAGATTCCGCCGCTTTCGATGAGGATCAGCTCAATGAGCCGCTGGAAGGCGGCCTTGCGTTCGATCTGGAAGAGTTCCTGTACATCCTTGGCCCAGAAACTGTCCACCCATTCCTGAAAGTCGTCCTCGGCCGGCGCATCGTCCAACAGGAAACCAGGCAGGCCGCCGTGCAGCATCCGCCGGTCAAGCTTGTCGATGCCAAAGGCCGCCATCTCGTTCACCAACACCGGAGTTAGCCACAGGTTGTGCTTTCGGCCGGTCAGTGTATCGCGAAACTTGGCGCTGGCTCCCAGAGTGGAAGACCCGGTAGCGAGAATCCGGGTGGCAGGAAAATGATCGGCCGCGATCTTGAGCAATTCGGCCGGATTGGGCAGCCGATGGATCTCGTCCAACACCAGCCGTTTGCCCTTCATGCTTGCCAGGAAACTCTCCGTATCCTCCATGGCGCGTCGAGTTCGGGGCAGTTCGCAGTCAAGATACTCCACATCGTCCAGCGATCGGCACAACGAAGTCTTCCCAATCCGCCGCACGCCCGACAACCATACAATCGAGCGGGCCTGCCACAAGGATTCGATCTTCTTGACCCAGTAGGTTCGCGTTACCATATGCAACTAGTATTGCATAAAGTGCTACCATATGCAAACTCGTATTCGTTTAGGCGCATAGATCTGATTGCAGCATTGAGCGAGAAGTCGGCGGGAATGCCCTGACAATTCTCGTTTGATGCTCTGAGCCACAAGGTTGCACTTAATCCGGTGAACCCGCGCGAAAGCATTTTGATGGCAGTTGTCCTGTCCAGGCATATTGATCTCTGGCCCATCAATCGTCCACTGCCGCGTCTGACGATAAACTGCGCACCGGCTCACTTATCCACAGCGCCCCGACGTCGTATCAGCGCGGCCGAACCGGGCGCTCCAGATACTGCTGCTCGATCTTCTCACGATCAACATTGCCGATCTGCAGCGGGATGATCTCGATCAGGTGCCACTGACCGCCCTTGCCGACCCAGATGAGTTTCCATTGGCTCATCAGGTTGGTCACCGGCAGTTCGGGGCCGCCGGTGTGGTCGGACCAGACGCCCAGGTAACTGACCAGATCCTGGCCCTCTTTCTGCACTTGCAGGCTGGTGATGCGGGCGCTCTTTAAGCCGGTCTTTTCTGCGTAGTACTTGGCGCCGTTGATAATGTCCCGGCGGCTCCAGTTGAAAGCGATCGCCTCGGTGTGGAGCAGAGCCGCGGTCTTGGTCGTATCCTGCTCGACTACTGCCGTTACGAACTGGCGCGTCAGACGATCAACGATCTCAGCGGGCGTATCAACGAGGTAACTGATCACGGACAGGATCACCGCCAGGAGGATCAGCCCCAGACCGATCAGTTTCTCGCGCTTCCGCAGGCGGTTGTTGGCCCAGACCCACATCGCCACGCCGGCCGCGATCAGCCCGGACGGCGCCCACCACGGAATCTGGAAGAAAAACTCCTGCATATCTATAGCGTATGCCGGAGACGATGGACCGCGTTTGCAGATATCTCTGTACGCACGCTGCTACATTGCCGGCGGTGTGGAAGGAGGAGGCGGCATCGAGGGCGGCACCGGAGGAGGCACGTTGGCATCGGCCGGCATGATCACCTCAAATCCGCGCTCAGGCGTCTCGTAAGAGAGGATCGTGTATTCCGCCCCCAACTGCTCCAAATAACAGATCGAGTAGCAGCGAAGAAACACCAGCGCCGGCAGGAGCACCACACTGCTGACGTATGGCAGCGCCGCGATGCAGCAGGTGCAACACATGGCAACCAAGGCAACCGCAGAAAAGGCAATGACAAAGAGAACATACATCACAAACAGGAGCGCGAGGCTCCCCATATGTCCGGGTACGATCACTTTCCAGAACTCGCGCCAGGCAGGCCCGAACAGGCATCCGCGGACGTACATGATCGGAACGACGAACATGCGATTGCAGGCGATGATGACGCCCAGAGTGATCATGGCGATGGGACAGGCGATGGCGGTGGTAACGATTGCAGCGATTGCCCGGCCGCCGAAAACCCAACTTCGCAGATCGGGCCAGGCGATCCACAGACCGACCATGCCGATCAGCATGAGAACGAGGATGTTGCCTAGAGACATGGCGGCCTGATAGACAAAGAAGCTGTTAGCCTGTTGGGCAAACTGCTTCCACGGCCGGGAGATCAGATCATCCTGGCGATTGGTGGCGATGCCATCAAGGAACATGAACTCGCCGCGGGCTCGGAGCCAATGCAGGAGAAGGTAGAAGGCAAGACCCACTGTCAGGAAGGCCCCGATGATACTGATGACCAGCACCAGGTGTCCGTTGATCCAGTACAGTGCCTGGTCGAAAGGATTCTCCGATTCGACAGGAAAGGGCGATCCCGTCGTGCCTCCTCCGCCGCGTCTCGTGCCTCCCCCGCCACTGGGAAAGTTGATGCCGCTGCCAAAGCCACCTTCACCCAGGTAAGCCAGCCAGGCGCAGAAGCCCAGCATGAGCCAGCGTGTAAGGTTGAACGGCCGGAAGCAAATCACTTGCATCCGATCCCACGCCCGGCCGATCGGGTCGATCGCGGAGATCTCTGCCATGGTACATCCTCCTGTCCTGGGTCCATGGTCTCTCAAATGCTGCCACGGATCAACCGAAAAGGTGTGGCAGCAACGTCCGTGCGGTAGAATGGCAGCCAAACAGGAGAAGGCATGCCATCACTTCGCGAGCGATTTGCAGATGCGTTTGAGATCGGCGTGGCTTTGGGCGGGAAATTGTCGAAGGACTACACCCCGGCCGAACTGGAACTGATCAGCACACAATTCAGCAACATCACGCCTGAGAATTGCATGAAGCCGGCACTGATCCATCCTGAAGAGAATCGCTACGACTTTGCGACTCCGGATGACCTGGTGGCTTTTGCGCGGCAGTACTGGCTAAACGTGACCGGCCACTGTCTCGTGTGGCACCAGCAGTGCCCCGACTGGATCTTTGCAGATCAGGGCAAGCCGGCCCCGCGCGACCTGGTGTTGCAGCGCACGCGCCAGCACATCCGCCAGGTGCTCTCTTGGTATCGCGGCGCCCTGCAGGGAATCGATGTCGTCAACGAAGCCATCGATGATGGGCCTGGGTACATCCGCAAAAGCAAATGGACGCAGTGCATCGGTGATGACTATGTCGAGATGGCATTCCGCTTCGCGGCGGAGTTCGGTGAGGGCATCCGGCTCTACTACAATGACTACAGCATCGAAATGCCGGAGAAACGCGAGAAGGCGATTCGGCTTGTCCGTGATTTGAAGGCCAAGGGGCTGCGCGTGGATGGCATCGGAATACAGGGACACTGGATGCTGGACAAGGTGCCCTTTACGGAGCTCGACAAGGCTATCCCCGAGTTCGCAGCGCTGGGATGCAAGGTGATGATCACGGAACTGGATCTCGACATGGTGCGGCGAGAAACAAGTGGAGCCAACCCGACCGCTGCCGAATCGGCGCGGGATGATCCGTACGTGAATGGATGCCCCGACGCGGTGCTGGCCAGGCAGGCCCAGCAGTATGGCGAGCTATTTCACCTCTTTGAAAGACATCAACGGCATATCACGCGCGTGGCATTCTGGGGCCTGCACGATGGGCGAAGCTGGCTGAACTCCTGGCCGCGCAAGCGAACCAACCATGCACTGCTGTTCGACAGGCAGTGCCGGCCCAAGCCGGCGGTGGCCGCAGTTGTGGCCTGATGCGATTCCCGCTGCTTTCGTCTGGAAGGGCGCGTCCGCCCGCTTTGGGTTTCCCGCGGTGACTTCGCCGCGATACAATCTCTGCCGTCGCGTGGAAGCGATTCGTTACCCGTTTCCGTCGACCGTTTGGAGCATAGCAGAATTACATGGCATCACCCTTCCACTACCACCGTCTTCCGAACCAGCTTGAGATCATCGCCGAATCGAACCCCAACGCACACTCGATTGCCGTGGGCATCTTCGTTTCCACCGGATCGCGGGATGAGGTGATGCAGATCAACGGTGTCTCTCACTACCTTGAGCACATGATGTTCAAGGGTTCGGAAAAGTACACTTGGGAGGATGTGAACCGGATCTTCGATGAATTGGGCGCTCGCTATAACGCCTTCACCACTCAGGAGATGACCGCCTACTACGCCAATGTACTGCCGGAGTTTACCGAGCGAACCATTGAGCACCTGGCGCACTTGCTCCGGCCGGCGCTGCGGCAGGGCGACTTCGATACGGAGAAGAAGGTCATCCTCGAAGAGATCGCCATGTACCTCGATGACCCGATTCACCGCGTCTATGAGAAGGCGATGGAGGAGCATTTCGGCACCCATCCGCTGGGGATGAGTGTGCTGGGGTCGGCCCAGTCCGTCAGCGATCTGACTCGCGACCAGATGGCCGAATATTTCCAGCGCCGCTATGGGCCCGGCAACATGGTTGTGGCCGTGTCCGGCCGATTCGAGTTCGACCAGATCATCGACATGGTCAACCGGTATTGCGGCTCCTGGCCGACCGTCACTGCCGGGCGCCAGCAGCCGCAGCCTCAGCCGACGCGCCACGAGAAGGCGGTGGCCGATCCGAAACTGAATCGGCAATACACGATGGGCCTGCTGCCCGGGCCTTCGGCGCAGGATGAGCGGCGCTACGCAGCGAGGGTGCTCTCTGATGTCGTTGGCGATTCGGACGGCTCGCGACTCTATTGGGCGCTGGTCGATAACGCCTTGGCCGAAGAGGCCGATTTTGGCTTCTACCCTCACGACAATTGCGGCAGCTTCTATTTCTCGCTGGTGAACGACCCGGCACGAACGGCACAGGTGATGGACATCATGCGCCGGGAACTGCAGAAGGCGACCGATGGCCTGAGCGAAGCCGAGGTTGTGCAGGCACGAAACAAGATCGCCTCGCAGCTTGTGCTGCAGAGCGAAGTGCCGCTGGGGCGGATGCGCTCGATGGCATCGCAATGGATCTACAACCACCTGTACCGGTCGCTGGAAGAGGATACCAAGGCATTGATGGCCGTTACGATCGACGATCTGAAAGGGCTGGCACGGGATTTCCCGCTGGAGCCGGTGACGACAGTGACACTGGGGCCGAGGTAATGCGGACCTCTTAAGGCGCCTCGCTCGGTTCGGTAGTGGGGGACGGATGGGGTTTTTGCCATGTCACCTGAGACGGGGCGACCTCGCCTCCCAACATGACGGGTTGAACCGCACGCGGGCGAAGTGCCCATGCGCCGGCCGCCAGGCATGCTCCGGCGGCCGCGGTAATCGCCACCAATTCAGTGCGGCTCATTCGCTTCGGCGGTCGAGCGTATTCAAGCTGGATTGGTCGGTCCTGTTGATCCATACCAGATCCTTAGATGCGCATCTTGGCTGCAGGTTCCACGAGCTTGACCTTCGCCACCATATCGCCGGGACAGACCTTGGCAAGAACCCGTGCGGTTTCGGCTAGACACGCCTGGTTCCAGGTACACAAGAGGCTATCGGGCCGGCGGATATCGCCGGTTCGGGCATAATTGCTGCACCGGCAGAAGGTGTTGCACATGCCTTCCATGGCGCAATGGGTACAGACCTCGTGTTCGCGGGTAAGGGTTGAACGGAGATGAAGGAAATCACTTCCCTCGGCCGCGTGGCCGGGGATGCACATGGGATTGTCCGGCCGGTCTTCGCCGATCAGGCGTTCGCAGGGATAGAGGCGGCCGGATGGGGCCACCGCCATCGCGCCATCGCCGAAGCCGCAGCGGGTGATCGGCGGGATAGGCAACCGGGCGATGTGCGCGGTCTTCTCATCGAACCAGCCGATGCTGTGGTTGGGCAGTCCCTCACCCCAGAAGTCAGCCAGAGCTGCGATCGCTGACTCCAGCCGTCGTTCGTCCGACTCAGACCAGTTGGTCCAGAGATCGAGCCCTGGTTCGATGTGCCGCACACCCATTCTTCGGAGCATCCGGGCCGAATCCACCAGGCGATGCAGGGTGTCAGGGCGCACGACCATCACCACCCGAAAATCCGCCTTGTCGGCGATCAGTCGCCTGATTGTGCCGTGGACGGTGTTGCTGGATGGCCGGCCGTCGGCGAACCGGCGGTGGGCATCATGTACTTCTGCAATTCCATCGCAGCTCACTGCCAGTCGCAGTCCTGGCCAGCTGAGGACAATCCGCGCGGTTGGGTCGGTCACCGTGCCATTTGTCGTCAGGCACGGCTCAAGGCGTTGATCGCGTCGCTGGCACTGGTGTTGGGCATATTCCAGCAGATCAAGGACCATGTCAGCCTCAAGAAGCGGTTCGCCACCAAAGAAGCCCAGTTCCAGGGTGCCGCCGTCGGATACTGAGCGCACCGCACGGTCGATCGCATGGCAAGCCATGCCCTCCGGCATGACGGTGTCACGCTTCTGCCCCATGTAGCAGTAGTCACAACGCATGGTGCAGTTGTGCGTGAGCATCAGGATCAGGCTGTAGCGCTCGTACATGGAGCCACGTGACGTCAAGTGACAGATCAGCCACGGATCAGAACACATATCCTATATCAGTCGCCGGTATTGGGAATTGGTTCCCTATCACGATTCTGGACAAACTCAGCGCCGCGAGAGGCGTACCGATGTGTCTGGTGTACAATGCTTCGCGCTAATCGGAAGGAGAATCATGCGGCTTGGTGCACCTGTCTTTGGCGTTGATAAGAAAGATCCAGAAGCCTGGGCGTTGGCGCATCGCAAGCTCGGGTATGGGGCGGCATACTGCCCGGTGAATGCCGACGCGGATGAGTCCACCTGTCGGGCGTATGCGGATGCGGCCAGACGGCAGAACGTGGTTATTGCCGAAGTCGGCGCCTGGTCCAACCCGATTAGCCCCGATACCGAACAGGCTCGCAAGGCAGTCGAGTACTGCATCGGTCAGTTGCAGTTAGCCGAGCGCATTGGGGCGCACTGCTGCGTGAACATCGCCGGTTCGCGCAACCCGGAGCATTGGGATGGCCCGCATCCGGAGAACCTATTGCCGGCAACGTTCGATTTGATCGTGCAGACGGTCCGGCAGATCATTGATGCGGTGAAGCCCAAGCGCACGAGCTATTCGCTGGAAACAATGCCCTGGATTTTCCCGCACTCGGCCGACAGCTACCTGCAGCTCATCAAGGCCATCGACCGCAAGGCCTGTATGGTGCATCTTGATCCGGTCAACATCGTGAATTGCCCCGAGCGGATGTACGATACGACCAGCCTGCTGCGGGAGTGCTTTGAGAAACTCGGCCCCTGGATGCTCAGTTGTCATGCCAAGGACATCCGCTACACCAATTCGCTGACGCTTCACCTGGAGGAAACGCTTCCTGGCACCGGCGTTCTGGATTATCGCACGTTTCTTACCTTGGCGGAGAAGTGCAATCCCGAAATGCCGATCATGCTGGAGCACTTGAGCAAGCCCGAAGAGTTCGCGGCAGCAGCGAAGCATGTGCGTCAGGTGGCAGATGAACTGAAGATTCGGTGCATCTAGAATCACACCGGTGCCGGATGCAGACGCGACCAGATCTGCTCGAGCAGAACGTTCAGGCCCTGGTGCGACACGCCCGAGATCGGCAGGATGTGCCGGCCGGGAAGTTTTTTGCGCAACTTCTTCAACGCCGCGTCATCGCTCGCCAGGTCCAGCTTATTGGCGGCGATGATCTCATCTTTCTGGCCAAGCAGGGGGCTGAAGGCCTCCAGCTCCTTGCGGATCTTGCGGTAGTTCTCGGCCGGGTCTGAGCCATCGGTCGGGAACAGGTCCAACAAATGGACGATGGCCTTGGTGCGCTCGATATGTTTGAGGAAATCGACTCCGAGGCCAGCGCCATTGTGCGCACCCTCGATCAATCCGGGGATATCGGCAATGACCATCCGCCGCTCATTGTCCAGTTCGGCGATGCCCAGTTGCGGATCGAGCGTGGTGAAGGGGTAATCGGCAACCTTCGGCCTGGCCGCCGAGATCGCGCGCAGGAGCGTGCTCTTTCCGGCATTGGGCATCCCTACCAGCCCGATATCGGCAATCAGTTTCAGTTCCAGCCTCAGCTTGCGTTCCTGGCCGAGGGTGCCAGGCTCGGCAAAGCGCGGAGCCTGATTGGTCGGGCCCTTAAAGTAGGTGTTGCCGCGTCCGCCCTTGCCGCCTTTGACGACGGTGATCTGCTTCTTGTCTTCGTCCATGTCGGCAAGCAGGATCCCATGCTCCAGGTCGTAGATCAGAGTTCCGCAGGGCACGGGTATAATCAGGTCGCCGCCATCTTCGCCGGCCATCTTCTTGCCAAGCCCCATCGTCCCCGAGCGCGCTTTCCAGTGATGCTTGCCGGCGAAATCCAGGAGCGTGTCCTTCGACTGGTCGGCCAGGAAAATCACTGATCCGCCATCGCCACCATCGCCGCCATCGGGACCACCCTTGGGCACGAATTTCTCGCGGCGGAAGGATACGCATCCCTTACCACCATCGCCGGCTTTTACGAGGATTTCCGCTTCATCGACAAACATGCGTATTTCGCTTCCGTAGTTGGTTATGCGCGACTGGTAATCTACCAGCGCAAAACAGCACGCAAGGGATAGCCCTGCGTGCTGTAGATCATATCAGGTTCGGCCAGTGTTGGCCGCTTATGCAGTCCGGACGTGGATCTTGCGGCCCTGGAACTCTACCTTGCCATCTTTGAGGGCAAAGAGCGTCCAATCGCTGCCAAGTCCAACGTTGAAGCCGGGCGAAAACTGGCTGCCGCGCTGCCGGATCAGGATCGTCCCGGCCGTCACCGCTTCGCCACCAAAGCGCTTCACGCCGCGGTATTGCGGGTTGGAATCGCGTCCGTTCCTGGAACTACCGCCACCTTTTTTATGTGCCATATTGCACCTAACCTCTTTTGCTTGCGAATCTTACCTTCCTGTTCGGAGCGCAGTATTCTACCGCCCGTCCGGTCGGGAAGGGGTTGGAAGATACTCTAGAGCCTTACGGTATGCAACAGGTTGGAAACAAGGCCCTCCCGCCGCCTTTCCAACGTCGAGAGGGGACGGAAAAGGAATCAGGTGTGCCGTGGCCACCGACGCCCAATCGCGGTGACCAACACGCAGAGCAATGCCAATATCCCGAAACACTGGGCATACAACACTATGTCAGCCAGCACGGCATGCCAGAAACTCGCTGCGAAGATCATGTTGGCACTCATGGGTTTCTCCTTCTTCCCGACTGATCGCATAGGACATGCCCAAATCGAGGTCACCCGTAAGTATTGTGTTGCCAATGGATAATGAGTTCGTCGACCAAGTGCGCCACATGCATGACGTGCATCAGTCGTACATCTGAGGTACACTCAATGCACACAGGAGTCCACATGCCTCTTTTCACCGATGCCGATCGAGTCTTCGTCGAAGCTATCGCTCAGGTCGACTACTGCAATCCGTTTACGCCCGCTCGGATCGAGTTGGAGCGGCAGTCGCTGGGAGCGGACTTCCTTGAAGTCGACTCCGCCTGGAACATGCGTGCTGACAGTGAGGGCCATTCCACTAACTCCGACCGGATGCAGGCCCGTGCCCGGCAGGTGGCCGACGCCGCGCGGCAGCGCATCGCCGCCGGAGAACTGGCCAGTGCAAAGGAGCTATCGCTCTACGAGGATGTCGTCGTCTTCATCCTCTATCACCGCTACTACGACCTTTTCCATCAGTTCATTGCCGACTCGTATGCCAACCTTGCCGCCAATCCCAAGACTGGTTTCTATCAGCGATTCCTGGCCGATGCCTCGCACTACATCCGTGTCCCGGGTGTGAAGCTTCCCGGCGGCGAGCCACCGGAAGTGATCTTCGCTCTGCTGTTTCAGATCCGCCGGGCATTCTTCCATATCTTCAATCAGATCGTCGGCTCTTCACGTGCCATCTCGCGGCTTCGTGCCGCCGTCTGGCAGTCTATCTTCACGCACAATGTGCGGCGATATCGCCGGTCCATCTACGCGAGCATGGGCGATATCACCACGCTGGTAACCGGCCCATCGGGCACGGGCAAGGAACTCGTTGCCCGCGCCATCAGCCTGGCACGGTTCATTCCTTTTGACCCGCGTACGGAGACATTCGAGGAAGGCTTCGCCTCATCGTTCCACCCGCTGAATCTATCGGCACTCTCACCGACGCTGATCGAGTCGGAGTTGTTTGGACATTGTCGTGGCAGCTTTACGGGCGCGATCGGCGACCGAGTTGGGTGGCTTGAGTCCTGCGGACGGTATGGCACGGTCTTTCTTGATGAGATTGGCGAACTTGATGGCCAGATCCAGGTGAAGCTCCTGCGCGTCCTGCAATCGCGGAGCTTCCAGCGGCTGGGCGAGCAGAAGGGCAGAACCTTCCGCGGCAAGGTGATTGCCGCGACCAACCGCGACCTGGCCGCCGAGATTGAGGCCGGCCGGTTTCGCGAGGACCTGTTCTACCGCCTCTGCTCCGACATGATCACCACGCCATCGTTGCACGAGCAACTTGCGGAGGATCCGGATGAACTGCTGCACCTGATCCGTTTCATCGCCCGCCAGCTTGTCCCCGGCGAAGCCGACGTCCTGGCGAAAGAAGTGCTGGTATGGATCCACTCGCATCTGGGTGAAACCTATGCCTGGCCCGGCAACTTCCGCGAATTGGAGCAGTGCTTGCGCAATGTGCTGGTCCGCGGCGAATACCGCCCGGCCATACGCTCGGCTCGCGGCGTTCGCGAAGAACTGGCGCAGGACTTCATCCAGGGCACGATTTCCGCGGATGAACTGCTCAAGCGTTACTGCACACTCGTCTATGCGCAGACGCAAAGCTATGTCGCCACTGCCGATCGGCTGGGGATCGACCGCCGCACGGCGAAGGCGAAGGTGGATGAGGAGCTGCTCAAGCGATTGTGAGCGTTGTCAGTCGTACTGCGGCACGGCAGAAGAGAACGCAGCGAGCGACGCGGCCGCTACGGCCATGGCACCGATCCAGAGCAAGCGCACCGGCATGCCATCGGCGGTACATACGCACGCCGCGGTCCACATGAATCCGGTAACGATAGCCATCACAGAGCACACCCAGCCGGACGTTCGCAACTTCATCCGGAATGCGATTGCTCCACAGTAGGCCAGCGCTGCCGTTTGGAGAGCTGCCATTCCAGTCAAGACAAACTCGGTGACATCGCAGCCGAACGTTATCACTAGGCCGACGGTCTCCGCGACCAGCGCGAAGATCATCGCGCCTCGGCAGATCTTGCCCAGTCCGAGTGGCTGTCCCACCGGCTCGGCCGCCGACAAACGGATCGTTCCGCTGTATAGAAGGAAGATGGCTGCTCCAGCACACGGCAGGCCAATGACGGTTGCCATATCTCTGCCGTTCGTAAACGTGCCCAATATGGGAATAGCGCCGCCAACGGCTGATGCGATACACAACCGCAATGCCCCCGACCGGATTCGCGTAAGCCACTTCCGATACTGCTCTTGAATCTGGGGTGTGTACAGTAGCAGCGACGTCGCGATAGGATGCCCGCACTCCGGGCACAATCCGTCCTCGGTCAGGCCTCGCAGGTTGTACTGGCACTGCAGGCAGCGAATGTCAGAGGCGATGGTTGTTGCGGTTTCCGCGGGTCCATCTGGCATGGCGGCATCTTACCAAGGAAGTCCATGCCCTTGGGGCATTACTTGCGCAATAGTGCCTTGAACCCCGCCTGCTCGAAGTGACGGTCGGAGGTCAGGGCTTCGGCCAATCCACATTTGCGCATCACTACAAACGAGATGCAGTCCGTCAGGCTCCAGTCCTTGTCCGGCCGGCTTCGATACAGGGCCAAACCCGCATCCATCATTGCCTCCGATGCGGGAATGACCTCGAACTCGGAAGCACCTCGTACATGTGATACCAACGCGGCCGCAGTTGCCCGGAGTTTGTGGTGCGAGAGACTATTCACCGTCTCCACGAGAACGTAGTTGGTCGTGACAAAGCCGCCCTTGGCCTCTTCCTGCCACCGAACGGCCGCCTCATGGAACTCATCTCGCTCGAGAACTAGCGCCAGAAAGAAGGCAGTATCGACGAAGTACTGCATCAGGACTCTTTCTTGCCGTAGAGGTACTTGTCGTGATTGGCGGAATAGTCGCGAGGCAGTTCGGGCGCGTCGATCGCCATTCTAGCGATCGCGGCCAGTGCATTGCTGGATCCCGATGGCTCAATCACCACGCGCAGCTTCGCGTTGACGGGAATACCCTCAGGGATCGGATCATCCAGCACGACCACCTTACCGTCAAAATGTGCATTCAGCACCGTCATGCAGTCACCTCGTACCGCATTATACACAAAGGGCGGCCGCTTGCGCGACCGCCCTTGGATTGATCTCAAATCACAGATGCAGAAGCCGACTTATTTGCCGGTGCAGAGGCCATCTTTCTTGGCCATGTGCTTCACCAGATCGACAACGCGGTTGCTGTAGCCCCATTCGTTGTCGTACCAGCTCACAACCTTGAAGAAGCGCTTCTCGCCCTTCAAGTTGTTCTGCAGCGTCGCCAGGCTGTCGTAGATCGAGCTGCGCTGATCGTGGATGAAGTCGGTGCTGACCAGCTCTTCATCGGTCACGCCCAGGATACCCTTGAGGTAGGTCTGGCTGGCATTCTTGAGGGCAGCGTCGATCGCTTCGATGCTGGTGTCCTTCTCGGTGCGGAAGGTCAGGTCAACCACGGACACGTCGGGTGTCGGTACGCGGAAGGCCATTCCGGTGAGCTTGCCCTTGGTGATGGGCAAAACTTCGCCGACGGCCTTGGCAGCGCCGGTCGTGCTCGGGATGATGTTCTGGGCCGCAGCGCGGCCGCCACGCCAATCCTTCTTGCTCGGGCCGTCAACCGTCTTCTGGGTTGCAGTATACGCATGAATCGTGGTCATCAGGCCGGTTTCGATGCCGAAGCCTTCCTTGAGGATCGTGTAGACCACCGGAGCCAGGCAGTTGGTCGTGCAGCTCGCGTTGCTGACGATGGTGTGCTTGGCCGAGTCATACTCGCCTTCGTTCACGCCCATGACGATCGTCTTCACGTCGCCCTTACCGGGCGCGGAGATGATGACCTTCTTGGCGCCGGCGGCGATGTGGCCCTTGGCCTTTTCGCTCTCGGTGAACAGGCCGGTCGATTCGATCACGTAATCCACGCCCATGGCCTTCCACGGCAAAGTGGCCAGATCCTTGACTGCCATGACGCACTTGATCTTGTGGCCATTGACCACGAGGGTGTCGGCTTCCGCCAGCGACGCATTGCTCTTCTCGGTCTTCACGCAGTGCTTGAAGTGGCCGTGAACCGAGTCATATTTCATCTGATAGGCGAAATAGTCAGCGTCGGTCGAGATATCGACCACTGCCACCACGTCGATCTTGTCCGTACCAAGCAGGCCCTGATCACAAAGAGCCTGGAAAACCATGCGGCCAATGCGGCCAAACCCGTTAATCGCAACCTTCAAAGCCATGAGAGGAGTCTCCTTTCGAGTCCTTATATTTCGTGCTGCGCGGTCTCATTCCCGTCGCCCGGAGCGCAGTCTCACCCCCGAGCAACGGGCGGAAGGGTAAGGCGATGGATGGGGGGTGTCAAGGAATAACAAGGAGCGGTCGCGGCGCCGGATACTGTGCTTCGACGCGCAAGTTGGGGGTCTGATGCAGCAGCGCGGAACTCAGCCGTTTCTCCTGAGGATTGTGCTTCACGGTGTTGTCGTCGTTAAGTGCTGAGCAAACACTAACTTACGTGCGTCTTGTGGTATTCATGAGACTGTCACGCGCCGGCGTTGGGCATGAGCCTTGCACGCTCAAGCTTGTGTGCAGAAGCGAACGCGAGTTCAACCCAAGTTAGGAGACCAACCATGTCACAGACGATGCATGCGGCCGCCATCGATCAGTTCGGCGGCCCGGAGACGTTGACACCTCATACACTGCCGTTGCCCGAGATCGCTCCGGATGAGATTCTCATCCGCGTCGAATCGGCCGGGGTCGGGGTATGGGACTCGTTCGAACGTGAGGGCGGGTTTGTCAGATTGGGAATGGGGCAACGGCCGCGATTCCCGTATGTGCTTGGTTCGGACGGGGCCGGTACGGTCGTCGATGTCGGCCAGAACGTCAGAGGCTTTGGCAATGGTGACCGGGTCTACGCCTACGGCTTTATGAACCCTAAGGGCGGATTCTACGCGGAGTATGTCGCCGTGAAGGCAGAGAACGCATCGCTGATCCCTGGCGATCTGGCCGTCGATCAGGCCGGCGTGATGGCGGTTGACGCCATGACGGCCCTGCGCGGCCTGGACGATGTGCTGCACCTGGGAGAGGGCGAGTCGATCCTGATCCTCGGTGCCAGCGGCGGAATCGGGCATCTGGCGGTGCAACTGGCCAAGCGAATGGGAGCCCGCGTGCTGGCGGTGGCATCCGGAGATGACGGGGTGGAACTGTCGAGGCGCCTGGGAGCCGATGCAGCGATAGACGGTCACAAGGGCGATGTTGTCGCGGCGGCACGGCAGTTTGCCCCTGCGGGTCTCGACGCAGCTCTGATCACGGCCGGTGGCAAAGCGGCCGACAAGGTGATCGATGCTCTGCGCGAAGGCGGCCGGGCCGCCTATCCCAATGGGGTCGATCCCACACCCAAGGCCCGTCCGAACGTACGTGCCGAAGGCTACGATGGCACGCCCAACCCAGAGGCGATCCGGAAACTCAATCGGCTGATTGAGCAGGGGCCATTTCAGGTACACATCGCTCGGACGTTCCCGCTGAGCAAAGCGGGGGAGGCGCACCGGGCGCTGCAGACGCATTTCCTAGGGAAGCTGGCGTTGCGGCCAAATTGAAAGGATAAAAAGGGGCCAGGTGTGGATAAGTGACAGGTGCGCAGGTTCTCGGCGAGAGAACCCCCTGTGCGCTAGGTACTGCGGAGACAAGGAGTTAGACGATAGTTGGGGGAGGAGATGCGCAGGTTCGGGGCGATTGTGGATAACTCTTTATGTGAGCAAGATCACAGGACCAGAACATCGCGCAGAGTTCGCGGGCCGCAAAGGGTCAAGACCCCAGGCGCAACAAGCCAATTGAGCGTGTATACGGTTGTCAGAGAGTGTGCATGCGGCACAGAGAGAATAGGTCTCTCCATATGACCGGCGAGGAGCCGAGAATCCTGTTCCTGCATTACCGGGGAATCGGTGCGGCAACTGATCTGGCCAGGGGACTGCGCGCGGCACTGGATACACAGGGGAAGTAGCGCGGCGGCGATCTGGAGTGTGACTTGTTTGTGAGGGAGAGAACCATGCGTTATGCGATTGGCATGTGCATGTGCGCTGTGACGTTGGTCTTGGTCGAAGGGTGTGCCCGGCCAGGGGCGGTTGAGGAGGCACAGAAGACGCTCAATGCGGATGTGCTGGTGAGGATGAGCGGTGTTTCGTTTGTGCCCAAGCACGTAACGATCAAGGCCGGGCAGAGTGTGGAGTGGAATAACACTGCCGCTCTGGAAACACATACGGTCACCGCAGACCCGGAGCTGGCAAAGACCTCGACATCGGTGGCATTGCCGGCGGGTGCGGCGACGTTCAACTCCGGCGACCTAAAACCGGGGCAGACATTCCGTTATGTATTTACCGTGCCGGGCACATATCGTTACTTCTGCATCCCACACGAGCGGATGGGGATGATTGGCGAAGTTGAGGTAGTGGCTGTTCCGGCGGCGCAGCCGTGAGGCGCGGGTGAAGGGTGAGACCGTGCAGTCTGTGATGACCATCATGGGTGCCTCGCGGCTTCCAGGCGGCACCACGCATACAGGGCGTCGTACACCTCGAACTGGTGGCACAGATTCTCCTGGTCATCGGGAAAGCGCAGGCTGAAGCCCTCGGCGATGGCCTCGAAGCCGGTGGCGATCGGATCATCACTCATGCGGTTGGTATCGGCCGCGTTGATGACCTTGGCCAGTCGCAGCAGTGCTTTGTCTTTCAGGCCGTACTTCTCAATGATGGCGTCAAAGGAACACTTGTTGCCCTTGTGGCCCAGTTCGGCGCCGGGGGCATCAAAGGGAATGGCCCCTTCGCGCTTGGCTACCTCCTCGATCTGGCTGGCGGCAACGAACAGGAACTGAGCCTGCGAATCAACAAAGTGCTTGATAAGCCACGGGCACGCAACGCGATCCACGTGAACATGAGAACGAGTGACCCACTTCATTGCCATCTCCTTGAGTGCGACGCCCACATGCGGTGGGGCATCGGTATTTCCGTGTTCCTGGCCTCAACTGCGTATGAAGTACATTTCTTGCCGGCCATCGCGTTAGCGTGAGCTCAGCAGTTCGATTGCCTTGGCCACTTCGTCGCGGCGAGCCTCAATGGGATCCGGCCGCGTTGTGAAACTGGTGAGCGTGGAAGTGATGGTGTCCGGCACCTCAAGCAAGGCTTTCAGCCTTTGTCTTGTGTCCGGGTCGAGCTTGTCACCTTTCTCCTTTAGCAGGCGAGAGAGTATCGCCAGGTACTCGTAGTCCTCGATTCCATCGCGGAGCATCTCAAGGCGGATGGAGCCGACGGGTCCGGCGAGGACCGGACCGGCGGCTGTGTCGAACACTGCGTGCGGGGGATAGAGGAAGCGACCGTCGGCATTGCCCCAGGCGATGCGCACGCCGGCGGGTGTGTCATATCCGCTCATCCACGATACGGCGTCGAGGTAGGGATTCTGCGGGTGCTTGGGATCGGGATAGGCCGCGTTGCTGGTCCAGTAGTTGGTTGCCCAGATGAGAAGTCCGTTGATCTTGCGTTGCCAGGTCTGCCATGCCCAGACGCGCATCTCGGTGCCGCCGTGGTCGATGAACTCGGTGGCGTAGGGGGCCTTGGGTGCAGTGCAGACATACCACCAGAACTGATCGCCGGCGGCCTGCTGCTGCTGTGAAGGGCCGGGCTCGTAGGAACTGGTGACCGGGCACCAGAGATTGGGGCCGCCGATCAGTGCGGGCTCAACCTGTTCCGTAAGCATCCGGCGGATGCCCGGGGCGTATTGCTTGAGCCGGGCAAAGCCGTCCATCACGAACGGGTAGTCCTTGGGATCGGGCTCGTCGAACCAGTAGACGAAGGCGCGATCGAGCCAGCCTTTGCTTTGCAAGTGGTCTTGGAGTTGGCGGGCATATGAGCTGAAGGCCGCCTGATACTCGGGGCTGCTGGCGGGATAGCCTAGCAAGCTTGGCTCGGTGCGCGAGGCAAAGGTGCCGCCGCCCATTCCGGGCAGGCTCACGACAAAGGTGTTGAAGTGGTAGACGTCGATTGCCTGTTGCATGGCTTTATCCCATGCGGCGAAATCCATGCGTGGCGCCAGATCGTCGGCCGAGGGTGGTTCAAAACTGCCGCCAACCAGAAGCTCGGCGTTGTTGCTCACGCGGGTGAGAGAGAGATCATCGAACCAGGCGGTGCCGGTAAGTTCGCCGGCTTCGGTCCACTTGGTTGGCCAGAGGTTTATGCGAATGCCCTTTGCGCCTGGCGGAGGCGCCGGCAAGGTGTACTCAAAACGCTGCCATTGCCCGGTACCGTCGATGGCAAAATCAACATTCCGGCCGGACATCCACTGGTCGGCCTGGTCGAAATGGCCGACCGACACCATTACGACTTGGCCAGGGCGTTGGGCGCGGCACCAGCCGCTGAGGCGCAGGCGGTCATTGGCAGGAATGGGAATCGTTTTCTGATAGGCGACGTTGACGGTGGTGGTGGTCTTGTCGTCGACGATCTTGCGTGAGCCATTGCCGGAGTGCTTCTCAGTTTTGTCCAGCACGCCACCGGTCCACGCATCGGCCGGCCATGTGACGACGATCGGGTCCAGCGGTGCGGGGTCGTAGGGTGAAATGTGGTGACTGGCCAGCTCGGCAAAGTACTTGGCCAGTACTTCTCGCCTGGCCTTTGGGTCGGTCAATCGGTGGTACTGCCAGACGGCTGACGGATCGAAGCCAAATGCGGTCTGGCAGGTCATCGTTTCCGGCAGTGCGAAACCGTAGACTTGCACCTCAAGAGGCACTTCGGTGGTGAGGCCGTCCGCCAGTACATGAAGCTGGCCACGATACTTTCCGGCGGCCGCGGTACGCGGCACGCTGACACGAACCCAGAGCGGCTGATTGGTGCCGGCACTGACTTGGACCGGGCGATCCATTGGCGGCAGCGGGTCGGGCCACAAGCCGGTTACGGCGCTGGGATCGCTCGTCTGGGTGATCGTCACGTATTCGGCGCGGAGCAGGTCAATAGCGCTGGCGGGGATGCGGGCACCGCTGGCGGCGGTGAGGTCCGAGCAGGTTATCGTCAGGCCGCGCAGGAGCTGTTTCGGACGGACCACGAGCTGCGCGGCTTCGGGTTCGCCGGCCGCGGCGCGGATCACCACGGCAGCGCCTTTGGTTGTCGGAGCGGCGCGGCGATTGGAGATCTTCCATGCCGATGAGCACCACCAGAGCTGTACCGGGCCATCGGTCAGGAGTTCGCCATAGTCAGCACGGTGAAGCTGGCCGACGTAGAGAGCGATCTCGAGTTGCAGGGGTTTGGTGGCGGGAATGGTTAGCTGCAGCGTGTAATCGCCGGGCGATTCGACGCGGTAGGGGATGTCAAAGCTGGAAGAGCCGGCAGTTGATTGCAGGTTCGCCAAGGAGGAGGTGGAAGTGCCACCGGGGCCAAGGACTTTGAGATCGGCAGTTTTGACATTAGCGGGAAGGCCGCTGAGGCGGCCGGTCAGGCGGTTGTCACTGCCGGGGGTTCCATCACCGATGCCCAGATTGCCGATCTTGATGGCCGGTTCGCCGCCGCTGACGAGGGCGAAGAGGGTGGAGCCGATCATGTTTGGCAAGGGGCGGTCGAGATCGGCGGTGTACTCGTAGTGGTTGACCTGGAGATAGCATGCGCCGTTGGCGTCGGCGGTGGCACGGAGGCGGACCCAGACGGCGGGTGCTGCGCTGGTGCCGTTACTGGGGATGGGCCATTTTTGGGTGGAGACGCTATTTAGCGTGCCCAGAGAGGTCCATCGTTTGCCATCCGATGATGTCTCGACGGTGAGGATGCCGGAGGCGTGGTGGTTGACGGCGATGCTGATGGCCGGCTGGGATTGGCGGTGAGTGGATACAGTGTGGCGGAAGGTGAGCTGCTGGCCGGGGGCGGTGAAGACCCAGCGATTGGTGTTGAAGGTGGCCGTCTGGGTTTCGAGGCAGCGGCTCTGATTGGCGGTCTGGTCGCTGCCGGGAGCGACGAAGGTGTAGTGGTTGGCGTCGATCTGTTCGCCGGCGCCCAGTTCGACTTCGTCATTACGCCCGTAGAAGGGGATCGCCTCCTTGAGCACGACATCGTCAAACGCGACGGCGCCTTTCATGCCCCACACGCCGAATAGCAACGGGCTTTGTGCCGAGGTCATGTTCTCGGGCACGATGAAGAAGGAGTTGTATGTCGTCCAGTTGGAAGGGGGAGTGCCCAGGTCGCGGTTGCAGAAGGCAGGTCCGGATATGGCGGTGCCGCCACTGGCGGAGATGTTGCGGGCGCGGAACGTCAGGCCGTAGACGTGGCCGGCCTGCAGTGGCAGGGGGGCGGAGGTCCAGGCTGTGGGCACTTCTTTGCCGTCGCCGGTGACACCGATGCATTTCCCGGCATCGGGGGCAGGGCCTGCGGGGCCCCACTCTCCGCCCTTGGGCATGACCCACTGGTCGCACTTGTCGGTGCCCTGCTCGAAGGAACCGTTGGGAACCAGTGACTGACCCAATGCCACGCCGCTGATCATCAGCCCGAGTATCGCTCGCCACATGACCATACCTCCGCGAATATGGTATCAAAGATAATGCCCCGGCATAGGCAATCAGCGCGGATGCCATCATGCGCCCTTTGGGCCTCCCGCGAAATGCGCACGGCCCCATGCTTGACGCAGTCTTCCACGACTCGTAGTTTCAGCCCGTGAGCCGCTCGCCTTCCATGGAGATCGCGTCCTCCGTCCGCACTGCGGACATCCGCACATCGCATTATCTCCGCGAGATATGTCCCTATTTCCGCCACGTGCTCGGAGAGCTGATCCTCGGCGCCATCGGCGGGATCGCCATGAACACCGCTGCCGTCCTGCCTGCCATCCTGCTGGGCCGCGCGGTGGATCGGGCCCTGGCATACTCGCGCGGCGAAGCCACATTGTCGCAGGTGGGCTGGGCCGCGGCAGCCATCGTGCTTGGCAGCCTCGCCACTGACGTGCCTCGCGTCGCCAAGCGCTGGTTCCTCGCCACCGCCAACACTCGCATCCGCGCCAACCTGCGCGCTGATGCCGTCCGCGGGGTGCTTGCCTGGCCGATGTCGCGGCTCATGACCACGCCTATTGGCGACCTCATGGCGCGGATCAACGGCGACATTGAAGTGGTCGGGCAGGGCGTTCGTGAATTCGTGGTTGAGATGTGGGATACCGTGCTCTTCTCCATAACGCTGGTTGCGACGCTGGTCATCATGGATGCGCAGTTGTCGCTGCTGGCGCTCTCGCCGGTGCCGGCCGCGATGCTCGTCGCCTATTTCGCCGGCCGCTGGGTCAGCAGGCGAACCCATGCCGCCCGCGCTGCCAACGCGGTGATGGTCAGTTCCATCCAGGAGCGGCTCACGGCCGCCCGTCTGCTTCGCCTGCTCGGCCGGACGCAGTCCGCCGTCGACCAGGTTCAGCAGCATTCGCAGGCCCAGGCCCAGGCTAATCTTGCCCTCGTGCGTCTGCGCAGTGGCCTGCAGCCCGTTTACGCCACGCTCATGACCCTCGGCGTCATCATGGTCATCTGGCTGGGCGGCCGGCGTGTCATCACCGGCGCTCTCACACTCGGCACGTTCATTGCCTACATCGAACTCTACCGGCGCTTTGTCGATCGAGCATTTCGCGTGCCGCAACTGATCAATTCTGTCCAGAGCGGGGGAGCCGCATACGAGCGCGTTCGCCCGCTGCTTGCCAGCCCGCCCCCGATCGAGGCCGAACCGCGCTACAGTTCGTTCACGCCCGGCCATGTCGCGGGCCTGGCCGGCATCGACGAATCACCAGTGCCGCCTTGCACGGGCCCGGCGCCCGTGAGCGTTCAGGATATGGTCTTTGCGTATCCGGGGGCGTCCGCCGCCGTGCTTGCCGACGTGTCCTTTGATGTACCGGCCGGCGGCATGCTCGCCATTACCGGTCCGGTCGGATCGGGCAAGAGCGCTCTGGCTCGGGCCTTGATCGGAATCTATCCGCTGCAACAGGGGCGCATTTGCGTGGACGGACGGCCGGTCGAACAGTTCTCCGCGGCTGATCGCGCCAGTCGCATCGCCTATCTGCCAGAGGACTCCCAGGTTTTCTCCGGCGCCGTCCATGAGAACATCCTGATGGGCCGCGCTGATGGCCCGGCGATGCAAAGCTACATCGACGCCGCCGCCCGCGCCGCTTCGCTCGATGAGGACGTGCAGGGCTTCCCCGAAGGAATGGCGACACAGATAGGCGAACTGGGTGTGCGTGTCTCCGGAGGGCAACGGCAGCGCATCGCCCTTGCCCGTGCCATAGCCGCGGCCGCGCCCTTCTCACCGGGTCTGCTGGTGTTGGATGACCCATTCTCCGCCGTCGATGTGCAGACCGAAGCGAGAATCATTGCCGCCCTGCGCGAGCTTTTCGGCCCCTCCGCCCCGCCAGACCGTCGTGCCACCATCGTGCTGGTCTCGCATCGTCTTGCGGCATTTCCGTTGGCTGACCGTATCATCGTGCTGCAACAGGGACGCATCGCCCAGAGCGGCACGCACGGTTCGCTCATGCACGCGGATGGACTCTATCGGCGTATCTTCCTGGCCCAGCACCGCACATCCGCCGCCACCGGTCAGGCCATGCCGCTGGAGGTGACGACGTGAGCAGCATCGCCGCTATGCCCAATCTGCAGACCAGCGGGACCGTATCGCTGGCTCAACTGGGCGCCATCCTCAAGCCATGGCGCGGCGTGCTTGCCTGCGTCGTCACAGCGGTGATGCTGGGCGCAGCGCTGGAAATGGCTCCCCCGTTGATCATCCGCAAGGTGATTGACGCTCACGTGACGGTGAGCGATCCCTCCGGTTTGTTTCTCCTGGCAATGCTCTACCTGGGCGCGATCGCCGCCGGGAATCTGCTCTCGTTTGCCAGCCAGTACCTAACCGCTCTGGCCGCCCAGGGCGCGCTGCACGATTTGCGCGTTCGCCTTTTCGGCCACCTTCTGCGTTTGCCCTCGCGATACCATGACGAACACGCCGTGGGCGATTCCATCAGCCGTTGCACGGCGGACGTTGACACCGTCAATACACTGTTCTCCGCGGGCGTATCCAGTCTGGCGACCGATCTGGTTCGTGTCGTCGCTGTCATCGCTGCCATGGTCTACCTGAGCCCGTGGCTCACGCTTGTGGCGCTGTTGGTGATGCCGCCGCTGGCCTTTATCACCCGGCGGTTCCAGGTGCGCGTGCGGCAGGCCGAGCGCGACACGCGAGCGGCCACGGGCGTGCTCAACACGCATCTTCAGGAGACGCTTTCCGGCGCTGAAGTCATCCGCGCGTTTGGACGCGATGCCGTGTTTGTACGCCGTTTCCGACTGGCCCTGCACGCATTGCTGCGCGTCTCCAACCGCAGCAACCTCTACGCATCGCTCTATTCGCCATCCACGGCAATCCTGTCATCGCTGACGACGGCCGGTCTGCTGTGGCTCGGTGCCAGCCGCCTGCATTCCACCTGGGGCGTTTCCATAGGAACTCTGACCGCGTTTGTGCTGCTCTTTCAGCGTTTCTTCAAGC
The DNA here is from genome assembly GCA_903871935.1 of uncultured Phycisphaerales bacterium. GTDB lineage: Bacteria > Planctomycetota > Phycisphaerae > Tepidisphaerales > Tepidisphaeraceae > CAIQIQ01. The sequence goes on from CAIQIQ010000069.1 coordinate 44,516, forward strand.
CTATCACGGCCCTCGGTGATGAATGGCAAACCGTCCAGGCGTCCATCGCTGGCGCCGAGCGTATCTTTCAGGTGCTCTCACTGCCCGCCGATCAGCACACCGCTTTCGCCTCACCGGCAACCCACACGCCCGATGGATCGACCTCCAGCGCCATCGTCGCCCAGTGCCTGACGTTTGGCTATCTGCCGCAGCGGCCGATCCTTCACGATCTCTCTTTCTGCTTCCGCGACGGCGAGCACGTTGTGATCGTCGGACGCTCCGGCGCGGGCAAGACGACGCTGGCGCAGCTTGCCTGCGGGCTATACACACCCTGGTCCGGGCAGATCATCGTGGCCGGTCTCGACCCGCGCCGACTCAGTGATGATGATCGGCGCGGCGTGATCGGCGTCGTCCCGCAGACGGTGCAACTCTTCAGCAGCAGTGTGCGCGAAAACCTTGTCATGGCCGATCCGGCCGTGAGCGATGCCGATGTTGCATGGGCCGCCAACCTGACCGGCCTGGCGCAGATCGTAGCTGGTCTGCCCGATGGGTATGACGCGGTGATCCGCGGTTCCGGCCGGAGCAGCGGTCTGCAACTCTCCGCCGGTCAGCGGCAACTGGTCGCCCTCACTCGGGCTCTGATCCGTCGGCCGCGCGTTCTGATCATGGATGAGGCCAACTCCGCCATCGACAGTGCCAGTGAACAGCAGCTTCGTCTCGCCATCCGCGAAACCACGCGCCAGGCATCCTGCTGTGTGGTCAGCATCGCCCACCGCCTGGCCGCCGCCCGGGATGCCGATCGCGTTGTGGTCCTTGATGCCGGCCGCATTGTCGAGCAAGGCCCGCCCGACCAACTCATCGCCGGCGGCGGCCTCTTCGCCGGCCTCCTGGAACTCGAAGCCTCCGGTTGGGATTGGGAGCAGTAGGCCCAGGGGCCAATTCAGGTGCATCGCCGCAGCCTGCCCCGATCGCGTCAATACTCGAACATCACCACCTGATGGCAGGTTACACGAGGCACCATTGCGCTCAGGGCGCCCGCGGTCCTGGTTGGGCGTAGCGACTTGCGATTCAGCGGCAGACTGACGCGCCTGATCTTCTGCGGCACGCGCAGTGTCACCTTGACATCGCGCAGTTCCGGCATGTCCTCGATGACCAGGCACCGGCCGCGCTGCAGCGGCGGGGCGTAGAGCAGGTGCACACAGTAGCGGCGTTTGTCCGGCTGATGGGCGACGACAACCCGGCCGGCCGATGGCAGCGCGGCCTGCACGGTCGGCTTCGTATGCAGTCGACGCAGCACGTTGAGCAGCAGGTCGCGGTGATAGCGCGCCCCGTGATCGCGATAAAGCTTGCCCCACGGGTGGGCCATGAAGATGACCTTGCCCTTCTGGATCACGCCCGCATGCGGGGCATCGGCCATCTGGTAGGGCGTATTCATGTGCGAGCAGTAGTGTCCATAGGTGCGATCAAAGTACGGCTCGCGGATCGCCGCCAGTTTTGTCGTCCCCTTGCGCGGGCGTACGCGGATACCGGCGGTGTAGGACAGGACCGGTGAGGGACAATCAGGCTCGAGGCCCTTGGAGATCTGCTTGCCGGCCACGATGTAGTCCATCTGGAAACTTGCCGGCCCGATATACTTGGCTCCGATATCGACGGCGAGCTGTTCCTCACCAGCCAGCAGGGCACTCTCGCCCAAAACCAGCAGACAGCCACCACGGGCAACATATGCGCTGATGCGCTTCGCCGATTCGCTATCCAGGCAGCGCCTTCCCGGCAGGATGATCGTCTGATAGCGCGACAGGTCGCTCGTAGCGCCGGCGATCTCGTAATCCAGACCGGCCTCCATGAGCATATTCGCTACCCCTTGTTCGTGGTCCAGGTCGCCACCGCGGTATTCGGCCGATGCGCCCGGGTCCACATAGATCGCCAGCGTCGAAAATGGCCGGCTCGGCAACCCATATTGCTCAATCTTCTGTACATAGGCATAGGCTTTGCCGACGTTGGCATAGGTACCCATGTCCATCTCGCCGCAGGGGTGCAGTTGGTCGCCAAACGAGCAGGCAGCGCCGTAAGCGATCATGCAGGCGGCCTCGAACTTGATGGCATCGGGATGCTTGAAGCCGCCGAACTCTCCCCACGACGTGTGGAACTTGCCCGACATCGCCATCACGTGCTTGGGAGGGTTATCGAGCGTAGCAAAGTACTTCGCACGCGGCATGAACTTGTCGTAACCGCCCCAGGTGGTGGGCAGATCCTCAAGCTCATAATGCGTCTGCAGTGCGAGCAGTTCGGGCGGCGTATCCTGATGGGCCCGGCCATTGAAGAACACGCTGGCATTGGGGAACTTTGCGTGGATCACCCGGCGGCAGTCTTCAAAAAGGCGCTTCCAGACACCGGTGTAGAACATCGTCGCCGCTGCCACGTTTGCGGGCGAATCGCCAATGGTGATCCCGGCCGCGGTCATGTCGGCCCGGCACTTGTCGCAGTAGCACCTGGGGAAGAAACAGATGTCATAAAAGAAGCCGTCAACGTGGTAGCTGTCAACGATCTCCTGCGTCTGCGCGATAACCAGATCGCGATAGCCGGTGTTGACGCACAGATTCTTCCAAGAGTAGTTAGGCTTGGGCGTTTCGGGCGTCGCCTTGGGGTCAAAGCTGATCGCAGCCAATGAGCCATCGAGGTTGTGGCAGCACCATTCGGGATGCCGCTGGGCGTCCGTTGCCGACCATCCGACGGTGAAATAGATCGGGCAGCGCACGCCGATCTCGCGACAGGCTTCGATCTGCTGGCCGAGCAGGTCGATCTTCAGCGTGGGATGCTTCTGGCCAGCCCTGGTTGGATAGTAGCTCCAGGAATGGTGGCACTTGGCAAAGAGCGTGATGTGATTGACCCGGCCGAGTTTAAGCGCCCGCTGAAACTGCGCCTTGCTGAATCGCGATCCTACGCCCGGGATCAGTTCTGAGGTATGGAAGTCCAGATGTACATGCCGCGCCGGCCAGTTTCCGATATTGCTCATTGCCACCTTCCTGAAGTATTGACTGGGCACCAACGCTAGCACGCCACAGCCCACTTGCCAACGATCGGGTGCCGCAGCTCTATGGCAAGGATGCCCCGATGGTTAGAGTGGTACGGGAGATCAATCATGGTAGCCAACATCAACCCAATCGTGATCACTACGCTGGTACTCGCGGCAACTTCGTTTGGCGTAGGGAGTGCTTCTGCACAACCCGCAGGCAACAACTCGCCGACTCGAGAGATATCCCGCGCGGACCTGCTCGACCGCATCTACGGCGGCTGGGCCGGGATGTTGATCGGCGGCATCGAGGGTCTGGCCCACGAGTTCAAATACAATGAGCAGCCGCGCGGTACTCTTCCCGAGTTTGCCTTCCTTCCGGATGGCGCCCGCACCGATGATGACAATGACTTTGAGTGGACGCACCTGTGGTTCATGGACAAGGAGGGTGTGCTCAAGCTGCCATACTCGCGCATCGTTGAGATCTGGAAGGCGAACATGAACTCGGGCATTTGGGTCGCCAACAAACGAGCACGCGAGTTGATGGATGACGGCGTGGTGCCACCCGAGACAGGCAGCGTCGCGCGCAACCCACATGCCTGGTACAACCTTTCCGGCCAATTCTGTGTGGAATCCTACGGCCTGGTTGCGCCGGGCATGCCGCAGGCGGCGGCCGATATCGGTCTGCACTACGCGCATATCGCGGTTTCCGAGGAACCGCTGCAGGCCACGCAATACTGGACCAGCCTCATTAGCCTCTGCGCATTCCACGAGGGCACGATCGAGGATGCCATGCAACTGGCCCTGGCTGCTGTCGACAAGAGAAGCTGCATGGCCGAGGTGGTATCCGATGCCCGCAAGATGTTTCACGCTCACCCCGAGGATTGGAAAGCCGCTCGTCAGGAGTTCGATCGGAAATGGCGCCTTGAGCGCAAGTGGAACGGCAACTCCACACCCGTCAATGGCGGCATGGTCTGTCTGGCGCTGCTGTATGGCAAGGACGATGTTTACCGCACTCTCCAGTATGCGATGGCATTGGGGCACGATGCCGACTGCAACGCCGCCACCGCCGGAACTGTCGTGGGTGTGCGCGCGGGCTTTGGGCGAGTTGCCGCGCTGCCGCAATTCAAGATGCCCGACTACTTCCTCAACAAGACTCGCCCGCAGTTGCCAGCGGAGTGCAAAGTCAGCGAGCAGGCGCAAATGCTGCTGCGCGTGGCCGAGCGGGTCATCCTCGCCAACGGCGGCCGGCGGATCACCATCGGCGGCCAACCCGGGTACCGCATTCAACTGCAGTCTCCGAAATTGCTCGAACCGCTTCCCGAGACGGTTCATGGGCCAGGCTCAGCGCCCTAAAGCAAGTGGAATCGGACTGCCGATCAGGTAGAGTCCAGACCTCATCGAGGAGAGAACTATGAGATGGCTAGTCGCGGCGGCGGGAATTGCGCTATCGGTCGGTTGCATCACTCAATCCATCGCAGCTCAAGGGGACCAGGCGCAGCCTGGGTCACCACAGTTCAAGCCTTCGTCGGACCAGCCGGTCGGCTGGCGCGGTGATGGCAGCGGGCGTTTTCCCGCCGCCGACGCGCCGCTCGTGTGGGGTCGGCAGTCCGTAGCGATCAAGGAACTGGGTTTCCAGGCGAAGAAGCCCAAGCCTGAGGACAAAGGCCAGCCGATGGGCGACGGTGTGATCCGTGAATGGCTTACCCTCGGGCCGGTCTCCGTCCCCGAAGGCAAGACCGTCAAAGAGGATTTCGGCACCGATGAGGCCAGCCTCGCGCCTGACCAAGGAGACAAGTCTGGCGATCTGGAGTGGAAGGCGGCGAGACTCGATACGTCGTATCTGAGCTTCTGGGCGATGTACAAAGAGTCGCTGAAAGACCCCAAGGGTCATGTTGCCTATGCCCATACGTGGGTCTACTCCGCCGAAGGCAAGCCCGTCTACGTGAATGTCATGTTCAGCGGCACGAGCAAGATCTGGCTCAATGGCAAGGATTTGGGCACTAAGGATCGACCCAGCTTTGACGCCAATGGATCGCACGTGAAATTGGCCCTCGTAAAGGGCTGGAACCGCATCCTGTTGCGCGTTTCTCCGTTGGCGGACCTGGCCTGGCCCAAGGGGATCAATCAGTGGCACTTTAACAACGCGCTCTTCGGCACCGAGAAGGATGAGTACCAGAGCCAGAACATCCTGTGGTCTACACCCATGCCCGATAATGGTCCGGGCGTGGGCTCGCCGATACTCGTGGGCGACAAGCTGCTGGCGCTTGTTGAGGCGGGCGACCTGGTCTGCATCGATGCCAAGGATGGCAAGGTTCTGTGGGCGCGATCAAGCACCTTTGCCGAGGCGGCCACGCCCGAAGAGCGGACGAAGAATCCCCAGATCTTCGTCGAGGTCGATCCGATGGTGGTCAAGGTGCAGGCGGCGATGCAGGCGTACTGCGATGCGCCGGCGAAGTATGCCGCGGACGCCAAGGTGCGCAATGAGCGCATGGACCTGGAGCGGAAGATCAACAAGCTGGTGCAGGATGTGGATCGTGAGAAGTACGAGGGCCAAAGCGGCAGCGAGGCCGGGGAATCGGCGAGCACTCCCGTCAGCGATGGCCAGAATGTCTGGGCGGTCTATGGCAGCGGCGTGGTCGCCTGCTTCGATCTGGAGGGCAACCGCAAATGGACGACCGTTATCCCGATCAAACACAGTGAGCACGGATACTGTTCCACACCTTGCCTGGTTGATGGCAAGCTTGTGGTGAAGTCCTCGGGCTATCTCGGGGCCGTCGCCCTCGATGCCAAAACGGGTGCTGTGGTCACGCCCATGCCCCTGTGGAAGACCAAGGGGCTGAATATGTACTCCTCACCTTTGCCGGTTTCGGTTGGCAAAGAGAAGCTGATCGTCCAATCCTTCGCCGTCATCAACCAACTGAGCGATGGCAAGGTGGTGTCCAAGACCTTTACTCCTCCCTACTACAACATCTACGACTACGTTTCGCCCGCTATCGAAGGCCGAACCATTTGCAGCAAAGTCCTCGCCAAGGGTGACGGCAATCACCGCTTCGTCTTCCAGACGCTGCCCGATGATATGGCCGACGGTCTGACCATGAAGCAGAAGGTGGATGTTGAGTATGATGTCAAAGCTTTCCCCTGCTGGTTCAGCTATGACCACTGCGCTTCGCCCCTTCTATACCAGGGCCTGGCCTACATCCTGAGCGTCGATGGCGTTCTGACGGTGATCGATTCGGCCACCGGCGAGATCGTCTATCAGAAACTGCTGGACCTGAGCCCCATGATGGTCCACGGCGGGATTGTTCGAGCTGGATGCTCCAGCAGTCCGACGCTGGCCGGCAAGTACATCTACATCTGGGACAACCAGGGGAGCACCGTCATCATCGAGCCCGGCCGGCAGTTCAAGCTCGTCGGTCGCAACCGCCTTGAGAACCTCTGGTTCCGGTATGGCCCCGAGCGCAACGAATGCACGACCAGCAACCCCGTGTTCTCCGGCAGCAAACTCTACTACCGAGGAGAGGTCAATCTGTACTGCATCGGCGCTCAGTAGCTATTTGACCAGCGATTCAAGGAACAGGCATGCCTTGCGCGCCTCGGCATCAACCGCTGCGCGATCGCCGGTATTGAGACACTCAACGATCAGCGGGCCACCTGCAAAGCCTCCCTGGCGAAGTCGGGCCATGACCTTGGGGAAATCCACCATCCCGGTACCCGGTGTAACGTCCACTGACTTGGGCATGCGGAAATCCTTCACGCACATTCCCACCACCAGGCCATCGACATCGGCCGCGTCGACCACGGGGTCGAGTTTCCCATCAGAGTAGTAGTAGATGTTGCCCGGGTCGTAGCAGATGCCAAAGTTCTTGTGGCCCACTTTCTGGATGAGCGATCGGCAATCTTTGCCGGTGGAATTGAACGGCCCATGCGGCTTGACCGAGATTCCCACCCCTTTTGCGGCGGCGTAGTCACAGCACTCTGCAACCACTTTGTAATAGCTGTCCTGCAGTTCCGCCGCCCACATGCCGGCCAGCAGCAGGCTGGGGCTGCCGCAACTCTCAGTGTTGTCGATCAGCCGCCTCATGCCGGCAATTCCTTGCGCGATAGACTCCTTCACTTCAACGCCGCTGCCAAAGACGGTTGCGATCGCCAGTCCTCGCGACTTTGCCTCCGCTCCAATGGCCGTCGCCTGCTCTGGGGTCATTTCCGGTGTGACGATCGTAGCCGAGTTGGCCGTCATCAGGCCGGCATACTTGAAGCCCGCCCCGGCAATCCCATCAAACGCCACACGATAGTCGTGCTGCGCCCACGGCCGCGTGAAACAGCCGATCTTCCACTTCGGCGCCTTGGAGGTTGCAGATGGCGCGACCTGAGGTGCAGTCCTTACAGCGTTACGAGCCGGTTTGCTGGGCGCGATGGTGCTCATGGACGCATTATACACCGCATCACACTTCCACCACCTCCACTGCCTCGCGTTTGCTCACCTTGCGGAGATCTCCCGGGTAATATGCGATCGTCAGGCTGCGCCGGGTCGCAGCGCTCTGGTTCCCCGGCGAACCATGCAGGAGCAGTCCATGCATCAGCAGCGCATCCCCGGCCCGCAGGTCTGCCGTCACCGCGCCAGTGCGGATCGCCTCACTCCATTCTTCCTCGATTCGCTTGATGTTCTGCTCCCACCCCAGACCGATCGGTCCGTGCGTGTGCGATCCTGGCAGTACCTGTAGCGCCCCGTTGTCAGCGCGAAAATCATCCACCGCCACGATCGCCGTGATGTGATCGTACGTCCCCTCATCCCACACCGCCGCATCCTGATGCCACTGGACCGGGGCTGGATTGAATGGCGCCTTGAGCATCAGCATGTTGTGCCGATTCAAACACGCCCATACGGCCGGTGCGCCCACAACAGCCCGAGCCGCCTCTGCCAGCTTGCCTTTGGCAACCTGCTGAAAGATCCCCCCGCGGTCGATCACCCGATTGAGCCGCCGAAACACCTTGTTTCCATCCCGATACGCCGCCGGCACCGCCGCCCCGGCCGCTGCGCTGTCCTCCTCAAACAAGATCGGCCCAACTCGTCTCATCACCGCACGATCCACCTCCTCGCGCAACGCTTTGATCTCCTGTGCGCCTAAGAGCCCTCGCACAAACACGTATCCCTGTTTCGCATACGTTTCTTTCACTGACTGGCTCATCGTGTTCCTTTCTGGCTTGTCCGCTCTGCACTATTCGCCCAACAGCAACCCTTCCGCCATCAGCCCTGGCCCGAACCCCAACGCCAGCGTTGGTCCTGAGACGCCGGTCGCCAGCAGGGACTCGATCACGAACAGGATCGTCGCCGATGACATGTTGCCGTAGTCGTGCAGCACCTGCCGGGAATGCACCAGCAGGTCATGGGAGAGCCCCAGTGCATCGGCACACGCCGTCAGGACCTTCGGCCCGCCTGGATGGATCGCATAGTGGGCGATGTCGCTTACGCTAAGCTGATTCCGCTCGAGGAAGGCCTCCACCCAGCCCGGCACATGCTGCCGTACCAGATCGGGAATGCGCGGCGAGAGCGTCATGGCAAAACCATGGTCACCGATTCGCCAGGTCATGGCATCCAGCGAGTTGGGCACCAGCAGCGAGGAGGCATCCTGCAGTAGCAAAGGCGCGGTATCGCCGGCCGGTGTCCCGATCACCGCCGCCGCCGCTCCATCGGCAAACAGCGCATTGGCGACCACCTTTTGCGGGTCAAAGCCATATGCCAGGTGCAGCGTGCATAGCTCAACACAGCAGACCAGTACCCGCGCTGATGGATCGGCCAGCGTGATCTGACGTGCCATCGACAGGGCATTGAATGCCCCATGACAGCCCATGAACCCAAGCTGCATTCGGCCAATGTCCGGCCGGAGTTGCATCTGGTCGATCAGGAAACTGTCCAGGCCCGGAGCAAAGAACCCGGTGCAGGTCACGGGAATCAGATGCGTAATGGCACGAGGCACAACCTCCGATGCATCCAGCGCTCGCCGCGCTGCCGTCAGTACAAGCGGCGGCGCGTGCTGTGCATACAGCGCCATGCGCTGGCTGGTGGTCGGCCCGAAATCATTGGGCCCAGCGCGTGGCCGATAGAACGCTTGAACATGAGAAAACTCAGGATCATCCTCAGCCAGCAGAACCGACGAGCGCGTGTGGATCCCGCTTCCGGTGAAGATGCGCTGCAGGAACTGACGCTGCTGCTCGGTATCGCAGCACAAGGGCTCAGTGAGCCGGGCGGCCGTGCTTTGCAGCACCCGATTCGCGGCTGCCGTGCCAATACCCAGCAGGGCAACCGGCCGCGTGTTGCGGGCACGTTTGACCTTCCCATACACCGCCATCGTCATACGCTGACTCCAGAAAGAGCGCGTCCATTTGCTGAACTGACGCGATCAATGAGTATACGGCCGACTGTCGGAAGAGCATCCACCAGAAATGCCGCTCGTGCGAGCAGGGCAGGCCGGTGGAGCAGAAACCGCATCAGCCGGCAGGTTCGATAATGAAATGCCAGCAACCTCCGGTGGGATTTCGTCCATTGCGTCGGCAGATCAGCCGGCCAGCGCTCCAGTGATTCAGGTAGCACAAGCGAAAGGAGATGTGCAGATTGCAGTGCCCAGGTCATTCCTTCGCCGGAGAACGGCTCGACATAAGCCGCCGCATCGCCCAGCGCCAGCACTCGATGCGCGCCAAGGCAAAGACGCTGCCGTGTCAGCAGCGGCGTGCCCAATACCGTGGCCTGCTCCAGATCGGCAATGGCGGGCAGATGACAGGCTCTGAAGATCTCCGCCAGTAGCCCGGCCGGTCCACCTGCCGACTTGCACGCAGCCGGATCGAGGGCGGCCGCGAAATGCGTCTGCCCATCCGGCAAGCGGATTACGCCCACATAGCCGTGCTTCGCAGCGTGCATCGCAATTGCGCCGGCCGGGAAGTCGGCCAGTGCCCGAGGGATCGTGCACGAGATGCCAAACCATGATCCGCGGGCAATCTGCCAGGCGCATTGCGGATAGGCATCCAATGTGGAGCCGCGCAGACCATCTGCGGCCAGAACGATCCGCGAGCGAATAGAGACCGCCGTCGCCCCCGAGCGCAGCGTCAGCTCACGGGAATCAGCAGAGACATCGCAACCATGCAACGTCGCCGATGTCGAGGGAAGGAAACCCACACCCGCGTCGATCGCCGTCTGAACCAGCCGCGCATCGAAGATCGTGCGCGGCAAGCCGAGCGAGGCAGGCAGCGTGAACTCCAGCGAGCGCGAAGGCAGACGCAGAAGCAGGCGATCAAGCCTCGCCGCCCCGGCCAGAACCGAACCCAGATTCAGTTTCCCCAGCAGTTTCGCCCCAAGGGGATTCAGGCAGCATCCGCATGCCTTGTCGCGTGGGAACGAGCTGCGGTCTACCAGCAGAACTCGCTTCCCCTGGCGCGCCAGCAGACACGCGGCCAGCGCTCCGGCCGGTCCAGCGCCGACGACGGCCGCATCCCACAGGCACTCGCCGGCCGATCCCGCGGGCAATGTGGGTGCGATTGGCGTCAAGTGGCATCCCTTTGCCAGTTCAGCAGCATCCGGTATGGCCAGACCGGGCGAACCTCGGCGCCAACCAGGCCTGCCTGGCCGGCCAGATCGAGCAGTTCCGCGATCGTAAAAGCGGCGCGGACGCTTGTCGGCCCGTCATGGCGAACGACCTTGGAGCGCGTCAATGCATAGCACGACAGGGTGGCCGCCGCCACATGAAGCCGCGTGCGCTGCAGATCGTTGACCAGCAGCAGCGACCGCGCTGCTGCCTTGAATTGCGCAAGAGCGGCAACGACCTGGGGAGGGTCAAGGTGATGCAGGAACAGACTGTTGGTGACAATGTCGGCTTGCGGGAGCGAATCGGCAGTGAGGTCGACTTCGATGGTCTGGGATGTTATCCCGCACGCATCTGCCGATGCCCGGGCGAGACCCAGCGCGGTTGGAGAGCGATCGGCCAGTATCAGCCGGATCTCCACGCCATGCTCGCGCGCGAGCCGCGCCAGCGCGATCGGAACATCGCCTCCGCCACAGGCGACATCCAGCAATTGCACCTCGCGTTTGTTCAGCTCACGCGCCAATGCGAGCACATGTGGCAGGAGCGATCCAGCCACACGCGACAGGCGATTGATCCTCTGCAGGCCGGCCAGGGCCCGCTGATGCTCATCGTGTGCGAGATCCGGACGATCCATGATCTCATCGACGCGCGTGCGCAAGAGGGCGTTAGAGAGCGCCAGCATGCCCGATTGTAGCAGTGGGTGGCAAACAGATGCGCTGCGATTGGCGCTCGGCCGTGAGAGTGTGCCATTGTGAATCGGAGTAAGAGGTACGAATCAACCGAAACGCGCCAGTTTGTCGCAGGCGCCAGCCTCTGCGTCACCATGTCGGCCACCAGAGCATGGTGGAGATGTGATTTTGACGCCGAGAACACTCGCCATATGGGTTGCTTCGCCACTGGCACGGCTTTTGAAAGCAGATTGAGCATTGACAGATTGAAGAACGGGGAATGACAGGTGGAAGTACGAGACGGCCGGAGGAATTGAGAGAGAGGGAAGACCAGCAGGACTGGTCGCTCAGGATCGAAGGATGGTCCTGAGCGCAGCAGAGAATAGGAATGGAAGGTGGGGCCTTCAAAATCGAGCGCGAAGGGGAAGGGCGCTCGGTTTTGTATGCCTCCTGTGACCGCGGAAACGTCATCTAATGATGTCTCCGCGGTTTTTCTGTTGCATGGCAGCAAACATCGGGTAGGCTATTGAGTTGGCCGGCGCGTCATTCACGTCTTCATCCCGCCGACCGTGGAGGCCGTATGTGGTTGATCACGACGTTCGGGTATTTCAGCATCGTCGAGAAGAATGCCGACAGGCAGGCGGGTACGCTGACCATTCGCTGCCGCGTTCGCAGAGACCTGGAAACACTCAAGCAGCGGTATCTTCCCATGCTCAGTGCGATTGATGATTCCAGCGGCGCGGATTATCCCTATCGGGCCACGGCCAGGCGAGCGGATGTTGCCCAAGCCTTTGCCCAGGCCATCATGGATGTCACGTACAGCAACATCAAAGCGGAGATTGCCGGTCAGCAGGGAATCGATCGCGCACGGATCTGCTCAGAAGCCTGGATGAAGATGCGCAAGCTCCAGGAACTTGATGCCGTTGCCTGGTCGAATCCCATGGTTGGCCAAAGGCAGTTAGCCAATCCCATCGAGAGTGCCTGATATTCCCAAAGTCAACCGGCACTGTTGACCCGCTTCCGCTCCAAAACGGCTTGCGCATCGTGTACATTTACGCAACATGGACACAACCATAGCTCAACTGGGGCCGTGCGGCGTTCCTTCGCCGCTGGATATGTCGACTGTGCCGGGTGATATGGAGGGCGATTACGTACCGGATACCGCGCGGGTACGCTACCAGGTGCGGTATGGCACGGGCTGCGATCTGCCTGCGGATATGAGCTTCGAGGCGGCCGGTCCACGACAGAGCATCTACTTCGATCCTGCCACGACGCGAGCCGCGATTGTCACCTGTGGCGGCATCTGCCCGGGCATGAACAACGTGATCCGCTCGGCGTTCCTGGAACTGACATACAGATATGGCGTGCCCGAGGTGTATGGCCTTCCTTACGGCTATGCGGGGCTGAATCCGGCGTGCGGGTTCGCGCCGATGCTGCTCTCACGCGACATTGTCGACCATATCCATGAGCATGGCGGAACAATGATCGGCACCTCGCGCGGGCCGCAGTTGCCCGAAGTGATGACCCAGTTTCTGCTCGACCAGCGGATCAACCTGCTCATTTGTGTCGGCGGCGACGGCACGCTGCGCGGGGCCAAGACTATTGCCGATGAAGCCCTGCGGCGCAAACTGCCGATCGCGGTGGTAGGGGTGCCGAAGACCATCGACAACGATGTGCTCTATGTGCAGCGTACGTTCGGAGTGAGCACGGCGATCGAACGCGCTGCGGAGATACTGGATTGCGCCCATACGGAGTCACGCAGCGTCTTGAACGGGGTGGGGCTGGTGAAGGTGATGGGGCGCGAGGCGGGGTTTGTTGCCTGCGGGGCGGCCCTCGCGAGCCAGGAAGTGAACCTGACGTTGATTCCGGAATTGCCCTTCTCCCTGGACGGTCCCGGCGGCGTACTGGAATTTCTTCGCCAGCGGCTGGAAAGACGGCAGCATGCCGTGATCGTGGTTGCCGAAGGCGCCGGCCAGGATCTGTGCGAGGCCGCCGGCACTACGGATAAGAGCGGCAACCGGAAGCTCGGCGATATCGGGCTGGTGCTCAAGAGTCGCATAACAGAGCACTTCAAGTCGATCACTATGCCGGTCGATGTGAAGTACTTCGACCCGAGCTATTACATCCGCAGCGTGCGGGCCAACTCGGATGATGCGATCTTCTGCGACCAGCTCGCGCGGCTGGCGGTGCATGCCGGAATGGCCGGCAAGACGGGCGTCGTAATCGGCCAGTGGAACAGCGCTTTTACCCACGTGCCGATCGCGATGGCAACCAGTGGCAAGAAACAGGTCGACCCCGAAAGCCCGCTCTGGACCAGCGTCCTGGCCGCCACCGGCCAGCCAAGACGATTCCCGGCGCCGCCCGTGGCAGCCGCGAGGTGATCAGGTTATCGGACCGCATGACTGTTTCGCCACGGCTCTGCGAACGACGGCGGCAAACTCCCGTTCGATATTGCGCGTGAACGGCGCGGGCAGGAAATACGCGCGATGTGCTGATTCACCTTCGTAGCCGCCCTCCCGCACAATCTGCGCGGTGGGTATATAGCCGACGGCATCATTGACGTAGGCGATGCTTGCCGACAGGGGTGTGCGTGCCAGAGCTCGGGCGATTGGCCCGAGCCCGCTGCACACTTCGCCCTCAAGGCCAATCAGTGTCAGATCACCCAGCCGCCAGGCTTGCACCTCGTAGCGACAGCGTTTCTCGGTAAACGGGCAACTGATCGCCTGCCGGGCCCACCAGCGATCTCCCTGGTCCGGTGGCGTTTCATAGGCCAATTCCTCCATCTGGCGCCTGGAATACCTGCGGCCGAATGTAAGTGAGCCGGCAGCCAATGTGGTGGTAAGTTGCGGTGACAACGCGTCTGGGCTGGCACTGGCCAGGTGATCCAGCACCGCATTGGCCAGCTTGGTGCCCGCCTGGCGGGCGTGCAGCGGCGACGCGGCAAATACGAGTTTCCCATCGCGATCGCGCCGCGTGACCTTGGCATCTGCGCCGCAGCCCATCGCGAACATCGCGCGCGATCGGCTTCCCAGACCCTGTTCGATGCGCAGCCGCATCGCGCCGGGGTATTCCGGGCTCCATTTGGCCACACTTCCCGAACTTGTGGGGTGGCAGGCGTGGCTTACCAGGACGATCGGCCCGGCCCGGCCACCGCGATCAATGCAAAGGACGGGCGTACGCGGGTCATAGCTGCCCTCGGGATACGGGCCCCATTTCACACTGCCGTGGCCGTCCGGCGTGCGCCGGCAGGCGCCGATTCGCGTATCAAACACGGTATAGGAGAACTTCGCCGGGATCTGCTTAGCCAGCGCCTCGCCGGCAAGGCGAATCAGAGTGTCTTCCAGGAACTTCAGATACCACGGGTTGACCACCCCGGCCGCATAGTTCATCCGGTAGAGCGTCGGTGGTCCCCAATGCGTGTGCGAAGCCGCCAGCATCACCTGCGAAGGCGAAAGCCCATGCGTGCGCAACAGGCTTCGCCGAACCTGCTGCACGGTTGTGTGGTCGAAGGCGATGATGTCGGCAGCGATCAGCACGCCCACATGGTCGCGCGCGTCGCGAATCGTCAGTGCCTGTGCCCGCAGCGGAGCAATGGTCCCCTGGGCGTAGCGTTCGCAGCCGAAGCCGGCCATCAACGTGGCTCCGCGCGGCGGCGTGATTGCAGCTTCCGCGTACCCGACGGACCAGTCTCGATGCACGGATCTATTGGTATTCATGATTGCGTCTTGTACGGGCAGCTAAATGGCTCAGCGCAGCGACTCGATAGCGGCGATGACCTGGGCCTTGAACTGATCCGGGTCAAAGCCTTCGGGCGCTTGGCGCTGGTTCACCTTGATCTGCGCGACTTTGTTCTCCAGCAAGGCGCGAGCCTGCGCCCGGTTAGCGTCCGTGCCAGCGCCTTTCTGCACCAGGTTCCACAGTGTCTGGTATAGATAGAAGTCTTGAGCGCCGTCGCGGCAACGCTCGAAGGCGACGGCCGGGTAGATCGCGTTGCGGCCGTAGAAGATCATCATCTCATCGTTGGTCCAGCCGTCGAGGTCGAAGAACTGGTATCCATACAGGTCGTTCAGGTGCCATTGCCAGCGAGCCTTGACGCCCTTGCGATACTCGCTCCATTGGTAGAGGCCGAAGGAGTAGCTGCTGAGGCCCTGGTTGTAGATGTGGATTTCTTTGCCGAGTTTGGCCGCCTCGGCCAGCACCGAATCATCATGCAGGTTCAGCGTGCTGGCATCGAGCGTCTCGAAATACCGCTGCTGCCAGTAGAGGATGTCATTCTTGTCCTCGGGGCGTTTGTTGAAGTTGACGCTGTAGGCGCCATCGGTGCGGAGCGTCTTGGGGAAGGCCTTGGAGACCTTGCCCATCAGCGCCATAAACTGCAATTCAGCCTCCATCTCAGCGCGGATGCGCGTCTCATCGCACAGGACGTAGTTGATCAACGGCCAGTTATTCATCCGGGCGTGCTCGTCCACGGCCTTCCAGGTGCGCATGAGCAGTTCCTCGTAACTGAGGCCCGTCTGTTCGGCGAGTTTCTGGCCGGTCTTGCCGATCTGATAGCCGTCATTGATGCCAACCAGCCGGCCACCCGCGTAGGCGTCGATCGGGCCGGTGAAGCCATACTTGTGAGCGAGGACGGCAAACGCGTCCATGTCGGTAAAGTCGATATCGGGCTGGCCGTCCTTGAAGCCTTTGAGTGTGTAGTTGGCGGCGCCGGACAAGCCATTCATCCCGTGCTGCTGCAGCAGGCGGATGGAATCCTCAAGCACCGCAGGGCGTTGATCCTTCGGAATCAACGAGAGTGGCGCCAAGCCATAGAAGCCCATCTCGAAATCGGTCTGCCGGTCCAGCTTCACGGCATGGACTGAAAGCTTCAGCGGCACTCGCAGCAGAGCGTTGCCGGAGGCGTCGGCGATCACGAGGGTCCACGCCACATCACCGGCTTTGGCCTCATCCCGCACCCGGCAAGTAACGACGACCTCGCGCGTGACATCTTTGGGCAATGCCACACTGGACTGGGACCGCAAGGTGTGAGGCTGGATCTGATAAGCGATGGCGCCGGCCGCGCGGGACATGCCATACCATACAACGCCCACCTGTGCCTCGACGTCCGGGCTGCCGCCCTCCAGCCGGAGTTGGCAGGTACCCAGGTCCTTCATCGGGCGGATGGCGACGCACAGCGGCTCGTACTCGCCTTGCACCGCCACTTGCGCGATCGCCAGATTGTCTGGCGGTGCCGAATCTGCCGGCGGCGTGGACGTGGGCTTCACGTCATCGTCCAGCTTTATCGGCCAGGCCACCAAGCCCAGCTTCTGCCATTGCGCCGCCACGTCAAACTTCTCGGCCGGCTTGTCCAGGCACAACGCCGTCTTACGGAAATCGTCGGCGACGGCGTTCAGTTGCCCTTTGAGCCAGGCGGTTGCTTCGGCGTCGTCGCTCTTGTAGATCGCCATGGCCGAAATGCGCGAGCCGAAACCCACATCGGCCAACGACTTGATTGTCAGCCCATCCTTCGTCGCGACGGCATCGAAGACAATCGGTTTGGCCAGCTCCGGAGCCATGTAGGTGTCCCACACATCGCCGAGGGGTTCGACGTTCTCGAACCGGTACAGGGCATGGGCGGCGCCGTCACGATGCTCATCCTTCCACACAACCTTGCCGTCCACCTCGATCGTGCGCATCGACTGTTGGGACTGATCGCCGCCCCAGAAGCCGGAGTTTTCGTAGATGATCATGACCGTGTACTTGCCCTCGGGCACGTCCACCCGGAAAGGCACGCCGCCACACTCGATGCAGTCGCGAATCAGGGCGGGGCCGAACGTCGTGTCGCGCGCCGCCGTATCGACCACGGCGCTGGCGAAGCCATATCCGAGCTTGGGGTCATACCTGCTCTTGGGGGAGATCGCCGTCCAGCCGAGCATAACGGCCTGGCTGGCCGGGCCAAAGTCGAATGCCCACATGCCCTTGGGGGCCTCCACTTTCACAAGACGCAGGTTGTCGATGATGACCTTCCCCTCGGCACCCTTGCCTCCGAAGCCGAAGTAGAGCAGGACGATGCTGTCCGGATCGATGTCGCGCTTGATGTCGCGGTTGCGGAAGCCTGTCTCTCCACGATACAGCCCGCGCACTGGAATCGTCCACGTCGTCTTGCCCGGCGCAAAGGTGGCCTGGCCGTTGTGGCGCGTCCAGTAGCCGGGCTTGGCCTCAAAGGCCTTGTCGCCCACCGCCATCTCCGCGGGAACTGGAACCGTCCCAGGGTTCAGCACATCGAGTTGCATCGCATCGTAGCCCGACCAGTCCGCCGGCGGCTTTATCAGCTTCAGGTATGTCGGCCCGACCTTGTTGTCCCAACTCACCTCCAGCGCGCCGGTTCCATGCGTGGCCCCGTCCGTCACGAGCCGCGCCGGTCCCTTTACCTCCCACGCGTTGAGGTCCACCTGATTCTCAAAATCATTTATCAGCAACGTCTTGTCGGCTGCCGCCGCTGAGACCGCAATAACTGCCACGACCACCGCCGTCATCCAGCCGCGCATCATTTTCTTCTCCGTATGATCCGGAATGCCGTGACATACTGCTCTGGAAACACGACTGCACGGACCGGTTCACTGGATTGAGTGTACTCATGTGACAGAGTGATTCCAGCTGCTTGATCAGGTCGCGATATCCGCAGTGAGATCAATCTCTACTCGATACGTACGGAGGTTGCGGGCAAGGCTGGAAGTTGGGATTCGGCCTGGTCCAGGTAGAAATAGGCGCAGCTTGACCAGTCATCGGTACGCTCAAAGAGGCCGTAGCCGGCGGCGGTGACGGCGGCGGCCATGTCGACTGCCGAATCACCGTGGCGCAGGGCGCGGCCAAGTCCGTGCAGTTGGGCACTGGTCTGCGGATCCCAGCAGCCGATCTGCTGGATGGTGACACGGATGTCGCGGTGGAAGTAGATCGGATCGAGCACGTGCAGGCGGTAGAAGCCGTACTGGTACTTCTCATGGTCGGCCAGGTGGCAGCCCTGATGAAGGTGGGCGTACTGGCCCTGGCCCCAGGCGGTGCCGATGTAGTCCTCGGTACCGGTGCCGCAAAGCGTGGGCATGCCGGTATCGCCGTCGAGGTAGACCTTTACTTCACCTTCGCCCCACCAGGTCTTGAGCCACTGTTTTGTGTCGGCTTTGACGCCGATATGAGCGCCGATAAAGCGGCCGCGACCGGCGATGGCGGGAACGATCGCATAGTCGCGTAGAGCGGTGGTCGGATTCTCGCGACGCCAGTGGGCGTGGAAATAGAGCGCGTCGTCGGGAAGGGCATCGCCGACAGTGAAGTCGACATCATAGAAAACCATCGCCTCACTGGTGTCGGTCTCATTGGTGAGGACGATCTTCATGCCTGTGCGGAAGGGCATGGGAATGCAGCAGTTGAAACTACGGCCTTCGGGGGAGGAGAAGAGAGCCGACTGGAAGGTCGCCATCCGGCCGACAACATGGCCGAAGAAGTCTCCAAGGGGAGCGGAGACGGCGGGGCGGGAGCTGCCATCCCAGTACATGTCGATGCGCATGCCGCGGAGCATCTTGGGAGAGCGGTCACGAATGGTGATCCAGATCCGGCGGATGATGCCAGACGTGCCGGTGACTTGGGCAAGAGTGAGCGACTCCCCGGCAGCCAGTGGAACGGAGGGCCGGCGCTTGCGGCCGTCGGAACCGGCGGTGGCTTTGCCGGCGCTGGCAGATGGGTTCTCGGGGCTGGCCCAGCGGGTATGGACGTTACGCGGTGCGGAATAGAGTTCATTCATGATGGACGTATCCTACAACCGAAGGTGGCTGTCAGACCATGGGGGGAAAGCGGGAAAAGATAGCGCAAGCTCTGGACCATATGCCTGCATAGACTCTTGCATATAAGGAGAACACGTATGGGACTTTCGCCTGAGCAGAAGCGGTTCTATGACGACAATGGGTACGTGGTCATTCGCGGGGTGTTGTCGCGCGAGGAGGCGGAGGAGTATCGCCGGGAACTACATGGATTGGCGGAGCGGTTACAGAAGATCCAGGAGATCGATGCAACCTGGTCGAGTGTGCGCCAGGGCGGAGCGAAGAAGACGGTGATCCTGCATTGCCATGATGTGCAGTTTCAGTCGGCGGCTATGGCGAGGTTGATTGTCGATCCGCGAATCACCAGTCTTGCGGCATCGGTGATCGGCCCGAACGTACAACTTCACCACACCAAGATGTTTATCAAGCCGCCGGAGAAGGGCTCCCCGTTTCCGCTGCATCAGGACTATCCATACTTTCCGCACCAGAAGAACTCGATGATGGCGGCCGTTATCTACTTCGACGATTGCCCGGAGGAAAAGGGATGCTTCCGGGTGGTGCCGGGCTCACACAAACTCGGGCCGTTGCCGATACAGCAGGATGACTTGTCGCTCTCGCCGGAAGAATGGCCGATCGAACGGGCCACGCCGCTACCGGGCAAGGCCGGTGATGTGATCCTGTTTTCCTACCTGATAATCCACGGCTCGGGACTGAATGTCAGCAATGAGGCAAGGACCACGCTGCTGATCCAGATGCGCGACCCGACCGACCCGCCGACCGTGAAAGCGCATGAGTCGCGCGGGCAGGGAATGATGCTGGCGGGGATCGATCCATCGTGCTGTACGACCAGAGTGGTGGAGATCGAGGCGTAAGGCAGCGGTCGAGCTCGCTGGTGGACGATCGCTTGGCGAAACCGCCTTGGATGAGTACTCTCTGGCCCCCATGGTCAAGGTATTCGTAGATGGACAGGAAGGAACCACCGGGCTGAAGATCCATGAGCGGCTGGCCGGTCGGAGCGATCTGCAGGTGCTGCAGATTGACCCGGAGAAGCGCAAGGACCCCAAGGCCCGGCAGGAGTTGCTGAATGCGGCCGACATATCGTTCCTCTGTCTGCCGGATGCCGCATCGAAAGAGGCGGCGCAACTGACCACGAATCCCAAGGCGTGCCTGATTGATGCCAGCACGGCCCATCGGGTCGATCCCGCTTGGGCGTACGGGTTGCCGGAACTCTCTGTGGAGCATCGGGCCGCCATTTCCAAGGCCAATCGCATTGCCAATCCCGGGTGCCATGCGACGGGGTTCAACATCCTGGTGTATCCGCTGGTGAAACTGGGGATCGCCGCGCGCGATTACCCCTTTAGCTGCCACTCCATCACAGGTTACTCCGGCGGCGGGAAGAAACTGATCGCCGCGTATGAGAACCCGGATCGCAAGGCGACGTTCAAGTATCCCCGGCCGTATGCGCTGGCGCTGAAGCACAAGCATATTCCGGAGATGCAGTATGTGGCGGGGCTTAGTGATCCGCCGGTCTTCGACCCGATCCTGGGCGATTTCTACCAGGGCATGGCAGTGAGCGTGCCGCTGCACATGCGGCTGCTGGCGAAGAAGATGTCGGCGAAGGATATGCGGGCCATGTTCGCCCAGTATTACCATGGTCAGCGTTTCGTGGATGTGAAGCCGTTGGAGTCTGATGCCTGGTTGGAGGAAGGCTGCTTCGATCCGACGACGTGCAATAACACCAATCGGCTGGAGATCTTTGTGTTTGGGCATGAGACCCAGGCGCTGCTGGTTGCGCGGTTCGACAACCTTGGCAAAGGCGCCAGCGGGGCGGCAGTGCAGAGCATGAACATTCGGATGGGCGTGGATGAGGGGATGGGGCTGTAGGCTCTCAGTGCATCAGCACGTCGATGATGCCGGCAAGGCCGAGCATCGAGCTGATGATGCCGTTCATGGTGAAGAAGGCCATTGACAACTTGGAGAGGTCGTGGGGTTTGACCAGGGAGTGTTCGTAGATAAGCAGGATGCCGGCGGCGCTGACGGCCGCCAGGAATGCCCAGCCCAGGTGCGGAGCGATGACCCAGAGGAGCACGAGCAGGAGCCAGCAGAGGAGGTGAGTCAGGCGGGCAACCCAGAGGGCGGGGGCGATGCCGCGTTTGGCCGGGATGGAGATGGTGCCCGTTTGCCGGTCGGATTCGTAGTCCTGGCAGGCGTAGATGATGTCAAACCCGGCGGTCCAGCAGAAGACGGCGAGGCACATGACGGCCGGAGGCCAGTCGGCCCGGCCGACGACGGCGACCCAGGCGCACAGCGGAGCCAGACCCAGTGCCAGACCCAGGTAGTAATGGCATAGCTGCGTGAAACGCTTCATCAGCGGATAGCCGCAGAGGTATGCGAGCACGGGTACTGATAGAAGCAGCGGCCAGGGATTCTTGTAGAAGTGCCAGAAGCCGGCCGTCGCCAGGACAAAGCCGGCCATGCAGGCGAGAGCCACGCCCGTGTAGAACGTCAGGGATACTTTGCCCGATGGCAGTGCCCGGCCGGCAGTTCGCGGGTTGAGCTGGTCAAGCCGGGCATCGAGGATGCGGTTCATCGACATCGCCACGGTGCGGGCGAAGACCATGCACAGGATGATCAGCAGCAGAATGCCCGGTCTCGGCCATCCGCCGGAGGCCATGAATGTTGCCAGCAGGGCAAAGGGCATGGCAAAAAGAGTGTGCGACAGCTTGATGTCGCGCGCGATCGTGACCAGCTTGGATGGCGTTGTGGCCATTGGCTCCGGAAGTCTAGCAGAGACAGGGCGGAATGTTGATCGGCGGCTGCTGATTGACTCGCCTTGCTCAAAGTCGATCACCAATCAACAATCAAAGGGCACATGGCCACGATCATCCATATTTCCGACATCCACTTCATGCGCGTGGATCATGCCATGTGCGAGCAGGTGATCGGATTCATCAGCAAGGAGCGGCCGCGGCTGACGGTGATCTCCGGCGACCTGACTCAGCGTGCCCGCGAGAAGCAGTATCTGGCGGCCCGGCGGTTCATCGACCATATTCCGGGGCCTGTGGTCGTCGTACCGGGCAACCATGATGTGCCGATGTATGATGTGCTGCGGCGATTCTTTCGGCCATTGGAACGGTTCACGCGGATCATCACGCCAGATCTCTGGCCGACATACAGCGATGATGAGTTGTTTGCCCTGGGGGCGAATACGACGCGGGCATTCACGTGTGATCCGCACGCGTTCTGGAAGAACGGTACGCTCTCGGAGGCGCAGCTTACGGAGATCGGCGAGCGCTTTGCGCATGCGCGGCCGGGTGCGCTGCGCGTGTTGGTCATACACCACCCTCTGGTCAATCCATGGAATGACGGCACGCGCGATGCGGCCCGCGGCCGGGACCGGATCATTCGCGCCTTGGAGGGCGCAGGCGTGCGGGTTGTGCTCTCCGGGCACCTTCATTTCGCGTATGGCCGGCACGCTCCCGGGCCAAAGGTGCCGCCGGGCCAGATCCTGTGCATCCAGGCTGGCACCGCCACGTCGACCCGTCTGCGCCAGGGCGAGGCCAATGCGTTTAATGTGCTGCACTGGGATGGTCGCACATTGACGCTCAGCGTGATGCGGCACAACGGACGAGAGTTTCTGCGCGAATCAGAGCAGCAGTTCAGCGTGAAGTAGAATGAGGAACGCGAAGGACACCCATTGGCATCCTTCGCGTTCTGTTTCGTGACTTTCGTTCGTTCTAAGTGTTATTCATCCAGCGTGCCAAAGGGCAGATGCGCCGGCATGAGCTTCGGCTTGGTGTAGCCGACGGTCGGAGTGAAGGCTTTGCCGTGCTCGGAGGAATCGAGGAAGCCCTGCATCAGGTCGAGCACCGCCATGGCCTGCTGGCCGTTGGCGCGCATCTCACGGCCGCTGTTGATTGCATAGGCCATGTCCGCGAGTCCGACCGACCGGCCGTAGCCTTTGACGAACAGGTGCGGTATTTCCTTGTATTCCTTCTCGCCGATCTTCTGCAGGAACACCGGGCCGTCAAAGCCGTTGGGGTCTGGCACCTTGATCGTGCCTTCGGTGCCGAAGATGGTGATCGGGTTCTTCCCGTCGAACGGGCTGAAGCGGGTGGCGAAGCTGGTGGCGATGACGCCAGCCGCCCCGTTCTCAAATTCCATCGTGCCCACGATGTGGTCGGGTGTCTCCACCTTGACCTTCTTGCCGTTCTTGGGCTGGCTGGTGATGGTGCGCTCGGGGATGGCGACCGTCGCCGTGCCGGTGGTGCGCTTCACGGGGCCCAGGATGTTTAGCAGGGCGGTGAGGTAGTAAGGGCCCATGTCAAACATAGGGCCGCCGCCGACTTCATAGTAGAACTCGGGCGAGGGATGCCAGGACTCATGGCCGGGGCAGAGCATGAAGGCGGTGAAGGCGACGGGTTTGCCGATGGCGCCATCTTCGACCAGTTTTCGCGCGGTCTGCACGCCAGCGCCCATGAAAGTATCAGGGGCGCAGCCGATGCGCAGCTTCTTCTTGGCGGCCAGGTCCATCATCTTCTTGGCTTCATCGCGGCTGATGCCCAGGGGCTTTTCCGCATAGGTGTGTTTGCCGGCTTCCAGGGCTTTCATGGCGACCGGAACGTGTGCCTTGGGCACCGTGAGGTTCAGGATGACCTTGATCGACGGATCGGCGATCAG
This sequence comes from uncultured Phycisphaerales bacterium, assembly GCA_903871935.1. Classification (GTDB taxonomy): domain Bacteria; phylum Planctomycetota; class Phycisphaerae; order Tepidisphaerales; family Tepidisphaeraceae; genus CAIQIQ01. The sequence continues at coordinate 68,217 of CAIQIQ010000069.1, forward strand.
CTCATCGACGCTGCACACGCGCTTGATTCCGAATTCGGCCGCCTTCTTCTTCGCAGCCTCGGGATTCAAGTCCGCGCATGCGACCATTTCGACGATGGGGAAATTCTTCGCCATCCCCAGATATGCTCCGCTGATCGCGCCACACCCGATAACGCCTACTCTTACCTTTTCAGCCATGATTGACGACTCCACTTTGTGACCAAATGATGCCAACTTCCCATTCCTAACCTTTAGTTGGGAATTGGGGTAGTAGTATACCAGAGCGACGGAAAGTGCCACAGGCGGCGGCGCGCACGCCCTCGCCCTCTGTTCCTTCGGCTGAGCTTGTCGCTCTGAGGTGCTGCCAGTAACCTCACGCCACGCTTTTCAGGAGTATCAGAACGACATGGATGTTGCCTCAATGAACGTCGCTCACATTGCCAAGATTGCCATTGAGTTGAATATCAACGCTGCGCAGGTGGCCGCCACTTCGGCGCTGCTGGCGGAGGGCGGGACGGTCCCATTTATTGCCCGTTACCGCAAAGAGGTTACGGGTACGCTGGATGAGGTGCAGATCACTTCCATCCGCGATCGGCTGGGACAGTTGGCGGAGCTTGATGCCCGGCGGACGGCCATCATCGCTTCGCTCGATGAGCGGAAGTTGCTGACCGATGACCTCAAGGGCAAGGTCAACGCGGCGGAGACGATGGCGACGCTGGAGGATATCTATCTGCCGTTCCGACCAAAGCGGCGGACGCGGGCGATGATCGCCAAGGAGAAGGGCTTAGAGCCGCTGGCGGAGGCGCTGCTGAAGCAGGAGGACAGTGTTGAGCCGATGGTGGAGGCGCGGAAGTATGTCACCCCGGAAGGCTCTGCGGTCACCGACGAGCTGAAGGTGCCGGATGTGGCGGCGGCGCTGGCCGGTGCCCGGGACATCATCGCTGAGAAGGTGAATGATGATGCCGATGTTCGCGCGAGGATTCGCAAGCTGTTTCTGGGCGAGGGGATAATCGTATCGGAGGTGATTCCCGGCAAAGAGGCCGAGGGGGCGAAGTACAAGGATTACTTCAAGTGGGAAGAGCCCATTGCCACCGCACCATCGCATCGCGTGATGGCGATTCGCCGCGGGTCGGCCGAGGGGTTCCTCATGTTCCGCATTCAGCCAGCCGAGGAGTCGGCGGTTGCGATCATCGAGTCCATGTGCGTCAAGGGCAATAACCCGTCGGCCGATCAGGTGAATCTGGCGATCAAGGACTGCTACAAGCGGCTGCTTTCGATGTCGATGGAGACCGAGGCGCGGCTGGAGTCGAAGAAGAAGGCGGATGTGGCGGCGATCGATGTCTTCGTTCAGAACCTGCGGCAGCTTTTATTAGCTTCACCGATGGGGCAGAAGCGCGTGCTGGCGGTTGACCCCGGGTTCCGTACCGGCTGCAAGATCGTTGCCCTCGATGCTCAGGGCAAGCTGCTCTACAACGATGTGGTCTATCCCGACCAGGGTGACCGCAAGACGCAGGAGGCCAAGCTCGTGATCATGGCCCTGTGTGATAAGTTCAAGATCGAGGCGATAGCGATTGGCAACGGAACGGCCGGGCGGGAGACCGAGACGTTCATCCGTTCGCTGGGTCTGCCGCCGAGCATCATGGTGGTGATGGTGAACGAGTCTGGCGCTTCGGTATATTCCGCATCGGATGTTGCCCGCGAGGAGTTTCCGGATCACGACATCACCGTTCGCGGCGCGGTCTCCATCGGCCGGCGAGTGATGGACCCACTGGCGGAACTGGTGAAGATCGATCCCAAGGCGATTGGAGTCGGCCAGTACCAGCACGATGTGGATCAGAACCTGCTGAAGAAGAGTCTCGATGATACGGTGGTGTCGTGCGTGAACGCGGTGGGTGTGGAGGTGAACACGGCGTCGAAGCAGCTTCTGACGTATGTCTCGGGGCTCAATGCCACGATCGCGGAGAATATCGTCAAGCATCGCAATGATAATGGGGCATTTGCCAGCCGGAAGGATCTGCTGAAGGTGCCTCGCCTGGGCGACAAAACTTTTGAGCAGGCGGCCGGCTTCTTGCGCATCCGCGGCGCGGAGAATCCGCTGGATGAATCGGCGGTTCATCCAGAAAGCTATGGCATCGTCGATCGGATGGCGAAGGATCTGGGTGTGACGGTGAAGGACCTCATGACGGATGAGGCCCTGCGGAAACAGATCAACAAGCAGAAGTACGTCACCGAAAAGATTGGCATGCCGACGTTGACCGACATCGTGCTGGAACTGGCGAAGCCCGGGCGCGACCCGCGCGAGAAGTTTGAGGTATTCCAGTTCTCCGAGAGCGTCCACACGATGCAGGACCTGAAGCCGGGCATGAAGCTGCCGGGTATCGTGACCAACATCACGGCGTTTGGCTGCTTTGTTGACATTGGCGTGCATCAGGATGGCCTGGTCCATATCAGCCAGCTTGCCGACCGATTCGTGAAGGATGCGAATGAGGTCGTGAAGGTGCAGCAGAAGGTTGAGGTCACGGTGATGGAGATCGACCTTGACCGGAAGCGGATTGCGTTGTCGATGCGAAAGAATGCTGTCGGTGGCCAGAAGCCGGCCGAGGGGCGGACGAGCCCGGCCGCAACTTCATCTGCACCGCCGAAGCCGCAGGTGAGCGCTTCTCGCCCCGCAGCGAAGCCGGCCGGCGAGGGGTGGTTCTCGGCGGCGTTGAAAGATGCGGGGAAATCGAAGAAGTAGCCGGGCATCCGAGAGTGGCATATCTCAAGCGACTATAATGCGTCGCTGCACGCACTGTGCGGCAAAGGAAGGACAGATGCGCATCCTGATCACTGGTGCAACGGGCAATATCGGCAGCGGGATCGCCGCGGTGCTTCAGGCGGCCGGACACGAGTTGGTACTCTACGATATCGTGCCGCCGCCGACGAAAGAGCCGCTGGCCGGACTGCCGTATGTGCAGGGGGATATCCAGGCGGGCATCGGGCTCGATCGGGCGGCCGCCGGCTGCGATGTCGTGCTGCACACCGCAGCCTGGCATGGCGTCCATGGGAAGCAGAAGACTGAGGCGGACTATTGGCGGCTGAATGTCGATGGAACCTTCTGGACCTATCAGGCGGCCGCGAATGCGGGCATCAAGCGTTTCGTTTTTCTTTCTTCAATGGCGTGGCATGGCACTTATTCCAAGTACGGCTTTACCAAGGTTCTCGGTGAACACCTTGCGGAGTACTACCAGCAGAACCATGCCATCCGTTCGATCATCATTCGCCCACATGACCTGACGCCCTGGAGGAACTTTCCGGCCGGTTACGGCGCACGCCTGCTCTACGGCGGAGTGGATCGCGAGGATGTGCTGGACTGTGTCAATCTTGCGGTCACCAGGCTGTTGCAGCAGGGAGATGCGAATGGGCCGAATGTTGTTGTGCAGGCGGTGCGGGCCAACGCATTTGGCGCCGGGCAACTGGCTGGTTGGGAACACGATGCCGAAGCGGTGTGTGAACGGATATTCCCCGGCTCAACCGAATTGATCCGTCGGTATGCTCTGGATATCAAGCGCGTGCCCGAGATCGTCGACGTATTGCCCGGTGCGGCGGAGATCGGCTACACGCCCAAGCGCCACTTCGGCACTTTCCTGGCAGAGCTTCGGCGGCTGGATGGGGAGATTGGCCAGGCAGCGGTGATGGCGCTGCGCTGTCCGTATGGAACGTAGAGAGAGCGGCCTGCGCAGCACCTGCGTTAGTTGAGGTCAGAACGCATCAGTAGGCGCGTTGGAGCGGTTGCGGAAGCGGGTGCAGCGGCCGTCGAAGTTCAGTTCGATCGTGCCGGTCGGGCCGTTACGCTGCTTGGCGACGATGATCTCGGCCATGTTGGTCTGCTGATAGCCGTCTTCGCCCTGGTGGTAGTAATCCTCACGATGCAGAAGCATGACCACGTCGGCATCCTGCTCGATGGCGCCCGATTCGCGCAGATCGCTGATGCGCGGCTTGTGTCCGTCGCGGCCTTCGCTAGCGCGATTGAGCTGCGAGAGGCAAACCACCGGAATCATCAGGTCGCGGGCAATCGCCTTGATGCCGCGCGAAATCGTTGAGATCTGCTGCTGGCGGTTTTCGCCGTTGGGATCATCCATGAGCTGCAGATAATCGATCATCATGCACTGGATGTTGTGCTCGCGCTTCAGTCGGCGGGCCTTGGCACGCAATTCCAGCACGGTCAGCCCCGCCGAGTCATCCACGAAGATCGGCGCTTTGGCCAGTTCTCCCACGACCATCGCCAGCTTCTGGTGATCCTCATTCGAGAGCATGCCTTTTCGCAGCTTGTGCGAATCGATGTTCCCGCGCGAGCAGAGCATGCGCTGGGCGAGCTGCTGTTTGCTCATTTCCAGGGAAAAGACCGCGGCGGGGATCTGCTGGTCGGCCGAGATCTGTTCGATCATGTTCATCGCGATGGCGGTTTTGCCCATCGATGGACGGGCGGCGATGATGATCATCTCGCCCTTCTGCAGCCCGTTGAGCATCTCGTCCATGTCGTGGAACTGGGTCATCACGCCGCGCTGGCCAGCGCCGGTGATCATCTCCCAGACTTCCTGGAGAACGGCATTGATCGGCTGGACGGTGGAAGAGACTTCTTTCTGGGCGATATCGAAGACACGCTTCTCCGCGCGATCGACGACGATCTTGGCGCCCTCGGTAGCCGAGTAGACATCGCGGAGGGTGTCGTTGGCGGCCGCGATCAACTGCCGCAGCATGAACTTCTCGCGGACGATGGCGGCGTAGTGCATGCCATGGGCGGCCGATGGCACGGTATTGATGATCTGGGCGAGATAGGCGGTTCCGCCGATTTCTTCCAGCAGTTTTCGCCGGGAGAGTTCCTCGCGAATGATGACCGGGTCGATGCTCTTGCCTGCCTGGTACATCTCAACCAGGCGCTCGAAGATGATCTGGTGGTCGGCCTGGAAAAAGGCATCCTTTTCGCCGATCAGAGTGGCGATTGACCCGATCTGCTCCTTGTCGAGCATCATCGAAGCCAAAACGCACATCTCCGCCTCAAGCGAATGCGGGGGCAGACGCTCAAACTGTGATGCGACGGTGGATTCGATGAGTTGGCTCATGGACTCTTTGGCGCACTTTACCCTCAATGGGCAAGGGCGTCATATCCATACCCACAATGCGACACTCTATCCACAGCTTATCCAGATACGGCCATCACTTACGTGAGCTGAGCCACTTCAGGCCCTGTCTGAGAGACCCATGGCCCCACGATGGGCCGGAAAGGGCCAGGATGCGAGGCGACGCGACGAAGCAGTATTTGAAGACTACGGCGAGGAGCGGCAACGAAGCAAACCGGCCCTTTCCGGCCCACCCTTCGGGCGGCTTGGAATCGCCTCACCTGCGGCGGCGCACCGGCTCAAAGGGTCACCCGACCCAGCTTTCGCCGATGCTTCTTGCATCTGAGGCGATTCCAAGCCGTCGTGGGGCCATGGGTTTTTCAGACAGGGCCTAACGCAAGCGCTTTGCAGAGCTGGAAATGCGGTGCGGCAACTTGCTTGCGGTCGAGGGCAAACTATATCTGCCAATCAGGCGCGGCATCGATCTTCTTCCGGCGGTCGCGATATTTCAGCTTGGGGGGCTCCGCCACGACGCGGTTGTGCGGCGGCACGCTGGCGGTAATGAAGACATTGCCGCCGATCTCCGCTCCTTCGCCGATGACCGTGTCACCGCCGAGGATGGTTGCCCCGGCATAGATGGTGACGTTGTCCTCGATCGTCGGGTGGCGCTTCTGGCCGCGAAGCATCTGGCCATAGGCAGGCGCCAATGCACCCAAAGTCACGCCCTGGTAGATCTTTACATTGGCTCCGAGTGTGGTGGTTTCGCCGATGACGACACCGGTGCCGTGATCGATGAAGAGACGCTCGCCGAGTTGGGCACCGGGGTGGATGTCGATGCCCGTGAGGCTGTGGGCGTATTCCGTCATGATCCGAGGCAGCAGTGGCACGTTCGTCTTGTAGAACTCATGGGCCAGCCGCTGCACCATGATGGCAAAGATGCCAGGGTAGCTGAAGATCGTTTCATCGGTGGAATGGGCGGCCGGGTCGCCGTCAAAGGCGGCCTGGACATCGGTGGCGAGCAGCCGGCGGACTTCCGGCACCCTCGCCAGGAAGGTTTCGACGATGCACGCAGCCTCGCGGTCGCAGTCATCGCACTGTTCGCTGTGCCCGTGGCCGGGCGTTTCCTGTTTGCGATAGCGAAGGCAGCAGCGGACCTGGTCGTAGAGGATGTCTGCCAGTTCCATGACCAGTTCGCCGACGCGGTAGGGCACGTTTTCACTGGTGAGGCCCTGCTTGCCGAAGTAGCCCGGGAAGCAGATCTGCTGGAGCATGTCGATGGCCTGGATGATCGAATCGCGGCTGGGGAGGTAGACGCGGTTCAGGTGTCGCGTTTCCGGCCGCTCCACGATGCTCTGCACGATCGCCTCGACCACTTTGGGCAGGTGCCCATTGAGCTGCATACCGTCCATAACACCTCACTTGAGACTGAATCTCAACAAGGATAACGTGGGAAGGTGAAGCTGTCTATGGATTCGACAGTAGCACGGCTGACCCCAGCCGTAGCCAAACCGCCGGCGCAGCCGCTTCCTTACAGATTGCCACAAAATATGGCCACACTCGTGGAGTGATGGGGGATAACGGAGCGGCACTCGTATCGATGGGCTTGAGAGTAGTATAACCACAGTTATACTATTGGGCATGAAGACCGCGATTTCCATTCCCGATGACGTGTACCGCCAGGCCGAACTGGTCGCACGGCGTCGCGGCGTCAGCCGCAGTGCGCTGTACACCAATGCCATCTCGGAGTTCATCCAGCGGCACCGTAATGAGGATGTCACGGAGCAGCTCAACAGGGTCTACAGCAAGATACCTTCGCAGCTCGACCCCGTGTTGCAGAGGATGCAGGATGCGTCCGTTGCCCGGGAGCAGTGGTGATGCGCCGAGGTGAGATCTGGTGGGCGACGCTTCCCGAACCAAGCGGTTCGGGACCCGGCTATCGCCGTCCGGTCCTGATTGTGCAGGCGGACGCGTTCAACCGGAGCCAGATCGCTACGGTCATGGTGGCAGTGATATCGTCGAACCTGTCCCTGGCGGAAGCGCCGGGCAATGTGCTGGTCAAGGCAAAGAAGTCCGGGTTGCCTCGTGATTCGGTGGTGAATGTTTCGCAACTGCTGACATTGGACCGGCAATTCTTGACGCAGAAGATGAAGAGCCTTGATGGGATGGAACTGGCGCAGGTTGAGCATGGTCTGCGAATGGTGCTGGATCTGTGATAGAGGACCTTCCGGTTTGGTGGCGAACTGGCGTGAGGTATAATCAACGGTGAGGTGAAGTTCATGCTTACGCAGACACTCATGACCGCTGAACAGTTCTGGCTGATGCCTGACAACGGGCAGCGGCGGGAATTGGTGAAGGGAGAGGTAGCGATGGTTGCTCCGGCTGGAGGCGGCCATGGCCAGGTCGCCATGCAATTGAGTTGGCGACTGGCGGCGCATGTGGAAACGCGAAAACTGGGGAAGGTTCTGGCGGCCGAGACTGGTTTTGTTCTGTCGCGAAATCCAGATACGGTGCGTGCGCCAGACTGCGCTTTTGTATCAAGCGACCGAATGCCCGCCAGTGGTCTACCGCAGACGTTTATTCCCTTTGCGCCGGATCTGGCGGTGGAAGTGTTGTCGCCCAATGACACGCAGATGGAGATTGAAGAGAAAGTTCAGGAGTGGCTGGATGCGGGGACGAAGCTCGTGTGGGTGCTTAATCCCCGTCGTAAGACACTGGTAGTGCATCGTGCTAATACCAATCCGCAGGTCTTACGTGAATCGGACACCTTGATGGGCGAGGATGTCGTGGATGGGTTTTCTGTGCCTGTGGCTCAGATTTTCTCATAGGCGGGTGGCGGTACCTTCTCCTCTGCGGTCAGCGTTTCTTTCCTGCTTTCCGTATCGTTTCATACATCGCCACGACATTGGCCGTGGGCGTGACGGCCTGGATGTTATGGCACGGAGCACAAATCCACCGCGCATCCTTCATGATCGTTGCAACTTCCTCGACCTCTTTCACCACGTCCTCGACCGTTCCAAACGGCAGCGTCTGCTGATTGTCGATGCCGCCGTGGAAACCCACGCGATGTCCAAAATCTTTCACCAGGCCCCGCAACTCCATGCCCGGGCAACGCCACTGCAGCGGGTTGAGCATCTCGATGCCCACGACGTTGACTAAGTCCGGAATGAACACCCGCGCTGCCCCGTCAGTGTGGTAGAAAACGTGAATGCCATACGACCTGGCCAAATCGGCCATCGACTTCTGACGCGACCTCAGGAACTTGTGGTAGACCTCAAGGCTGAACAGTGGCGAGGTCTGTCCGGCGAGGTCCTCCGCAACGTATGTCAGGTCGATTCTGCCCTGACCAGCCTCGAAGATCCGGCGGTTTCTCTCATAGTGATAGTCGTAGATGTGCTGCAGAATCGCCTCGGCAATCTCTTGGTTCACCAGCAGATCTTCCATCGATTGCTCAAGCCCGCGCATGTAGCAGTAGAGGAGGAACGGCTCGTAGATCCCGGCGCTCCTCGCCCGGTACCCGTCATCGGCCTCGATCTGCCGCCGCATTTCCTCGTAGTCAAAGTCCTCCACCTTTGGCCAGGCGTAGGCATCGATTTCCGCAACGGTTTGCATCTGGGCCAGCGGATGTCCCACCGCCTCGCGGTAGGCGCCGGTCCCGTAGTCCACCATGGCGAACTTGATGCCCCATTCATTGCTGTCGGGCAAAAGAGCCTTCTTGTAGGGGGGATCGAAGCTCCGCTGAGCGTCAATGTTCAGTTTCCGATACAACTCTTCGCGGTTGGCACAGTTCAGATCTTTGAGCAGGCGAGAAGTAATCTCGGAGGTCCCCCAATAATCCGTCGGCACCCGATCGGGCTGCTCTTTGTTAAGGACGGCCAACCAGCGTTCCCGTGGGGTCATTTCGGCGATGTTTCTGCTCCTGCAAAACCACGCGCATTCTCGAACAACTCCCGCAACTCCGCAATGGGCAGCCTGGTCGATACAATGCGAACCGGACGCGGACTCTGAAAGAATCCAAGTCGCCTCTGCCCCACGATGGTCCCCAACATCCGGTTCGTCACCGCTGCGTTTGGAGGTCGATCCTTGCTTGGGCCGCAATCTCTGGCACAATCGCACATTCAGGAGAGCTGTCGTATGCGTTTTGCCACGCCCTTGCTGCTGCTGATGGCGATGGTCTGCGGATGCACCGCGAGCCGGCAGGATCCGGCCGATTTTGTCAAACCATCCGTCGCCGTCATGAAATTCGAAAATCGCGCTCCGTTCCCCATGCACTGGGACCTCGGCGGCGGCACGCGCGATATCCTGGTTGATCGCCTGATGAGGACCGACCGCTATCACGTAATCGAACGTCCGGAGTTGTCCCATGTCGTTAGCGAACAGGAATTCCAGCATTCGGGCATGACCCGGCCGCAGGAAAAAGTCGCCTCCGGCCGGATCAAGAACATCCAATACCTGATCAAGGGCGTCGTCACTGATTTCTCGCAGGTCTCAGGTGCCAGTGGCCATGTCCGCAATGACAGCTTCGGTCTGTTTAGCAGCGGCAGCCAGGCCATCGTAAGCATCATCCTTTACGTGGTTGATGTTGAATCCGGCGAGATCATTACCTCCGAATCAATCGAAGAATCTGTCGCCGCGTCCGATGTCAGCGTTGATGCCCTGTACAAAGGGGTCACCTTCGGCGGCAGCGCGTTCTATCGCACTCCGCTGGGCAAGGCTATGAATCGGGTCGTAGATCGCGCGGTGATGAAGATCACCCAGACCATCGCCAATCGACGCTGGTCCCCGCGTATCGCGGAGGTCCAGGCCGATGGCGCCGTCCTGCTGACTGGCGGCACCGACCGGGCCCTCCACAATGCCATGGTTCTTGAAGTGCTTGAGGAAGGCGCACCTGTAGTTGATCCCGAAACGGGCGACGTACTGGGCCGACGCCCGCCTCAAGTCGTCGGAACGATCCAGATAACTCAGGTTATGGACCGCTATTCGGCGGCCCGGCCACTTTCTCCCTCTTCCCGCCTCAAAGCTGGCCAACTATGCCGCCCGGCCGCTCAGCCCAATTAGCTGACAAGGGCATCCAAGGGGGAGGGATATTTGATTCTGCGCGGGCGCGCGCAAACAATGCAGGGTGATGAGAAGCGCCCACTCACAGAGTGCGGGAAAGCATCTCTCTCTCACCGATCGGCACAATCCAACAACCTCAAAGAAAGGGAATGCATATGGCCAGGTATCTGATCCAGGCATCGTATACCGCGGCGGGGGTCAAGGGATTGCTCAAAGAAGGGGGCAGCAGCCGGCGGGCGGCGGTGGCAAAGGCGGTGGCGGGGATGGGCGGCACGCTGGAATCGTTTTACTATGCGTTCGGCAGCGTGGATGTGTTTGCCATCATTGACATGCCGGATGCCGTCTCGGTCGCCGCCACGAGCATGGCGATTAATGCCACGGGTCTGGTGTCGACCACAGTCACCCCGTTGCTCACGCCCGAGGAGATCGACAAGGCGGCGAAGAAGTCCGTGAAATACCGCGCTCCCGGGAAATAGTCCGACAGATTCACAGGAATCCTCAGTCGTAGACCGCCTTCGGCGGCGGCAACGCTATCGCGTTGGCAAGGGCGCCCTGCGTTCCCCGTGCATCTTTGGTACACTGTCCCTCCATGGACCCAATTCCTCCGTCCTCGCCACGCCGGAGACGTGTCTATGTACGTCTTCTCGTCATTGGGAGTGTCCTCCTGCTTTTCGTTTTCTTCTGCTCTGGTCTGCACTTCCCGTTCTGGAATGCCCGCGGCCATCTGAACAGCCGCTTGTCTGACGAGATGCAGCTCTCGCTTCCGCCCAGCGCGAAAGTCACTCATGCGGTCAGGGTGGCCACCAACGACCCGGCGGAGTACTACGCCATTGAGATGGATGTGGCCGATGTCGCTCCGTTCATGGCACAGGTACGGTCGGTTCTTCCGCAAGCCCGTGAAACCGACCCCACATTCGCGTGGACGATGGGACGTACCCCCGACTGGTGGAAGCCCAGCGCTCTGAGGCAGGTGCAGCGTCTGGACGGCTTCCATCGTGACGAACAGGGCGGCTACATCTGGTACTTTTCAAAATCGGAGCCAACCATCTATTTCTTCTGGTGCCGGACCTGATGCCAGCAATCCCTATGCCATGGTCCTCCTAACAATCTGCGAATTTTCTTCTCCGCTCCTAAACCCTTATCCCACCTCAATCTCTCTTTATCGAATCTTGCAGGCTACCCCATATAGATGGAGGGACCGCGCAATCGGGTCCCGTTCTTTGACAAGTGAAGATACGCGCCAAGGCAAGACCCGCGGGACGGCGTCCGTGGGTCTGCACCCCAACTCATGTCGCATGGTGAACCAAAGTGGAACAAAACGGAACGTGAGCGCCAGCACCCCTCAGACTCCTCGACCTTCTCTCTTCTCAATCTATCTTGAGCACCTTCGCCACCATCGGCGAGGCAGATCACAGAACATCGCCAACTGCGCACACGAACCTGAGCATCTTTTTCTCATCGGTGACTTCGCTCACATAACGCCATGGACTGCGCAAATGATCTTGAGCATCTTCCTTCCTCATTTTGCATTTGCCATTTGTCATTTTGCATTTGAGGGCGAGTGCCTCTGGTCATTGGTCATTCCAGCAGGAGTTATCCACAACCACCCCGAACTTGCGCACCTCCTCCCCCAAACTTCACCTAACCACTTGTCCCTGCAGTACATAGCGCATAGGGGGTATCCCGCTCCAGAACTTGCGCACCTGTGTCCTATCCACAATCGCCCTCAGCCCTCTCACCTTCTGATTTCTGTCTTCTGACTCCGGACTTCTTCACGAAGACCGTATCTGAGGTAGACTTGGGACAGGAGTCAAATAATGGTCCTGCCAAGCGTTATCGTTCTCGCGGCAATATCGTTCCCGATGCTGGCGTCGTCCGTGTTGGCCGAGTGGGGCCCTGCGATGTCCTTAAGTGGAGGTGGGGCGGTGGGCTCGCCCGGCGGGACCCACCCGATCGTGGCGAAGGGTAACACGGTCCATGCCGTCTGGTGGGCGAAGGGGAACATCTATTACCGCTGGTCTACCGATGCGGGAGTGACCTGGACTGATGCCGCGGCCATTGTGACCAGTGGGACCGCATCGTACCCCTGCTCGCTGGAACTCTCCGATTCGGCTCTGTACCTGATCTGGCCGGACAGCCGCGATGGTGGAAAGCTGGGAGGCAATCTCGGCGAGATATATCTCAAACGTTCCACGGATGGCGGCAAGACATGGGGGCCGGAGATGCGGGTGGCGCCGGACATGCGATTCTTCCGCTTTGGCACAACGCTGGATGGCAATTCGATCCATGTGGCGTGGAACGAGCAGGGCGATCCGATCCCGAATCTGGCTAACTACCGCTGGTACAAGGGAACCATTTACTACAAAGTGTCGGCCGACGGCGGCGCTACCTGGGGACCGAATGTGCAATTGACCGCCAAGGGCGACTTTGACCACGGCCGGCCGGCCATTGCGGCATCGGGCAAGTATGTCCATACGGTGTGGATTGACGGCCGGGATGCCGTCAAGGAGATGCCCTGGGATCAGGACATCTATTACAGCCGCTCCACGGATGGTGGCGCAACATGGGGGGAGAATGTGCGGATGAACAACGATCCAGGCGACAGGGGTTGGCATCCCCAAATCGTTGCGGTGCCCGGCGGGCAGGTCTGCCTGATCTACGAGATGGGGCTGCGATTCGATCTGACGACCAAGACATGGTCAGGAGATTCAGCGCTCTACGTCCGGCTGTCGCGTGATAACGGGGCAACGTGGGACAAGGCCAAACGAATCACATTTGTTAACGCGCCCAACGGCAGGGCGACGCACAGTAAGGCGTATGTCTCGGGGTCGAGGATTCATCTTGTCTGGACGGATGCCAGCGGAACCGATCCCGCTCAGAAGGCCTCATCGGCATACTACATAACATCGCCGGATGGCGGGCTGACATGGGGCGAAGCGCAGCGGCTGACGTCGGCGGCCGATGGCGAAGCCGGAGGCAGCGGTGTGGCGGGAACGGAGAGCTACGCGGTGGTGCTGATTAACCGGGGCGAAACGATCTACTATCGCAGGTGCGATCTGAAGTAAGTGGCCGGCGATACGACGAGCCAAAGGTGGACGGAGTCTCACGGCCTCTTCCACGCGGCCGCGCCGACTTTGGCGGCCGGGCTGTCGGCGGGGATGGTCACGTCGCCATTCGCCTCGACCTTGACTTCTGGGTCGGTGCCGTAAGTGCCATCCTTTTCCTCGGCCGGGAGTCGCGGGGTGCTATGACTGGGTGCCTGTTCGCAATACCACCAGTTGCCAGTGAAAGAAAAGGTCTTGGGCTGAGTTTCCGGGCCGATGTTCACGCCACCTTCGCGGGGGTCGCCTTGGAAGATTATGAGGTTATTCTCGTACCGGCCGTTGTGACTGCGAACCAGACGGGCGTTCTGGTTTTCCTGCAGGATGCGCAGAGCCCACCTGGGGTGGTAAACGGTGTTGAAGCGGAAGAGCGAGCCATCAGCGCCGACAAAGGCGATGGGAGCATCGACGGCATTGAAGCGGCAGCCCTCAACGGTGATATCCGCGCCTTCGAAAGGAGCATCCATGGGGCGGAAGAACTGCATCCCGGTGGAACCGCCAGCATTGATCCCGCGCTCCAGGGGACCGACGAACAGACAGTTGCGAACTACGATTCGCGAGGTGCCGCCCTTGCATTGCGGGCCGACATCCTGGGAAAAGCCTTTCTTGCCCCGAAACTCGCAGCTCTCAATCACGCCATCATGGCAGCCGACCATGTCCACACCCTGGCCGCCCCAGCCTTCGGCATGGCAGTTGCGCACGACGAAGTTCGTGACGCCGGAGAGCTTGATGGCGTCGAAGTTGCCCACCGGGCCGATGTCGCGGATGGTCAGATTCTCCAGGGTGATGTGATGGGCCGGCGTATCGAAGGTGCCGCCGTCATCGATGTTGAGGCCGTTGATGGGTTGGCCGGCGATGACGAGGTCCCGCAGAACCATGTAGGAGCAGTCGGAGAGTCCGAAGCCGACCCGCCCGCCCTTGAAAGTCGGGGGGTTGGCGGCATCTTCCGCCTCAAGAATGATCGGTTCTTTTTCGGTTCCCTGAAGCTTTTCCAGATATATCCCGCCCGCGTAGGTGCCGGGCGCGATAAGGATATGCGTCCCGGCGGTGGCGCCGCGAGCCGCGGCGCGCAAGGTGTCGTCGTTGTTGACCCGCAGCACATGTTCAGCCTGGGCACTACCCGCGAGCAGGGCGACAATGATTGCGATGCCGTTCCAACGCATGGCTGCCTCTCCTTGTTGATGAAGCCTCAAGTCTACCTCGACTTCGCCATTCCGGGGAGGCGCGGACGTGCATCCGTCAACTTGCCGCCGTTACCTGCAGCGGGTAGATAGGCCAGCATGGATGGGTCAATCGTTCATATCGTCGCCGCAGCCATGGTCCTTGCCCTGGTTTGCGGGTGTGTGCACCAGCAACCCGCGCCCGCGCGGGCCCGCACCTCGCCGGCCGAGGCTGTAATCCCTCGCTATGATGTGATGGATGTTTCGCTCTTCAGTCGCGCAAGCCTGGGCAATCCGTTCTGGGATGCCTCGGCCAAGGCGTCTTTCTCATCGCCCTCGGGCAAGAACATCGAAGTGGAGGGATTCTATTACGGAGATGGTGAATGGCGGGTCCGATTCGTTCCGCGCGAGGAGGGGCAATGGACATATCGAGCAACGTTGATGACTGGCAAGATGCTCGACGAGAAGCGAGGCCAGTTCATCTGTCGCGGATCGGCCGGCCACGGGTTTATTCGTGTCTCCAAGGTCAATCCGTACCGATGGGAGTACGAGGATGGGACGCCGTTCTATCCCATCGGTATCCAGACATGCAGTTTCCTCAAGCCGGATTTTGACGGGCCGGATGAAGCGGGGAAGTGGCGATCGACAACCACCGAGAATTGGCTAAGCGAGTTCACGGGCGCGGTGAACCTGGTGCGCACGCAGTTCGGGCAGGGGACGACCGATGGCTGCGCAGTGCCGCTGATTCCGGCTCCGCCACGAGCCCAGGCGGGCGCTGCATCGAAGCCGGCCGAGCCAATTGCCCCCGACCGCTATGACCTGGATCTGGCGCGAAAAGTGGATGAGAAATATCGCCTTCATCGCGCTGCGGGAATATCGCAGATCCTGATCTGCTTTCAGGATATGAGTCTGTTTGGCGAGCCGATGCACGCGTTTGGCGGCGGGCACGATCTGAAGCAAAACAAGAGCGTGACGGCCGCGAATATGCCGCTGCAGGAGAAATATCTCCGCTACCTCGTGGCGCGATACGGTGCATTCGTGGATGTCTGGGAACTCTACAACGAGGACACCTGGTCGCCGGATGATTACCTGGCCCACCTCGCCAGCGTGATCCGCAAGGCCGATCCCTACGGGCACGTTGTTACCACGAATCTGGCCAGACCCAAGGCGGCATGGAACGACATCATCACGTGGCATGAATACATGGGAATGCCGGCCGAGCAGGTTGATGCTCATTTGGCCGGACAGGCCGCCCTATGGAAGAGCTATGGCAAGCTGGTGCAGAATACCGAGTTTGGCAACCAGGGCGGGCTTTCCAATGTCGATCCGGTGAAGTGGCGCATCGCCGTGTGGACAAGCTACATGAACGAGTGCCACCTGCTGTTCTGGGGCATGTCCGGAAGGAAAGTCGAGGCCGGCGCGATCAAATCTGGAAACGCCAATGCCTATATCGGACCGGACAGCCGTCAACACTTCCGTGTGCTAAACAACTTCACCAAGGACATGCCCCTGGATATGCGCCCCGTCTTCAGCGGTTTCACTCGCCACAACGCCATCCGCCACTGGGCGCTATCCAACGGCAAAGTAACAGCGCTCTATATCCACCACTTTGCGGACCACGAAAAGGAATATGCGTCTGACTTGCCATTCTGGGTCGACACCGGACCTGGCGCGTTCCGCATACGCTGGATTAGTCCCGAGAACGGCGAGGAAGTGGCGGCCGTCGAGGCGAGCACCCCGAGCCAATACCTTGAGATCAGGATACCCACGCTGAAGGTTGATCTCGCTGCGCGGATTGACCGCATCGGGCCATGAGCGGGGACCTGTCCTGTCGGCGTTGTACGCATGAACGACTGCAGGGCTTATCGCAAAGCGGGTGCAACAACACCAGCAGCATAGTTCTCGAACGGATGTCCCGTGCCGGTTGCGTTTTGACCGGATACTGCAGGCCTGGTTGATGGGCCAGGCAGGTTGTTCGGTGTGCGTTTTGCCTTCATTTTGATGGATACGACCACACTCATCTGTTTGGTCTTCTGATCCGGCTGGAAGACGAATATCTGCCAATTACCTTCGTTGTCGTCGCTGTCTTTGCGCGCGATCACGCGATACTTGGTTCCAGACTTGAGTCCGCAGATCTTCGCTTCGCCTTTGTCCGACTTGCCCACATGCTTCTTTGTGGTGCCATCCGGCTTCTTCCAGCCGCCTCGGCCATCATCCTGCTCCAGATACACGTCCGAGTCAGTTAGATCCTTGCCATTGCTGTCCAATCCAGTAACGACAATGCATCCCTTGTCTCCATCAGCGGCAATAGCAGTCCTGCAAAAGCTCAAGCCGAATGAAACAAGTAGTACCGCACAAAAACAAGCCATACTCACTTTCATGGTCTTCTGTGTCCTTATAACTGGGTTGAGCGTGCACCATGGTGGGCCATGATACCTGAACCAATCGCCTCCGTGCATGCCAATACTACGATCCTGTGCCAGGGGATTCCATCACAGGGAGAAACCAAGATCGTGGGGCTGGTTTGGAGGGCAGACGGTGTGGTGGGGTCATGGGGGCGAAACGCGCCTCGGCCGACAGCCTACAATTCCGCGTCTCGTCAGGTGGCGGGGTGATTGCTTCAGGAGTGACACATGTCCGTTGTCGAGCCGCCGGGCCGTATCAAGTGGTATCGTTCGCCTGTCTGCAGGGAGGATCTGTCCCGGCTGAACCGTCGTAGCGACTTCAAAGGTTTCGCGCAAACCTTGGGTTATCTGGCGATATTGGCGACGACGGCCAGCGCATCAGTCTGGTCGGCGCGGCACTGGTCATGGATGGCCACGGCCGGTCTGTTGTTTCTCCATGGAACCTGTTGGGCGTTCATGATCAATGGGTTCCACGAACTGGTTCACGATTCGGTCTTCCGCACCCGCTGGCTCAATGGGGCATTCCTGCGACTGTTTTCGTTTCTCGGCTGGTACAACCACCATCTATTTTGGGCCAGCCACACGGAACACCACAAATACACGCTGCACCAGCCCGACGACTTAGAGGTGACGCTGCCGATCCCGATCACGCTGAAGGGATTCCTGACTTCGGCTTTCATCAACCCGCGCGGGCTCTGGTGGACGATCAAGGGGCAGGTGCGCTTGGCACGCGGACAGCTCAAAGGGCCGTGGGAGCATCACCTGTACGACAATGCCGAGCCGGCCGTGCGCCGTCGTCTGTTCAACTGGGCCCGCATCGTCCTGGCAGGGCATCTGGCGATTGCGGTCATTTCCATCGCGATGGAGTGGTGGATGGTCCCCGTGGTGATCTCCCTGGCTTCCTTCTACGGCGGTGCGATCCAGTTCTTGTGCAACAATTCCCAGCACATCGGCCTGAAGGATAACGTCCCGGATTACCGACTCTGCTGTCGAACTATCTACCTGAATCCGGCGTTTCAGTTCCTCTATTGGCACATGAACTATCACACCGAGCACCACATGTACGCCGCCGTGCCGTGCTATAACCTCGGCCGTCTACACCGCCTGATCAGGGACGACATGCCGCCAACGCCGCACGGTTTGTACCAGACGTGGAAGCAGATCGCTGCGATCCTCCGCCGCCAGAAGGAAGACCCATCATATCAGTATGAGATGGAACTGCCCGAGGGATCCGGCCAGGCCCAATGAACATGGCGGGCGACGCGATGGATCGAAGCGGTGCGAGAGGTTAGCCTCTGTCACTCGATGACTTCCTATGAACGTATCCGCGCGGCACTGCTGAACCAAAGCGTTGATCGCATCCCGTTCTGTCCCTTCCTGGCCTATGTGTGGGAGCATTACCCCAAAGACGTCCAGGAGAAAGGGCAGCTTGCATTTCATCATCGGATCGGGGCCGATCCGATGTGGCGCGGGGCGCCGTGCCCAGTGAGGACGATCGAGCCGCCGGGATGCCACAGCGAGCGGCGCGAAGTCGGAGATGAGGCACATACTCATGTGACCACGCCGGTTGGGTCATTGCACTGGAAGCATCAGCGCAGCCCACAGGGAAACACCTGGTTTCTCGTCGAGCATCCGCTCAAGACCACTGAAGACTTCAAGGTGCAGTTGTGGATCGAGCAGCACACGCGCTTTGAGTATGACGAGGCGCCGGCGAGGCAGCATCTCGCCGGCGATGGCCGGGAGGGATTAAGTGTGGGCATGTTGGTGCCGCGAGGCAAGACGGCGTTCCAGACCATGATCGAGAACTATGTCGGCACTGAGGAAATGGCGTATGCGCTGGCCGACTATCCCGGGGCGGTGGAGGAGTTGCTGTGGGCGATGGTGGAAACCGACCAGAAAATGGCCGAGGCGGCGGTCGGCGGACCTTACGAGTTCTTCCTGACGTGGGAGGACTCTTCCACCCAGAACTACTCGCCACAGCAGTACCGCAAGTACATCCAGCCTGAAATCACCGGCTGGTGCCGTGTGCTGAAACAGCATGGCAAACACTACCTGCAGCACGCCTGCGGGCATCTGCGCGATTTGCTGCCGGCCATGGTCGAGCAGGGGAACCTGGGTGTCGAGAGTATCTCCCCACGCCCGACCGGCAATATCAACATCGCTGAGGCACGGGCGAAACTGCCGGCGAACTTTGCGATCGTCGGCGGAATCGAGCCGACGCAGTTCCTTCACCTCGACGGCCCCGCGCTGGATCGCCACATCGAGCAAGCCATCCTGGCCGGCTCGCAGGGAGCGTTTGTGCTGGCGAACTCCGATTCATGCCCGCCAGGAGTTACCGAGGCGAAGTTCGCGCGCGCTGCCGAACTGGCCAGAGCCTGGCGCATCTAAACATGCTCCTCACTTACCGGCGGGACTCGCTGCCAGGCGCACGTTGTCGAGGTAGACCTTCACCGTTTGATCCGCGCTGCGCGGGCCCAGGAACAGCACCACCAGCGTAATCTGCTTGGGGTCGATCTGATCGGGTTTGTCCGGGTCGTGCGAGCCGGAGCGAAGTAGCTTGGTGTAGTCGAGGTCGAGAGTGCTCTGGCCCGGTTTGACGCTCAGCGTGCCATTATAGCGGGTGTCGTAGTCTGTGGATTTGGCATCCTTGATGTTCACTTCAATGGCTACATCCTTGTCCTGGGGATTAAACACATCCACCAGCAGGCGGCTATTCTGTCTGATCTCGTTGAGGGTCGAGCCATCCTGCATGGAAATGCCGATGTAGTCCTGGGCATTGCTGGTCAGGCACAGTGCGTTCTTTCCATGCGTGGCATGTTCCTGGACGACAGTGCCGCCGTTGTTGGATACGAGGCTGTCCGGCTGCGTTTCAAAACTGGTAATAAAGGTTTCGCCAGCCGCCAGGGCAGGGGCCGGCACCGCCTTGGCCCAAGGAGCATTTTCCAGCGCCTTGGCATCAGCTACGCCCCCGGCTTCGATGCTCGAAAGCACGGTCTGGGTGATCAGGTCGTGGCCGGCCGAACCCATATGCGTGTTGTCCCAGCCCCAATACTGCCGCTTCTGGGCTTCCTCGGCGGAACCGGCAGCGCGGAATGCGGAGTTGATATCGGCCAGTCCGGTCTTGCGCTCCTGTGCCACCTCGCTGGCCGCCTGGCACAGTTCATCCATCGTCTCCCAGCGAGCAAACGCCGGACAGGTGGTCATCAGCATGATCTCGGTTTGGCCTCCAGTCATCCGGCGAATGCGATCCACTGCCAGATTCAGGTACTGCTTGAACCGCGGCTTACGCACCTTAGAGTCCCAGTCGTTGAAGCCGAAGCAGATGGTGACCAGGTCCGGGTGCGGGGCCTGCTTGAGCCAGCGTGGCATCAGGATCACATTCTGGCTTAGCGTGGTGCCACCAATCGCGGGGTTTACCAGCGTCACCTTATTGTGGTACTTCTCCTCGATCTGCTTGGCCAGTTGCTCATTCCAGTCTTTTTGCACATTGGCCCAATGCCGCTTATCGGTCAATGAATCGCCCATGGTGACGATAGTGACCGGCTCGCCCGCTTTGAGTTTCGCCAGCAAACGCGGCACTCCCGATTTCTCAGGCGTGTAGTCCTTGGTGTCCTGCTGGATCGTGGGTTCCAGGGCAATCTGGCTGATCGCGTAGCTGTATGCAGGATAGTCGCGCCAATAGTATCCCTTGCCGAACCACAGATTGCGGAAGCTGGATGGGTGGAATCCCTCGCGGGTATTGACCAGCGGACCGGCCATGGTCGGAGTCAGATCTGACCAGGGAATGGAGATCTTCTTCCATTCGGTGGAATCGATGGGGAAGCAGTAGGCATAGCGCAGCGAGTAATCGTTGCCGTCGATCAGCTCAATCCCGCCCCAACTGTCGGAGCCATCACCCTTGATCCAGAAGCTCAAGCCGGCCGCCTGGTCCCACTTCTGATCGGCCACGATCCAGCGGCTGATGTAGGCAGGGGACATCTTGTCCCTGAAACTGAATTGGACGGCAGGCCCATTTGGTCCTTCAGCGGGCGCGGGCGTGATAGATCCCACGGGCTGGCCGTCGGGTCCGTTCATGGGCTTAAAGCCGTGGTCTGGACCCATCTCGATCAGGACCGTGCCTGAAGGAGTGGCGGCCATCGCCGCCGCTGCGAGCAATAGAGACAAACCGGCGAGAAAACCGAGGATCGCACTGCGGGTCATGGTACTCCTGACAAAATGTTCTGTTTTCACTATACGTGGCAAGTTCTAACGCACCAGCTTCTCCAGCACCGGTATCAGGATCTGGGCCTGACGCATCATTCCCAGGTCGTTCGGGTGGCAGCCGTCGACCGTGCCCTCGCCGTCGAAGCCCATCAGGTCATGGCCAGGCAGAGTGTGAATATTGGCATCGTGCATGCCGGTGGCCACTTTCTCCTGCAGCACCTCGTGCCCGGGTGGCGGGCTGTCGATCTGTATCTGGGATTGACCGACGAAGAGGATTGGAGTGACCGGATTGGTCTTGCGGATGGTGCTGATCAAAGTCGTGAGCCTTTGTGTGAATTCATCGTCGCTCAGATTGCCCATGTTCCACAAACAGGCGATCACATAGACGCGCGGATGCAGTTCGGCCAGCAGATCGGCAACGGAGCTCTCCATCCGCCCGGAACCGGAGAACCCGAGGTTGATCACAGGCCTGTCAAGGGCTCGCCCAATGATGGCCGTGAACGCCATGCCCGGTCGCGATGCGCACCCGCCCTGGGCAATCGAGGTGCCGTAATAGACGATGGGTTCCCGCTTCGGCTCAGGCCGTGCCGGCGCCTTCTCGATGGTCCGGCCGGTTGGCACGCCAATCTCGAGTTTCTTAACTCCGTTGTACAGCGGCAGATAGAGCATGCACTCGGCCTGCGGGTTCCTGTCGCCGGGCAGATACGTCGTCATTTCATTGCCAGCCTGTTTCTCAGGTCTGCCGTTCTTTACAAAGATCCACGAACCATCGCGTTTGCGGCAGTAGAGGTCCACGCCACTGACGCCGGTGGCCGGCATGTGTGGCATCGCCAGATTGCTGCCGGTCAGGTCCCATCGAACCATTACCTGCTTTGAGTCGGTGACGAAGCGGATGCACAGCCCGGCCGACTGCTGGCCCAGATCCCACACGGCATCCGACACCTTGCCCTGAGCACTGGCGGGGAAGCGGTAGTAAGGCGACTGTTCATTGGTCCAGCCGGCGCCTTCGATGCCGAAGGTGGCGCCATCGTGCCATTGGATCTCTGTAGGCTGGGTGGTTGCTGCCAGGGCTGGCACGGCCGGTAGGGCCGCCAGGAGCAGTGGAACGATAAGCAAGGCTTGGAGGATGGTCATGAGCGTATCTTGTCGTCTTGCAGACGAGAGGACAAGGAGACAAGGGGACAAGGGGACAAGGGGAGATTGTGGATAAGTGGCAGGTGAGCAGGTTCTCAGGTGGGGTACCCCCTATGCGTTAAGTGCTGTGGTGTCATGCGGTTAGGTGGATATTGGAGGAGGAGGTGCGCAAGTTCCCGTGGGAGAAGTCAGGAGTCAGAAGACAGAAGACAGGAGTCAGAAGACAGAAGTCAGAAGTCAGAAGACAGAAGTCAGAAGACAGAAGTCAGAAGACAGAAGTCCCGCCACGGCGGGTAAACTGCAGTCAGAGGTCAGGAGTCAGAAGAGAGGAAGGCTCCGTGTGGGCAAAGTGTCGTGCTACATGTAGCAGGGGTCGGGTTTGAGGCGTTTGGAACGTAAGTGGCGTTTTGGACAGGAGTTGGAGCAAGTCGCGGCGGAAGGGAGGGGCGCGCGAATTGGGGGGGTGTAGCATGGGCGGCGGCGCGCGTTGCGCTAAGTACAGGCAGCGATGGGACTTAGAGCAGTTCGGGCTGCCTGGTAGGGTGTAGCACGGGTGTAGCAAAGTGTAGCATTGTGTAGCAGAAGTGTAGCAAAGTGTAGCAGGGGTGTAGTC
>CAIQIQ010000070.1 GCA_903871935.1 uncultured Phycisphaerales bacterium
AATCGAGCGACTCGGCGGTAGGGTCCGAGCGATAAAGTCACTGGCGATGAGAATCGGCCGCTCAAAGACGGTCCCGGCCGCATCGGGGCGAGATCATATTGTGTTGGGCTGCCACCTAAATCGACAGGCCCTGCAATCGGGATTGATTGTTCCGTAACAGGAGGTGTCGGGGGCGGACTCCAGGTCCTTCGTGCTTGAGGAGGAGATGGGGGCATTTGGCGCATCGATGGCTTCGTGCCGGGCAGGGGTGTTGGGCGCAGGTGCGCAGGTTCTCGCAGGGGTGGGGTGGGGTGACGCATCTTGTGGTGGGAGCGGGGGTTGCGCGTCATTTGGGGGAGGAGGTGCGCAGGTTTCATCCGGGGTGCCTGGTACTTGGTTCTTGTTGCTTGAGGAGGAGAGGGAGACGGGGATTGGAGATTGGAAATTGGAGATTGCGAGAGCTGGGGTTCGGCGACGGAGTCGAGATCGAGCTGGACGAGAGGCAGAAGCGCCGGCTGAACGAGCATGGGGACCCCTGTGTTAATGACCAATGACTCCCGGCGCGGCCGGGATTTCGCTTCGCTCAACAATGACCAATAGGCCCGAGGCAACGGGAGCGTGGCGCGGCATTGCGCTGTGGGGGCTGTCCGATACAGCCCTCTATATATCCCCCCGGTGTCGCGCTTTGTGCGCACAAGCGCGCACCACTTGGGAGCGGATTTGCGTTTTTCCATTGGAATTTGGGGGGCGGGGTCGAAAAATCTGAGAAGATTGCTATAAGTCGCGGTGCGCGCCTGTGCGCCACATGCGCAGCACTCCATGTGTATAACTTCACCTTGGCGAGATGTAAGTTGTGGCTGGTGCGAGAGTTGGAAGTTGCCGGGGGTTGTGGATGGGGAATCCTGGTGTGTCGAAGCAAGAAAAAGAGAATGGCCGCGAAGGCGCGATGACGTGAAGGAAGAGATGAAACCACAGATGGACACAGATGCGCGTGGTGCCGATCTGTGTTCATCTGTGTTCATCGAGGTGTACTCGCCGGGTGGTTTCTCTTCCGGGAACGAAGAGCATAAGCGAACTCGCGGAAACTGAGGATTGGCCACCGATGGGGCACGTGCGGAAATGCGTTCACGATTATGTGCGGCGGGCGATCGGGGTGGTAGAGTGGTGGTTGATCCGGCCGGCAGGGATTGGCTTGGGATGGCTTGTCGATTCCTGAGCCCCTTTCCGGATCATGGAGGTAGCCCATGTGGCCACTCTGGGCCAAGGTGACAGTTGCGGTGGTGGTCTTTTTGTTGCTCACTATCGCTCTGTCCGCGCTCTATAGCTCAGACGCGTTCAGTCGCTATGAGAAGTCCAAGTGGTATGGCTCCCCAGCTATCCTCCTTGGCACTGTAGGATTAGCGTGCTTCGCTGTGATCGACCTGTCGGGTTATCAGCACCCCACAGTTCTTCGCGTCATCCTCCTTCTAAGCTGCGCTGTCGGCGTGCTCGAAGGGGTAATCACGTGGCGCCGCCGTAGTTGTCGGGAAAAAGGAAGGTGACCTGCCGCATTCCCGCAGCGCAACCCCTGCAGGCCCCTTCACGCACCAAGAACCATTCACCAAAGTACCCGCTACCCCTTCTTGAGCAACATATGCGTCGCTTTCTCCCCTGGCACGCTCTTCACCACGGTGAAGCCCATCGCACGGAGATTGATGCCGGCGAAGAGATGCTCACCTTCGCCCATCAGCGCGGGAGATAGGGCCAGGTGCATCTCGTCGATCAGGCCGGCTTGCAGGTACTGGCGGATGGTGGAGACGCCGCCGCCGATGCGGACATCTTTGGCACCGGCCGCCGCTTTGGCTTGACGCAGGGCTGATTCGATGCCGTCGGTGACGAAGTGGAAGGTGGTGCCGCCCTGCATCGCCAGGGTTGGCCGGGCGTGATGGGTGAGCACGAAGGTCGGCACGTGGTATGGTGGATTCTCGCCCCACCAGCCTTTCCATGATTCATCCTTCCAAGGCCCGCGCAGCGGTGAGAACATGTTGCGGCCAAGGATCCACGCTCCGACGTTCTCGAATGACTTTAGCGCAAAATCGTTATCGATGCCGTGGCTTCCCTCGCCGTGGGCATGCATCTTCCTGAACACATCCGTATGCGAGAACCAGGCGAACAGGGTCTCAAACCCGCCAACCCCGATGGGGTTGTTGAGATCCTGACGCGGCCCAGCGCCAAAGCCATCGATCGAAACTGAAAACGCGGCGACTCGGACGATGCTCATGGTGCGGTCTCCCTGAATGCACTACCGCAACTGTAGGCGCGGCGGGAAACATGCAGCGCGTTGCGGCACAATCCTTCGTGCCCGGGCAAGGCTGGATCAGTTCGCCAGCAGTTCAGCCAGGCGTGTACGCAGGCGGTCGATCTGCCATGCCTGCAATGTCGTGAAGGCCATGGCATCGGCGTTGTCGGCGTTGGCGCCCTTCTTGCGGCCGGCCTCGAACGGCATGACTTCCAGGACCATCTCTCTGAGTTGCTGGCGATTGAGGTCCTTCTTTTTGCCCACCAGTTCCAGGTACTCGATCAACTGCTGGGCTTCACGCAGCGCCACGAGGCGCAGATCGCCAACGACCGGCAGGCCAAAGCGATGCCCATCCACGAGCAGGGCATTGCCACCGTCCGCGCCGGCGTCGTTCGTGTCGAGCGCTGCGTCGCCTCCGAGCGACTGCCAGGGCAGGTGGGCGTTGCCGCCGTTCAGATAGACGCCCAGAAGAATGCTGACGCTGCCGGTATTGGCCGAGGCATCATCATTGGCGCCGCCGTAATTGTTAATTCTCACACCAGTTTCGTCGCGCAGGGTGTGCAGGCGTTGGACGTTGGCCGGCCCGCCGAAGCCGCCGTATTGGACGTCGATGGCATTTTCCAGGACCCTGCCCTGCCAGTTGGGGCGGGAAATGTCTCCGCGGGCGACCCAGATCTTGGGATCGGCCTGGAGTGCATCACGCCCCTGCCGCCACATGCGGTCGAAGAACTGCAGCGCGAGCCAGTCATCCCAATACATCGGTTCATCCGTGGTCCACCACATCTGCTCGACACCGTAGTCGATGCGGTGGGTTTTCTTGCCGCCATAAAAGCACTGCATCTGGGTGCGGTTCCAGCCTTTGGCCTTGAAGTGGTCCACGAACTGTCGCTGGACGGAAAGCCACGCATCCTTGTAGTCCGAGGACAGAGCATCGCCGATGTAGGGCGCGGTGAGGTAGTTCTCGTTGATCGCTTTGAGGCCTTCCTGGTAGTCTTTGGCGCCGCTAGTTGTCCGATACCATGGGCCGTCATAGCGGTAGGTCTCCTTCGTCAATTGGGTCGGCCAACCGTCGGCGAAGGGCAAGTACATACATTCAAGCGGCACGCCGGGGCGGCGATTGTCCTTGAATGCTTCGCCGCTGAGGAGCGGGCCGATCTCGGTGTCGTAGGTGTCCCATAGAACCTGGATGTCTTTGCCTTTGCCCTGGAGCCTGGGGGCGGGAGCGAGCGTATTGAGTACGCAGCGGTATTTGTGGGCGAGGCGATAGTAGTCGATCGCGTTCTTCGGATACCTGTAGCCGTTGAGTTCCGGCCAGAAACTCAGGGTGTTCGGGATTCCAAAAGCGCCGACGGAGAGCTTGATAGGCAGATGAATCGAGTCGGTGCCCAAAGTGATGGCAATGGCTCCAGCGTAGTCGCCGGGTTTGGCGTCCTTGGGTACGTACAGATCGACGGTGATACTCTGGTTGGTTTGCTGATCAAACCCCGCCTTGCCGAGGCGCGCGGGGTCGGGAATGGCGAGGGCGGTGCCGGTCTTTAGCGGCACGGCATAGGCTGACTGCCAGCGACCGGCGTGGTTCTTGGCGTACCAGTTCTTGTAGAGCTCGATGTTGTCCGAAGCGATCTTTGCGCCGCCTGGGCCGGTCAGTTCCTCGGGGGCGATCGCCAGACCATTCAGGGCGGCAGGGCCGAGATTCTCCAGGCACAACTGGAACGAGACGTACTCGCCACGGCCGCCGTGGAGCAGGATCTCTTTGCCGTTCCAGACGGCGTTGCACTGGGCGATGGGGGCTTGCGTCTTTTCCTCGCCGAACGTCGCTTCAGCGCGGTCTGGGCCGATCTTTACCATGGATGGGTACGCGAATACGCGCAGCTTGCCCGCGATTTCCGGAGGCGAGCCGGCGGCCTTGGGCGCGTCCAATTTCGCCAGCGCTGGAGGATGAGGCAGCGAGGGAGATGTGTTCGCGCGGACGGTGGTTGGCGCTGATGCTGCGCCGCCGCGGCCGATGGCGACTGCTTCGAGTTGCACGGCAGCGCCGGGCTTCAGGTCGGTCAGGTAGAAGGTGGTTGCGCCTTTGGCGTTGGGGTGATGCACCTGCCAGCGATCGAGGGGATTGCCGTCGAGTTTGATTTTCCAGCAGATGGCGTCGGTGGTCTGGGCGAAGGTGAGTTTGATCGCGCCGCCGGTGAGCGAGGCACGCTGGGGGGCGGGTTCGGCAGTAAACTGCGGCGCTGCGGGTGCTTTGGCCAGTCCTGCGCCAAGGTCGACTTCGAGGTAGGGTTCGTTGCCCTTGGACTGGCAACTGTAGACGAAGTTGTTGTGCAGCAAGATCGTACCGCCATCCATGACGCACAGGCCATCGCTGTCGCCGGCCACCAGAGCATAGATCAGGGCTGGGGCGACGTCGACTGAGATCCAGCCATCCTTGAGTTCCTTCCGCTCGGCGTACGCGTCAATGGTTTGGCCGCAGGACATCACGACATCGCAGAACTCCGACCCCGGCCAGGACCATGGCTTTTTCGTGGCCGCATCGGCGAACTGATAGGTGGCGCCGTCGGCCTTGCCATAGGCCTGGGCCGTATTGCCTTCGACCCAGTCCTGGTTCACGGTGGAAAGGCGGATGTAGCGCAGCATGTCGTCGCCGGCGCGGCGGAGGAACAGGCGTGCGCCGAGTACTTCCCGACCGCGGGCGCGAGCGACGTCGAAGCGGATGGCCGCCATTTCCTGGATCACTTTGAGCTTTAGCCGGTCCGCCTTGCCGGAGCTGCTGGCACGTTCGCTGCCATTGGCGTCCGAGAGCCAGATGTCAGCGGTGGCCGGCAGGCGCACCGTTTCGGCGGCCGGCAGGGCGCGGATCAGCCCAAGGATTGCAGCAACGAAGACGATGCTCAGGGTGTGTTTCATATTGGATCTGCACTTTTCAAGAAGGCCGGGGCAACGAACGTCGGTGAAATTGTGTCGGGAGTTGGCCGCTGCGTCAAAGCCGATCAGACATTGAGCGCAAGACGCGGCACCGTAAGATGCGGCACTGAAGGAGAATGGTCGATAGAAAAGTTTCGCTGGCTCTGGTCTTTGGGCGAAACCGCGATGGCTTGCGGGGGATAAGGAACGACGGATAATCACACGTGGCGAAGAAGGCGGTCAGGAATCCCGCGACCCAACCACATTGACCAACGAGGCACCAGGAATGGAACAGAGCAAGTTTGACGAGTTGCTGGAGCACTTCTATACCGAAGCAGACCGCGAAGTGGACCGGATTGACCATCTGGATGGATCCCACCAGGAGATCGATCTGAGCCGCAAGTGGCGATTTGCGCGGCAGGAGAATGGCCGCGTCGGGTTGGGGTCGTTTGAGCGCGATGGCTCGCTGGGGGCGGAGGTGGAACCACGATTCAAGACGGCCGTGAAGGTTGCCTGTGACGATAGCTCGTGGGAACGGATCAATCTGCCACACACGTGGAACGCCAATGACACTGAGGATGTCGGTCCGGGTTATTGGCGCGGGATCGGCTGGTATCGCAAGCAATTCCAGATCGCCGCGAAGTATCGTGGCAAGGCGGTGCGCCTGCGCATCGGCGCGGCCGGCCAACACAGCATCATCTGGGTGAATGGCAAGAAAGTGGGCGAGCATAGGGGTGGATACGAGAGCTTCGAATTTGATATCACCAGCAAGCTGGTGTGGGGCCAGAAGGCCAACGTGCTGGTCATTCGCGTGGATAATCTCTACGACCCGGATGTCGCGCCGACGGTCAAGACTGATATCCAGTGGTACGGCGGGTTGTACCGGGATGTGAAGCTGATCATCACCGAGAAGCCGTATTTCACCAGGACCCATTTCATCTGCAGAGGATTGGAGGAAGAAAAGCCCGCCGTTGAGTTGGACGTCGCGATTAGCGCCAAGGTGGATGCGGAGGTGCAGGTTGAGTTGCGGGATGCGGACGGGGAGTTTGTCGGTGCCTGCGCGAGCAAGATCAAGAAGGGCGCTGGCCGCATCGGCGGGCCGTCAGTTTTCCAGCCGCGGCTGTGGTCGCCGGAAGATCCTTACCTGTACACGTTGGCGGTGAAGCTGGTGGTGGGGAAGCGCATCTGTGATGAGCGGGTGATCCCTGTGGGGTTCCGGTGGTACAAGTTCGATCCTGATAAGGGATTCAGTCTCAACGGTGTGACGCGCAAGCTCCAGGGGGTGAACTGGCATCAGGTGTATCCGGGTTTGGGCAATGCCCTGCCGCGCTCGCGGCATCGGCGCGACATGGAGTTCATCCGCCAGATGGGCGTTAACTTCCTCCGCACCTCGCACTATCCCCACCATGATGAGGTTCTGCGCGCCTGCGATGAGTTGGGGATCATGGTTCTGGAAGAAATGCCGGTGATGAAGGAGATCGGCAACCTCAAGGCCTACACCGCCAACATCGTGCAGCGCCTGGAGGAGACGGTGATGCATCACTTCAATCATCCCAGCATCATCCTGTGGGGCCTGGCGGGCGAGGTCAATGCTCCGCCGGACGTCTCTTACAGCGTCGCCAAAGCCTGCGCGCAGCGGTACAAGGCGCTGGATCCGACTCGGCCGATCTGCATGCACGCGCCGCGGGGCAAGGCGATCGCCGAGCTATTTGATGTGGCCGGCTACGGGCTGCGCGGCTCGGAACAGACCGATGTGGAAGGGACGCAGGCGCACCGCGAACACAAGCGCTCGCCCGGTCTGGCGATCATGGACACCGAGTACAACATCGGCCACTACGGCCGCGGAATCTTCGGCGGCGGGGAGCACAGCGAGGAGATGGGCTGCGACCGGCATGAGGATTACCTCGGCCGGATCAACGAGGTGCCCTGGTACTGCGGCGGAGCGATCTGGCACATGCTCGACTACCACGGCGAGACCTACGACCACATCATGCCGCGGGTGGTGGGATCCGGGGTGGCGGACATCTGGCGGATCCCGAAGGATGCCTATTACTTCCACCAGAGCCAGTGGAACGCAGCGCCGATGGCGCACATCTGCGGGCACTGGACCTGGCCGGGCGAGGAGGGCAAGAGCCGGCAGGTGCGGATCTATTCCAACGCCCGAAAGGTGGAGCTATTTCTCAACGGTCGGCTGATTGGCTCGCAGGATGCCCGGCAAGGCCAGCGTCTGAAGCATCCCCCCTTCCGCTTTGAGACCGCCTATGAACCGGGCGTGCTCAAGGCGATCGCCCATTTTGATGGCCTGGAGCCGGTCGTCCAGGAACTGCAAACGGCCGGCAAGCCCCATATCCTGGAGCTGACGAGTTCCGCCAGTGAGATCCGGTACGACGACTTCGACGCTCACGCAGAGATCACTCTGCGCGTGCTCGACCGCAACGGACACCTGGTGCCCGATGCGGCCATCCCGGTGACCTTCTCGCATTTCGGCCCGGGTAAGCTGGCGACGCAGACCTGGTCACCCTTCGGGACCGGCACGAGCTGGCACACGGTAGCGGGGATGACGCGGATTCTCTGGCGACCCAATGGGTTCCCGGGCACGGTGACGCTTAAGGCGCATTCACCGGGACTTTTGCAGGGACGACTGTACATGCTGGCCGCCTTGCCCGGCGTTGATCTGATGCAGTTCAGGGAATTCGCGCACGGCGATTGAGCGAGGGTCTTCAGCATGCCCGCCGTCGCCTTCCACTCTCACCATCCGCGATAGATGTCGCGGCGATGGCCGACATCAACAATCAGGATGAGCATCCGATCATCCAGAACCGCGTAGATGATGCGGTAATCTCCAACCCGTATGCGATAGGCGTTGTGCCCGGAGAGTTTCACCGCGCCCATGCCACGCGGATTCTCGGCCAAAGCTTCGAGACGTCGGATGATTCGCGTGGCTACCTGACGCGGAAGTTTGCTCATCGCGCGGCGGGCAGGTGGTTCGATCTCGATGCGATAGCTCATCAGTCGATTCCAAGTTCGGCTTTGAGCTGCGCCAGGGGAATCGCCTTACTCCTGCCCGCACGGTAGCGCCCCACGGCACGGCGTGCCTTCGCCGCATCCGCGGCATCGGCGGCGGCCAGTAGATCCAACCGGGCGGCCTTGCGCTGCAGGTGACGGAAATCCGATGCAGGGATGACCACAAACTGCCTGCCAGCGACCTTGAGATTCGTGACTGTCATGAATCACCCTTTCCCGTCTGTTCCAACGCCATAACTGTACCACGCATAGAGGGCGGATTCCATGCACGCGGACACGGCACTCGGTAACGCTGGGGCAAACTCGACAGCGCTATCACCAGCGCAGGATCGCGGTGATGGGGTAGTGGTCGGAGGGGAAGACGCCGTTGGTGGGCGGCGTGCGGAGGATCTGGGCGTCGGTGGCCCGCAATTGCGGCGTGTGCAGGATGAAGTCGATGCGCGAGCCGGCCATTCTGCCGGTAAATGCATGGAACGTCGCCTCATCCGGCGAGATCTGGGGATGAAGGTCGCGGTAGCTGTCGGCGAAGGATTTGGTCAAGACCTGGTAGGCGTAGGTCGTTTCCGTGGAGTTGAAGTCGCCGATCAGGATGATCGGGAGGCCCCCAGCCAGTTGCGGAAGCCGGGCGGCCAGAAGTTTTGCAGAGTTCTCGCGCGCGAGTACCCCGCGATGGTCGAAGTGGGTGTTGGCGCAGAGGATCTCCCGGCCGGTAGATCGCTCGCGCAATTTGGCCCAGGTGCAGATCCGCGTCAGGGCAGTATCCCATGACTTGCTGCCGATGACCTCGGGCGTCTCGGAGAGCCAGAATGTTCCGCTGCTTAAAAGTTCGAACCGGCTGGTGCGGAAGAGCAGGGCTGACCACTCGCCCTTGCTGATGCCATCCTCACGGGGGACGCCCACCATCTGCATATCGGGGAGTGTCGCCAGGGCGGCATGCTGGTCGGCCATGACCTCCTGGGTTCCCAGGAAATCCGGGGCGAAGGCGCGGATCGTCGCAAGACAAAGCTCCTTGCGGTTGGGCCACACGTTGACGCCGTCGTTCGTTGCGCCGCTGGTGCGGAGGTTGAACGACATGATGCGAAGCGGAACGCGGGACGACACTTTGGAGACTGAATGCGAGTTGCATCCGGCCGAGATGATGGCGATTGCCGCGACGATCATGAGTTTGGTCATGGCGGAGTATCGTAATGATTCGGAGTGTTGGCGAAAGAGAGAGCCGTTGCATCTGCTTGTACCAGGGACAAGAATAGCCGCACCCGACTAAAGACCAATGGAACAATGATGCCGACCATTCAACCGCTCATTCGCACCCGTGAAGTGATGATGGGCGACTCATCCACCGTGCCCATGGAGCAGATGATCAGCCCGCTGGGCGATGAAACACAAAGCGTTACGCCCGAGATCTTCGCACGCTATTCGCCGGAGAACTGGGACCTGCCAAAGCTCAAGCGGTATTGCGACATGCTCAAGGCCTTCGGCTACAACTCCATCCAGTTCACGGACTGCTGGGAGAGCTACCTCGATGCCGGGTGGGGACAGGATGGGGGTCGCTGGCCGAAGGCCGGGCAGGATGGGTGGACGGCCCAGTGTCGCGACTGGCCGGCCAAGGTTGACGCGCTGGGCGATTACGCGCGGTCCATCGGCATGCGCGCCTCGATCTTCTTCTGGGGCAACGCGCCCTTCGACTACCGCACGGGTCGGCTCTACTGGGCACAGTGCCCCAACGATCCTGCGGAGCGCGAGATACTCGAACAATACTGGGAGCACCAGATTCGCCATGCGCCGCACTTCGACCACTTCATCACGCACTGGGGAGATCCGGGCGGCTGCAATCGCAATGGATGCACCATCGAAACAGCGCAGCGCATCCACGTCGATCTGCTAAACCGCTTCCGCAGGCTCAATCCGCGCATCGAGTCCTCGTTCTCGCTATGGATGCTGACGAGCCCCACATTCGGCAAATGGCCCGGCTACAAAGGTGTCGAGACGATCGCAAGGGGTGGCATTCTTCCTGATGATGTGGTGCTCTGTGTGCACGCAGAGCACCGCGTCTTTGACGAGAAGGATGTGCGGGACATCGTCGCCAGCGGCCGGCGGGCGGGGATGTGGACGTGGTACTGCGTCAACAACGAGATCATGCCGTCGATGTTCGGCCGGACGCGGGCTCTAAAAGAGTTCTTCGCCGCGCTGCCTGCCGATGCGCCCGAACTCTTCGCGTGGCAGAGCATCGACAATAACAACCACATCCTGAACATGGACTCGCTGTACGTCTGCGCGCAACTGATGCTGGATCGCCAAGCCGATCCGGTGGCTGCACAGCGACAGTTCCTTATCGGGGCATTGGGAGAAAACAATGCCGACGATGCCCAGTTTGCGCTGCAGACGATTGAGGCACTGCGTCCGATGTGGCCGCAGAAGTACGGCGATGAGGCCCTGGACGCATCCCGCGCGCACAAGGCCGGGGCCGCGGCACATCGGATCAGGGTGGCGCCCGATTTCGCACCGGCCTTTCCCATGCCAATTTCGCCCGATGAGTATGCTCAGGAAATCGTGGTGCAGACGCACGCATTGCGGGAGTTCGCGGACTTCAGCGTTGCAGCGGCCGAGGTGGAAAGGATGAAGGCGCGGGGCACTTCCGAAACGGCGATGGAGGCTGCGCTGCGTTCTCTGCCCGAGGTAACAAAGCCCACGCGCTGGATGACGAACCTCGAATGGTGCCGGCGGCTTGCGAGGATCGAATCACTCCGCCGTGGCTGGGGCTCGGGCCCGGCGCACTTTGCCCCCACCCAGACTGCACCGAAGTGAGATCTCAGCACAATGCAGAGGAACACACATGACATCACGAGAACGCATGCGTACCACAGTCGCTGGAGGGAAGGCCGATCGCATTCCGGTGGCGATGGTTGCCGACTTCGACTTCTACTGCAAGGCCGCCGGCCGGCCGCTGTGGGAGTATGAGTATGGTGACAACGCCGCGCGAGCGGAGATCCATAAACGGGCGCACTTGCGCTTTCCGGAGAGTGATTTCATCTACTGCTGGACGGGCGTGAGCCACAAGAACGCCGCTTCCCGACGCGTGGTGATGGTGGAGGGTCGGCCGTGTCTGGAATGGACGCAAACGGGTAAGCGAGAACCCATCCAGATGCGCAAGACCGCCGCAGTGTGGCACGCAGAGAGCGCGGCCAAACCCACCTCGCAATCCGAATACGACCAGTACATTATCTGCGAAGCAGATATCGAACGCATTCTCGGACCGGTGCCGACGGCGCAGTCATT
Organism: uncultured Phycisphaerales bacterium; assembly: GCA_903871935.1. Taxonomy (GTDB): domain Bacteria; phylum Planctomycetota; class Phycisphaerae; order Tepidisphaerales; family Tepidisphaeraceae; genus CAIQIQ01. Next base: position 11,459 of record CAIQIQ010000070.1, read on the forward strand.
GCTGGAGGCGGGAGTCTATGAGCCGATGGAATTCCTCCGCCGCGACCTGGGCGACCGCGCTTACATCTCCGTGGCCGCCCATGCCATCGTCCCGGCGTCCATCGAAGCGCTAGGTGGTTTTGAGCGCGGCATGCTGGCTATGCACGAGAATCCAGCGCTGGTGCGCAAGGTCGTGGAAGCGATGGCCATCCGCCGATCCGTACCCATCATGGCCGCGGCCCAGAAAGGCGTCGACTGCGCCTGGATCGGCGGGTACCTCGAAGGGGCGGACATGATCTCCCCGAAACTCTGGCGCGAGATCGCTTTCGCCGGGCACCAGTACCAGGTGAACGCCGCCAGGCAGTGTGGCCTGCAGACCATGTTCTGGTTCCTGGGCGATTGCATGCCGCTACTGGACTACTTCGTTGAGTTGGGCATCGACGCACTGGTCATCGAACAAGACCGCCGCGGCTACTGCTCCGATCCGGTGGAAGTGCGAAAGCGCATCGGCAACGACCTGTGCATCACCGGATGGAACTGGGAACTCGATTTCATCAATGACCGGCGAGCAAACATCACCCGCGAGGTGGAGCGGCAGATCCGCGGCGCCGGCACAGACGGCGCGTTTATCGCAGGAACAACGTATATGACGTCCGAGGTGGAGTTAGGCGCGGTCGAACACTATTGCCGAGAAGTGGTACGGCTTGGAGAAAGGCGGGTTTGACATGCAGGGATCATTCAATCGAGTGCAGGCGGTTCTGGCCGGAGAAAAGCCGGATCGGATTCCGTTCTTTGATATGCTGCACAACGATGCGGTGCTGACTCGTTTTCACGGCAGTGCGGTGGAACCGGGAGATGAGACCGGTGCGTTGCATGCCGTCATGGAAGCCGTGGATGCCACCCATGGCACGGGCTTCTCACCGCGCGTGCCCAAGGAATACACCAACGTCTACGGCATTGAGGTCAAAATAACGCGTTGGACATCGTGGAAATCCAATCGCCGGTATCCCTCGGTGGAGGAATATGCGGCCTCACAGCGACGGGAATTCGCCGCAGCGCCGGCGGATGCCCCGATCGATTTCACGAAGAATGAGTCATATCGAGCCACGCGGGATCTGTTCAATCGTGTCGGCTCATCGCTGTTTCTTCCTTTGGATGGCCCCTGCTCGCTGCTAATGGGATGCTACACCGCCCTGGGGCTGGAAACGTTCAGCTACTACCTGGCGGACATGCCCGAGATCTTCAGCGAGATTCTGGAACACTGGACGATCTATGGGTGCACGTGGGCCCAGTGCTTGCCGGAGGATGATCCTTTTCCGGCGGTCATGTTTCTGGACGACCTGGCGTTCAAGTCCGGCACGATCCTCCCGCCCGAGTGGATGCGCCGGGAGTATTTCCCTCGCCTGGCTCGGATCCTTTCGGCCATCAAGAAGCGAGGCAAGCGCGTGATTTTCCACTCTGACGGCAACGTCAACGCGGTAGTGGACGACCTGGTGGCGGCCGGTATTGATGCCCTGAACCCGATCGAGACCGCCTCGGGCATGAACATGGCGGACCTGCATCGACGGCACTCGAAACTGGTGCTGATCGGCGGCATCCCGGTTGTCGACGTGCTGGCAATCGGCACGCCGCAAATCGTTCGCGATGCGGTGGTGCGCGCGATCGAGGACACCGAGGGCCAGTTGCTGGTCGGCTCGGATTCCGAGATCGCCAATTCGGTGCCGCTAGTCAACTTTATGGCCTTGCGCGACACGGTCCTGAATTACAAGGTCTAGAGACTAATTGAACTTCAACAGTTTACGGTTGGGTATCAGGTGCTTATTGGCCTGGAGCATTTCCCGCACCATGCGGCGGCACTGGGGCAGTTCCAGCCTGCTGCACAGGGGATCAGTCAAGACCAGAGCCACCAGCTCGTCGAAGGTTCCATTGAGTGCGATATCGATGATCGTTTCCTGGCGGATGACGTGCGGCAGGACGGTGATGGTCGGGATCGGCGGAAGCGGCGAGGCAAACGGATGCACACCCGCAGCATCAAAGCGGGCGCGGGTCTCCACCACGGCATCGGGTGGAAGTTGCGGCGTCTGGCCGACGTTGCGGTAGTTGACGCTGTAGGTCAGCGAGCGGAAGCCGGCCAGCGATTCGATGACCTCGACAACCGGGTCGTCGCCATGGCCAGCGCTGAGTTTCTCCAGGGCCGAACCCGGATTGGAGTACAGCTTGATGCGCCCTTTGCGCCAGTTTCGGCGGTCCTGAATGCTGGTCCGCTTGATGCGATAGGGGATATCGGCCGAGCTGCTGCGGGGAAGGAACCAGGGGAAGTTTTCCGTCTGGTGACGATCGTTGAGCGCCGGCATGTATCCCAGTTCCCGCCAAAGCGCAAAGACCGCGATGCTGCCGGAATCCTCGGCCAGCGGATCATGCCCTTTAACCGTCTTGGGAAGCTTGCCATCACTGCGGTAATAGCCCTGCTTCTTCAGGATCGCCAGGACATCCTTGCCATCGGCCATCAGTGATGTGAACCAGGAGCCGTGATCGATTCCGGCAACGGTAAAGTCAATGCGGGCGTCATTGGCGAATCCGGCGATGCGGCAGAGCAGCTTGGCCTGCTCGTCAACGCCCGGGCACATGCCGATAGTCTTGATGCCATAGAGCTTGTGAGGTGTTCGTGTCAGGACGGTAAGGGGATTAGAGACGTTGATCAGCCAGGCGTTGGGGCAATACTTCTGCATCGCCTTGCCGATCCTGGCGAAGACGGGGATGTTCCGAACTGCGCGGAGCAGGCCGCCCGGGCCAACGGTATCGCCCACCGTGTGGAAAATCCCATAGCGGGCCGGCACGGCGAGGTCGTGCTCCATCGCATCCAGTCCGCCGGTGGAGATGCAAACGACCACGAAGTCGGCGCCCTTTACGGCCGCATTCAGATCGCCGCTGCGTTTGATGACGGCCGGCGATCCGTGCGATGTGTTGTACTTCTCAATGATCTCGGCGGTGCGGTTCAGGTCCGGGACACTGATGTCCATCAGCGTCAGCTCAAGGCCTTTGATCGCCTTCGAATCGATCAATTGCCGCGAGAAGCCAAAACTCCAGATATAACTGCCGGCACCGATGATGGTCACTTTCATGCTGCTGCTCCTGTTTCACAGTTCGGGATACAAGCCAAATGATACGGTCAATGTACTGTTTTCAAAACACCAGGATTCCACGTGCAGCGATCACGCGCTATGCGCCAGCAGATTGCGGGCGCCGGTGAAGATCATCTGTGCTGCCATGGATACCAGGATCAAACCCGTGAGTTTCGACAGGATGCCCAAACCGGTGCGCCCCAGCCGGCGCTCCAGTGCGCCCGACGTCATCAACATCACCCCAACCACGACCGCTGCGCTGAGCATGGCGCTGCCGGCGACGATCTTTTCACTTGGCGAGCCCAATTCGCCACTCATGACCAGCAAGGCGCCGGTGGTGGCCGGCCCGACGGTGACAGGGATTGCCAGGGGAACAACCGCAATGCCGCCGGCGTCCTCGGCCGGAGCGACGATCTCGCCGCGCGTCAGCGACAACCCGGAGAGAAACAACAGCGCGCCCGCTCCAACGCGGAAGGCATCAAGGGTGATGCCAAAGATGGCAAAGACATAGCCGCCGAAAAGGAATAGCGCCGTGCAGGTAAACAGAACCGCGATCGTCACGCGCACCGCCAAGGCGCGGCGGGGTCTGGCATCCCAGCCACCGGTCATGGCCAGGAAGATCGATATGACAAAAAACGGAGTCAGCAGGAAGAAGAACTTCAGGAAGATGTTGATCCAGGTCTGCATGGGAGGTGAGTGATATGCGGAGGCGAAGAAAAGCTCAAATCGAAGAGAGCCGAACGTGGGTCGTTCCCCTGCCTGAGTGCTTTTGACGCGCGGAGTCGGGGGCATATCATGATCGGATCATTAGTTAAGGGGCATTACCTAAAAGAGGTGAAGCATGTGGCGAAGCGGGCAGACGACTGAATTGGCCGGGTCCTGGTCACCCAGGCTCCGTTTTCTCACGGCACTGTTGGGCGGAGAGCCAGACCGGATGCCGGTTGGCAATGTGGTCTCCAATGTCACGCTGGACCTGATGGCGGCGACCAATGCCTGGTTCCCGCAGGCGCATTCTGATGCCCAGTGCATGGCCGCACTGGCGGCCGGCGGACATGAGATCCTGGGGTTTGATACGGTTATGCCCGTGTTCAGCGTGACGCAGGAAGCGGCGGCGCTGGGCTGCGAGGTGAACTGGGGCAAGAAAGACATGATGCCCGCCGCCCTCACCCACCCGTTTGCAGGCGCGCGGGAGTTTGCCCTTCCCGACGGCTGGATGGAAACGGCGGCCATCCAGACGGTCCTGCAGGCGATCTCCCTGCTGCGCAAACGACTGGGCGACCAGGTGGTCATCGTCGGCAAGGTCATGGGACCATGGTCGCTGGCGTACCACATGGTGGGGATTGAGGAGTTCCTGATCGCCACTATCGACGATGCTGATCGTGCCAGTCGCTGCCTGGAGGCACTGAAAGTTGTTCCCGTCGCTTTTGCACAGGCACAGATGCAAGCCGGGGCCGATATCATCTGTCTGGCGGATCACGCCACAGGCGGAATGGTGTCACCGGATGCGTATGAGCAGTTGCTGCTGCCCATCCATCAACAGATTGTTCCCCAGTTCGGCGGGCCGGTGGTTCTGCACTGCTGCGGGAATACGACCGACCGCGTGCACCTGTTTGCCCGTACGGGAATCGCCTGTTACCACCTTGAATCGCAAGTCAATCTTGCCATTGCACGGCAAGCTGCCGACGGACATATGCGCCTGATGGGCAACATCAACAACCCGACGACCCTGTTAAGCACCGATCCCGAAGAGGTAATGCTGGCGTGCCGCAGCGCGATGGAGGGAGGCATCGATATTCTTGCCCCAGAATGCGCGGTGCCCCTGACGACCCCGAACCGCAATCTCCAGGTGCTGGTTCAAGCGGCGCGCCGATTCACGGAGGAGAAGATTCGCAGCAGAGCCTAACGTTCAGTCACTTTCATCGAGTTCAGGTAGAGTGTTCCGGCCGTCTTGCCGGGCGTCTCCACCTGCCAGGCATCAACCGACGGAACGGCGGTGCTGAACTTCAGTTTCTCGCCGCGCTGCACACCGTCGATGTACACGTTGAACGTCTTGCCTTTTACATCCGCCGAAATACGAATGGTGTACCAGATCTTGGCTTCGTATCGCTGCAGAGCGTGCCATTCACCATTGCCGACCTCGCATCCCAATTCGCCGCCGCGAGTGAGCAACAGCACGGCCGGCTTGTCACCGCCGAGGATTGCCAGGGCATAGCCGTCAGCAACCTGGCCAATGCGCAAGCGGCACTCAAAGCCGACCTGCTGCGACTGGCTGGGGAACTTACGCATGGCCCAAACCGTTGCACGTGGATTGGTATCAAGCAGACGCAGGCAGCGGGTACTTTCCTGGGGTGACTGCTGCACGGAAACGATGCCGCCCTCAAAACCGAAGCTCCAGTTGTTGCCCTGCGGGCGGCTACCGATCTTGAGCGTATCCAGGGGATCAGCCGCGATCTCCGCCCCAGTGTCCGCCGCCGGCACGGGCTGCGGAGTGCCTGCCACGACCGCCGGCACATCAGGAGTATTCGCGGGAACTGACTGCGGCGTCACCGTGACTACCACCGGCGTGTCTGGAGTGTTCGCGGGAGTCGGCGACGGCGTCATCGTCACTACCACCGGCGACTGTGGCGTGCTCGAAAGAGAAGCTGGCCCGGTTGCGCTGGATGAGGTCTCACCAGGTCCGGATCGCCGACCTGTGGGCGCGTTTGTGTTTGGCTGGCGCACCAGTTCGCGTTTGGCTTTTCGATCAGAGACCGACAGCAGCACTGCGGTCATGGCGACAAGCAATGCCACACTGACAACCGCAGCCACGATGTACTCTATCCGCACACCGCCGCGCTGGCGTATTCTGTCGCTGTGAACAACACCCGTCATTTCAGCTCCTCGATGCGTGCGGCGACACCACAAAACGCCTGCGCCCGCCTCGGCATCTGAGTGTACCAGATGGACTGCAGAAAGGCGCGTTTTCGCGTTCTCGATTTCGCATTCCCATAATCGAAGTCGGGCAACCACCGATAGCAACGACCTGTGATGAAGTGGTTGTGGCTGCCGCATGGGCCTGCTCAGATGGCACAGCCCTATGACACCTGCACAGGATATGGATCGGAGCCCATGTCGTTTGGACCGATGGCATCGCCATTGACTTCGCACCGCCAACAGTCCACCTTACGCGCAAGATCAACCCAGGAGATGACTATGTTTTGGATGATGGCTTCGATTATCGCGGGAACCTTGGGATTGGCGGCATTTGCAGCAGCAGCCGGTGAAGACCCAACCGATTTCTCTCCCCGGCCGGAAGAACAGCAATTGCCGAAGAAGATGCATTCGGCGATGAAAGTGCAACCGACCATCAAGGTCGGCAGGGAAGACGCCGACATTGTCGGCAATGACAATCGTGCCCTGCAGGCAGCGGTGGATTATATCGCGGGCCTGGGCGGCGGCATCGTGGAAATCGGCCCAGGGGAATACCTGATGAAGGATTCCCTGCACATGCGATCCAATGTGACGATTCGCGGTACGGTGGGAAAGACCATCTTGCGCAAGGCCCCTTCGGCCGTATCCGCTTTGGGAATCGACGGCGACTATGGCGAGGAGCAGTTCACGGTGGTCAATCCGGCCGGGTTTGAAGTCGGGGCCGGTGTGGCTGTCTGGGACAATCAGTCCGGCGGCTTCCATACTGTTGTCGGCCGGATCACCGGGCGAACGGGGAATACCTTTGCGCTGGACCATTCGATGCTGTCCGACTATCTGGTTGCCAACGAAGCCAAGGCGGCGACGGTGTTCCCGGTGGTCAGCGGCTGCGAGATAGAGAATGGGCACCTGGAAGACCTGATTATCGACGGTAATAAGATCAACAATGTCCCGCTCAATGGGTGCCGGGGCGCGGGCATTTACCTGTACCGGGGATTTGGCGTCACGATCGAACGCTGCGTTGCCAGGAACTTTAATGGCGATGGGATCAGCTTCCAGCAATCCAATGACGTGGTGGTTCAGGACGCACTGGCGGAAGACAATGCCGGACTGGGACTGCACCCCGGCAGCGGATCGCAGCGGCCGGTGGTGCGCAGGTGCACCGCACGACGCAATAGCGAAGATGGTCTGTTCCTGTGCTGGCGGGTGCGACACGGACTGTTTGAGAACAACACCCTTGAAAACAACGGCCGGTTTGGCATCTCCATCGGTCATAAGGACTCCGACAATCTGCTTCGCGCCAACAAAGTCGTCTCCAATGGCCAAGATGGCATCTTCTTCAGGAATGAAGCATTGGGCATGGCGGGGCATCGGAATCGCCTGGAAGAGAACATCATTGAGAACAACGGGAAACAAAGCGATGCGGCAGGCATTCGCGTGCGTGGGGAAACGCAGGACCTGATCCTGCGCAACAACACCATTCGCGACACTCGGCCACAGGCACAGCGCCATCAGGTCATGGGTGTCTGCCTTGAGGAGCAGGCCGGGCCGGCGACGCTGGAGAACAATACCATCGAAGCGCAGGTTCCGGTCAAGGACCTGCGCAAAGTGGCGGGCAGCAAATAGGCTGTGACAACTATCGCGGCAGGCCGCCGACGGCGAGGGCGGGCAATGCCGGTAGGTTCAGGGGTTGCTCGCGCACCAGTTCTCTGGCCGTCTCCAGGACTTTGCCGACGAGGCGCTCGCCGGTGCCGCGGGCAAAGGGTGTGGTGTTGGGCTCGTAACCGCCCCAGTAGAATTGGTTGTATGTCGGCAAGTAGCCGGCATGGTCCGTGGAGGTGAACAGGACGTAGCTCTTGAGGAATGGGCTGGACCACTTGAGCATCGCGCCCAGCTCGGCCACCGGCTCGCCAGGGAAGCCGCTCAGCAGTATCGGGCCGATGCCCAGCAGGCTGACATCGACGGTCCACTCCTTGATCGCGCGCAATTCCTGCTTACGGGCTTCGGTTTCGGGCAGCATTTGCACGGTGGCGGGGTCTTTCATGGCAACCTGCACTTCCGGGTAGGCCAGGCGGAGTTGGTTGTCGTAATCGGCCGCGATGGAGTCGTAGGCGCGGCAGATCGCCTGTCGGCCCAGAGTTGTGCCCATCGCCTCCGCGCTGGCGAAACCGGATTCGGGCATCAGAGGATGGTTGTCGCCGGCAGCGCCGGTTGTCGCCAAGCAGGTGCAGCCTTCAAAGGTGTCCTCAACGACGCGGCGAATCACGCCCTGAAAGTCGGCCGTTACGAGGTTGGATGAATTGCCGACATTCAGCGGATGGCAGGTGTAGTTGGTGATCAGCGCCTTGTAGCGGTTGCGGGTGCCCTTCTTGCGGAAGGCGATGATGCCCAACTCGCGATCGACGAACTCGCGGCTCGTTCCGGCGAGCTGTTTGTTGTCAGGGATGTAGAGGAAGCGGCGGTCGGGGAAGCTGTAGCGTCGGTTCATGTTCTCTTCGACATAGGCATAGTTGTAGCGGAGTTGGCACTCTTCGGTGCTGGCCTTGGCCTGCTGGGCTGCCTCGACCGACCATTGGAGCAGCCGCTCCATGTAGTCGGGTCGGTATCCCGGCCCCGGTTGCGTACCGAAGCGCCCTTCCATCGGAGTGGGCGCTGAGTGCACGTGCGTGCAATGGAGGAAGACGTCTTGCACCCCGGTGGCTTGGGTGATGGCCTGGCGAATGCGCTTTTGGGTCGGCCGGAGGAGGCCGATCAGGTCATAGCTCAGCAGAAGGGCGCTGCGCGAGCCATCGTTGAGGTAGAGGGCGGTGACAGAGACATTGTCATGGACGCCGGTATTGGGGTAGTCCGGGCCGTAGCCAGCCAGATTGTGCCCGATTTCAGGATTGATGATCTGCCGACCTGTACCAACGAACATTGACATACTCACCTCATACGAAAGCCATGTGAGGACCAACTCTACAGTCTGGGCAATCTAGTATTGGCAACGGGGTCAGGCAAGGCACCGGAGGCATGCAGGCACGAAGGGGATTGTGGATAAGTGACAGGTGCGCAGGTTCTGGAGCGGGGTACCCCGTATGCGACAACCTCTGTAAACACAGGGAGTTACGGTGGAAATGGGGGAGGAGGTGCGCAGGTTCGGTCTGATTGTGGATAACTCCGTCATCGCTTCGATAAGTGATGAGTGATGGAGTGAGGAGTGGGCAATCGAGCAGCCAAAAAATGTGTGACATTTGGTGACAAAGTGTGACATCGGGGAGAGGAACGTAGTACGTGATGTGTAGTACGTGGAAGGCCGGGGGATGTGGGTGGAATCCCGGGAGGCCCACCGACCGTGAGTCGGTGGGCTTTGGGTGGCGCGGGTTATTCACTTGCCAGAGAGCTAAGGGACGCGGGAAGAAAACACGTCCCCCATAATAAGGGGGTACTTGCAAGATTCGATAAAGAGAGATTGAGGTTTGACAAGGGTTTACGTTCGACGAACAAAATTCGCAGAATTTTTGGTATGCAAAGGCATGCGGATTGCTGGCGGAAAGGAATTCACCGCCAAGCCGCAAAGACGCCCAGAAGACACCGAATACCGTGAGTTCTTGGCCCCGTGGCGTCTTGGCGGTTGGTATTGCCCCTGAAGCGAGACTGAGTCCCTCATATCTTTTCCACTGCTGCAGCAGAGATCAGTGGTATACTTGCGTCGGCTCGGAGACGCTCTGGAGGGTACATGATTGGTGCAATCGAGTGTGGGGGCGATAGTGGAAAGGAGTTTCGTGATGCGTCGTTGCCTTATCCTCGCTTTGTGCCTGACTATCTTGCCCGCCCTGCCTGTCCTGGCCGAGCCAGGCCCGGCAACCCGGCCAGTACCTGCAACTCAACCGACGACCAAACGCGCACAAGCGCCGCTACGGATCGGCCGTATTGTCTTCGAGGGTGGCGACGGCTCTTCGATGGCATCGGCCGTGATCATCCGCAATGCGACCAACGAGAGCGAGGGCGTGGCCGCGGAATCGCAGTGGATCCGCAAAGTCCATCCCGGCTGGGTCAAAGGCAACCAGGCGCTAATCTCGAAGAATGGCCGGCACTACGATCAGATCGATTACGCCAACCCGCGCGGGCGCGATAGGATCTACTTTGACATCACAGATTTCTTCGGGAAGTTCTAGAGCGTGTTATGCACTTCACGTGATGTCTCCGAGGAGTCGGCTCAAGAGCACACAGGCGAACGCGACCAGGTGCAGCCCGGCAACGGTGGATGCTAGACGCTCATAGTCCTTTGCCAGACGACGGAACCGCGCCAGCCAGGCAAACGAGCGTTCCACCACCCAGCGCCTGGGCAGCAATACGAATCCACGCTTGGCGGTTGGAAGTTTCACAACCGACAGCTCGATCCCGTGCCTG